>DASUEN010000295.1:0-55796 GCA_036275055.1 Thermoanaerobaculia bacterium
GGTCCGACTTTGCGTTGCTTCAAAGCTCGCTTCATGTTGAGTGGGCATGGCACTGGGGCCTTCGAAGAAAGGCAGATCTGACCTATAGCCCGAAGAGGTGTGCTCATACATTTCCAACGCTACCGAAGGAACACAGATCAAGTCTTCTTTCGGAGATCGGCAGAGACCTTCACCAATTTCGCGAGGAGTTGCTCGCTCGCAATCGCGGAGGACTCACTAGAATCATGCGACAGTTTCACGACCGAACAGTGGCAGCAGCCGATATCCAGCGCCTTCGGCAAATGCAAGCCAATCTTGACAAAGCAATAATTGCTGCCTACGACTGGGGCCATCTGGAACTAGATCATGATTTCTATCAGGTTTCATATCTACCAGAGGGGGATCGCCTCCGCTTTACCATCTCGGAAGAGGTTCGTAGAGAGATCCTTAGAAAGCTCTCTTACCTGAATCAAGAGCGCTTCAATAAAGAACTCGCCCAAGGCCTCCATGAAAGCAAGAAGCCCTCCCGGACCAGATCGAGCCGCAGTAAGGAGGCTGATGACGGCACGACTGTCAGCTACATCTTGTCGTTTCCCGCTCCTGTTCAGCCGCCGCTCTTCCCGGTGAGCCGCCAGGTCGAGCTTTGGGAAGTGGCGGAAGTTGCGGAGCCGGGAGCCGACAAGAACGCAGACCGTATGTACCTCACCGACCGGCCCGTCCTGGCAGAGGATGCGCGCCCAAGCGCGAACGGCCTTTCAATCGAGGCCCAGGCCCTCCTGACATGGTTCCGCCAGCAGACCGATTGGCGATCCCGTGCCGACGTTCTGGAGAACACCGGCTTCACGTCCGCTGACTGGCCCCAGACCATCCAAGAGCTCCTCGAAGCCGGCCTGGTCGAGCGCACCGGCGAGAAGCGCGGCACCCGCTACCGTGCGAAGCTCTGAACGGAGTCCCGTATGAGTCTCAACCCGATCCAGTTCGGTAAGGATGTCCTCGATCAATACGGCCGCTACCTGCTCACCACCTTCCGGCTCTCGGACCCGAGGCTCGCTGAGCAGCTCACGATCGGGCTCTCCTACGGCCCGGGCACGGGCGACCGGCTGGCGAAAGGCCCGTACGTCTATCTCAACCGGCCGTTCGTCCAGGGACCCAGCTTCCAGGACCTGCTCGCCGAGAAGGCGCTGGGCCTCCACCGGGGACTGAACGGGCTTTTCAACTTCAAATCCCTCTACAAGCACCAAGAGAAAGCTCTCCGGGTCGCCGCCGGGGGCCGCAACGTCCTGATCGCGACGGGAACGGGCTCTGGCAAGACTGAGGGGTTCCTCCTGCCGATTCTCGATCACTGCCTGAAGCTCCGCGATGCGGACGCCGCGCCGGGCGTGGTGGCCGTGCTCATCTATCCGATGAATGCGCTGGTCAACGACCAGCTCGAACGCCTGCGGCGCCTCCTCGCCGGATCGCGCATCCCCTTCGCCCGGTACACTGGCGAGACGCCGGACGTCGACGCGAATCCCAAGCGGTTGATGGAGCCCCGGGCCTACACCGAGGCGGAGATCGAGCGCGCCGAGCGCCTCCATACGGAGCTTGACCTGCCCTGGGAAGAACGGGTTTCCCGCAAGGAGATCCTGGAGCGGCCGCCGCGGATTCTTCTCACCAACTATGCGCAGCTCGAATACCTCCTGCTGCGCGACAAGGACCTTGCGCTGTTCCGGGATGCGCCGCTCCGGTTCTTCGTGCTGGACGAGGTGCATTCGTACACGGGCGCGCTCGGCTCACAAGTCGCCTGCCTCCTGCGGCGGTTGCGAAGCGTGGCACGAACGGGTCCGGATGAGATCCTGTGCATCGGCAGCTCGGCGACGGTGACGGAGCGGGAGTCCGCAGGGACCGAGGGGCAGCTCCGCAATTTCGGGTCCCGGCTCTTCGGGGTCCGGCCGGAGTCGATCGAGATCGTGCTCGAAGAGTATCAGCGGCTCCGGCCGGCGTCCGGCGATCGCTATGTGCCGCCGGTGCCGGATCGCCCGGAGGCGCTGCTCGCGAAGATCCTCGGCAGCGTCCGCGATCTGCTGGTGGCGGAAGAGGTCCATGCGCTGCCCGACGAGGTCCTGCGCTTGGCCGAGGAGCTCTGCGGGCAGTCGGCGCCTGCCGGGCGCAACTCGCTGGACCGACTGTGGGAGCTGCTCGCGCCCAACCGCTTGGTGGAGACGCTCCAGGAGGTCTTCATCCGGCCGGTCACGCTCGACGAGGTGCTGCCGCGGATTCGGCCGTTGGGCGGGCGGCAGGAGCGAAGCGTGCTCGACCTGCAGGCCGAGATCCTGGCCTATCTGACATTGGGGGCGCTGGCGCGGCGCGACGATGAGCCGCTCCTGCGGCCGAAGCTCCACTTCTTTGTCCAGGGTCTTTCCGGTCTGTGGCTTCGCTGGCATGGCCCAGGGAAAGAGCCGGCGGCGCAGCTTCTGTTCTCCGAGAGGAGCCCTGGCGATGAGATCGCGTTGCCGCTCTCCTTCTGCCGCGCGTGCGGCCAGCCCTTCGTGCACCTTCATCCCGCTCCGGCCGAAGCTGTCGATGACGGGACGAAGGTGAACGGGTTCCAGAGGCTAGTCGGGGCGGGTCCTCTGCCACCGGAGGGAGTGGACGAAGACGAGCAAGGCATCCTTCTGACCGACCGGCTGATCACGGGAGACGAAGAGGCGGGCCGGCCAGGCGAGATCCGCTATCTCTGCCGGTATTGTGGGGGCCTGCACGAGGAGCGCTCTGGGAGCTGCCTGGGCCCGAAGTGCTCCCGCTCGGGGCCTCTCGTCGAGGTCCAGACCTGGAGGCAGCCCATTCCAACCTGCCCGGCGTGCGGGGCGCGCAGTAGCGAGCGGAGCCCGATCGTCACCCTGGTCAGGTCGACCGAGGTCAACGATGTGATGATCCTGGCGCAGACGATGCTCTCGGGCATGCCGGAGCCGGATCTGCGCAAGGTGCTGATCTTTGCCGACTCGCGGCAGGATGCAGCGTTCCAGGCGGGCTGGATGGAGGGGCGCTCGCTTCGTTTCCGTTTGCGGCACATGGCGTATCGGGTGCTGACGGGGGACACGAGCCGGCGGTGGTATTTCGAGAACCTGGTCGCGGAGGTGGCGAACCTGGCGACGTCGGAGGGGCTCATTCCGGCGAAGGGGCAGAACCGGGAGCCGGCGATCCAGCGGCTGCGCTGGCTCCTAATCGAGGAGCTGTTCGCGGGGAGTGAGCGCCAGCGGCGGAATAGCCTGGAGCAACTCGGGCTCGCCCGGGTGGACTACGAGGGGCTGGGCCGGGACGAGATCGGTCCCCTGGCCGAACAGTGGGCGCAGGAGTTCAAGACCACGCCCGAGGCGGTCGTCGATACGGTCGAGTCCCTGCTGGACCTGTTCCGGCTGAAGCACGCGGTCAGCCATCCGCTTCTGGGCCGGCGATGGACCGACCGGGACCGGGAGATCCGGGAAGGGATCGTCACGGTGCAGGAGCACTACCGGCCCCATCTCATCGTCCGGCGGCTGGGCGATCAGAAGCAGAGGACCTATACGATCGGGCTTCATTCGAAGAATCGGTCCACGGCGGCCGAGCGGCTGATTGCCGCGGCCTTTCCGGAGTGCCGCGGAGAGCAAATCGAGACCTTTCTCGACGCGGCATTCGAGTGGCTCGCCACCAACAAGCTCCTGGTCCCCCGGAGGATCAAGATCTTCAGTCAAGGCAAGATCCAGGATCTGGCAGGGATCTCGGAGGGGTATCAGGTCAACGTCGACCAGATCCAGATCCAGCACACGGAGAAGCGTTTCGTCTGCCGCCATTGCGGCAAGACGGCAGGACGGAGTCTCCCTTCGGGGCGTTGCCGGGCCTACCGGTGCGAGGGAAAGGTCAGCCTGGAGGCTCGGGACCTGCAGCATTTCGACGTGGTGCAGTACACGCAGCGGGAATTTGTGCCGCTGCTGTCGCGGGAGCATTCGGCCCAGGTGCCCAAGGAGGATCGACTAGAGGCGGAGCGGGAGTTCAAAAAGACGGGCGGGCGGGCGAACTGCCTGGTGGCGACGCCGACGCTTGAGCTGGGCGTGGACATCGGGCCGTTGGAGATGGTGCTGCTGCGCAACGTGCCGCCGTCGCCGGCAAATTATGCGCAGCGCGCGGGGCGAGCCGGCCGGCGGCACCGGATCGGCGCGATCTTTTCCTATTGCCGGAACGTGCAGCACGATCAGTATTTCTATGGCCAGCCGCCATCGATGATCTCGGGAGAGGTGCGGGTGCCGGGCTTCTCGATGCGGAATGAGCCTCTAGTGCGGCAGCATGTGTTTTCGGCGATTCTCACCGTGTTACGCGGCCTTCCGGGAGCCGAGGAGGTTCTCGCAGAGACGTTCCCGACCTTCGTCTGGCACTACTTCGGGATCAAGGGGGCCGAGGACGACCCGAAGACGCGGCGCTACCGGACCGGCGCGCCGGACCTCGCCGGATTGCGGGCGTTGCTCGCGAAGCACGAGGAAGGTCTTCTCGCGTCGCTCGTTGCGACGTTCCAGGCGCAATGGCCCGAAGACGACGCGTGGGTGGTGGCCGACGAGGCCTTGCGCGAGATGGTGCGGGAGATGCCGGGGGATCTCGAGCGGGTGATTGCGACGCTCTGGGCGGAAGTGCGGAACTACCAGCGCATTCTGAGCGAGCTACGGAAGCGACAGGACGAGGGGGAGCATCTCGGCTACGAGGATCTCTCGCGCCGAAATAGCTATGAGGCGGCGCTCAACCGGCTCTGGGCGGACTCGCAGGACAACTATTCGATTTCGTATTTGGCGCGGCGGGGGTTCTTCCCAGGCTATGCGTTGATTCGGGACCATGTGCGGGCGCAGAGCGTGGATCCGCCAATCGATCTCAGCCGGCCGGTCGCGGTGGCGTTGCGCGAACTGGCGCCGGCGAGCCTGATCTATGCGAACCGCCGGCAGTACCGGATGTCATCCCTCGAGATCTATCGGCTCAAGGCACAGGACCCGCAGTTCCGGCCCGAGTCGCTGGAGCAGGTGATGGTGCTCGATCCCAAGCTCCAGCGGGTGATCCGGCCGGACCGGGCGACGGAAGGGGGCGAGCAGCCGGGAATCTCGTTCAGCTCGATCCAGATGATCGACGTGGAGCTCGAAGGGCTCGGCCGGATCTCCGATCAGGAGGAGTACAGGCACCGGCGCGCCTATTGGCAGTATGCCCTGCAGCTCCCGGAGCATCGAGGTGGGCACCGAGGGCGCGTGGGTCTGGTGCCGTATCAGTTCTTCCGCGAGGGCAATCTGCGGACTGTAAACCTGGGCACGAAGAAGCCGGGACCGGCGGCGCCGCGGCCGGAGGCCAGCGGCTTTCCGATCTGCCTAGTCTGCGGCGAGGTGCGCTCTCCACTCGCGTCGGTCGTGGAGATTCAGAATTTCTCCGAACACCACCAGAAACGCTGCCGCAAGCCGGTCGAGTGGCATGCGCTGCATGTGGACGTCCGCTCGGATCTCCTGGTCCTGGGGCCATTCAACCATGACGCGGGTGCGGCCAATGCTCTCGAAGCGCTCCGCATCGGCTGCCGTCGCATTCTGGAGATGGGAGAGACCGAGCTTGAGACCGAGTTACTGGTGAACGAGCACGGCAAGACGCTGGGGGTTCTGTTCGATCCGTTACCAGGCGGGAGCGGGTTCCTGCCGCTGATGATGGAGCATTGGGAGCGGATCGGGGATGCGGCGCGGGGTGTGCTAGCCGCTTGCGGGTGTGAGAAGGCGTGCTATCGCTGTCTTCTTCACTTCCGGAACCAGCAGCATCACGGGGTTCTGGACCGGCATGTAGCTCTGGATGCGTTGAGCGAGCTTGACGGGCTGTTCGAGAAACAGCACGACCTCGCACCGAACTTCGTCCAGGAGAAAGATCACGCGGGCGCGACCGAGAGCCCGAAGGAGGACAAGTTCCTCGCGGTCCTCAAGGAGAGCAAATTCCCACTCCCACCGGAGGCGCAGTACCGGCTGGAATTGGGCGGCGGCTCGGTGACGGTAGCGGACTTCGCATGGCCTGAGCAGAGACTGCTGGTCTATGTAGATGGTCTGTCGAAGCGAATTCACGGGAATCCAGAGCAGCAGCGGAAGGACCGGATTCTGCGCGCCAAGGCGGAGGCGCAGGGGTGGAAGGTGCGGATGATCAGCGGGGAGGGGCTGGGGGATCGGACGATGGTGGGAGAGTTTCTGGAGGAGCTGGCGGTGCTGTTGGGGGTGGAAGGGTAAAGGGCAAAATACAGAGACATCAGGAGCTTAGTGTATGAATGCAAATGCAGTCCCCCTTCTCGCGATCTTCGAGAAGAAGATGACGCTCGAAGTGCCCATGTTCCAGCGGCAATACGTCTGGGGGAAGGACCAACAATGGGAGCCTCTCTGGGAGGATATCGAGCGCAAGTTTCTGCAATATCTCGAAGGGCAGAAGGATGCTCCGGTTCATTTTCTCGGAGCGATGGTTCTCGACCAGAAGCAGACACCTACCACGCATGTCGAGAAGCGGCAGGTCATCGACGGTCAGCAGAGGCTCACAACGATCCAGATCTTCCTGGCGGCGTTTCGCGACGTTTGCTCAGAGAACGGGTGTGCCCCGGCGCCGGCCGATCCCAACTCTCTGCTGGGCCGCTTCTTGGCCGAGCAGGAGAGCCGGGCGAGGCGGGTCGGAGCGCTCGCGGCGCGGGCAGCGAGGATGGCGAATCCCGTGACGGACCAGTTCAAGGTTTGGCCGACGCAGATGGACAGGACTCTGTTCGCCGACGTCATCCTCTCCTGCACTCGACAGAAGCTGGAGGAGAAACACCCCCTCACCAAACGCAAGTTCGCGCGCAAGCCCGACCCCCGGCCGCAGATGATCGAGGCCTACCTGTTCTTTCATGATCGGCTCTCTGAGTTCTTCCTGGGCTCTCAGGGTGAGCTCCCCTTCGCCGCGGTTTTTCCCTTGCCCGCGAGGATGGAGGAGTGCTTCCAGGCTCTCAAGAATGCGCTCAAGGTGGTGGTCATCGACCTAGATCATGATGACGATGCCCAGATCATCTTCGAGACGCTCAATGAACGCGGCGAGCCGCTTCTGCCAGCTGATCTTCTCAGGAACTTCATTTTTCTCAGGGCGGCTCGGCAGGGCGAAAAGCAGGAGGCGCTCTATCGGGAATACTGGCAGCAATTCGATGATCCCTTCTGGCGTGTCGAAGTCCGGCAGGGACGTCTCAGCCGGCCCCGGAGCGACCTCTATCTTCAGCACTTTCTGGCGAGTCGACAGGGGACGGACATTCCCATCCGGCATCTGTTCGTAGAGTACAAGCATTGGATCGAGCGGCAAAAGCCCTTCACCTCCGTACGAGAAGAGTCGGAGACGCTCGCTCGGCAGGGGGGGCACTTCCGGCGCATCATCGCACCAACGAAGGATGATGTTCTCTACAACTTGGTGACGTTCTTAGACAGGTTCGATATCCGCACCGCATACCCCCTTCTCCTCGCGCTGCTTGCAGCAGAAATTTCTGACGCGTAATGGAAGGCGATTTCGGTCATCCTCGAATGCTCCGGCGGGCCTTCTGCGGCCTGACAACAAAGAACTACAATCGCGTCTTTCTGAACCTTACGCGAACCTTGCAGACTGACAAGCCGTCTCCCGAGCAGATCGCGCGGCATCTCAGCTCCCTGAAGGGAGAGTCGACGGAGTGGCCCGGCGACCTCGCCTTGCATAACGCATGGCAGAGACGCCACGTGTACCAGATGCTGCAGAACCCCAAAGTCGTCCATATCCTCTGGCGTCTCAATGAAGCGTACATGACGTCCCGCAACGAGCCCATCAGCATTGATGGCCAGCTCACTGTAGAGCACATCCTTCCCCAGAGTTGGATTGCGAATTGGTTGCTTTCAGACGGCTCGCGGGGCCTTTCCTGGCAGGAGATTCAGGCCGCACCGGAGGACGACCCCATCGCGGCGGCTTCACGACGGCGCAACGAGATGCTTCAGACTGTCGGGAATCTGACCATCGTGGCGAGCCCGCCGAACTCGGCAATTTCGCACAGCGCCTGGCAGGTCAAAAAACCAGCCATTCAGGCGGCGTCCCTCTTGCCGATCAATCAGCAGTTTCTTTCTGTAGACCAGTGGGATGAGGCGGCGATCTTGAGCCGATCGCAGGAGCTCTTTAGGCATGCGGTCAGGATCTGGCCGGCGCCGAGTCAGGAGTGAAAGGTGATCTCGCGAGCGATCTGCCCGCTTGAAGCATGTGCACGCCTATGACTCGCTGACGCGGGCGGCGATTTTTGCGTTGGGATTGGAGTGAGGAAAGGGAGGCCTGCATGAGAGTGTTTCTCAGTTCTACGCGCCTTGATCTCGTGGAGCACCGTGAACGGGTTGCCGAGGCCATCCAGCGACTTGGTGATGAGGCTTCCCGGATGGAGATTTTTGGTGCTCGGCCTGGGGCGCCAACCCTAGCCTGCCTTCAGGAAGTGCAGGAGTGCGACCTTTTCGTGGGAATCTATGCGCACCGCTACGGCTACATCCCGGAGGGTTCAAGCATCTCCATCACAGAAATGGAATATGACGAGGCGGCGCGCCGGAGCAAGCCAAGGTTCTGCTATCTGGTACGGGAAGACTACTCCTGGCCGGAAACGTATATCGACCAAGGCGAGGCAAAATCGAAGCTGCAACAGTTTCGCGCGAAGCTCCAGAGGGAGACGGTGCGCGATACCTTTACCACGCCGGAAGACCTCGCCTTCAAGGTTGTATCGGCGCTCGGCCGTTATCTTCGGCGAGCCGTAGCACCGGCACCGCCAAACTGGGATGAGCTTGTCAAGCGCTGGACTGACGAGGAGGCCAACGCGAGAGCGACGTACCGCCTCCAAGTCTTGGAATCCCGCGAGCCTCTGGTTCAATTGGCCGTGGTGAAAGACCTGTGGACGAAACTTCTTTTCAACCCACCATGGCATAAGGAGGTGGAGTCCGCCATTGCGCTCCTCAAGGCCGACGTGGACGAAGACGTGAGCCTCGAAACGCTCTGCAAAGATCTCTTCGCACTCGATACGCGAGCTGATTATCCGCTGCTCCGAGACCGGATCGCTCGCGCGTTCCCCGCGAACGCAGAAAAGAATATCCTGGGGCCGCAAATCCGGAGACTAGAGAAAGAGACGGGCCTTCGGGAGGACGAGTTTGATAACGAGGTCGGAGACTCTCCCGTCATCACTAAGCTGAAACGGCTCAGGCGGATCCGAGCAAAGCTCCGGAATCTCGCCGAGATGGTCGGGACCCCTCGATTCTGCCGATGCTTGCTAATCGCCGGGGGAACCGGCTCCGGGAAAAGTCACGTTCTGACGTACCTCGACCCCGACCTGGGGCCGAAGCCTGTAGAAGCGGGAATGGATCAGGCAACGTTCGAGGACCCCCGGCCTTTTCTTCTGTGGTTGCGGCCCACGGAAGATCCTTCCACGCTTTCTGAGCAGGTCCTAGAGCGAGTCCGAGAAATTTCAGGATATCCCTGGTCGAACCTGGAACAACTCGATCAGTATTTCATCGAGGTCGGGAAACATCATCAAGCCAAGGCGCCCAAGCTCATCCTCCTGGTCGACGACCTTCACCGATGGGTGGCTGGCAGGGAGGCCTATCTTCGGGCATTTGAAACCTGGATCGCGAGAGCCACACATCTGGCCTGTCTTCACTGGGTGATTGCGCTCCCGGCAACCTCCTATGCCGAGCTCGCCGAGACCGAGCACTTCTGGAAGGCCTTCAGCCTTCTGCCGGAGAGCGCGCGTGACGGTCAATCTAAACGGCGAAGCGACGTTGCCAAAAGCACCGAGTGGACAGATCCAACCACCATCCGTCAGGTCGGCGGGTGGCTGTGGCTCGATGAGGTCAATGAGAGCAAGCGGCTTGGCCAGCAGTTGATCCGAGAATACATAGAGATTTATCAACCTGAAGAGACGGAGTTGCTGAGCTACTTGAAACAGGACGACTTGGCCTCTCCTGAAGCCGGCAATTGGCGGAGGCAGACCCGGCATCTCAATACACCGCAGATCGCGTGGGTTCTACTCGACTTTCTTGGAGAAGAGGACGCCCAGACGCTCGTCAACCTCCATTTTATCGGTTTTGTTGAGAGATTCTGGAGGAAGCGCTGGGTTGTCCTTAAGCGAGAAAGCTTGCCAGGCCGCATGCCTGATGAGGAACAGATTCGGCTAGTGGCGCGAGCCCTCCTTGAAGAGTGCGTACCATACGCAAATCGCGCCAAGGTTATCGCCCTCATCGTGCGGAAAGCCAAGCAGATTGGGGGAGCTGTCCTGGAGGACCCCGGACGGGTCTCGGAGGTGCTGTCTCTGCTGGCCAAGGCGGGGTTGCTTGAAACGTTCGAGGATTCTTCGCCCAATCCTGGCCGGGTAGCACTCCAAGTCCCCTTCTTCTGGTACTTCCAGGTCGCGTCCTCGATTTTTGAAGCGCTTCTCGCCGATGCAAATTCCATCGCGAGAGAGGGTTGGCTTGAAGCAGTGGCGGATCGCGATGCGAGGGAAGGGGTCTCGGAGTTTCTCTTCCTCTTTGCCGATCGTGAACTCGGTGGTACCGACGATGGGATTCGGAGGATGGAGAGCTTTTGGCAGCAAGCGGCGGGAAACCCCGCGTTTCCGGATGCGGCGCGCTGGCTTGCAGCATCGAAAGCCAGCCCTTCCTTGCAGGCGATCGCTGTCCGCTGGATTCAAGAGAAAGGCTGGCTTCCCGAGGAACCTAGAGAGGTTTTCACAGTTCTCGTTTTTCTCGGCGAAGTTGATCCGAGCACCATGGCGCCATACACGTGCCTTGCAGTCCTCCAGAGGATGGTGGCAGCCGTGGCTACGGCGAAGCTGCAGGATTATTTCGAGCTTGTGGTGACGAAAGTGTTCGACCGCGTACCTTCGCAGGAGGAGTGGTTACGGTGCGTCCCGCACCTGGCGGGCTGTGAGCCCCTCGGGGTTACAAGCACGCTGGGGAGGCTAGCGGCCGATGCCGCCATACGTACTTGCGACGGCGATAGCGACGCTGCGTTACAACTCCTCCTGAGGTACCTGCCCAACGAGCCCGTCCGCGACAAGCCGACGCAGGAGAAAAAGGGTGAGAATCGGGTCCTGACTCGGGAGTGGATCGTCTTTCATGTCCTCGACCGCGTGCACTACCTGTACAAGGCTGGAAGCTTGGGGCCCAGTGATCTTCTCGCCAAGTTGCAGGCTCTCTCCTGGTACCGGCCGGAGCGGCTGAGAATCGTTCCTCAGGTGGGTGGAGAGATGGAGCGCGACGCCAACTCGGTTCTTGGATTTTTCTACCAGACAGAGAGGGAAGGTCGGAAGAAGGTTCTTTACGAGGATGCGCTGAGGGCCCTCGCATACAGCAGCAATGTGAGGGATCGCCGGCTCGCCTTCTTCCTCATCCTTCACACAGAGCCGACGGGTGGCAAAGAAGTGATCATCGTTCAGAAGATCTTCAGGCCGCTCTTGAAGAAGATCTCTGGAGACCGCGATTATGCCATCCAGCGAATGGTGGCTGACTACTATGCCGTGTTTCGGGACAGTTTGTCAGAGGCAGGCTTCGAAGAGATTCGACGCCAGCCGCCTCGGCGCAAGAAGTGAAGCTAGAGGGTGGGCGGTCAACCGTGACGTTCCTGCTTCAGGCTCTGCTCCAGGCGGTTTCGCAGCTCCCAGTAGGTGCTAAGGGCGGGCTCTTGCCGGATCATCCAGGGCTGGATCTCGCGGAGGGTCTCGAGAAAGGTGGTTGTGGTCAACGAAAGGGACATAGGGCTTGCTTGTGAAAGCAATGCATCCTGCTGTTCAGGATTTGCGACCTGGAGCTGCATCAACCAGGAGGCTTCGGTCATCGAGGGCGGCGTGACCACAACCTGTCCGTAGAACATTCGGAAGGGCGGGCTATGAAGCGCCGCCCAAGGCGCATATAGACCGGTGCCAGGGCGAGAGTGAGGGTTGCCACGATCAGGCGGACCATGAATCGGGCAATGCTCAGTCGGCCTACCCCTTCGAGCCAACGAAGGAGGCTGTAGGGGAACCGGCGGAGGAGCTTGCGGCCCTGGGCGCGAAGAGGCCGACACAGGCGGCGCGCGGAGGCCAGCGGCCTTCCCGATCTGCCTGGTCTGCGGCGAGGTGCGGTCTCCGCACCGCACTCCTGCCGGAGGCGCAGTACTACCACGCAAGGCCCCTCTCCCTGTTCAAGTTCGGACCCCCGCGAGGCGACGGTTAGCTGAAGCGCAAGGGGTCGCGTCGAGTCAGTCTGCCGGGGGGAGGGCAAGAGGCAAATCCTTATAGCGAGCCTTCCAATATCGAACGCGTCCCCAGTCCCTGCGAGACGAGCCCCAATTGCTCCCCAGAGCGTCCTCAGCGCAAAAAACGGCCGCCTTTTGACTACTGCGCCAAATTATTGATTTTAGAGGGTTTGTTGGTGCCCAGGATCGGAATCGAACCAGTGACACCGTGATCTTCAGTCACTCTACCACTGCTACGCTGCCCAGGGAAGGCGGCGCAGGGTGTCCATCCGGCGGAGGAAGTCTGTTAGCCGGTCGGAGGTGTTCGAACTCGCTCCCGTTGGGGATACCCAATTAAGCTCCGCCGACGCAGACCAGACTGCCTGTCCCTTTGCCTGGCTGTCTCCGCTTGCTCCTCAACCCGTCCCGAGCCTACACCCGTGGCGAAGAGGCCCTTGACTTTTAACTACATACAAGTAGATTAACTCCCCGTGAGCGCCCCACGAGGCAACAGCCCAAGAACCTCCAGATGACCGCCGAGAGCAACCGCCACCCCCTGGACGCGCTCACCGGAGCGATGGAGACCGTGCTTGAGCTATCCGGCGCCGGTAAGGTGGTGGAGGCTTGTAACCGCCTCACCACGGCTCTGGAGGCTCTTCGGGCCCCGGCTCCTGCCGAGCTCCCCGAAGGTGTTCGGCACGACATCCACCGTCTGACGGCCGTCCTGGCGTTTCCGACCTGGGAAGAGGTCGTTCGCTGGGCCGCGGCTCAGGGCGTCGACCTCCGGGATCTTACCGAACCAGAGCTCGCCTACATCGAACGGGTATCCTCCAAGACGGCCCGCGACTGGCGCACCCAGGGAACCGGACCGGCCTATCGCAACGAAGCCGGGATCCGCTACCCCGCCAGAGAGCTGTGGGCTTGGCGCCAGAAGGGCCGCCAAACCATGACCTCCCAGAGAGTACGCCGCGGGCGCCGCCCGCGCTGACACCCCCCACCACAGGGTTGTACGCATCTGGCGAGGCTCCCTCCCGCCCAGGGAATCGCCTCGCCCGGTTCACTCGCCGTTGGCCGAGCTCGGCAGAGTGCGTACAACCCTTCCACCCCGGGCAGCGAAGGGAACGCGTACAAGTTGCGTACAACCCCCTACTTGCGGAGGACCGGCTCGGCGTGTTAAACTCTTGATTCTAAAGGGAGGTAAGTGGTCGGGACGCCGGGATTTGAACCCGGGACCCCCTGAACCCCATTCAGGTACGCTACCAGACTGCGCCACGTCCCGACCGAAACTGCGGAGGGTCACGGAGACGGCTTCGACCCCAGGAGCGTCAGTATTTCGCGCGCTTCCCGCAGGGCGTCCTCGATCCCCGAGACGAGGGTTTGTATCCGTTCGGGGGCGTCCGTGTCAAGCGCGGGGCTCTCCCTGACGGCTGGCTCTCGCCGGGGTGGGGCGGCCTTGGGAGCGGGCGACTTCGCCACCGGCGCCGGGGAAACCGTTCCCTCGTCTTCGTCCCGCTCCCCCAGGGAACCGGAGGCGAGCTCAGCTTCCAGCTTCTTCTTGGCGCCGGCGATCGTGTACCCCTCGTCGTAGAGGAGCTCCTTGATCCGCCGGATGATCTCCAGCTCTTTCTCGCTGTAGACCCGCTGGCCGGAGCGGCTCTTGCTGGGAGTCAACGCCGGGAACTCCGTCTCCCAGTAGCGCAGGACGTAGGGCTGGATGCCGAGGGCTTTGCACGCCTCGCCGATCTTGTGGTACAGCCGCTTCTGGACCCGGGCCTTCGCTGCCATCTGGGCTACTCGGGTTTCCGCAGGGGAGTCACTTCGTCCTTGAGGCGGCGGGCCGGCTTGAAGCTCAATCCCTTGTGGGGACGGATGAACATCTTCTCTCCGCTCATCGGATTCACCCCGACGCGCCCAGGCCGGCGGGTCACCTCGAAGGTGCCGAAGTTCTTGATCCGCACCGTGCGGCCGTCCGCCAGCGTGGTCTTCACAGTACGGAAGATGACGTCGACGATCTGCGCCGCCTCGTCTTTCGTCAATCCGCCATGCCGCTCGTAGACCACGTCAACGAGGTCGGCTTTGGTGATGCCGGGACGAGTCTCTTTCTTGGTCGTCATCGATCCAGGTGAAAAACTCTCCGCTTTCGGCAGCCTCCAAGGCTGAAGAAGTGGATGAAGTATATGGAATCAAACCGGCATCGGCAAGAGCGGCCCGCCGGCCAACGCCTCCTCGTATCCCGCCCGGTACCGCCCCGCCACGGCATCCCACGTCAGCTCCAATTCGGCTCTTCTCCTCCCCTGCCGCCCCATCTCCCGCGCCGCGCCCGGGTCCGCCAACGTCTGCCGGAGCGCCCCGAGGAGCGCCTCGCCGTCCCGCTCCGGAATCAATCGCCCTGTCCGCCCGTCCTCGACAGCCAGTGGTATGCCGGAGATCCGGGACGCCACCACCGGCAGGCCGCTGGCCATGGCCTCCAGGATGACGTTGGGGAGGCCGTCCACGTTCCCCCGGCCGTCGTGCACCGCGGGGAGGACGAAGACGTCGGCCGCGCGGTACAGGTCGGGCAGTGTATCCCGCAGCACGGAGCCGGGGAAGAAGACCCGGCCGCGGCCGCCCCATGGCTTCGCCGCTTCCTGAAACGCCGCCAGCAGGTCGCCGCCGCCGGCCAGGACCACCCGCAGCTCCGGGTACTCCGCCAGCAGGCGCGGGAGGATCTCGATCAGCACCTGGAACCCCTTCTTGGTGGCCATCCGCCCTACGCCGAGGAGGAGCGGCGCGTCCTCCGGGATTCCCAGACGCTGCCGCCAGAGCGGCCGGCGGGCCGGATCGGGCGAGAAGGCCGCCACGTCCACTCCATAGGGGATGACCCGCGAGCGCTCGGCCGGGAATCCCAGGGCGCACACCCGCTCCACCAGCTCCGGCGAGCAGCCGGTGAGGAGCCGTGAGCGGGAGAGGGCCCAGCGCGCCAGGGAGCGCACGCCGCGCTTCTCCGCCAGGAAGACGTCGCTGCCGTGAAGCCCGATGGCCAGCGGCACTCCCCGCCTCCCCCCGCAGACGGCCGCCGCCACCACGCCGTTGGGCACGATCCAGTGGGCATGGACGAGGTCGAAGCTCCGCTTCCGAAGCTGCTGCTTGAGAGCCCGCCGGGCGCCGAAGCCGTAGAGTGGGGCCGCCAGGGCCGCACCGCCCTTCACCTTCTCGTCCGCCTCCAGGCTGCGGCCGTAGCCCAGGACCTCCCGGCGCTCCGGCGCGTAGCGGAAGGTGAGGACCGCGATGCCGCCGTCGTTCCAGGCCGGCGGCAGCCCTTCGGCGTGCGGGGTGAGCACGGTCACCTGGTCGCCCCGCCGCACCAGCCCCAGAGCCAAGTCGCGGATGAAGGGGCCCGAGGTATCCCCCGGGAAGCGGGGATAGGTCTGGGTCAGGAAGAGAAGACGGAGGGGGGTCTGCCGGCTCACTCCAGCCATTCCTTGATCGAATAGCTGTCGCGGCGGCGGAAGTTCTTGAAGGTGATCATCTCGCCGATGAGGCCCGTGGTCAGCACCTGGATGCCGAGCAGCATCAGGAGGACGCCCAGTTGGAGGAGCGGGCGGTTCGAGAGCTTGGCGCCGCCGAACCACTGGAGGGCCAGGTAGGCGTCGATGCCGAAGCCGGCGGCCAGGAAGAGGAGGCCGAAGGAGCCGAAGAGGTGGAGCGGCCGGCGGGTGTAGCGGGTGATGAAGAGCACGGTGATGAGGTCGAGCAGCCCCTTGTAGAGCCGGTCCCAGCCGTACTTGCTGACGCCGTGGCGGCGCGGGTGATGGGCCACCTGGATCTCCCCCACCGAGAAGCCGCGCCGGCTGGCGAGCACCGGGATGTAGCGGTGGAGCTCGCCGTAGACGGCGATCTCCTCCAACACCTCGCGGCGGTAGGCCTTGAAGCCGCAGTTGAAGTCGTGGAGGTCCACCTGGGCAAGTTGGCGGGTGACCCAGTTGAAGAGGCGCGACGGGAGGGTCTTGCTCACCGGATCCTGCCGCCGCCGTTTCCAGCCGGAGACGAGGTCGAGGTCCTGTTCCTCCAGGGTGGAAAGGAAGCGGGGGATCTCGTCCGGATCGTCCTGCAGGTCGCCGTCCATGGTGAGGATGATCCGCCCCTGGGAATGGTCGAAGCCGGCGGAGAGGGCCGCGGCCTTGCCGAAGTTCCGCCGCAGCCGCACCAGCTTGACCCGCGGGTCCTCCTCCCGCACCCGGCGCACCCGCTCGGGCGTGCCATCGCGCGAGCCGTCGTCAACGAAGAGGATCTCGAACGTCTTCCCCAGTCCCTCCAGCACCGCCGCCACCCGGCTCGCCAGCTCTTCGACCGTCTCCGCCTCGTCGCGCACGGGGACGATGACGGAGATCTCGACCTCCGCCGGCTCGGGCTCGGGCGCCACGGGAGGCCGGATGGGAATGGGCTGGCTGGTCATCGGGAGAGCATTGTAACAGCCCTCTCACCCCACCTGCCGCCGCCGCCCCACCACCCCCGCCACGCCCAGGGCGACCGTGGCCGCCAGCCAGGCCAGGGGGACGCCTGCTTTCACCGCCGCCGGCACCACGCCCATGAAGTCGAGCGGCCGCGTCTGGTTCAGCGGGCCGATGTACCAGAGGAAGAGGTACACCGCCTCGAAGAGCTTGCCGCTGCCGCTCCAGACTCCCAGCGCCAGGGCGAAGGTGGGGATGAAGAGCGCGCCGACCAGCCAGGCCCCCAATCCTGCCCAGTGCCCCGTCAAGGCGAGGCGAAGCCCCACGCCTCCCCCGGTCACCAGCGCCAGAAGCACACCCGCGAGCCAGGTCGCGGGGAGTTGGCGCTGGAGAGGCCAGGCGGCGGAGAAGACGAGCCCGTCCGTGGCGAAGCGGGCTTCGCGATTCCCCATCGGCGACCAGAGCAGGATGGGCCACATCCAGGCGAGGGGAAGCACGATCTTCCGTCCCTCCTCCGGCACGGCGAAGCCCGCGATGATCAGGCCCGCGGCCACCATGTACCACCACCAGCGCTGGCCTTTCAGCAGCAAGCGGAGCTCGGCCCGCAGCAGGTCGAAGAAACGGAAGCGGCGGCTTCCCGCGGGCAGCGGGTGAAGATGAACGGGGATAGGCGCAGCCTCAGCCGCCAGGGCCGGAACGAGCCCATTGTCCGCGCCACCGGCTTTCTGCCGCCCGCGGCTCGGGGCCCAGCTCCGCGACGTGTCGAAACGATCGAAAAGGAGCGCCGCGACCAGCGTCACTCCCACGGCCAGCGCGAGCCAGGCGAGACGGCCGAGAAGGATTTCCCCCGTCCAGTCCATTCCCTCCCAGCGGAAGGTGCGCGCGTTCGCCTCGCGATCGATTCCTCCCAGGACGAAGCTGGTCGTGGTGATGCCGAAAACCCGCTTCACCGCCGCGAACAAGCTGCTGGTCACCGGCCCCATACCGAGCGGATCCTGGTGCCCCTTGATGGCCAGGGGGATCACGCTCACGTAGGCGAAGAACCAGACGACGTTGCCGAAGCCTCCCTTGAGAAAGGGTATGGTTTCGAAAAGCACCGCGAACGCCGCCACCAGCGCCATGGCCGGGACGCAGAAGACGAGAATGGGCGCGAGCAGCGGGCCGAGCTGGACGTGCGTGTCCTCCCCGACCACGAATTGCGCCACCACCGCCATCACCGCCAGCACGGCCACCATGGCCAGCAGCACCGCCAGGTTGGACAATGCCTTGCCCAGCGTGTACAGCGGCTTGGAAAGCGGCGTGGTGGCGAGGATCTGCCCCACGCCCGTCCGCCGGTCGCGTTCGATCGAATTTTTCACTACGTAGAAACCGGCCAGGGCGATGAAGAAATTCACCACCATCGCCATCAGCACGCCCACCCAGGCCGAGTTGTAGATGCCGCGGATGTCGGAGATCCAGAGCTTGATTTTCCCGGTGCTCACGGCCCAGCCGAGCCAGGTGGCGAGGGCGAGGGTCACGAGGAAGCTGTAGCGCCGCACCCGCTCCAGGAAATCAGCGCGCATCAGGTGATAGAGGACGCGGGCCTGTCTCATGCGGCCTCCCTCGCCCGGCTCCCTTCCAGCACGGCCAGGTAGGCGTCTTCGAGGCTGGGGGGCACGGGAGTGGCGTCCGCCACCGGCGGCTGTGCCGAGACCACCCGCGCGTGGACGCCGTCGCCGCGCCGGATGGCATTGCTGATCTTCCACTTTTCCCGCGCCGCCGGCAGCTCGGCGCTGGGGATCACCCACTCCCACACCTTCCCCTCGACGCGGCGCAGCAGCTCCTCGGGCGCGGCGTGGGTGAGAAGCCGCCCCTGATCGATCAAGGCGATGCCGGTGGCCGTGGCTTCCACGTCCGAAACGATGTGGGTGGAAAGGATCACGATACGCTCGCCGCCGAGATCCGAAAGGAGGTTGCGGAAGCGCACCCGCTCCTCCGGATCGAGCCCCACCGTGGGCTCGTCCACGATGAGGAGCTGCGGATCGTTGAGCAACGCCTGGGCGATGCCGATCCGTTGCTTCATCCCTCCGGAGTAGCCGCCCAGCGGGCGTTTCCTGGCCTCGGTGAGGTTCACCAGCACCAGCAGCTCGTCGATCCGCCGCCGCGCCGCGCCGCCGTCGAGCCCCTTCACCGCCGCCATGTACTCCAGGAATTCGACGGCATTGAGGTTCGGATACACCCCGAAGTCCTGCGGCAGATAGCCAAGGCCGCTGCGCAGCTCGTCCGGCGAGCGGGCGACGTCCACTCCGTTCCACAGCGCCCGCCCCTGCGTGGGCTTGGTGATGGTGGCGAGGATGCGCATGAGCGTCGACTTCCCCGCCCCGTTCGGCCCCAGCAGGCCGAGCACCCCGGGGCCGAGGTCCAGCGTAAAGTCCTTGAGCCCCCAGAAGTTTCCCTTGTACCGCTTCCCCACTCCCTCTATGGTCAGCCTCATGGCGTAATCTCCTTGCCACCCTGTACGTGTAAGGTGGGAGGAAGTTACAGAGCCCAAACCCGATTTCGGTGTATGCTCCCGGTATGAAATCTACGACAATCCTCAAGCAGGCCCTCTTCCTCACCTCACTCTGCGGCCTGATCGCTGCCGCCACGCCCTCCCTCCGAGCCGCGGATCGGTTGGCCGCCGGAAAGTGGGAATTCACGATAACGACCGATGGCGTCTCCCACACCAACAACCATTGCGTAACCCCCGCCGAGGCCAATGAAGTGAACGGCGATGCTAAGACGGCCCGGGACTATGCCGAGAAGAAAGCCAAGGGGCGCTGCACGATCAAGTCGTACGACATCCAGGGCAACACCGTGACGTCAACCTTGATCTGCGACGACAGGACCATCGACAGCACGATCACTTTCCACGGCGACTCCTCCGACAGCGTCCTGAAAACCACCACGGCCGACGGAAAAGTGGCCACCACCACCGTCAAGGCGCGCCGGTTGGGAGCGTGCCCGTAGAAAAATGCCATGAACGAACAGCGCCCCGCCTTCAAAGTGGATCAGATCGATCACGTCGAGCTCTTCGTACCCGATCGCCAGGAGGCCGCCCGCTGGTATGAGCGCACCCTGGGGATCGCCGCCCTCCCCGAGCACGCGGACTGGGCTGCGGATCCCGGCGGGCCGCTGATGATCTCCAGTGACGGCGGCGCGACCAAGCTCGCCCTCTTCACCGGCGAGCCTCGGCGCAACCGCCCTACTGCCGGCTTCCACCTCGTGGCCTTCCGGGTGACTGGCGCCGGTTTCCTGCAGTTCCTGGAGCACGTCCGGGACCATCCTGTCTACGATGACGAGGGCGATGAAATCCGCTCCCTGACTCCACGGGATCATCACAAGGCGTTCTCCGTCTACTTCAACGATCCCTGGGGGCACCGGCTGGAGGTGACGACGTATGAGGCGGAGCACGTGCGGGAGCGGCTGATGCAGACCACAGCTTGAAAGGATCTACAATTGGTTTCCGACACTGACGTCCAACAACTCATCTATCGCACCACCGTCGAGCAGGGCCGGCCGCCGCGTTCCACGGACGTGGCCGCTCGGCTCGGCATTGATGCCGCGGCAGCGATCGACGCATTCAAGCGTCTCAACTCGCGGCGGCTCCTGGCGCTCGCACCTGAGAGTGGGGAGATCGTCATGGCTCCTCCCTTCTCCGCCGTTCCCACGCCGTTCGTGGTCACCGCCGGTTGGCAGTCCTACTTCGCCAATTGCGTGTGGGATTCGTTCGGCATCGCCGCTGCGCTCCATCAAGATACCGACGTCGAAACGAGCTGCGCTTGCTGCGGCGAGGCGATGACCCTGCGGGTCCGCGGCGGCTCTCCCGAGCCCACACCGGGAATCGCACACTTCGCAGTACCCGCCGCTCACTGGTGGGACGACATAACCTATACATGAAGCACCATGCTCCTCTTCCGGTCGGAAGAGCACGTCGATCGCTGGTGCGCCCGGCGCGGGCTCCCGAAGCGCCCGCTGGTGAGCCTCGACCAACTTTGGGAGCTGGCGAAAGCCTGGTACGCCAACCGTCTCACGCCGGAGGCCCGCCGCCCAATGGGCGCCGAAATCCGTGCGATCTTCGACGGTCTCGGTCTCACGGATCCTTTCTGGCATATCTGAGCGGCACATGAGAGTCCGATCCGTCGAGACCCGCGACCGTGACGAGTGGCTCCGCCAGCGCTGCGCCCTCTGGCCCGGCTCCAAGCGGGACCACGCTGAAGAAATTGACCGTTTTTTCGCAGGAGACCTGCCAGAGCTGCACGAAGTCCTGCTCGTGGAAGGAGAGGATGAACGAATCCTCGGCTTCGTGGAGCTTTCGATCCGCCCCTACGCCGAAGGCTGCGCGACGGACCGCGTGGGTTACCTGGAGGGTTGGTATGTCGAGCCTCACGCCAGGCGCCGCGGCGTCGGCCGTCTCCTCGTCGAAGCCGCCTGGGACTGGGCGCGCCGCCAAGGCTGCACCGAATTCGCCTCCGACACCGAGGTCGAAAACGAAATGAGTGCCAGCGCGCATCGCGCCTGCGGCTTCGAAGAAGCCGGCGTGGTGCGTTGCTTCCGCAAGGTGCTGTGAGGAGAGCCCTTGTGCCAATGATCCCTAGTCCCCTGGCAGCGCTGACGTACGCAGCCATCAAGGTGGTGGGTTACGCCGAATTCGCACGCGGCCTCAACAAGGTCGCCGACAAGCACGTGCCGCCCTACCTTTTCGGCACGGCCAAGACCGCGCTTGGGCTGATCGGAGGGATCACCTACGTCTTCATAGTCGACTCCGTCCTTGCCCCTCGCGAGAGATCCGAGATTGCGCTCTTTCTTGGTGCCGCACCTGTCCGCCTCTTGGTCTGGAGCCTTGCGCTTGGATTCTTCTACGGGTTTCGCGAGAGGCCGAAGCTCGTGTGCGCAGCCGTCGCTCTGGGAACGGTTTGGTCTTACGCGCTCGATGGGTTGATGTGGCTCATCGACAAGAACGTTCCGGGCATGGCCATGCCATTCTGCTGAGCGGGCATGTTAGGCGTCATCTTCTCGAGGAGGTCGGTATGAAGTGGGAGACCATTGTTCCCATTCTGGTTGCTCTGATAGGTATAGCCTCTGCCTTGGTCACGGGCTACGTTGCCGGCCGCCGACAGGTGCAGACGGAGTACAAGCGAGAAACTCGGCTTGCGGTAGCAGAATTGGCGCGGAGCTTAGGAATAGCTGCCCATACCATCACCTGGTTCACTTAGAAGGCGGAGCACCGGCCAGGGCAGCTTAGCGCATTCGATGCTCAGGAGTACGACAAGGATATGAAAGAGATTTTCCCTGCGGTAACCGGCTCGCTCGCAGTTCTCGCCGCATTGAGCACGGACGCCTTTTCGCATACCGAGCCCATGGTCAACGAACTATACGACTTAGACGATCGCGTAGCACAGGCGGCAACGAGCCTCTTAACAGGTAAGAAGGATGCTGCGGCTTCGCTTGCCGCTCTTCGACCTGAAGCCAGCGAACTGGTAGCTTCTATCAACAAAAGAGCCGCTCAGGTCATGGTCGTAGTGTAAGGCCAACCGGGCCTCAGCCCCGTAGGGGCGGCAGCGTAAAGCCTGGCGGCGTAAGCCCCAGGTAAGGGAGCCACCACCAATCCCGAAAGCCCTGAAAGGGCGACAGAAGACCGGACCGTGAAGGCCGCTGTCGCCCTTTCAGGGCTTTCAATGGGTATTGGGAAACCTTTTCCTGGGGCTCACGCCCCAGGCTTTATGCTGTCGCCCTTTCAGGGCTGAGGCTTCGGCCTCGGAGGATCTACAGACACCGGCCTGCGTTCAAAGGAGTCGTTGACGAATCCCGGCAACTCCTGTAAGCTTGTAACTACGCGGAATGAACACGTAACTCTCTCAGCAGTCTTGGACGCTTACCATTCAGCAGGAGCCGTATCATCATGAAAGCGCCCACCTCAGATCCATCCTTGTCCGAGCTTCAGCACCTCCAGCATCTTTGGGACCGAGAGAAGCATGAAAACGACCTGATCAACCACCGGCTCAGTTGGCTCTGGACGTTGCAGGGACTGCTTTTCACAGCATTTGGCGTACTCGCCGCCAAGGATGTCAAAACCTTTGGAATGCCCATCTCGGTCATCTGTGGGGTCGGGATGGCAAGCTGTTTTTCCGTTTGGTGGAGCTTGAGGAAGGGCCATCAGATGTTGAGAAACATAGTCCCGGTGGCCAATGCTCTGGTTGAACGCATCAAATTGCCCTATGGCCTGGCAGGCCCCACCCGTCCCTCAGATAGCCATTCGTTCCTCTTGCCCTGGCGCTGTCTCCCTTTGGTCATGCTCTTAGCCTGGCTCGTGCTTCTCGGTTGGGTCTTGCGGAGCGTCTTTGCGTAGCGACGTCAATCCCCGCCTCCCAACGCCTGCTCGAGGTCCTCGATCAAATCGTCCGCATGCTCCAGGCCGATCGAGATGCGCAGCAGGTCCTGGGGCGTGCGCGAGCCGGGGCCTTCGCTGGTGGCGCGGTGCTCGATGAGGCTCTCGATGCCGCCGAGGGAGGTGGCGCGGGTGAACAGGCGGACCCGGCTCACCGCTCGCAAGGCCGGCTCCCGCCCTCCCGCAGCGCGGATGGAAAGCATGGCGCCGAAGCCTGACATCTGCCGGCTGGCGATCTCGTGGCCAGGATGGGAGGCGAGGCCCGGATAGTGGACGCCGGCGACGGCCGGCAATTTTTCCAAGGCCTGGGCCACGGCGAGCGCCGTCGCGCTTTGCGTCTTCACCCGGCAGGCCAGGGTGCGGATTCCCCGCAGCACCAGCCAGGAGTTGAAGGGCGAGGCCACGGAGCCCACGATGTGCCGCTGGTGATGGACCTTCTCGTAGAGCTCGCCGCGGCGGGCGAAGATCAAGGCCCCGCCCTGCACGTCGCTGTGACCGCCCAGGTATTTGGTGGTCGAGTGGAGGACGACGTCGGCGCCCAGCGCCAGGGGATTTTGCAGCGCCGGAGTCGCGAAGGTGTTGTCCACCATCGTGAGGGCACCCGCCCGGCGGGCGATCTCCGCCGCGGCGGCAAGGTCCACGACTTTGAGCAGGGGGTTCGAGGGGCTCTCCAGCACCACGAGGCGAGTCTCGGGCCGCACCGCCGCGGCCAGGGCTGCGAGGTCCTCCATGGCCACGAAGCTGGAGTGGATCCCCCAGTTGGGAAGGATCTCCCCGGCGGCGGCGCGGTAGCCATAGTAGGCATCATCGGGAAAGACCACGTGGGAACCGGGCGGCAGCGTCTGGAGCAGGGCGGTTCCCGCGGCCATGCCGGAAGCGAAGACGAGCGCCGCCTCTCCCCCTTCGAGGGGAGCGAGAGCGGCCTCGAGCTGATCCTGATTGGGGTTGGACTCGCGAATGTAGGTGTGACCGCCCAGGGGAGTCCCTTCGGGATCGCGGGCGAAGGTGGTGGAAAGGTAGAGGGGAGGAGCCACCGATCCCGTATGCGGATCGACCTCGTGGCCCGCATGGACGACGCGAGTCTCGAATTTCATAGCCGGAGACTATCGCGTGCCGAGGCGAAGAAAAAGACCGAAGAAAAGGGCCGGCGCCTCGCGACACCGGCCCGGGGAGCGTATCGAAACCGGTCAGTAGCTGCCGGCGCAGCGGTCGATCGCGTCCTTCTGCTTGCCGCTGATGACACCGTTGCTCTTGAGGTCCTTGGTGAGGTCCTGGATGCAGTCCTTGAAACTGCCGTGGTTGCCGGGGCTCGCCTGGCAGTCGCTGACCGCGTCGGAGATGCGGCAGCCGCTCGCGAACGTCGTATTGGGCACGCCCGAGTTGCAGGTGCCGAGGATGACGGTGGCATCGCGCGACGAGCCGAGGCAGAAATCACGGCCGTCGGGCACGCCGTCGCCGTCCGAGAACCAGCCGATGTCGGCCATCACCTGACGGGTGAGGTCGACGTCGTGAGTGAGATCGGAATTGATGAGCGGCTCCATCAGCAGGTTGGGCGCGGCAATCGGGTCCCAGTGCGACAACGACGCGAGAGAATTGGACGGCGCTGGAGCGTTGAGCTCCATGAGTCCGAAAAGGCTGGCACCATCGCGAACCAGTGGATTGATGCCCAGCGACACCACCACCGGGCTGTTGTTGGCCAACGCCGCCTTGAGGTCGTTGGCGTCCCGGGTGCTGATGAGCACCGACGGAATGACGATGGTGGGATCGGTGCCGCCGGGGCGGAGCGGTGGGCTGACGCCAGTGTTGTCCGCGATCAAAACGCCGGTTGCTCCGGCATTCTGCGCATTCTTCACTTTGACCACAAAGGCGCAGCTACCGCGGTCCACCAAGGCGATCTTGCCGTTGACGGCGCTGGCATTGGTCAGCGGCGAGCACGCATCGAAAGTCGAGGCGCCTGCCGTATCCGCCGGATCGAGGGCGCGCACGACGGCGCTGATCCTGCCGGGAGAGGTGAGGGGAGGGCCGAAGTCGGACGGGCCGACGCGGTAGGTCCCGATCAGGTTCAACGGCGTGAGGACGGTGAGGAGCGGGGTCGTGCTTCGCTGGAGAAAGCCCGGTGCCGTGAGCGTAACGTGAAGACCGTCCCACACCAGGTGGTTGGTATGGGTGATGGCCGCCGCACGCTCGGCGTCGGTCATCTGTGGAAAGTGCTTGCCTGTGAGGTCGTCCAGGGTGTAGACGTCGAAGATATCCGGCATACCGGCGAGATTGGCGCCGGTGGTCTTGTTCACGAAACTCTGGAACCCCAACCCATGAGCGAGCTCATGGAGCAGCACGGTCACCAGATCGGTCCGATTGCCGTGATTGTCATCCAGCCCGTAGTACCAACCCACAGTTCCCGGGCAGTTCGGCGTGCCCAAATCGGAATTGAACGTAGCCAAGATGTCGTCGGCGTCGGTGCCGTTGGGGCCCGGAGCCAGGTCGGCGCCGGCGAGCTTGTTGGCCAGAGCGACATGGTAGAAGGTGTGGTCGACCTCGTGGCCGGGAAAGTCCGAGAAAACCTGAAGAGCTTGGGCGACGCCTGTCATGGCGAAAGTCGACGTGCAGGTCTGGGGGACGAAGCTCGCCTGGACGTAGATCGGCACCGGGCTGTCGAGGATCGAGCCCCAGAGGCTGGCGGCGAACTGAAAGGCCTTGAGCCGCTGCTGGCCGACCGTGGTACCGGGGTTGCCACCCACGGGAGTTGCGGGAGTCGGGTCGTTGAAACCCACGCCAGGAGCGTTGACGTTGACGATGATGATGTTGGCCGCGCCCGAGGCGGGGAGGGAGGAGGCCAGAAGGATCGCCGGGAGGAGCAGGGGGAGGAGCTTGCCGGAGATTTTCATGACCTACTTCACCTCGTGAGACGCAGGAGCGGATGGCGGAGCGGCCAGGGCGGTCGCGACGTCGGAGCCGTCGACGCAAAACTGGCTTTGCGAGCCGTCCGGGTTGAGCCGGAGGATCCAGACGTTGGAGTAGGCGGGAGTCAGAGTGACGGACACAGTGCCGTCCGCGAAAGTGGTGACCTTCAATCTTTCCGCGGTGACCGCCGACGAAACGATCGAGGTCTGGGCACCCACTGCCGGGGACGCAGCAGCCGGCGGGGCGGCAACGACTTGCGTGCCACCGGCAGGCGCCTTCACCGCAGACGCTGCCGGCGCCTGGACGGTAACCGCACGAGCCCCAGCCGGCGCCAGGGTCAGGACCGCCAAGGCTCCCAGAGCCAGGGCGACAATTCGGCGAAAGCTCAAGGTTCGCCTTTCTCTTCTTTTCCTCATCGATCCCTCCTTCTTGGACAAAAGTCGATCGAACCCGGGCATCCCAGGCCGGCCGGCTGGGCAACACGACCCACCTCAAACCAAACGCTCAACTGACAGATCAGAAGATCCAACAGAACTACCAGAGCAGCTAAGACAACTGCGGGGTACCGCGAGGAATTCCAGCCAATACAACCTTGCTTCAACTCGTTTCGGTAACCCGGCTGTCTCCGGAGAGACCCGTTGGCTTTGCGTCACCGCCTCACGACGGTTTTGCCCTTGTCGTTCGTTGAGAACAGGATGGTGAGGGTTTCGGGCGGGGATGTCAACCACCCAAGACCCGGGTGAGGGTCTTGGGCGGTTGGCTCTTTCAGGACTCCGAGCGGGGAACGACCACTTCGGCGTTGACGGGCGGCTGCTGCCGGGCGGCTTCATGGCGAGCCCGGAGCAGCAGGGCCTCGGCGAGCTGTGCACGGACTTCGCCGGCCAGCGTCCCATCCAGGGCGACGGCGCGGCGGAAGGCGTCGTCGGACTCTTCGGAGCGAGCGCCGCTCTGCACCAGGAGAGCGCCGAGCTGCACGTAGGCCTTTGCCTGATCCGCAGGCGAGGAGGCCAGGAGAGGGATGGCCATGCGAGTCACCTGGATGGCCGAGGGGAGCTGGCCGGCTCCCGCGTAGGCACGGGCCACTCCCAGCAGGCACTCCGGGCAGGGGCCGCTCGCGAGCTTGCTGGCGCGCTCGCAAAGCGAGGCCGCCTCTTTGTACTTGCCGGCCGCGATCAGCTCATCGGCTTTCTGCAAAGAAGGTCCGGCATCTCCCTGGACGGCGGCGTTCACAGGGCTCAGGGCGAGGACGCCGGCAATCGGCAGCGCGAGGAAGAAGACTCGGATTTTCATGATGCTCACTCCTTGACGGCACGAGCCTTGTTAATCAGTAACTCGTTTCAGTTCAAAAGCTTCCGTCGGGTCCTGCCCGAGGTTGCCACCCGGACGGCTTAGGGACGAAGCAAGGCGCGTGCCAGCCCTCGGGGCCGGAGATGCCTGCCACCTCAGGGGGTGGGAGAGGCTGCTGACGGGAGTGGCATTCCTTTTGCTGTTTCCTGTTGGTACGAGAATTCACCACGGTAAAAGGAGATACGTCTATGAACACCCTGAAACGGTCACTGATCGCCACCACAGCTCTCACCGGGCTTCTGGCCCTCGCTCCGGCCTTCGCCCAGACATCCTCGACCAGCACCAGCAGCAAGACCACCAAGACGACCACCACCAAGAGCGGCCTCAGCTCCTCCGACCGCAAGTTCTTCACCGCCGCTTCGCAGGGCGGGATGGTGGAGGTCGAGCTCGGCAAGATCGCGGCACAGAAGGGGTCCAATCCGGACGTCAAAACCTTCGGCCAGCGCATGGTGGACGATCACTCGAAAGCCAACGACCAGCTCAAGCAGCTTGCGACGCAGAAGGGTGTAAACCTTTCCGACAAGCTCTCGCCCGCGAAGCAGAAGGAAGTGGACAAGTACAACAAGCTTTCCGGCGCCGCTTTCGACCGCTCGTACATGAGCCACATGGTCACGGACCACAAGGAGGACGTGGCCGAGTTCCAGAAGGAAGCGAAAAACGGCAAGGACTCGGACGTCAAGTCCTGGGCCCAGACGACCCTGCCCACCCTCCAGGACCACCTCAAGATGGCGCAGGAGACCTCCTCCAAGCTGGGCAGCAAGAAGGGCGGAAAGTAGAAGAGAAGCGGAATCCCTCTTGGATTCCTCTTACAATCCCCCGCCATGACCGGCACTGTGGAGAGGCTCCCGCGTACCCGGCAGGCAATCGAGGAGGGAATCCGCTGGCGGCTTCACCTCGGCGCGCAGGTCTACGTCTCTCTGCGCGGCGAGGCCGTGGCCGACGGCGCCTTGGGCGAGAACCGCCCCGGCGAGCCGCTGACCGGCGATCACCTGATGCTCTGGCTCTCCTCCACCAAGCCCGCGGGAGCCGTCGCCCTCGCCCAGCTCTGGGAGAGAGGGCTCCTCGAGCTCGACGATCCCGTGGCGCGCCATATCCCCGAGTTTGGAGCTCATGGTAAGGAGAGGATCACCCTGCGTCATCTCCTGACCCACACGGCCGGTATCCGCATGCTGGACGTGGGCTGGCCCGAGCGCTCCTGGGAGGAGATCGTGGCGAAGATCTGCGCCATGCGCCCCGAGCCGCGTTGGGTGCCAGGCGAAAAAGCGGGCTACCACACCGCTTCGAGCTGGTTTGTGCTGGGCGAGGTGATCCGCAGGGTGGACGGCCGCCCTTTCGACCGCTACGTACGGGAGGAGGTCTTCGTTCCGCTGGGAATGCACGATTCCTGGGTGGGGATGCCCGCGGAGCGCTATCTTTTCTACAAAGGCGCCGGCCGGCTCGGCGCGCTCTGGAATACCGAGGGCCCCGAGCCCAAAGAGCATGGGTGGGACACGGAGGAGCGTTGTGTGCGCCCCAATCCCGGCGGCAACGGCTACGGCCCGGTGCGCGAGCTGGGCCGTTTTTACGAGACGCTGCTGGCCCGAGGGATGCGTGAGGGGCGCCGCATCCTCTCGCCGCAGGCCGTCGAGGCGCTGACGGCGCGCCACCGGGTGGGGATGATGGACGCCACCTTCAAGCACGTCCTGGACTGGGGGCTGGGGTTCATCGTCAGCTCCGCCCAGTACGGGACGGAGACCGTCCCCTACGGCTACGGCCATCACGCCTCTCCCCGCACCTTCGGCCACAGCGGCTACCGCTCCTCGACCGGCTTCGCCGATCCGGAGCGAGGGCTCGCCGTGGCCCTGGCCTTCAACGGCACTCCCGGCAACGAGGCCCACGAGCAGCGGGTCCGCTCGGTGCTGGACGCGGTCTACGAGGATCTGGGATTTGCTGGCGGCCCCTCTCCCCAGGGAGAGGGGCCGGAGTGAGGTCTACTTTCCCCCGCCTTGGGCACTCGCCCTCAACTTCAGGGAAGCGCCCGCGGACTCGGCGCCCTAGGAGCTGCCTTTGCTGGGGGTGCAGGCGCCTGCATGGTCTTCCCGTGCGCCAGCCTTGAGCAGCTCGCACTGGTTCGTGTAGGTCTTGCCATCGCAACCGCAGACCGGGCGGTTCGTCGTGGGGCACGTGGCCGGCACCTTCACGCAGGTGCCCGAAAGGTCGGCAACGTTGCACTTGCCGATCGGGTACTTGCAGGCCTCCCCCGAGGGGCACTTGAGCCCCGCGATGCCGCCGCACATCTGGGCGGCCGGTTTCGCTGGGGTGGTGTTCTGGGTGTGCCCCACCCCGGCAACGAGCAGGAGCAGAGCGAAGCACGTACATACGCCTAGAAGCGCCCTACGCATGGTTCAACTCCTTTGTGTTTGGGCCGCGCAAACCCAAGCAAACTTGCAGCGCGGCAGGTTCAATGCCTTAGTTTAGCAGAAATAACCGTGCCGTTACTGCCGGAGAACGGGAGAGGCCGGCCCGGCCGGGCCGGCCTGAGGGGAAAACTTTCCAGGATCTACTGGCCCGCCGGCTTGGGGCACTCGCCCTGCGCCTTCAGGGAGACGCCCGCCGACTGGCGCTGGCAGTCGTTGGGATAGGTCTTGCCGTCGCAGCCGCAGACGGGCTTGAAGATCTGGGGGCAGACCTCCGGCTTGGCCGTGCACTTGCCGGGGGGCTTGCAGGCGCCGGCCTTGTCCTGACAGAACTGGTTGGCCTTGCAGTCCGCGTCCGTCTTGCAGGTGCCGCCGTAGCTACCGGTCGCAGGGCGGCAGGCGCCCGCATGGTCCTCGTGGGCGCCGGCCTTCAGCAGCTCGCACTGGTTGTCGTAGGTCTTGCCGTCGCAGCCGCAGACCGGGCGGCCGCCCTTGGGGCATTCCGCCGGAACCTTGACGCAGGTGCCCGAAAGGTCGGCGACGTTGCACTTGCCGGTGGGGAACTTGCAGGCCTCGCCGTCGGGGCACTTGATTCCCGCGATGCCGCCGCACATCTGGCCGGCCGGTTTCACGGTGGTGGTGGTCGTCTTCTTGGTCTCGGTGGTGGTCGAAGTGGTCTGAGCGTGCCCCACTCCCGCGACGAGCAGAAGCAGAGCGAAGCACGTACACACGCCAAGGAACGTCCTACGCATGGGTTCAACTCCTTTTGGGTCTGGGCCGCGCGGCCCCCAACACGTACAGAGCGCGGCAGGTTAATGGCATGGCTCAGAAGCAAACTTCGCGCCACTACTGCCGGAGCACGAAGGCGAGGCCCTGCCAGATCCACCACAGCCCCACGAGGCGGAAGATCCAGAGGAGGATGCGCACGCCCAGCAAGAAGAAGTTGTGGGCCGGGAAGGGAACGTCGAGGCGCTGCTCCTCGCCGGAGACGAAGAAGTAGCCGAGAGCCGCGAGGTTGACGATGAGGCCCACCACCAGCTTGAACCAGGCGGTGGCGAGGTCCACGGGTGCCGGCTGTCCGGCGGCGGAGGCGGCGAGGGCAATCAGCAGGAAGAGGAGGGGGACGAAGATCCCCAACCGCAGCGGCCAGCGCCAGGCGTGGAGGAAGTTGAAAAATTGCGTCGCCGGCCGGCGGTGGACGGCGCAGCACCGGGCCGGGATGGCGTTACCGCGGGAGCGCAGGTCGAGGGTGGAGATCTCCCCCGCCCGCTTCCCCTCCGGAGCCGCGGGAAGGACGCGGTTGCACCACACGCACTTCACCGGCGCCACCCGGCTCATGTAGGGACGGGCGAGGAACCGGTGCCCCACCATGAGGAGGATCCCCGCTCCCAGGCTCACCCCCACCGGCGCCGGATGGCGGACGAAGAGGAAGAGCACCAGCGGGATGAAGAGGAACAGCCCGGCGCCGGTGGCGTAGACGAGGAAGCGGTTGGGGGCGGCCGTTTCAGGGGACTGGGGTTCGCGCAAAGCCATGGAGCCGTTCCTGAGGACGGCGGATTATGGCATGGGAGCTGGCGATTCCTGACCCGGCCGCCGAAGCCCGTCAGAGCGAGCAGATCTTCAGGCAAGCGGCCTCCGTCCTCGTGCAGCCCCTGAACTCGCCGTCGCAATAGCATTCATAGTAGACCGGCGGACAAAGCGTGACACCGTGGGCCGGTGACCCCAACCCGGTGAAGGCGCCAGCCAGAATCGGAGCCAACCAGAGAAGCCGGACGAGTTTTTTCACGCGCACTCTCCTTTCAAGAGGGGCGGATTATAGGGCGGATGGGGTAAGATCCGGTCCAGGAGATTCCTATGGGCCATGGGCTGATGCTGCAGATCGACGATCAAACGGAACGCCTCCTTCGCGAGCGGGCCAAGCAGGAGGGAGTTTCCCTCGAAGAAGAGGCCGGCAAGCTCCTCCGCTTTGCCCTGCGATCCGAACGAGAAGCCTTCTGGACCACTGTCGACCGCATCCGCCAGAAGCTTTCCGGGCGTTCCTTCCCCGACAGCGCAGATCTGATCCGCGAGGATCGTGATCGTTGAACTCCTATGTCGTGGACGCCAGCGTCGTCGTCAAGTGGTTCCTGCCTGAGCCTTATGCCGAGGCCGCCGCACGGCTGAAGAGACCGGACCTCGATCTTCACGCTCCCGAGTTGCTCGTTCTCGAAGTGTCGAATGCCCTCTGGAAGCACAGTCGCCGCGGAGCGTTGGATCCAGCCGTTGCCCAAGAGGCCGTCGAAGCGCTCGCAGTCGCTCCGATCCGCTGGCATGGGCTACCATCCTTGTTCGCTGACGCGTTCCGTATCGCGAGCGAAACCAGCCGGTCCGTCTATGACTGCTCCTATCTTGCCCTCTCGATCCGGCTCCAGCAACTCACCGTAACTGCCGACCGGCGATTCTTCGACGCGATCCAAACCGGCCCCTACGCCTCTCAACTGCTCTGGGTCGAGGATATCCCCCTTCCCCCTGCCAGGCCTTGACCAGACGGAGCACCTCCGCAACACGGGGGAAGACTTCAGCATTTATGCCCGGGCGGGGGGCCGTCGCATCAGAGAAAGGGTGGGGTGCCGTGACCTTCCGAGATCCCCTCGGGCCGCAGCGAATAGCCGACGCCGCTCACCGCCACTAGGCTGCATGTCCACTCCGACGGACAGCCAGCATAGTTCTCACGATTCGCAACCCCGGACTTCCCACAGGCAGGACCCTATTGACCTGCTCCTACACCGCCCGGCATGGTTCCTGCTTAGGAAAGCTGCGCACGCCGGCACGACACCGTGCCGGCCCAGGTGCGGGAGGGAATGAAATGTTGGACCCGATCTTACAGCCCGTCTCCCGGGACCAGATTGTGAAGCTCGCCGAAGGGCGCCTTGGAGCCGCCGAGCGCCGGCAGACCGTCCGGTGCCTCGTAGCCCAGGCCGCACGGAACCAAGGGACCGTGGTCGATCCCTACCCACCGGTCGCGGAAGCCAGCTACGACCTGCCGCTGAAGCGGGCTTTCGAGAGGGCTTGCCGGCTTCACGCACGGCTCGGTGGCGAAGCTCCCGACGACGTATTCGAGGCCCTGGCGCCGGTCGTCGCCGCCGGCTACTCCACGTCCGAGCCCTCGGGCCGCAGGGCGTAACCGAAGCCGCTCACGCTGATGAGGGCCCCGGCGGTTGCCGCTCCGGGGTCCGGCTCAAGGTCGCCGTGGGGAGGGGTCGCAGCTCTCCGCCATATATCCCTCATGCTATTCCATATGCCCAGTCCTCCAGGATCCCCGGCCGAGACGTTTCCCTCACCGTCCGGAAGCCCCGGATCTCCATTTCCTCTTCCAAACTATATATCCCAACCTTTCCTCTATCGGGTACGGTCCTCCCCCGGGCGGGTACGGCAGTATATCCATATAGGACTGTTAAAATTCCATATGAATGAATCCCCATGGCATATAAGACCATGATGGCTTCTATATAAAAGAGGGCCCCAGAATTGAGGAACCTTCCGAAACAGAGTGGGAGGGCGGGCCTCCTAGCCTTCTCAGGAGCTACTTCATATAGGTACGGTACCGTACCCATATATCAGAACTCTCTGGATGCCTTCTGCGCACTCAGCACATATACTCTGGGGACGAGGACATATATGGCAACGCCTCCGGAGCCTCACGAGATCTCGTGAGCTTCCGAGATCCCCTCCGGCCGCAGGGCATAGCCGACGCCGCTCACCGTCACCAGGTAGCGAGGCTGGGCGGCGTCGGCCTCGATCTTCTGGCGCAGGCGGTGGACGAGCTGTTTCAAGAGCTGGCGGTCGCCCGCGCCGCGGGAGCCCCAGACGTGGGCGAGGAGGCGCTCGGCGGGCAGGGTGTGGCCGGCGTTGGCGAGGAGGAGCTGAAGGAGCCGCAGCTCCAGCCGCGTCAGGCGGACAGGCTCGCCCCCGGCGACGGAGACGGCCGCCAATTCGAGGTCGAGCGACAAATCCCCGGCCGCCAGCGGCGCGGGCTTCTCCACTCCCCCCCGCCGCAACAGGGCGCGCACCCGCGCCAGCAGGGTGCGCGGGCTGAACGGCTTCGTCAGGTAGTCGTCCGCTCCCAGGTCCAGCGCTTGGACCTGGTCCTCCTCGGCGTTGCGCACCGTCAACATCATGATGGGGACGGACGAGCCTCCGGCGCGAATCTTCCGGCAAACCTCGAGGCCGGAGAGGCGTGGCAGGTTGACGTCCAGGATCATCAGAGACGGCGACTCCCTTTCGAAGGCAAGCAGCGCGGCAAGGCCGTCCGCCGCGTCCACCACCAGATAACCCGCCTGGCGCAGGGCGTAGCCGATCAGGCCGGCCAGCTCCAGGTCGTCGTCCACCACCAGGATCTTCACGCTGCCGTTCCCTCCAAGGCCCGCTTCACGGGAAGCATCACCTTCATCCGCGTCCCCCGTCCCCCCGCTCCCGGGCTGGCCGTCACCGCGCCGCCATGCCGCTCCACGATGGAGCGCACGATCCACAGTCCCAGGCCCATGCCGCCCGTCTCCGGCTCCTCCCCCACGCCCACCTTGCGCACGAAGCGGTCGAACAAGGCGGCTCCGGACTCGCCGGGAAAGCCCGGCCCTTCGTCCTCCACCCACAGGCAGACCGCGCCCTCCTCCACCGCGCCGCCCACGTGGACCGTGGAGCCCGTGGGGGCGAACTTCTGGGCGTTGGCGAGGAGGTTCACGAACACCTGGGTCAGGCGCGGCGCGTCCCCCCAGACCGCGGGCAGAGGATAAGGGAGATCGACCTCGATCGACTGGCCACGCTGGGCAAGGAGAGGCGCCGTCATCTCGACGGCCTCCTCGATCACCTCGTCCAACGGTACCGGACGGCTGCGGATCGAGCTTTGGCCGGACTCGATGCGCACGCTCTCCAAGAGGTTGTCGATGAGCTGGGTCAAGCGCAGGCTCCCCCGTTCGAGCGAGAGGACGAGATCCCGTGTCTCCCCTTCCAGTCCGCCGGGAGATTGGAGGAGCCGGTCGCGCAGCAGCTCGATCGAGGCGAGTTGGGCCGAAAGCGGCGTGCGGAACTCGTGCGAGATGTTGGCCAGCACGGCGTCGCGCTGGCGGCGGGCGGCTTCGACGTCGGTTTCGTCGCGCAGCACCTGGAACTGCTGCTCTTCGGCCGGGGGGGCGCTGGCGATGACCACGGCCCGCTTGCCGCCGCCGCGAAGCCACAAGTGCTCGGTGGCGCTGGCGCCGCCGCGAAAGCGGGCGTGCACGATGGGGCAGCTCTCCTCGCAGGGGCGCTGACCGTCCGCCCCCTGAGGGTTCAGCACGTCGCCGCAGAAGCGGCCCAGCGCTTCCTCCCGGCGGATGCCCAGAAGCGCCGCCGCCTGGGGATTGAGATAGGTGATACGGCGGTCGCGGTCGACGCTGAAAACTCCTTCGGTGATGCCGGTGAGGATGGCCTCGCCCTCGGCCTGGCGGCGGCGCAGCTCGGAGGTGAGCTGGAGCAACCTGCGGCGCATTTCCTCCATGGTGGCGGCGAGCGTCCCGAGCTCGGCCCCGGGGGCGCGGGGCGCGGGCGTCGAGAGGTCCCCCCGGCCGATGCGGGCGGCGGCGGCGGTCAAGGCTTCGACGGGGCGGGTGAGGCGCCGGCTCACCGCCCATCCGGAAAAGGTTGCCAAAGCCGCCACCAGCAAGGTCAATAGAAAGAGATTCCGCACCAGGCGGGCGAGCGAGCCGGAGACGGCCTCCCCCGGCAGCGCGGTTTCGACCAGCGCCACCACGGCCCCCGAGGGTGTGCGCAGAGGGCGGACGGAGAGGTAGCGATCCCCCTTCTTCAGCCGCTGCGACCCCGGCTCGCCACTGGCCAGCACCTCGGCGCGCAGGGGCATGCGGGGATCGTCCGGGTCCGCCAGGGCCCGCTCCGAATCGAGGATCGTCACCGGCAGCCTCACCTGCGCCTCGATCTGAGACGCATCGAGCACGAGAGCCGCCGCGGCGGACGAATCTGAGGAAGAGGCAAGCGGCAAGGCCGCGGCGAGCAGCAACCTGCCGTCCGGCAGCCGCATGAGCGTGGTGATCCCCTCGGAGCCGGCGCGGAGGGCGATCTCCTCCCAGGGAAGGGGCACGCCGCCGCTCGCGACGATGTGGCCGGCGGCGAAGATCACGACGCCCGAAAGGTGGCTGGTGCCGCGGAACCGGTCGAGGAAGGCCGCGAGCCCCGGGGCGTCTCCCGCATCCAGGAGGCGCTTCACCGTCGGCCGTTCCGCCAGCAGATGGGCGGAGGTGGCAACGTCGCGCGCTGAGCGCTCCACGGCTTCCTGCGCGCTCGCCCCCGCGAGATTCACTCGTGCCAGGGCCTGCTCGTCCGCGAACCGCCCGATCAGCCCCACCGCCACCGTGGCCACGGCCACCACGGCGAGCAGGACGAGGCCGGCGTTGAGGCCGATCAGCAGGGTGCTCAAGGAGAGGCGGCGCATGGCGGGATCAGCTTAACATCGCCCCTATTGCCTCCTCCCGCTCGTCCGCCACTCGATCGTGCTCTTGATTGCCAGCGTCACCAGCGCCAGCAGGGCGAGCAGCGAGGCCACGGCGAAGGCGGCGGAGAACTGGTACTCGTTGTAGAGGATCTCGACGTGGAGGGGCATGGTGTTGGTGAGCCCCCGCACGTGGCCGGAGACCACGGAAACGGCGCCGAACTCGCCCATCGCCCGGGCATTGCAGAGCACCACGCCGTAGAGCAACCCCCAGCGGATCTTCGGCAGGCTCACCCGGAAGAAGGTCTGCCAGCCGGAAGCGCCCAGCGTCAGCGCCGCCTCCTCCTCGTCGCTCCCCTGCGCCTGCATCAAGGGGATCAGCTCGCGGGCCACCATCGGCGAGGTCACGAACATCGTCGCCAACACGATGCCCGGCACTGCGAAGATGATTTTCAGATCATGATCCTGCAGCCACGGCCCGAAAAAGCCGCGGGCGCCGAAGAGGAGCACGAACATCATGCCCGAGATCACTGGCGAGACGGAGAACGGCAGGTCGATCAGGGTGATCAGCACGTTCTTGCCGCGGAAGCGGAACTTGGCGATCGCCCACGCCGCCGCCAGGCCGAAAAGGAAATTGACCGGCACGGCGATGAACGCCACCAGCAGCGTCAGCCGCACCGCCGCCAGTGCCACCGGCTCCCGGATGGCGGCGAAATAAGTGGCGATGCCGCTCTTGAAGGCCTCGTAGAACACCAGGACGAGAGGCACGAAGAGGAAGAAGCCGAGGAACGCCAACGCCGCCCCGATGAGCAGCCCGCGCACCCACCGCGGCTCGTTCAAGGCGCCTGGCCGGCCGGTTAAAGGTGGTCTCATGACGCCTCCAGCGACCGCAGCCGGCGGTTGCGCCGCCAGGAAAGGAAATTGATCAGGAACAGCAAAGAGAAAGCGGCGATCAAGAACACCATGGCGACCGCCGTCGCGCCCGCGTAGTCGAACTGCTCCAGCTTGATCATGATCAGGAGCGGCGTGATCTCCGAGCGCATCGGCATGTTGCCGGCGATGAAGATCACCGAGCCGTACTCGCCCAGAGCGCGGGCGAAGGCAAGGACGAAACCGGTGGTCGCGGCAGGCACCAGCTCGGGGAGGATCACCCGCCGGAACGTCTGCCAGCGCCCCGCTCCCAGGCTGGCGGCGGCCTCCTCCACCTGTGGATCGAGATCGGAGAGCACCGGCTGCACCGTCCGCACCACGAAGGGGAGGCCGATGAAGGTGAGCGCCACCACCACCCCGAGCGGCGTGTAGGCCACGTGGATTCCCAGCGGCTCCAGCCAGCGCCCCAGCCAGCCGTTCTTGGCGTAGACCGTGGCGAGCGCGATACCGGCCACGGCGGTGGGGAGGGCAAACGGCAAATCCACGAACGCGTCGATCAGCCGCCGGCCAGGGAAGCTGTAGCGCTCCAGCACCCAGGCCACCAGCAGGCCGAAGAAGACGTTGATCACCGCCGCGAGGAACGAGGCCCCCAGGCTCAGCCGATAGGCGGCGAGAGCCCGGGGACCGCTGACCGTGGCCCAGAACTGGCTCCAGGTCATCGTCGCCGTCTTGAGGAAGACGGTCGAGAGCGGGATCATCACCATCAGGCCGAGGTAGAGCAGCGTGAAGCCCAGCGCCAGGCCGAAGCCTGGCAGCGGGCTCCCCCCCTTGAGGTGCCGGCTCCGCCGCCGCGCAAGCGGCAGCGGGCTCCCCGCCGCGTCCACCACCTCGGCCGTGCTCACCTACTTGCCGGCTCCGTAGATCTGGTCGAACACGCCGCCGTCGTCGAAGTGGGTCTTCTGCGCCTTGGTCCAGCCGCCGAAGACGTCGATGGTGAAGAGCGTGATCTGGGGGAACTGCTGGGCGTATTTCTGCGCCACCGCCGCCAGCCGCGGCCGGTAGAAATGTTTCGCGGCGATCTCCTGCCCCTCGGGCGTGTAGAGGTATTCGAGGTAGGCCTTGGCCACCGCCGCCGTCTTGTGCTTGTTGGCCACCTTGTCCACTACCGCCACGGGGGGCTCGGCGAGGATGCTCGACGACGGCGCCACCACCTGGAAAGCGCCCTTTTCACCCAGCTCGCGCACCGCCAGCAGGGCTTCGTTCTCCCAGGCGATGAGCACGTCGCCGATCCCCCGCTGGACGAAGGTCACGGTCGAGCCGCGGGCGCCGGTGTCCAGGATCGGCACGTTTTTATAAAGCCGGCTGACGAAGTCCTTGGCTTTGGCCTCCGTGCCGTACTTCTTCTGCGCCCATCCCCAGGCCGCGAGATAGTTCCAGCGCGCGCCGCCGGAGGTCTTGGGATTGGGCGAGATCACCGCGATCCCGGGGCGCACGAGGTCGTCCCAATCCTTGATCTGCTTCGGGTTCCCCTTGCGCACCAGGAAGACGATGGTCGAGGTGTAGGGGGCGCTGTTGTTGGGCAGCCGCGTCTGCCAGTTTTTCGCGATCAGGCCCGAATTGGCGACGGCATCGACGTCGTAGGCCAGGGCCAGGGTGACGACGTCGGCCTCCAGGCCGTCGATCACCGACCGCGCCTGTTTGCCGGAGCCGCCGTGCGACTGCTGGACGGAGACGTCCTGCCCCGCCTTCGCTTTCCAGTACTTGGCGAAGGCGCCGTTGCAGTCCTGGTACAGCTCGCGGGTGGGATCGTAGGAGACGTTGAGCAGCTTGACCTGCGCCGCCGCCGGAGCCGGCGACAGCCCGCAGGCCAGCGCCAGCAGGAGCAGCGGAAGTTGGAAGAGCTTTCTCATGGATTCCTTTCTTCAGATCCTTTAGAACTGGATCTGGAAGCGGCTGAAGAAAATCTTTTCGTCCTCGCGGTCGCCGGTGGTGAAGCCGCCGTCGAACTTCGTCCGTTCGTAATCGAAAAGCAGCCGCACGTTGCGGTTCAGGTACCAGTTGAGACCCGCCGCCAGCGCCGACTCCGAGCGGATGGCGCTCGCCGGATTGGCGAACACCGGGAAGGTGGCGGGGTCGATGTCGAGCTTGCTGTAGCGCACCTTGATCTCCCACGCGCCCCAGGTGTGGGCCGCCGGGTCGAACACGACTTTGGGATCGACGGCGCGATAGGTGGGCACGCCGCCCGTGATCACCCACGAAGCCGCCGCCTGCCACGAGCGATGATCGAGCTCGCGGCTCACCGTGCCCCGCGTCACGTCCTGGCGGGATGAGGCATATTCGGCCAGCAGGCCGAACGGACCGGAGTAGAGATAGGCCTGCGGCACGATGCGCACGTGGCTGCCGCTGGCGATCGTGGTGTTGGCCGCCGTGCCGTCCGAACGGTAGGAGAACACCGTCACCTGCCCCGGAGACTTATAAGAAGGGAGGCCCGGAGCCGCGGCCGTTCCCGATTGATCGCCGGAGGTGCCGGCGATGCCGAATCCTAAGCTCTTGAGCGGACCGCCGGCCTGGATGAAGGGTTGGAAGAAGAGGCGGGCCGCCACGTCCTTCTCGCTGTTGGTGTCGGCATCGGCGATGCCGCCATCCACCACGCCGTTGAAGACACCGAGCTGATAGCTCGCGATGCCGCCCGCGAGATCGCCCGCGATCTGGACGCCCAGGTCGCGGTTCGGCACCAGGTTGGTGGGGAGCGAGCGCTCGACGAACAGCAGGTCGGCGCCCGACTGCAGCCTTTCCAGCCCCACCGGCGGCTTGAACTTGCCGGCGCGGACGCGGAAGGCAGGGTTGAACCGTCCCTCCAGATAGGCATCCTGGAGCACGGTCTGGCCGCCGCCGAAATCGGTCATGATACGGAAGTCGAAGATCTTCGCCACCGTCCCTTCGAGGATGGGGCGCACGCGGCGGAGGGTGAAGGTGTCGATGTTCGGCTTCTGCTTGTCGTCGAGGAAGAAGCGGCTGTCGAACTGGACGTAGCCGCCCACGCGGAGCCGGTAGGCGCCGTCGGCCGACTTGATGGAAAAACCGTTCTTGTCGGCCGTCACGCCGCCGGTGGCCTTGGCCTTTTCGGCGGCGGCTTCCTTGTCGAGCTCGATCTTGCGGTCGAGGACGCGGATCTTCTGATCGAGCTCCTCGATTTTCTGATCGGTGGTTTGCGGCGTCTGGGGATCTCCCGGCTGTCCCTGCGCCTGCGGGTCCTGCGTCTGCTGCGCCGGTGGTTCCTGGGCTGGCGCCGCTGCCGGCAGGAAGGCCAGCAGCCAAGCGAGGCCCAGCGATAACGTCAGGTACCTCATCGCGGTCTCCGAAAGCCCGAGCCTCCGGCGATCCGGTCAGCCAGCGAAGGCATGAAATGAAAGGAATAGGGAGGACTGCCTGCCTCGGGCCTCCGGACGTCCGGTCGGCCCTGGCGAGGTAAGACTTCGACCGGGAGGGGCACGCTCACCGCCCCTCCCTCCCCTCCCGGTCGAAACGGACTTTCTCGCGGCGCTCGATCTGCACCACCCGCGAGTCCTGGATGACGATCTCGATCGAGCCGTAGCGGATCTCGGAGAGCGCGTGGCGCAGCTCCTCTTCGATGCGGCGGAGCTCCTCGCTCCCCTTGAGACCGGGGCGGGAGTGCGGATTCATGACGACGCCTCCGGCGAGCGGACGATGAGGATGGGCACGTTGCCAACCTCCGGCAGCAGCCGACTGACGACGCCCTTGAGCTCGATCTCGCCGTCCTTGCCGGGCAGCGGCGAGCCCACCACCAGCAGGTCGTGGCCGCCGTCGCGGAGCTGGGCGAGGATCTCCTCCCGCGCTCCGCCGTAGCGGACGACGGTCTTCACTGGCACTCCCGCGCGGTCCAGCGTGCGCGCGCAGCCGGCGAGGAAACGCTCCGCCTGGGCCGCGCTCTGCGAGAGGCGCGTCGCCTCGGGGAGCACGTTCAGGATGGTGGCCTCGGCCCGCAGGTGGCGGGCGAGGCGGCCCGCGAACGAGACGTCCGCCTTGCCCGGCTCGCCCACGGCGACGCAGATCAGCCAGCGCTCCGGTGCGATCTTGGGCGCTGTTTTGGGAGAATCGGGCGGCACCAGCAGCAAATGGTGATGGCCGGCGGAGATCACCCCCTCGGCCAGCTTCACTCCGTCGCGCGGCGCGGCGCCCAGCACCACCAGGTCACAGGGGCGGCGCGAGGTCTCCTCGGCCACGGCCTCCGCCGGATCTTCCCCGCTCGCCCGGCTCTCCAGGCTCGCCAGCCCCGAGCCGAGCTGCTCGCGCGATTCCTGGAGGCGGCGGTCCGTTTCCTCCCCCGGCTCGGCCGCCGGGGCCAGCACGGTGACCCGGGCATGGGCCAGGCGGGCCAGCTCGCCGCCCAGGGCCAGCGCCGAGCGGGACGGGGCTCCCCCGCCGGTCAGCAGCAGGAAGCGCATTCCGGGGTGGACCAGCGCATGCACCCGCCGCACCCCGACCCAGGTGGTGTCTCCCGTCTGCAGCGGGAAGCGGCGCGCCTGGTCCTGCGAGCGCGTGGCCTCGATCCAGATCGAGTCGCTGCCGAAGGGGACCACGGGCGCGATGGCGCGCACCCCCGGCAGGGCCGGCAGCCGCAGGCGCAGCCGTTCGAAGGAGCCGATGAAGGCTCGCTGATCCACCACGCCCTGCCCCAGGAGCGGGAAGGTCGCCTCCTCGGCCGAGCTGCGCACCGCCACGTCCTCGGGACGGAAAAGCACCTGCACCCGGCGAGCCGCGGTGCCTTTGGGCGACGGCTCCGCGGGCTCGGCGTGGGTGGCGAGGGGAAACTGCACGGGGCCGACCTTCACTCCTGTGGGTGTCGCCTCCCCCACCAGCAGGTTGGCGGTGCCGAGGAAGGTGGCCACGAATTCCGTTTCGGGGCGCAGGTAGAGCTCCTCCGGCGGCCCGGATTCCAGCAGCCGGCCGAAGGAGAGCACCGCCAGCCGGTCCGCCAGCTCGAAGGCCTCTTCCTGGTCGTGGGTGACGAACAGGGTGGTCACCCCCAGCGTGCTCTGGATCTCGCGGATGGTGCGCCGCAGGTCCGCGCGCACCTTGGCGTCCAGGGCGCCGAAGGGCTCGTCGAGCAGCAGCACCTCCGGCTGGTGGGCCAGGGCGCGGGCGAGGGCCACCCGCTGCTGCTGGCCGCCGGAGAGCTGGCGCGGCATGCGGCCCCCGAGACCCGCGAGCCCAACCAGCTCCAGCAGCTCGTCGCGCCGCCGCCGCCGCGCCTCCTTCCCCGTGCCCCGCACCGCCAGGGCGAACTCGACGTTCTCCGCCACCGACAGGCTGGGGAACAGGGCGTAGCTCTGGAAGACGAAGCCCACCCCCCGCTTGGCCGGCGGCAGGTCCGTGACCTCCCGGCCGTGGAGCATCACCCGGCCGGCGTCCACCTCGGTGAGGCCGGCGATCATCCGCAGCAGCGTGCTCTTGCCGCTGCCGGAGGAGCCCAACAGCACGAACAGCTCGCCGTCCCCCACGGTCAGGGAGATGCCGTTGACCACCGGGTGGCCCGCGTAGCGCTTGGTGAGGTCCTCGAGGACGATCGACAAGGGGTGAAGCCTCCTCCGGGTCCGGGCGCCGGTGCCCGGCCGATGGAGGGTGAGGATAGGGACGGGGGGTTACACTGTCAGTCGCAAGGAGGTGACGAATTTCGCCGCCTCTGGAACCGCTCCACCCCCCTCACGCGCCCACGCAAAACTTTTTTGAGGCAAGTTGTCACCTTTTCGGGCTTTCGAGCAACTAGGATAGATGAGGGGACTTACCATGACGTTTCCCGGGAGGAAGAAGTGGACTACCGTGAAGATATGGAGGAGGGGGTATCCCCCGCCAGGGCTGACCGCCTGCTCGAGCTTTCCCGACAGGACTCCAGCCACGTGATTCGCCGCCTGCTGGCCGCGACTCCGGAGCTTCCAGCCAACGGCCAGGAGCGCGGGCCGCGGCGCCACGTCCGCCCGGGAGGCGAAGGAGCGCGCTACGACGAGGCGTTCCGCCGCACCGAGCACGTGCTCGTGGAAGCCCACGACCGGGTGCGGCGAGAGCGTAGCCAGGCCATCATCCAGATGGCCACGCTCGAAGGGCACCCGTCGGCCCGGCAGCTCGTGATGGTGCGCAACGACGAGCGGCTCCACCACTGGGGGCTCTACGACCTCCTGCTGGAGAAGAGCCGGGAGATCGTCTCGCGCGACGCTGGCGCCGCCATGAGCCTGGCCGAGATGGCCCTGGCCGTGGCCGAGCGCCTCCCTGCCGGCACCTATGGCGACGAGCGGCTGGCCGACTTCAAGACCGCGGCGCTCGCCGCCCTGGGCGACGCCCGCCGTACCGCCGGCGACCTTGCCGGCGCCCGGCTGGCCTTCAGCCAGGCCCGTATTCAACTGGAGATGGGCACCGGCGACCTCATGGAGGAAGCCAACCTCCTGGGCGCCCTCACCAACCTCCTCTGCGACCTGGGCGAGTACGCCAAAGCCGCCAGCTCGCTCGAAAGGGCCACCTCCCTCTACCACCGCCTGGGCGACGACCGCCTCGACGGCGCCAGCATCCCCTGGCCGGAAGAGGAAGACGAAGAGCAGGCCGGCGAGAGCTGGGCGCGTACCGGCGGCTAACCGGTAACGCAAAGCCTTGGGCGGGGGGCGGTATACACTCCCCCGCCATGCGCTCCTTTCTCTGTGTAGTCCTTCTCTTCGTCCTCGCAGGGCTCTTCGCCGTCTTCACCGGCTACGCGGCCTACCGCCCATTCGCCGAGGTGCGGCGGCAGGTGCCGGCGAGCGAGCTCGTGCGGGTGGGAGACCAGCTCGTGCACGTCGAGCAGGCGGGGCAGGGCGAGCCCCTCGTCCTCCTCCATGGCTTCGGGGCCTCCACCTATCTGTGGCGCAAGGTGATCCCGGGTCTCGCCGCCTCTTACCGGGTGGTGGCGATCGACCTCAACGGCTTCGGCTACACCGAGCGGCCGAAGGACCCGGCGGCCTATACCCGCGAGGGTCAGGTTGCCATGGTCCTCGGGGTGCTGGACGCCCTGGGAATCGAGCGCGCCCATCTCGCCGGCCACTCCTACGGCGGCGGCCTCTCCCTCTTCCTCGCCGCGCGCCACCCCGAGCGGCTCCGTTCCCTGATCCTGATCGACAGCTCCGCCCCCACCTACCCGGACGACCGCCGCAGCCGGATCGCCTCGCTGCGCCCCCTCTCCAACCTCTTCCTCCGCGTCGTGGCGCTGCGGCCGGGCATGGTCCGCCGCTCCTTGGAGCATTCCTTCTACGACCGCTCGCAGGTCACTCCCGAGCTGGTGGAGGCCTACCTGGAACGCCTCCGCATCGAGGGCGTGGACGACGCCTTCTACGGCCTCACCGTTCCCCGGCGGGTGCCCGGCCCCAAGGTGAGGCTGGAGCAGATCGCGGTCCCCACCCTCGCCGTCTGGGGCGCGCAGGACGCGCTGATCTCCCTCGCCTTGGGCCGTCGCGCCGTGGCGCTCATCCCCGGCTCCGAATTCGTGGTGATCGAGAAGTGCGGGCACCTGCCCATGGAGGAGAAGCCCGAGGAGCTGCTCGCTGCCATGATCCCCTTCCTGGAGAAGCACCGGAGCCGATGAAGCCCCTTGCCCTCGTCGCCACCTGCGTCCTCGGCCTGGAGGAGGTCCTGGAGGGGGAGCTGCGCGCCCTCGAGGCCCGGGACGTCGAGCGCCAGCGCGGCGCCGTGGCCTGGACCGGCACTTGGGAGGATTGCTGGCGTGCCAACTGGCGCCTGCGCACGGCCAACCGGGTCCTCGTGGAGTTGGGAAGCTGGGAGGCCCAGGACGGGCCCTCCCTCGCGGCTGGCGCCCGCGCCCTCGCCGGCGGCCGCTCTCCCGCCCGGGTGCGGCGGGGCGCCCTCGACGTCCCCGCCCTCCTCCACCCCGACCGCAGCTTCGTCCTCAAGGCGACCGCGACCGCCTCGGCCGTGCGCGACACCCGCTGGGCCGCCCTGTCGGTGAAAGACGGCCTGGTGGACGGCCAGCGTGACCGCTGGAACCGGCGCTCGGACGTGGACCGCGAAGATCCGGACCTCCACCTGCGGCTGCGCCTCGTCCGCGACCGCGCCACGCTGCTCCTCGACACCTCGGGCGACCCGCTGGACCGCCGTGGTTACCGGAGCGTCACCACCTCGGCTCCGGTGCGCGAGCAGCTCGCCGCCGCCTGCGTCTTGGCCTCGGGCTGGGACGGCCGCGGCCCGGTGGCGGACCCCATGTGCGGTTCCGGCACGCTGCTCATCGAGGCCGCCTGGCTCGCCCTCGGCTGGCCCCCGGGGCGGCTGCGCCGCCACTGGGCCTTCGAGCGCCTGCCGGGCTACGACCCCGCGGTTTTCACGGAGATCCTGCAGGAGCCCCTCCCCACGCCGGGGCCGAACGTCCGCGTCTATGGCAACGACGAATCCGCCGAGGCCCTCCGAGGTGCCCGCGCCAACCTGGAGCAGGCCAACCTCCTCGACCGCGCCACCCTCACCCGGGGCGACGCCGCCGCGTTCGAGCCGCCTCCGGGACCCGGCCTCGTCCTCGTCAATCCCCCTCATGGCGAGCGCCTGGAGGCGGACCCCGCCCGCTGGCGCGCCCTGGGCGACCTCCTCAAGCAGCGCTACAAAGGGTGGAAAGCTGCCGTCCTCGCCGGGGGCGAAGACCGCGGCAAGCACATCGGCCTGCGTCCCCGGCGGCGGCTGCCGGTGATGAACGGGCCGCTCGAAGGGCGGATCCTGCTCTTCGACCTGTACTGATTGGGAACAGTAGGAAATCCGTATTGCCTGGGAGACGGGGGAGACAACGCCTGCGCAGCCCGGGGCTGAAGACCCGGGCTACCCACGGTAGTCCCTGCGGGACACCAGAAAGCACCATTGCGGTCCCGTAGGGACTACCGTGGGTAGCCCGGGATTTCAATCCCGGGCAACGCCTTCCGAGGCGGCTTCTTATTAGAGGCTGCGCTTCTTGGCCCGCAGACCGCGCCGGCTGCCGCCTTCTTTGCGGGGCTTGAAGTTGCCGCGGTTGAAGCCGCCGCCGAAGCCGCTGTCTTCGCCGCCGCTGGGGGCGAAATTGAAGTCGCCGCCGCCGCGCGGACCGCCATAGCCGCCCCGGTCGCCGCCATAACCGCCGCCACCACCACCGTAGCCGCCGCCACCACCACCGTAACCGCCGCCGCGGGGACCTCCACCGCCACCGTAGCCGCCGCCACCGCCGCCGTAGCCGCCACCGCGCGGACCGCCGGGCGTGCGCTCGCGGGCCTCGTTGACGTTCAGGGCGCGACCCTGGAACTCATAGCCGTTGAATTCCTTGATCGCCTTCTCGGCCTCGTCGTCGCTGCTCATCTCGACGAAGCCGAAACCACGGGAACGGCCGGTGGCGCGGTCCATCATCACCGTCGCCGACTCGATCGTGCCGGCCTGGCCGAACAGAGTCCGCAGGTCGTCGTCCGTGGTTTTGAAGTTGAGGTTCCCGACGAAAAGCTTCTTTCCCATTCTCTTGTCGCTCCTGGCCTGAAGAGGCCCTTTTCCCTGCCCATACCCTATTCCTGCAACCGTTCCAGCCTGTGCCCCCGGCCGTCACGGTTCACGAGGGCGGTTGAGTCTCTGGCCGCGCAGCGACAAAGACGGACGCCTCCCCTGTCAGGACTCTAAAAGATAGCAGAGGATCGACCTTCCCGCAAAGGGCAAGTCTCGGCGGCGGCGGGTGGGTTAAGATCGCCCCCTTTTCGGGGCCTTGTCATGCAACCCGGACGCGAACGCCAGCTCGTCACCGCCGCCATCCTCCTGGGGATGTTCCTCGCCGCTCTGGAAGCCACCGCGGTGGCGACCGCCGTGCCCACCGCCGTGGGCGAGCTCGGCGGCGTCGCCCACTATAGCTGGGTGTTCTCGGCCTACCTCCTCACCTCCACCACCACCGTGCCGCTCTTCGGCAAGCTGGCCGACCTCTTCGGCCGCAAGCGCATCTTTCAGGTCTCGGTGGCGATCTTCCTGCTCGGCTCCGCCCTCTCGGGACTCTCCAGCTCCTTTACCCAACTGGTGCTGTTTCGCGCCATCCAGGGGCTCGGCGCGGGAGGCGTGCTGCCGGTCGCCATCACCATCACCGGCGACATCTACAGCCTGGAAGAGCGGGGAAAGATCCAGGGGATCTTCTCCGGCGTGTGGGGATTGTCGAGCCTGCTGGGGCCGCTCCTCGGCGGGCTGATCACGGACGCCCTCTCCTGGCGCTGGATCTTCTACGTCAACCTCCCCTTCGGCCTGCTCTCGGCCTGGATGCTCCAGGTCTGGCTGCGGGAGGAGACGCCCCGGCGCCAGCACAAGCTGGACGTCCTCGGCACCGTGAGCCTGACGGCGGCCGTCACCCTGCTGCTGCTCGCCCTGCTCGAAGGCCCCAGCGCCTGGGGATGGGGCGACGTCCGCACGCTCGCCCTCCTCGCCGGGTCGCTCGCCTGCCTAGCCGTTTTCTTCTGGCAGGAGCGGCGGGCCCCCGAGCCCATGCTGCCGCTGGACCTCTTCCGCAACCGGCTGATCGCCGTCTCCAGCGCCGGCAACGTCCTGATGGGAGTCCTCCTTTTCGCCCTCACCGCCTACGTGCCGATGTTCGGCCAGGGAGTGCTGGGCGGCACGGCGGTGGACGCTGGCACCATCCTGGCGCCCATCCTCATCGGCTGGCCCATCTCTTCCACCATAGCCGGCAGAATGCTGATGCGGGTCGGCTACCGCGCCATGTCGCTGGTCGGCGGCGCGTTGATCGTGGCGGGCTCGGCGCTCCTCGCCTTCACCAACGCCGGCACGGGGCGCCTCCAGATCATGACCTCGATGATGGTCATCGGCCTGGGCCTCGGCTTCACCTCCATGCCCTACCTGCTGGGTGTGCAGAACGCCGTGCCCTGGCAGCGGCGGGGAGTGGCCACCAGCTCCGTCCAGTTCTTCCGCTCGATCGGCGGCGCCGTGGCCGTGGCGGCCCTGGGGGCGCTGCTCAACTCGCGCCTGGAGGCCGAGGCCGGCAAGGGCGTGAGCGCCGACGCCATGCTCGAACCGGCCCTGCGCGCCCGGCTCGCTCCCGCCACCCTCCACCATCTCACCGGCGCGCTGAGCCATGCCCTTCAGGGCGTCTTCGTGGCCCTCGCCGGCTTCGGCGCCCTCACCCTCCTGGTGGCGCTGCTCTTCCCCCGCGGCTCCACCCGCTCGCTCACCTACGAGAGCCAAGTCCCGGTGGTGGAGATCTGAACCCGCCCGTCTCCTCTGATAGGCTGAAAGACGACCGGCCGCGAGCCGGCTTCACCGCGTAAGGGGGGATGACACATGGCAATCAAGGTCGGGGAGAAGATCCCCAACGTGAAGCTGCAGACCGTCCGCGACGGCGTCTTCGAGACCGTGTGGACGGATGATTTCTTCAAGGGAAAGACGGTGGTGCTCTTCGCCGTTCCCGGAGCGTTCACCTCGGTCTGCTCGGACCATCACCTGCCGGGCTACATCGAGCTCTCCGATCATCTCAAATCGCGCGGAGCGGATCTCGTCGCGGGCACGGCGGTCAACGACCTCGAGGTGCTCACCGCCTGGTACAAGGCCCAGCGGGTGAGCGACAAGATCGTGCCCCTCGCCGATGGCAACGGCGACTTCGCCAGGGCCCTGGGCCTGGAGCTCGACTGCCGCGACTTCGGCATGGGCATCCGTTCGCAGCGTTACGCCGCGGTGGTGAGGGACGGCGTGCTCGCCGCCTTGAACGTCGATGCTCCCGGCGAGGTGGTCCGCAGCAGCGCGGCGGCGATTTTGCAGTCGCTGTGAGGCGGGAAAACAAGGGACTTCAGGGACAGCAGGGACTTCAGAGACCAGGAAAGCTCACCCTCAGCGATTTTTTTCTTTTTCCTTTGTCCCTGGAGTCCCTGCTGTCCCTGAAGTCCCTTGTTTTCGGCTTTCTGTCTCCTTACAGGTCCGGCCGCCAGGGCGAAGCCTGAACGCTGCGGTAGCGGTCCAGGGCGACCTTGCCGGCCGGGAAGCCTCGGGGCTTGCTCACGTCCTCGCAGCGGCAGAGGTGCACGGCCACCCGGCCGCCCTTGCGCGCCTTGCTGTAGCCGGCGGCGAGCGAGGCGGCGAACTGCTCCGTCTCCTTCGGCAGCCGGTCCATGCCCGCTGGATTGCGCACCACGACGTGGGAGCCGGACTCGGCCGCCACGTGCAGCCAGAAGTCGCGCGGGCTCCCCAGCCTGAAGGTCAGCACGTCGTTGTCCTCCGCCGTGCGCCCCACCAGCACGGTGAGGCCATCGGGAGACACGAACCGCCGGGCCACGGAGCGCCCCTGCCAGAGACCGTTCTCGGGATCAGGAGGCGGGGGCGGGGCTTTGCGGTCGGAGCGCGGCATGGTTCTTCGGTTAGAATACCTGACGAAGGGAGAAACGCCTGCCCATGAGATTCCAACGGATCACCACCAATCCCCATCAAATGGGAGGAGTCCCCTGCATCCGAGGGCTGCGGATTCCGATCGCCACGGTCGTCGACATGGTAGCGGACCGGATGAGCGAGGCCGAGATCCTGGAGGCGTTCCCGGACCTGGAGCCTGAAGATATCCGCGAAGCGCTCCTCTATGCGGCCGAAGCTGTCCGCGAGCGTGAGCTACCTCTTCGGGCCGCTTCTTGAGGTTCCTGATCGACAACGCGTTGTCGCCTGCAGTGGCTCGGGGACTGCGAGAAGCCGGACACGATGCAGTCCACGTCCGCGACTACCATCTTCAAGCCGCTGACGATTCCGTCATCTTCGAGCGAGCGGCGGCCGAAGACCGCGTCGTCGTATCCGCTGATACGGACTTTGGGATGCTGCTCGCTCTGAGGAGGGAGTCGAAGCCCTCGGTCGTTCTGTTCCGCCGGGGGACCGAACGCCATCCCCAGGAGCAAACCGAGATCTTGCTTCTAAACCTTGCGACAATCGAGGACGACCTGATTCGGGGCTCCGTCATCGTCTTTGGGCAAGCCAGAATCAGGGTTCGCCCGCTTCCGATCGCACGCTGAGCCGCCTTTGCTCGGTCTCCTTCAGGTCAGAGCGTGGGGCTCTCCGGCAAGAGACAGGAGGCCTTTGCAGAACTGCCGAAAGGAAGGCGACCGATTGGCTTGGCCCCCTTGCCAGTCCGTGCCAAGGTGGTCTGCCATCTGCTCTGCCCATCCGGGCTTGTCCTCTACCCGAGCTCCGATGACCTCCTGAAACAGTTCCCAGGTACCGCAGATGCTGTCCTGGTCATAGGTCTTCAGTCTCCTCAGCTTGGCTCCGGGAAACGCTTTCCTGATGGCGGAGGAATCACCCAGATAGAACGCCTCTGTCTCCTCGATGGCGATTCGGAACAGGACGACCGGTTTTGGGTCGCAGGAATCGAGTACCTTGAGGAGTCGGGCTTTCAGGTCGCCGCAATCGTCGCCGTCCAGATCCACCAGAACCAGGACCCGCTCGGTTGCGGGGTTCAGGACTCGTCCGTAAGCGCGCAGCTTGGCAGGCAACTGATCCAACAAGCCTTCCCGCCTTGGGTCGGGCGGTTTCTCGAGCTTCCCCGACAGCTGTGCTGGGAAGGCAAGAACCGAGGTAGCCAACCTTTCAGAAGCGCCGCCTCCGAAGGTCCTTCAACCAGGACGTGCAGTCTCAATTCCCAAACCTCTCCTCGAAGTGATTGCTGTACCAGAGACTGCCAAGGGGGATCTCTTCCTTGACCATCTCTACGATGATGGGCATGTCAGCCGTCCTAGTCACCTGGGTGTGCCCCTCGTCGTCTTTCTCCATGAGCCAGACCTGCTCGGGTTTCAGGGCATCGACGAGGTAGGGAGAGTGGGTTGTCAGGAGGACCTGTGTCGTGCCCTGGGACCGGTCGGCATGGCGAAGGAGCTCGCGTGCGAGGTTCTCCAGCAGCTTATGGTAGAGGCCGTTCTCCGGCTCCTCGATACCGATGAATGAAGGCGGTTCCGGATCTTCGAGCAGGAGAAGATAGGCGAACATCTTGAGCGTGCCGTCGGACATGCTCTGCTGATAGAACGGAGTCAGGTAACCGCGCTCATTGAACTTGAGCAGCAGCCTGCCGTCTGGGCTCGTTTCGGTTTCGATGCTGAGGATTCCCGGGATCTTCTCCGCGATCTCCCGCAGCACCCTACGGAATCGCTCTGGGTGAGACCTCTCTATGTACTGCACGACGTTGCCGAGATTCTCTCCCGTCCGATCAAGGTGCTTCTGGGCCCCCACGGGAGGAAGCTTCCTGGCTGCGTCCGGGATGAAATAGGACAGGTACCAACTCTCGATGTACGAGCGCAGCCCCACGATCCGGGGATGCTCCTTGAGCTGTCCCAGGATGGTGATCCCGAGCCTTGCCTTGTCCGCAAGCTCCACAGGAAGAGAGGTGGCCCCCTCTTCCTCTTCTGTCGCATCTCCTGCCCAGACTCTCCCGACGCCATTCTCGAGCTTCAGGAACGGATAGAGCCTGCCTCGCGTCCTGCCCTTGCGGGCCTGGCGCAGCAGTTCCTCCACGACGACCGGCAGCCCTCCAACCTCATCGACCGCGAAGATGTAGCTGGTTGGCCGGTCTTGACGGCTCTGGCGGTAATACAGCTCAAAGCGAATAGGTCCGGTCCGATTCTGGGTTCGGAGCTTCGCGAATCCCCCCCGCTGGGGCTTGTCGCAAGCCGCCGCGACCCCCTCCTGGAGACAGTCAGCCAAGAAGCCGAAGGCATCCAGGAGGCTGGACTTACCGCTACCATTCGGTCCGATGAAGCAGCTCAGCGAGGGGAGGGCGATACCTTGACCAAAGCCGATCTGACCGAGGCTGATGTCGGCCAGCGACTTGTAGTTCCGAATCCTCAGGCCAAGCAGTTGGGACATCTGACCTCTAAGCTCTTGAATCTACGAGAGCCTACCATGATCCGGCTCTGCCACCCCTCCCCCTACGGCTTCGTAATCTCGATCAAATCCACGTCGAACACCAGCATCCCCTCCGGCTTGCCCGGAGCTCCCCGGTAGGCGAGGTTCTTGGGGACCCAGAACCTCCTCGATTCTCCCTCCGTCATGAGCTGCAGGCCCTCGGTCCAGCCGGGGATGACTTTGGTGAGCTCGAAGGTGGCCGGGGTGCCCTTGGCGTAGGAGGAGTCGAACATCTTGCCGTCCGTCGTCCAGCCCGTGTAGTGGACGCGAACGATGCTGTCCCGCTTGGGATGGAGCGAGCCGGTGCCGGGCTTGAGCACCTTCCAGGCGAGGCCGGAGTCGGACTTCTGGGCGTCGGCCGGCGGTGCGGCCACGTCCGGCGGCACCGGGGGGACGCGCAGGACGTCCAGTAGCTCGACGTCGAAGACCAGCATCCCCTGCGGCTTGCTCGGATCCCCCTCATAGGCGAGCTTGGCGGGAATCCACAGCCGCCGCGTCTCGCCCACCACCATCAACCCCACCCCCTCCGTCCAGCCGGCGATCACCCGGTTCAGGCGGAACACCGCCGGCCGGCCGCGCGCCACTGAGGAGTCGAACATCTTGCCGTCCGTCGTCCAGCCCGAATAGTGCACCTTCACCATGTCGGTGGGCAGCGGGTGCTCCGTGCCGGTGCCGGCCTTCAGGACCTTGGTGGCCAGCCCGCTCGCCGTCACCTGGGCGTCGGCAGGAGGCGCCATCACCTCGGGAGGCGCGGGGATCGTCTTCGGCGGCAGGGCTACCGCCGAGACGGCCGAGGCCGGGAACGGAAACGAAACGGCAAGCAGGAGCACCGGGAAGAGGGAGGGGATTCGTAGAGCTCTCATGCGCGGTAAGCTACCGCGCCGGCTCGGGTGGGATCAACCCCGAACTTTTTCCCTGTTGCAACGTAGGCGAAAATACGCGAAGCTGGTCCCCCTCGGTCCATCATGCAAAGGAGATCCGGATGCTGAAAGCGCTCATCGCCGGTCTCGCCGGGTTTGCCATCCTGGCGCTGACCGCTCCGGCGCAGGCCGCGGACGCCCTCAAGGTGACGCCGCCGACGCTGCAGATCGAACCCCACAAGCTCGCCAACGGCCTGCAGGTGCTCCTCAACGAGGACCACTCGGCGCCGGTGGTGAACGTCCAGTTGTGGTACCACGTCGGCTCGAAGGACGAGAAGAAGGGGCGCAGCGGCTTCGCCCACCTCTTCGAGCACATCATGTTCAAGGGCTCCGAAAACATCCCGCTGGAGGAGTTCAAGAACCTGGTCACCTCCATCGGCGGCCGCTACAACGCCACCACCGACTTCGACCGCACCCTCTACTGGGAGACCATCCCCGCCAACTACCTGGAGCGCATCCTCTGGATGGAGGCCGACCGCATGCGGGCGCTCGACGTCTCGGAGGCGAACTTCAAGTCCGAGCGCGACGTGGTCAAGGAAGAGCGCCGGCTGCGGGTGGAGAACCCCCCCTTCGGGCGGCTCTTCGAGGTGGTGCTGAACAAGACCTACACCACCCACCCCTATCACACCCTCCCCATCGGCAGCATGGCCGACCTCGACGCCGCCACCCTCCAGGACGTGCGCGACTTCCACTCCACCTACTACGTGCCCAACAACGCCACCCTGGTGATCGCCGGTGACTTCAAGCCCGCCCAGGTGATGAAGTGGGTCGAGTCCTACTTCGGCCCCATCCCCCAGGGCAAGCCGATTCCGCGCGACATCCCCAAGGAGCCGGCGCAGACGGCCGAGCGCCGTGCCACCGACTACGGGGCCACCACGCCGCTACCCGCCGTGGTGCTCACCTACCACGTGCCGCAGGCCGGCCACCCCGACACCTATGCCCTGGAAGTGGCGAGCGGCATCCTCTCCGGCGGCGAGAGTTCGCGGCTCTACAAGCGGATGGTCTACGACAAGCAGATCGCCGTGCAGTCCGGCGGCCAGACCGTGCTGCTGGAGGATCCGGGCGTGTTCTTCTTCTTCGCCATCCTCCAGGCCGGGCAGAAACCGGACGAGGCCGAAACAGAGCTCCAGGCCGAGGTGGGCCGCCTGAAGAACGAGCCGGTCTCCGCCGAGGAGCTGACGAAGGCCAAGAACCAGCTCATCTCGGGCCTCATCTTCGGCCGCCAGACGGATCAGGACAAAGCGAGCGCCATTGGCTATGCCGGCGTCATCCTGGGCGACGTCTCGCTGGTCAACCGCCAGCTCTCCCTCTACCAGAAGGTCACCGCCGAGGACGTGCAGCGCGCGGCGCGCGCCTACTTCGGTCCCGAAAACTGCACCGCGGTCTACATGCTCCCCGAGGCCATGCGCCCCGGAGCCAAAGAAGGCGAGAAGAGCGAGGTGAAGAAGCCATGAGAAACCGCATCCTCCCCATCTTGGCCGCCGCCGCCCTGCTGCTGGCTGCCACCGCCGGAGCCGCACAAAAGGACGCCAAGGCCGCGGCTCCCAAACGGGCCACGCCTCCCCCTCCCGGCCCGGCGCTGGAGGTCCGCTTCCCCGCCTTCCAGGAGAACACCCTGGCCAACGGCCTGCGGGTCGTCGTCATCGAGCAGCACGAGCAGCCGCTGGTCTCCCTGCGCCTGGTGGTCAAAGGGGGGCGCTCCTACGAGCCCAACGGCAAGGCCGGCCTGGCGGCAGCCACCGCCGCCCTGCTCGCCAAGGGGACCACGACCCGCACCTCGCAGCAGATCGCCGAGGCCACCGATTTCGTGGGCGCGAGCGTCGGGGCCAACGCGGCCCTCGAGTCCGGCTATGCCACGGCCAACGTCACCACCGACCAGCTCGACCTCGGATTCGATCTGCTCTCCGATATCGTCCTCCACCCCACCTTCCCGCAGGACGAGATCGACCGCTGGCGCCGGCAGACCCTGAGCGGCCTCCAGGTCCAGCAGCAGAGCGCCTCCTACCTGGCCGGCCGGACCGTCGAGCGGCTGATCTTCGGTGACCATCCGTACGGCAACCCTCCCACCGGCACTCCGGAAACGGTGCGCGCCCTGACGCGCGACGACTTCGTGAGCTTCCACAAGAGTCACTACGTGCCGAACGGCTCCTTCCTCGCCATCGTCGGCGACGTGCAGCCGGCCGACGCCTTCGCCCGTGCCGAGAAGGCCTTCGGCGGCTGGGCCAAGGGCGCGGACCTCTCCCTGCCACAGGTGACTCCGCCCCGCTTCGAGCGCAACCGCATCGTCGTGGTCGACAAACCCGACGCCGTGCAGACCGAGATCCGCCTGGCGCAGGTGGCCATCCCCTACCGCGACCCGGACCTCTTCGTCGCCGAGGTCTACAGCTCGGTGACCGGCGGCAGCCCCGCGGCCCGCCTCTACGAGGAGATCCGCAAGAAGCGCGGCCTTTCCTACGGCGCCCAGAGCTTCTTCGTAGAGCCCAGCCAGCCCGGCTTCTTCGAGGCCAGCACCTTCACCAAGACGGAGACCTCCGCCGAGGCCCTGAAAGTGGCCCTCGACGTGCTGCGCGACCTGCAGAAGGCGCCCGTCCCCGCCAGCGAGCTCGAGCCAGCGAAAACCTACATCACCGGCGCCTTCCCGCTGGAGATCGAGACCGCCGACGGCATCGCAGACAAGGTGCTGGAGGCGATGAAATACGGCTACGGCCGCGAGTTCCTCGAGACCTACAACCAGAAGCTCTCCGCCGTCACCGCTGCCGACGTCGAGCGCTTCGCCAAGGAGCGCATCCATCCGGAACGGATGGGAATCGTCCTCGTGGGCAACGCCTCCGCCTTCACCGACGCGCTCAAGAAGACCTTCCCCGACGCCGGCGCGATCGAGGTCATCCCCGTGGCCGAGCTCGACCTGATGCGCACCGACCTGCGCAAGCCCAAGGCGGCCGAGGCCGCTCCGGGTGCGGCCGATCCCAA
>DASUEN010000296.1:0-5159 GCA_036275055.1 Thermoanaerobaculia bacterium
CGCACTGCTTTGTGATCCTGCCACCCAGGGCATCGGCCTTCGGCCTCAGCCCTGGGCTAAGGTATCCTGGCCCGTTGGGCCAGAAGCCTTGGGATTGAGCTCCGGGGAACTGGTGCAGTTATTCTGTGACGAGCCCTAAGCGCTCTTCGCAGAGGGGCGGCCCGCGCGGCCGCCCCCGGCCTCACTCCGCCTGAGGCTCCTGGAAGCGCAGATCCGGATCGTGCCGGGCGCGCTTCAGGAAAGCCGCCACGCCGCTGACCAGCTCCGCCCCCGCCCGTTCGGCATCCACGGCCTGCTTCCAGAAAGCGAGAGCCGCCAGAGCTTCGCGATGGATCTGGCGGGAGGAGAAGATGGGCACCATCTCCTCGGCGATCCGCTTGACCTCGGCGGTCCGGCCCTGCTCGGCATAGAGCGCGGCAAGGTCGAGCGACACGAGGGCCGTGTCGTACGCGGCATCCTCGGCAAGGAATCCATCCCGCGCCCTGAGGAAGAGCACCTCGGCATCCCGGTCCTGGCCGAGGCCGCGGGCGATCCGTCCCTCCACCCAGCGGCGCCGGTTCTGTACCCAGGGCTGGGGGAACTGGCGATAGAGCGGGCGGGCGCGTACCAGGAGCTTGTGGGCTTCCATGTACTGCTCGCTGTCCGCGAGGTCGTCGATGAGGTTGTTCCAGGCGGCCAGCAGGAGCCGGGGCTCGCGGGAGGCGTCGATCAAGTCGAGGGCTTCGTAGAGCAGCGGAATGGCCTGCTTGGATTCACCGGCGAAAAAGTGGACGATCGACATGTTGACCAGGGACCGTCCCGCCCGGTGCCTCTCCCCGAGCTGGCGGAAGATGCGGATGGCGCGTGCCAGGAGCCGCAGGGAGTCGGCGAATCGCCGTTGAGCGCGGAGCAGCGAGGCCTTGAGGTCGAGGAGGACCGCCCGTTCCATCGGCTCGCCCGTCCCCCTCGCGAGGTGCGAGAAGGCGATGGCGAAAGCCTCTTCCGAGCCGCGCAGATCGAACCTCACCCGCCGGGCGTTGGCCACCGAGGCCCAGGACCGGGCCCGGAAATCCTCCAGCCGGTCGGCGCTGAAGCCCTCCAAGCGGTCCGTGATCTCCAGAGCGAGGAGGGCCAGGCCTTCGCCGGCTGCAGGATCGTCGAAGTTGTGCTCGTGGCTCCGTTCGAGGAGCTGCTCGAAGAGCCCCCAAGTCTGGAAGCGGGGATGATTGCGCACGATCCATTGCCGCCGGCCTCCGGGGTGCTCCAGAAGCTCGGCCAGCAGGCTCACGGCCTCCGACCGCTCGTAGTCGTAGGCTGTCTGCAGCCGGCGGGCGAAGTCCGCGCCGCGCTCCAGCAAGCCGGAGTAGTCGGCCGGACCCTCGGCCCACGAATCCATGCGGACGACCTTCTGGGCGAAGGGTTCCAGGGGAGCGTGGAGCAGAGCCCGCGACCGCTGCAGGCAGGCGTCGCACCCGAGCACGTGCTCGAGAACGCCTTGGTACTCGTCGCCCGAGGAGGCGAAAAGCTCCTCGATCAGGAGGTCATGGGGGTGAATCTTCACGGGTTGGGCCCTCCCTGAACCGGTAGCGGGCCTCGGGGACGAAACCCCGACCCGGCCGGTTCGAAGCCGCACCGGAGGAGACGCTCCGGGGCGGACCAAAGAATTCTCTTGAGAATACCATCCTGTATGTAAGGATGCTTGAGCGGCGCAAAACGGGACAAAGAAGGCGCCGGACAGCAATTTTCCGTCTCCGGCGCCGGCTCGGGGCCGCCCTCCTGCTCAGTGGTTGCCGTTGGGATCCATCTGGGACCCTTCAGGCGCCTGCAGGTGCACGAGCTCCGGCGAGGGGCTCTTGTGCGGGGCTTGGTACCGCTCGAACAGAGACAGGACCCAATCCAGAAAGCCCCTTACCATGGAGGTTTCCTCCGTGGGGGCCGGCGCCGGACGGTGGACCGGGAGTGCCCAGGTACCAGAGCTGGACACCAACACGAAGCAGAGGAGGAGTGCGGCGACAGCAAAGCCCTGCGAACGAGTTCTCATCTTCCTCTCCAATCCAAGTGGTCCACGCGGTCGGCCCCCATGGCCGGCCGTGGGTGCCTTCAGAAGGAAGTAAATTTCCGTGAACAGGGTCGTCTCAAGCGTCCGGTTTGTCAATACCAACCACACCTCGTCCCCGCAGAAACTCCCCCATCAGCTCCCAGAGCCGCTCCTTCCGATCCGTCAGCCGGTGATCTCCGTCTGTAAAGAGGTGCAGCTCGATAGCGGAAAAGGTACAGCCGGTAGCGAAATTGACGACACTGCGCCAGGCGACCGAAGTATCTCTTTGGCCTTGGATCAAGAGGGTGGGAGTGCGGTACTCGGCGAGCAGCCGCTCCATGGGATGGGCGCGGAGGTCTTCGATCAGGCCCCAACCCAACTGGCAGGAGACGAGGTCGTTTTCGTAGAGGATCGTTCCCGTTTCCTGCCAGCGGCGTGCCCCCTCGTCTCCGGCCCAGGCGAGGAGCCCCTGATCCAGCTCCAGGGCCGGCGCGATGTGCAGGCCGGCCGCGATCTCCTCCGGGTGGAGCGCCGAGTACCAGAGGGCGGTGCCGCCGCCCATGGAGGAGCCCAGGAGGATCAAGCGCTCGTGGCCGCGGGAGCGCAGGAGGCCGTGGACGCGGGCGACGTCCTCCAGATTACGGGTCAGGGTGAGGCCTGTGAGGTCGCCGCCGGACTGCCCATGCCCCTGGAAGTCGAAGGAGCAGAAACCGAACCCTGCGTCCAGGGCCCGGCCGCGAAAGAACTCCGCCTTTTCGCCCGACTGCCGGGAGCCGAAACCGTGGAGGTAGAGGATGCAGGGCCCCACAGCCGCACGGCGCGGCGGATCGTAGCGGACGGCGAGGTGCGAGACCTCCCGGCCGCCAGCGACGATGGGTAGCTTCTCCATGGCGGCATCCAGCGCGGGGGACTCTGACACCAGCGCTCCGGCCGATGCAAGGGGATCACGGCGCCCGGCGGGATGGGATATCCTCCTCCGGCAGTAACGACAACCTGGGTGGGGCGGCGAGCCCCGGAAGCGAGGTCCGGATGGGAATCGAGCAGCGTGAGATCACGAGTTGGCGCAGCCCGAGCCTGGGGCAGGAGATGCCCATCGTCTCCTATGGACACTGGGGGCATCCCCTGCTGCTCTTCCCCACGGCCGCGGCGGACTTCCTGGAGAACGAGCGCTTCGGGCTGGTCGGCTCGGTCGAGCCGGCCTTGGACGCCGGCCGGGTGCGCGTCTTCTCGATCAACAGCATCAACAATCAGGCCTGGATGGACCGCAACCTGCCGGTGCCCGAGCAGGCCCGGCGCCAGGCGCTCTATACGAAGTACGTGGAGGACGAGGTCGTTCCCTACATCCGCCACGTCTGCCAGACGAGCGATATCCGCGTCGCCACGGCCGGGGCCAGCTTCGGCGCCTTCCACGCTGCCAATACCCTGTTCCGGCGGCCGGACCTCTTCGACGGCGTCATCGCCATGAGCGGCTTCTACGACCTGGGGCCGGACTATCTTCACGGCTACGGCGAGGACGACGCCTATTTCAACAATCCGGCCTGGTATCTCCCGAACCTGGAAGGGAACCCTCTTCACCTGCTGCAGACGGCCTCCCAGATCCACATCTTGACCGGCCAGGGGGCCTACGAGGCGCCCCACGCCTCGCGCCAGCTCTCGGAGATCCTTCACCGCAAGGGGATTCCCCACGTCCTGGACCTGTGGGGGCACGACGTGGCTCACGACTGGCCGTGGTGGCGTAAGATGCTTCCGTATTCAATCGACAAGATGGGATGGTGAGCCCCATGCCCGTTCCGCAGCGTTTCACCTTGGCCCTGCTGCCGTTCGCGGCGCTTTTGGGCTGGCCGGCCGAGGGCGCCGGTCCGTCCGCGCCGACGGCCGCGCCCAAGGTGGACGTCTTCGGCTACTACTACCTCCACGACGAAGAAGCGCCGAAGGGGTTTCAAGACGTCGAGCACCTCAGCCTCTCCACGATCGACTCCAAGGGAGAGGAGATCGTGGACGTGCCGCTCCACGGCTCGATCCGGCTGAAGGCCCAGGGAAAGGCGCCGGCCGTGGACTTTCCGTTGATCGCTCCCACGCTCAAAGGGAAGGCCTTCAGCTTTACCACCAAGGAGGTGGGCGGCGTCAGCTATCGCTTCGCCGGCACCTTCGTGAAGCTCGGCAACTTCCCGGAGGAGCGGCCGGAGGACGAGGTCGTCCTGAAAGGGCGCCTGACGAAGCTTCAGGGAGGCAAGGCCGTGGCCGAATCCGAGGTGGGATTCCGCTACACGGGCGGGGACTAGCCATGGCCGACGGACTGCCGGAGGATCTGGCGGCGATCCGGCGCGGGCTCGAGGCGAGCGATCAGGAGGCCCGGGCCCTTCTGGCTGAGCTGGACGACGAACGGCTCAACTGGCGGCCGGACGAGCGTTCCTGGAGCGTGGCCCAATGCCTCGACCATCTCAACGTGGGAGCCCGCGTCTACCTCGGCCCCATGCGCCAGGCCGTGGAGGATGCCCGCCGCCGCGGAGTGACCCGCCGGGGTCCCATCCATCCCCCCGTGCTGGAGCGCTGGTTCATCCGCTCCCTGGAGCCCCCGCCGAAATTCCGGCTGCCGGCGCCGAAAAAGATCGTCCCCGCTTTGCGGAAGACCCGGGCCGAGGTGAGCGACGAGTGGGAGAGGGCGCAGGCCGCTCTCGCCGCTCTCCTTTCTGAGGCCGCACCCTTGGACCTCAACGCCACACGCTTCAAGAATCCCTTTCTCCCCCTCGTCCACTTCAGCGTCGGCACCGGCTTCCTGGTGCTCGAGACCCACGAGCGCCGGCATCTCTTTCAGGCGCGTAAAGTTCGGAGCCATCCGGGGTTTCCGGGATAGGGTCTTCGCCGACGCTTCTTCCCCGCCCAAGATCCTCACCCCACTGCCAAGGCGTCACCGGCCCCTCTGCCACCACCGGTTACCCCCCACTGTAGAGACGCCCCGTTTCCGGGGGGAACCCCCGGTTGGGGCGTCTCCGAGGCGGAGACAATGGATCAAACCGGAAGGGAGCGTCCCGGCGACACCAGGGCAATCTAGGGCGACCCTGTGCCCGTGGACAGTCTTCGCGGGTGCAGGCGTTATCCCCGCCTCGGAGACGCCCCAACCGGGGGTTCCCCCCGGAAACGG
>DASUEN010000297.1:0-30538 GCA_036275055.1 Thermoanaerobaculia bacterium
CCGAGGATCACCAGGTCGAAGCGTGGCGGCACGAAACTGACGAAGCTGGGGTCGTGCGTCAGCCGCAGCAGCGCCTTGTGCAGGCCGCAGCGCAGGAGCGCCCGCAGCCGGAAATTGTCGAGCCGCCGGCGCCAGAAAGCCGTCTGCTCTGCGGGATCCCCAAGCTGAAGGAACTCGCGCAGCTCGCGCCGGTGCAGCCCGAGCCACGGCAGGAGCCGCCGGGCCATCGCTTGCTGCCGGTCGACGATGCCCAGGCGCGGCGGAGCGCCGGCTGCCCGGGCTCGCGCATACTCGATCTGGGCCGGGTTGACATCGACCGCCGTGACGCGGAAGCCGCGGCGAGCGAGAGCGATGGCGGTGTCCCCCGCCGAGGCGATACAGAAGATCCGGCTGCCCGGGCGAAAGGCCTCGGCCTCGATACGCCAGTCCTCGTGCATGCGGCTGAAAAGGAGCTGCGGCGGACCGCGGCGCCCGTCGAGCCGGCCGCGGCTCCAAGGCGTAGCTTCCTCGTCGCTACGCTCCGCGGCGCGTCCCGCCACCAGCCAGACCAGGGTGAGGAAGGCCAGGTTCTGCGTGATCATGGCCCCGGGATCGGCGATGTGCGCGCCCCCCCAAAGGAGCCCGCCGCCGTTCATCCCCACCAGCAGGAGCGTCTGCGCCGCCGCAGCCCACCGCGGCCGCCATCCGGAGAGCACCCAAACGGCAAGACCGACTTCGATCGTCCCCAACCCTGCGAGCACGGCCGTGCCGGCCTCGCCCGCGAGCCCCGGCACCCCCTGCACGATCGCCTTGTGCCCCGGGCAGCGGCCGAGAAGCTTGCACCACAGGCCCTGGTAGAGCCAGACGAGTGCTACGGCCAAGCGGGGCATGCGGGGGAGTCTAGCGGATTGCGCGATGACCATGGGATCATGGTGTAGCGCCTCAGGGAGGGTTGGAGCTTTTCTCTGCTCGGGGGTGAGGTATCGCCGGCTTGGCCCGGGATTGAAATCCCGGGCTACCGACGGTAGTCCCTGCGGGACCCAGGCGGAGGGTGGGTCACTCGAAATCCTTTGGGTTGAAGGCCACTCCGTGCTTCTTGAGGAGGCCCATGAATTCCTGGATGAAGGAGACCTTTTTGTGGTGCTCCTCCTGGTTCAGGATGTACCTCCGTACTGCTGGCACCTGAGAGGCGCTGACGGTGAAGGCCCCATAGCCTTCCTGCCACGAAAAGCCGTCCGGAGCGGCTTTTGATTGATCGTTGATCCAGCGCGAGGAACCGCCCTTGAGAGCCTTCAGCATCTCGGCAACAGGCGTGGTCGTTCCCCAGCCTGCCAGGAGGTGGATGTGATCCGGCATGCCGCCGGCGGTCAGCAGGACGCCGCCGTTCCCTCGCAGCACCCCTCCGAGGTAGTCGTACAGGTCGTCTCGCAAAGCGGCGGTGATCAACGGCATTCGATATTTCGTGGAAAAAACGAGGTGATACCGGAGCTGCGTGTACGTGGCAGACAAGCCTGGCCCTCCCTTTCATGTCAATGTCTTCACATACCGTAACACACCCCGATCACCTTGATGCCCCGCGGTCCCGCAGGGACTACCGTCGGTAGCCCGGGATTTCAATCCCGGGCGCCATCGGAGTCGCTGTCGACATCTTTGAGACACCCTCTAAGGGTCGCCACAGAATAACTGTGCCGGTTTCTTGACAACAGATCTCCGCGACCCGGCCCTCTGTCACCTTTCAGGGCTTTTGCGGATTGGCCGCATCAGCTCCGCTTCCTCGCCGGAGCCTTGCGCGCCGCCGTCTTCTTAGCGGCTGTCTTTTTCGTCGCCGTCTTCTTCGCAGGCGCCTTCTTCACCGCCGTCTTCTTGGCGGGGGCCTTGACGGCTTTCTTGGCCGGAGCTTTCTTGGCCGGCGCCTTTTTCGCCGGAGCCTTGCGCACCACCTTCTTCGCCGGCGGCGCCGGTGGGGTTCCACCGGCGGGAGGCGCCGTTGGGGGCGCGGCGGGCGGACGCACCACCGGCGTGCGGGTGGAGCCCAGGCCGGCGTCGTTGCGGCGGGCTTGGGCATTGGGATCGGCGCTCAGCCAGAGCTTCAGCTCGGGATTGTCGAGACGCCCTTGCGCGTCGAAATACTTGTCCTGCCAGCCATCCGTGGGGTCGAGGCTGGAGAAGGCGTTCTTCACTCCCTCCTGCTTCAGCCGGTAGCGCCAGCGGTAATGATCGTAGACGTCCAGCACGTGGGTGGCGTACGCCTCGGCCAAGCCGCGGTGCCCCTTGACGATCACCATGTTCTCGTCGTTGTTCGACGAGGCGCGCCAACCCAGGTTGTGGCTGCCGGTGACCACCACGCAGTTTTCCGAGAAGGGATCGATCACCACGATCTTGTCGTGGATGATCGCGTGCCCCGCCTGGTTGAGCTCCTGCTCCCAGACGCCGAACTGGTCCTGGATGCCGGTGGCGGCGACGACCTCGTAGGAGATGGGCTTCTGGACCGAGTCGTGGAACAGGTCGGTGTTGAACTGCCCGACGGCCTTGGGATCGGTCACCGCCCCGCGCACGAAGAGCTGCGGGTTCGCCTTCTGCGCCTGCGCGGCCGCGTCGACGATGCTCGGCGCACCGGGCTGGAAGACCAGGAAGATCACCGCCTGCTGGGCTTTCGAGATGAGGTCGAAAACCTCCGCCATGTCCTCCGGCGACGTGCTGGTTTTCGAGGTGGACTTGGTGTTGGGCGAGAACCAGAGGTCGATCTCGCCGCTGTTGTCCTCGAGCTTCACGGGGCGCACCTTGTTGTCGTCGGCGCGCAGGGTGGCGCTCTGGAGCTTGTTCGGGTCGCCGCCGGCCTGCTCGGTGTCGGTGCGCAGCCGCTGCCAATAATCCATGTATTCAGCGGCGAGGGCCGCCGATTCGACCACCAGGCTGTTGTTGGTCTGCGCGCAGAGGCCGTTGGGGGTCCAGTTGGTCGAGCCCAGCAGCACGGCGGCGGGCTTGCCCGCGGCGTCGGCGTAGACCATGAACTTGTTGTGGCCGATGTGTCCCTTGGGCATGAGACGGTCGGCGACGTCCACGTGCGATTCGTGCAGCGCGGTGCGGGCCGGCTTGTTCTCTTCGTCGTTGGTGCCGGCGTCGGAAAGGATGAGGTGGACGAAGGGCGCGCCGATCAATTCCTGCTTCAGCTCGGGGTCCGTCAGCTCGTACAGCGCGCCGTAGCAGGCGCCGCCCTGCTGGCGGGCGCGGTCGACCAAACATTTGACGGCGGTGATGAGATCGCCGGCCAGCGATTTGCGCAGCGGATCGTTGGGTTGGCCGATGCGCTGCAAGAGCACGCCTTGGGACGGCGCCCCCCCTTTGCCGTCCGTCAACGCATGAGCCGTCGCCTGGGTGGCCAGGATCCCGCGGTTGAAGTAGCTGGAGATCACGCCACGGTTGGGGCTCAATTGCACGGGGTTGGAGATCAGCGGCGCGACGCCCGGCATGGGCTGGAGGTTCGGGAAGGTCCCCTGGAGCGGCACGACCTTGTACTTGTAGAGCCCGCCGCGCTTGGCGGTGAGGTCCTTCCAGAGGAACTTCTGCACGGGTGCCTGCTCGGTGGTATGGCCGGGCTTGCCGACGTTGGGATCGTTCTTGAATCCGGCAAGGGCAGGCAGAGGCGTTTCCGTGCCGGCGTTCATGTCGATTCGGTAGACGGCAAATCCGACGCACCCGGTGAGCTTCTGGTCGAAGCTCCAGGCCGTGAGCGCGATGTCGTTGTTGGAAACGGCGATGATCTTCATGGCGAATCTCCAAATCGGGTTCGGAGTGAAGGGAATGCCTTTAATTGTAGCACTGCTGTGAGCTGGGGATGCTAGGATCGTCGCCCCCACGAACCGCGATGCCGCGAAAGGAGAGAGCGATGAAGAAGACTGCGAAGAAGTTGAACCTCAGCCGGGAAACCCTGCACTATCTGGACGTGTTCGGCGGCAAGGCCACGATCGTCGGCGATCCGTCGTGCAAGCAGAGCTGTTACATCGTCTCCTGCGGCGATACGACTTGCACGGCTTCGACGTGCGAGAAGACGGCGTAGAAAAAAGGTGGGGCGGGGCCCGCCCGCCCTACTTCACCTCGAACGAGCCTTCCGAGCGCGCCTCGGTTCCCGCCACGCGGTCATGGGCCACGGCGAGGACGCGGTAGGTGCCCGCTGGATCTTTGGATTCAATTTGGATCTTCACGTAGGCGCCGCCGAGCTGGACGAAACCGGCGTGGGGCGCCTTCTTGTTGCGCCAGAGGTCGGACGCCTTGCGGTTTTCGAAGAGGGAGCCGTTCGGCAGGAAGCCCTGGAGGTCCACGTCGACGTTGCAGTTGCCGGCGGCGTCGGCCTTGCAGTCTTTGAAGAAGACGACGCCTCCCACGAGCTGGCCGCGCGGTGCCACCCGCACCGGCTGGGCTTCGGAGAACTTGCCGTCCGCTTCCTTCTTGGGGTGGAACACCTTGTCGGGCTCCAGGGTGAGGAGCAGTCGGATCTCGAGCTTGCCGGACGAAACCGGCGCCGGAGGCGGTGCAGGTTTGGCTTTGTGGGCCGGCGGCACGGCGGATGGAAGTAGCAGCAGGGCGGCTGCGAACAGGTTGCGGCGAGTGGGCTTCATCGGTCCTCCTCCAAGTCTCAGGCGCCGCATCCTACGACAATCCCGGCGCGCAGGCGACCGCATCCACCCTCTTGGACGAGAGGTCCGGCGGGGGCGGCCCCGGAAGGCCGCCCCTACGGCAGTGGTTTAGTAGAGGTCGTTGATGCCGGCGCGGTCGTCGGCTTCGATGGTCGCCGGGCCGTTGTTGCAGGTGGAGACGGAGGGGAACATCGTGGCGCCGGAAACGTTGCTGTGGCCGAGGCCCAGGAGGTGCCCCGTCTCGTGCACGAAGACGCCTTCGGCGTAGATCTCGCCGGAGCAGCTCGCTTCGCCGGTGGAGGTGAAGTCGAAGGCGGTGTTGGTCACCATGTCGGCATCGGTGATGCGGTTGGTGCCGTTGCCGCGGGACTGGAAGAAGCCCGTGAAGGTGGCGGCCAGGCAATTGCCGGTGCAGGCGCCCACGGGATCGCTGAAGGTGAGCATGGGACGGCCATCGCCCATCCGCCAGCCCGAAACCGAGCCGATGGAGGCGTTGATGCGCGTGCCGGTGCCGGCGCCGTTCCAGGCCGAGGTGGAGGTGATGGCGTTGCGGATGCGGGTGCGGCCGCCGTCGCCGTCGGTGATGCTGGCGAGGCCGCGGCTGTCGATGATCAGGGTCGGCGGGCTGTCCCAGGTGCGGCGCGGGCTCAGCAGGACGTAGGCGAAGAGGCTGCTCGCTCCGAGGCAGGCGAGGACGGCGAGGGCGGCGATTTTCGAGTAGATCTTCATGGTCCTGGTCTCCTAAAGAGGCGGGCGGTTAGTTCTCGAGCGGGCGGCCGGCCCGGCGCGCCTCGTCGCGGATGGACGCTTTGAGCACGTCGAGACGGATCGCCTGGGCGCGGGCCGCCAGGCTGCCGTCGCGATTGAGGACGGTCGCGTCGTCCTGGGTGGCGGGCACGGCCAGCTCGACGCCGGTTTGGTCCCGCACCACGTGGAACTGGCCCTGCTGATAGCCGGCGACGCGGCTCGCGCCGTCCTTCTCGGGCTCCAGGTAGAGCAGCACCCGCTCGTTGGCCTGGAACTTCGGGAAACCATGGGCCTCGACGGTGAAGTTGCCCACCGTGCCTCCGAAGGTGCGGACCACCACGACCGTCGGAGCGTTGCCGAGGATCTTCTCCTCCACCCGGATCGAGGCTTCGGACATGACGATCCGGCCGGTGGGATCCCAGAACGAGTGGACCTTGAGCACCTGCCCCTGGACCACGGCCGCGGAGTTGCGGATCAGGTCCTTCTGCGTCATCTTGATGAACGTGGAGGCACCCGCCGGACTCACCGCCACCCACGCCACGGCCAGCAGGAGCAAGAGACCGATCGACGTCAAACGCTTCATGTGCATCTCCCTGTCCTCTTGGGACCCGAGACACGAGCGCCGGCCAGTCGGCGCTCGCCCTGGACAAACCTACGTGTCTACCTTTTCTGGTACAGCAGGCGGGAAAAAAGAGACAAGAAGATTAGGGAAATCGTCTCGCGATTTTCAGGTTCTCAAGGTGTCCAGGGTCCGCCGCAGGAACGCCTCGCCGCACCAGACGGCGACGAAGGCGATACCCACGGCCCAGGCGAGGAAGCGGAAGGCCTGGTCGTCCTTGCCGAGCTGGACGAGGTTGTAGATGGCGAGGGAAAGGGTGGTGGTGCGGCCAGGGATGCTGCCGGCCACCAGGATGGTGGCGCCGAACTCCCCGAGGGCGCGGGCGAAGGCGAGGAGGGTGCCGCCCATGACGCCGCTGCTGGCCAGCGGCAGGGTGATGCGGAAGAACACCATCAGCCGGCTGGCCCCCAGGGTGCGGGCGCTCTTCTCCAGCAGCGGGTCCACCTTTTCGAACGACACGCGCGCCGTGCGCACCAGCAGAGGGAAGGACATCACGGCCATGGCGATGACCACGGCGCGCCAGGTGAAGACGACGTCCAGGTTCAGCCGCTGATAGAGGAAGCTCCCCACGGGACCCCGCCGCCCCAGGACCTTGAGGAGGATGAGGCCGGTCGCCACCGGCGGCATCACCAGGGGGAGGGCGACGAGCGTCTCCACCAGCGCCTTGCCCGGAAAACGGTGGCGGGCCAGCACCCACGCGAGGGCGACCCCCGGCGGCAGGATGACGAGGACGCCCAGGGCCGCCACGGCCACCGTGAACGCGACGATCCAGCTTTCTCCTTCGACCATGGGTCAGGAGGATATGAGATTTTGGGTTCGTGTACACTTCCGCCCCGCCATGCCCAGACGGTCCGATCTCCGCTCCATCCTCGTCCTCGGCTCGGGGCCGATCGTCATCGGTCAGGCCTGCGAGTTCGACTACTCGGGAACCCAGGCCTGCCGCGTCCTGAAGCGGGAGGGGTTCCGCGTCGTCCTGGTCAACTCGAACCCGGCGACGATCATGACCGATCCGGAGCTCTCGGACGCCACCTACGTCCAGCCCCTGGTACCGGAGGTGGTGGAGAAGATCCTGGAGAAGGAGCGGCCGGACGCGCTCCTTCCCACCGTCGGCGGCCAGACGGGGATCAACCTCGCCATCGCCCTTGACGAGCGGGGAGCGCTGGCGCGCTACGGCGTCGAGGTGCTGGGGGCGAGCATCGACGCGCTGCGCCTGGGGGAGGACCGCCTCCTCTTCAAGCAGGCCATGGAAGAGGTGGGGCTCAAGGTCCCCAAGAGCGGCTACGCCGGCAGCCTCGAAGAGGCACGGGAGATCACCGGCGACGTCGGCTATCCGGTGATCATCCGCCCCAGCTTCACCCTCGGCGGCGAGGGGGGCGGGGTGGCCTACAACCGCGACGAGCTCGACGAGGTGGTGGCTTCGGCCCTCCAGGCGAGCCCGGCCCACCGCGTGCTCATCGAGCAGTCCGTCCTCGGCTGGAAGGAGTTCGAGCTGGAGGTGATGCGCGACGTGGCGGACAACGCCATCATCGTCTGCTCGGTGGAGAACTTCGACGCCATGGGGGTCCACACCGGCGACTCGATCACCGTGGCGCCGCAGCAGACCCTCTCGGACCGCGAGTACCAGGACATGCGCGACGACGCCTTCAAGGTGATCCGCCGCGTGGGAGTGGCGACCGGCGGCTCGAACATCCAGTTCGCCGTGGCGCCGAGGACGGGCGAGCGAGTGGTGATCGAGATGAACCCGCGGGTCTCTCGCAGCTCGGCCCTGGCCTCCAAGGCGACGGGCTTCCCCATCGCCAAGATCGCCGCCCTCCTCGCCGTGGGCTATACGCTGGACGAGATCCCCAACGACATCACGGGGAAGACCTTCGCCGCCTTCGAGCCGACCCTCGACTACACGGTGGTGAAGATCCCCCGCTGGGCCTTCGAGAAGTTCCCGGACACCTCCACCACCCTCGGCACCTCCATGAAGTCGGTGGGCGAGGTGATGGCCATGGGCGCCACCTTCAAAGAGGCGCTGATGAAGGGGCTCTCCGCCCTGGAGCTCGACGGCAGCGCGGCGACGCGGGAGCGGCGGATGTCCGATCCCGTACGCCTGCGCCGGCGGCTCGCGACGCCGAACTGGGAGCGCCTCTTCGCCGTCTTCGCCGCCCTGCGCCAGGGGTGGACCCCCGAGGAGGTCTCCGAGGCCTCGCACATCGATCCGTGGTTCCTGCGCGAGATCGCGGAGATCGTGGAGCTGGAGGCGGAGCTCGCCTGCTGGGACTTGAAGTCCGCCCCCCGGACCCTGCTGCGCCAGGCCAAGTCCTTCGGCCTGACGGATGCACGGATCGCCGGCCTCCTCGCCTGCACGGAGAAGGACCTCGCCGCCGCGCGCGCCAAGACGGGCCTGGAGCGGGTCTACAAGCGGGTGGATACCTGCGCCGCTGAGTTCCCGGCCACCACGCCCTACCTCTATTCGACCTGGGGGGACGAGGACGAGAGCGAGCCGGACGACCGGCGCAAGGTGGTGATCCTAGGCTCCGGCCCCAACCGCATCGGCCAGGGGATCGAGTTCGACTACTGCTGCGTCCACGCCGCCTTCGCCCTGCGCGAGATGGGGATCGAGACGGTGATGATCAACTGCAATCCCGAGACGGTGTCGACCGACTACGACACCTCGGACCGCCTCTACTTCGAGCCGCTGACCCTGGAGCACGTGCTGGCCGTCCTCGCCAAAGAGAAGCCGGATGGGGTGATCGTGCAGCTCGGCGGCCAGACTCCTCTGAAGCTGGCGCGCGGGCTGGCGGCGGCGGGCGTCCCCATCTGGGGGACCTCGCCGGACGCCATCGACCTCGCCGAGGACCGTCGCCGTTTCGGGGACCTGCTGGCCGAGGAGGGGATCCTCCAGCCGGAGAACGGTTCGGCGACCTCGCTCGACGAGGCCCTGGAAGTGGCGCGGCGCATCGGCTTCCCGGTGGTGGTGCGCCCCAGCTACGTGCTGGGAGGGCGGGCGATGGCGATCGTCTACGACGAGTCCACCCTCGACCGCTACATGCACGAGGCCGCGGCCATCTCCGAAGGGCAGCCGGTGCTCGTCGACCGTTTCCTGGAGGACGCCTTCGAGGTGGACCTCGACCTCCTGTGCGACGGCCGGCAGGCGGTGGTGGCGGGGATCCTCCAGCACATCGAAGAGGCGGGAATCCACTCCGGCGACTCCGTGGCCGTGCTCCCGCCGTACAAGGTCTCGCACGAGGACCAGGACCGCATGCGCGACATCGCCCGCCGCCTGGCGCTGCGCCTCGGAGTGGTGGGGCTGATGAACGTGCAGTTCGCCTTGAAGGACGGCAAAATCTACGTCCTGGAAGTGAACCCGCGGGCCTCGCGCACCGTGCCGTTCATCGCCAAGGCGGTGGGGATTCCCCTGGTGAAGATCGCGGTGGCGGCGATGGCGGGGAAGAGCCTGGAGGAGCTGGGCTTCACGGAGGAGCCGAAGGTGCCGGGCGTCTTCGTCAAGGCGCCGGTCTTCCCTTTCCGGCGTTTCCCGGGGGTGGACCCGGTTCTGGGGCCGGAGATGAAGTCCACGGGCGAGGTGATGGGAGAGAGCCTCACCTTCGGCCTCGCCTTCGCCAAGGCGTGGCTGGGGGCGGGCCACCTGCTGCCTCTTTCTGGTACGGCCTTCCTCTCCGTGCACGACCGCGACAAGCCAGGAGTGTTGCCGGTGGCGCACCGCTTGGCCGAGTTGGGCTTCGAGTTGGCGGCCACGGCCGGCACGGCGGACTACCTGCGCGGCCACGGCCTCCAGGTGCGCACCATGCTGAAGGTCCACGAAGCCCGTCCCCACGTCGTGGACCACCTGATCAACGGCGAGATCGTCCTGGTGATCAACACCCCCCTGGGGCGCGCCTCCCACGAAGACGACGGCGCCATCCGCCGCACCGCTCTCAAGTTCGACATCCCCTGCATCACCACCCTCTCCGGAGCCATGGCGGCGGCGGAAGGGATTGCGGCGATGAAGAAGGATGGGTTGAGTGTGCGGTCGTTGCAGGAGATGCGGGTGGAGGGGTAAGTCTGCTCAGACGGCGATTGCGCTTCGGACCTCGGAGGAGAAGTCGGACATCAAGGCCCTGTAGGCCCGCAGGCAGGCGCGGGCTCCGTCCAAGGCATTGTGTGGCATGGGTTCGGTACCGACGTTCCAGTATTCGCAGATGGCGCGTAGCGAGAGCTTGGGGAGAAGGCCCTGGCGGTAAAGAGGCCAGGCCAGGGATTCGGTTCCGATCCAGTGGTAGTCGAGCCCGAGATCCAGGACACCGGCAGCCGAGGCTTCCAGAGTGATGAAAGCGCGGTCGAACGAGGGGTTGTGGCACACGGGGACGCAACCTTGCGCGAAGTCCGAGAACTCCAGCCAGAGCGCCGTATCGGAGGTTCTCGCCGGAGCCCATAGCTCCAAATTGAAGCCGTTCAAGTCCCTGGCATGCTCAGTAATGCGCTCCGGATGCTGCGGCTTAATCCTGCAACGCCATGTACCGCGCAACTCCGACGCTTCCGGGGATGTTCGGATGGCACCAATCTCGATGATCTCGTGATATCCGAAGACACTCCCGGTGGTCTCGACGTCGAGGAAGCAGAGCTCTCGGAGCACGAGGGGCATGTCAGTTTTCTGGATAGACACGGTAGGCCTCCTCAAACATCCGATTGTACTCCTCGCAGTAACGGGCAAAGGCCCGGGGAGCGGTGTCACGATCGAGGACCCAGGCCATGGGGGCTGGGTTCTGGCTTCGTTTCATATCCAGAGGAACGAGGAAGGCGACATCGTCGATCCGGTAGTAACCGTACGTAATCCTCTGATCAGTGAGGCGAATTTCATAGGCCGCCTCAGGAGGGCTCTCGACACCGGAGACGATTGGCTTTCCATCCTTGCCGAGTTGGAGCTCACAAGGGCCGAGCAGCCCCTGGATGGATTCCTGCAGGGCATTGCGAATTCGCTCCGGAGTTCGATCATAGTACTTCCTCCGGTAGGCGGCGATCAGGACATCGTCCAGCATATTGGCGAAACAGGCTCGTAAGCGGGATGTCTTGCGTTGCTTGAACGCGTCGAGCTCACGCCGGATATCACCAAGGCTATAGGCAGCAAGAATGTCGATCTCACGCGCCTCGGGAGATGCGGCCAAGCGTGCGATCCCGGCATTGTCGAGGGTCCCCCAGTCGCCCACGAACGTGCGAATCTCCGAGACCGTATCGAAGCCAGCAAGGTGTTGGAGGGAAAAAGGATGCCGCGGCCGGGGTCCGAGTCCCCAAAGCCGATCGCAGACGACGCGCGCAGCCAGAGGCAAGCCCGTCGCCTCAGGAGGACCGTCCACCCACTGATAGGGGTTCCAAGTCATCCCTTGTACGTCCGTCGGCACTGCCACCTTTCCGCGAGGGTCGTTCAAAGGATACTGAGGGATCATGAGCTGGGTTCGGTTCCGTCCGTGCGCGGCGATGAACAAGCCCGCCTCGAAGACGAGGTTGTCCCGCGGTTCCTGGCGGGTCGTGTCCCGATACCAGGTCTTGTCGTCGGCAGTCCAGAAGAGGATGGAGGCGTCAGTTTCCTCGACGAACCGGAGAAGGTTCTCCAGGGTGTAGCTGCCACCGGCCCAAGGTATCGTCCAAGGAACGGGTTCGAGCTTGCCGGCATACTCCGTCCTCATGAAGGCTGTCAGCCACTCTACGAGCCGCTTCTGCTCTCCCGAGCTGCCGATGAAGACGCGCATGTCCGACTCTCATCCTACCATGCTCTCTTTGCTTCCACCCTGGGCTGCCGGCGTGGTTTACCAGATCAACCTTAAAATTGAGCGGCAGACGCTAGGATTTCAAGGTTAATCGGACCCCTACGGCCGCGCCCCAAGAGGAACCGGCAGCACCGCCAGCGCCGAAAGGGCCGCGGTCAGCACGAGGTACTGCACGATCGCCGTGCGATCTCCTTCGGCTGGGGCGTCGCGGCCGAGGGCGCGGAAGACGGCGGTCAGGGCCAGGAGGATGAGGAGCCCCTCCTTGGTGAAGAACCACGCCGCTCCGAGCGCCGCGGCGGCGAGGAACCGTTGCGGACGGGAGAGGGCGTGGAAGGCTCGTCCGCCATCGAGCTGCCAGACGGGGAGGAGGTTGAAGAGGTTGATCCAGGCTCCCCAGCGGGCCACGGCGCCCAGCACCGGCAATCCCGTCAGACGGAAGGCGGCCCAGGTAGCGAGGGCGGCGCCCAGGCCCCAGAGGGGGCCGGCGAGCCCCACCCGGGCGTCCTCGGCGGCGTTGGCCAGCCGCTGGCGCAGGAGGATGAGAGCGCCGAAGCCGGGGATGAACATGGGCAGTGAGCCCCGGATGCCATAGCGGCGCAGGGTCGCGACGTGCCCCATCTCGTGGATATAGATGGAGAGGATCAGCCCGAGCGCCAGCTTCCAGCCGAAGACCGTCCAGTAGACTCCCATGGAGAGGAGCATCGAAGCCAGGGTGCCCGCGTTGCCGAGCCCCAGGAGGAGGAGCTTCCCCTCGCCCAGGACGAGGGCCAGGATCGCCTTCAGCTTCCACAACAGAAGCCCAATCCCCGCCAGCGCGCCTCCCTCTTTCCACGAGCGGCCACCGCCGGCGGCCTTCGCCGGGGGATTGAGAGGAGAGCCCACCCGGCGGGAGAGCTCGTCCACCTTGGCGGCGATGGCTTGGAACTGCCGGGTCTCCGGCGGCAGAAGGTCGAGGGCCTGGCGCCAAGCGGCGAGCTCGCCGCTGAGGTCGCCGGCCTGGGCCGCCTCGTCCGCCTTGCGCGCCAGGTCTTTGAGCTCGACCGCGTGGATCAGGGCGTTGCAGGCCGGACAGCTCCGGCGCGAGTCCGGAACCTCGGTGGCGCACTGTGGACAGAGCATTCCGCCGTGCGCCTCAGACCGTCCCAGGGGCGCTCGCCGGCCGGTCGCGGATCTCGTAGGGGCCGGTGACGTTGAGAGCCGGCGCCCGGTTGAGCTTCCACGCCTGCCAGACGCCGATGCCGATGATGACGATGCCGAGGACGTTCTTGACGCCGGCCAGGAACGGGAGCGCGGCCGCGAACCCCAGAATGAAGAGCCAGGCGAAGAGGAACGAACCCACGCGGTGAAGCGGCGAGGCGGGAGGCTTCGCCGGTGAGGCGGCCGCCGCCGGCTTCGCCGTCCCCGCGGGATCGGCCGGAGCCGTCGCCGCCTGAGACTTGGCGGAACGTTCCTCGAACTTCTGGAGAATCAACGGGACGTAGGACGAGACGATCGACATGTAAGTGAGGAATACCGCCAGGGTCTGATAGGCCCAGCCGCCTTTGCCCTGCGCTCCCCAGCGTACGGCCTTGCCCACCATCCAGCCCACCAGGATGGCGATGAGGCTGAGCTCGAAACCGGTGACGGCCCGCACGGCGTAATAGATGGCGGCCCCCAGCACCCCGGCGCCGACGCCCGCCACCAGGGCCTTGAGGAAACCCGCGGGCCCCGGCCTGGTTTTCAGCGTCGTTTCGAGCCGCAGGCGGCAGTCGCTGCACAGGCTCTTGCCGTTGACGTCGTAATACTGGTGGACGAGAGGCTGGCTGCACAGGGCGCAGCTCCATCCCGCCGCCGCCTGGGTGGGCTCGGCACGGTCGAACTGCAGCGCGGTGAACGGCTCCTCACTCATGAGTCCTCTCCTCCGATGGCTGTCCCCACTTTGTCAGGTTCGGACGGGTTGCTCAAGAGTGATCGCCGCAGCGGTTCCGTTTCGGTGGCTCGGTCCGGCGTGCTATCTCCGCTGCGGCAGTCTGATCTCGTCACAACCGGCTCGCGTTACCACCACCGGTCCCGTAGAGACGTCCCAGCCCGCTACGTTAACCTTTCCTCAACGAGGACGGCGGGACGTCTCCGCTGCGGCGATACCGGTTCGACCCGCCCATCCCTATGGGCGTCACTACGGGGTTTTCCGGCGTGGGTGGATGGGATTGGGTTCCGGTCCGACCCCAGGGCTCACGGCCTGGGCTGGGCGTCTGCCGCCCTACGGGCTCTGGAAGGATCTTCAGGTAAATGCCGGGCGCTGCGGAGCCGTTCGAGCCCCGGAAGCAGTTACCGCTGGCTACCCAGCAACGACCGCTGGCTACCCAGCAACGACCGCTGGCTGCCCAGCAATGACCGCTGGGTACCCAGCGGCGACTGCTGGCTACCCAGCGACGACTGCTGGCTGCCCAGCGGCGACTGCTGGGTGTCCAGCAATGACTGCTGGGTGTCCAGCAATGACTGCTGGGTGGGCTCCGCAGCAAGCGAGCGACCGCGGATCGCCAGGATCTCTGCTGGAAATCCACCACCCTCCGTGCTATCTGCCCCAAGACCATCATCCCCCGGCCCTCTTCTCCCGAACGGGCTGGCCTGCCCAGCCCTCCAGTTCCTCTCCCCTGCCAGAGGGGAGACATCCTGCGGAATCGCGACGGCGGGCCCGGCATCCGGGCCCGCGAGCTTTCGTTTCCGGTCCGCCAACTTTGTCAGACAGATCCCCTGCCGCGGCTCCCGGGTCCCAAAATGTGCTGCAAAACTCGCGAAGTTTGTTGCAAAATTCGCTTGCCGAGCCGCAAAACTCGCGAACTTTGCAGCAGAATTCGCGGATTCTCACGAGAATTCGTGAACCGCGGACCGCGGAAGACGAACTGCGTCTCAGAATTGGCGAATTGCGGACCGTAGCTCGCGAGTTTTGCAGCAAAGTCCGCGAACCCAAGCCGAAATTCGCCAACTTTGCAGCACAATTCGCGAGCGTGAGAGGGCGGGAAGGGAGCGAGCAAAGCCGGGTAAGGATCGCGAAGCGGCGGATAGCGATCTGGGTCGCCAGGGCTGCGTGCTAAGCTGATGCTGTAAACCCGTGCCGCGTCCGTTGTCTCCGCCGCCAAGCGAGCGACCATGGATCGCCAGGATCTCGATGACCCCATTCCGCCGGCTGGACTTCCTGCCTCCCTGGGGAGCCTGGGCGCTCGGCATCGGCTGCGGTGCCGTGGCCGGCGCTGCGCTCCTGGGTGCGGCGCCCGGCGCGACGGGCGTGATCGGGTTCCTTGGGCTCCTGGGTGCCGCGGCATGGCTGGCGGCGAGTGGCGAGCCGATCGCGGTCCTGGAGCGGGCTGAGCGTCCCATTGTACCTCCTCTGGAGCAATCCGCGGCACATCCTCTAGTAGACCTCGTCGAGATCTCCGGCGGCTCCTTTCTAATGGGCAGCCCGGAGAGCGAAGAGGGGCGCTTCGATAACGAGGGGCCGGTTCACCAGATCCGGCTCTCTCCGTTCGCCTGCATGCGGTTTCCGGTTACCCGCCGCCTTTACTCCGAGATCGTGGGGGTGGACCCGGGCTGGCCCGAGGGCGATGCGAATGACCGGCCGGTCAACAACGTCTCATGGTTCGATGCCGTTACATTCTGCAATTGGCTGTCGGAATGGGAAGGACTCGTTCCCTTCTACAAGATCGAAGGCGAACAAGTCTCATGGAACCGGCCGGCCGGCGGCTATCGCCTTCTCACCGAGGCCGAGTGGGAGTACGCCTGCAGGGCCGGCAGCAGTGAGCGGTTCTATTTTGGGGACGATGAGGTTCTCCTCCATCAATACGGCTGGTTTAAAGGCAATTCGAATGGCGAGATTCAGCCGGTAGGTAGAAAGTTGCCTAACGTCTGGGGTCTTCACGACATGCATGGCAATCTGTGGGAGTGGTGCTGGGACTGGTTCGGAAGGTATTCGGCCGGACAATATCGTGATCCAACCGGGCCTGATGAAGGATCTGGCCGTGCTGTCCGGGGCGGCGCTTTTCTCGACACCCCCTTCGATCTACGTTCTTCGGAACGATTACAGTTTCCGCCAGAGTATGCGCTCAGATATGTCGGCTTCCGTTGTGCCCGTAGCCTCAGCGACAAGCCATGGCCTTTGTCGCAGAGACAGCGTTTGTCCCATCGGGTGTGGTGATTCGATTCGGAGTTCTGTCAGAACCACAAATGGTACACACTAAGGCTTCGGGAGAGGGCTGCGGGCACAGCGGAAACCGATGAACCAGTCCTGGGTCAAGGGTCGGTTCCATTCCCGGTTGGCGGAGCGCAGGTTTCCGGGCGAATTTAGGAAGGCGCCTCCCCGCATGACACGTCTCTCACCAGATTCAGTTCCCTTTGGATCTTTCTGCGGGCCTGGCTTGTAGGGGCCGATCCTATCCTCCACCCACTCCCAGACGTTGCCGTGCATGTCGTAAATTCCCCAGGGGTTCGGTTTCCTCGTTGCAACGGTGTGAGGCCCGAGGCCCGAGTCCTCCTTAAACCAGGCGAAATCTTTGAGCCGCCTCTCGTCGGCGCCGAAGGACCAGAGAGTCTTGGTACCGGCGCGGGCTGCATACTCCCATTCCGCTTCGGTGGGTAGGCGCCAGCCGTGGCGCTCACAGAAATCCTTTGCTTCGTTCCAGGTCACTCTAGTGGCAGGAAGGCTATCCGGTCCCTGGTCTCCAGGGTGGTTCGCACGATACTGGGCGTTCGTCACCTCAGTCCTGCCGATCCAAGATTCGCTCAGAATGACTTGATGAGCCGGCTTCTCGTCAAATTCAGCATACGCGTCGGTGTCGGCCGCGCCCATGGTAAAGGTACCCGGACAGACGTGAACGAACGTCATTCCACTCTGTTCGAGTAACTCGCCAGTCCGGCAAGTCGGCAGGCCCCGAAGAAGCGCGGAGTATTTGCCTGACAGGAGTCGCAGGCTTGGCCAAACCTGGGAGAGAGGTCGCGTTCCATCGAAGTGTAGGGCCGGTCTTAGCGTGCTCCACTTGGAATCGGGGAGGTTGAGGATCTCCTGGTTCGGCGGAGGGTGTCGAAGGAGTTGGCTTGAATAGGTTCTCGAGTCGAAGCCGAGAATCACTTGGTCTGCCGATCCACTGTCGAGAAGATCGATGGCCAGATCGGCGGCCTCCGGCGCTTCTGGCGAGGCGGAGAGGACGACGACCCGCCTGATGATTGCCTGGGGCAGCCGCGAGGAAGTTTCGATAGTCCCACAACTCCAGATTTCGCCACCGTTCTCGAGTTTCTCCACACATGGAAGGCTTTGCTCCTCCCAGGAAACCCTTATCTGAGCTCCCGCTGGCACGGGTAGAACTACCAGGGACTTGCGTGTCCCTACGGCTACGAGCAACCGTGTCCCTATGGAAAAGTACCAATCAGACTCAACCTCCTGCAAGTTATCCCAAGCCTCCGCAGGCTTTCCCGGGCCATGTAGGACGACGGGCGGTCCCGGCTGCTGCCAGCCGCTCAGGGCGGCTGCGGCGAGCGCCCCTGCTGCGAGGCCCAGGCAGATGCCAAGCCCTAGGAAGAAACGTCCAGGCCGGCTCAACTCTGCCACGGGCATGCCGCCTCCAAGCCCCATTTTTTGCAGCATGACCTGCTCAGCACAGGAGCGTTCCGACCAAGGCCAGGGGAGGTGAACGTGCTCCGTTCCACCCCAGTCCAGAGGGGCCAGATTGTGGAGATGTCGTCGGATGATCTCGCCAAACGACCCGCTGTGGAGCCGATAGAGTTGGCGAACAGCGTTCGACGCGTCGCGCCACAGAGCGAGGAGGGCGCGTTCCATGGCAAGGTGTTGTTGGGCCGGAGTACCCAGCCAGATGCCTTCAGAAGCTCCGGCTTTCCGGCTATTCATTTCCCGGTCGTAGACCTCTTCCCAGAGGTCGAGCGCCTTTCCTAGCAGACTTCCGGGTGCGACTGTGCTTACGAGTTGAGCTTCAGTCTCTCGCAGCCAGTTGACCCGGCGAGCACGTTCCAAAGATCGCCACTGAAGGCGCCCCGGTGGACCCGGGGCCTCTGCGCGTAGGGCCTGGAGCGCCCAGGGAGAGGTGGCGAGGCCCAACCGACGGCGGAATTCGAAAGCCCTCGCTTCATCGACAGAGGCTGGCGCCAGCGCGCAGGTGGCGGCCCAGGCCGCGTCGTCCAGACCCGTGGTCGGCGGTTTACGCTGCGTGGACTCACCACCCGCCAGGAATGCGGCCAGTTCGGCCGGGGCGATCCTCAGAAGAGAGTGCTTAGCCAGGATGCTAGCCAGATCGCTTGGCGGCGCGGAAAAGTCCACGATGGCCAGATGCCGCCAGCGGGAGAGGCTGCGCAGCAATGTGTCGAGGTGTACTCTGTGATTATCGGCAGCATACTGGCGGACGAGGACGCGACCGTCAGTCAAGATCGCCAACAAAGCGGCGTCCCTACGTTCGTCTACTTCGTTGGGAGCGAAGGCCTGGCCTGTAGCAGTGACCAGCCAGTCAGGGATTCCGCGAAAGAGCGCCCGCTCGACCGGCAGGCTCTGAACACGGAGAACTGCTTCCACCTCGCTGGCGAGGCGCTGGGCCGCCGGATCGTCGGTGGCCTCATCAACCCAGAGCCATACCTCCCGCGGATGGCGGGCTTGGTGGAACCGCAAATGAGGGATGCCACCATTCTTTGCGGTCTTGCGCACGGTATCCGGCAAGTCGATCCGGCGGGTCGACTCATCCGCCACGAATTGATCAATTCCCCAGACGATGGCCTCCTGCTCGCGTGGCTCCAAGAATTGCGGGTCAGCTAGGCGCGGCGGTGTGAGGAACACTCGCGGGGGCCCCTTTTTCAGGGGCTCCGCCGCCACCAGGTCCGGGAGCCAACGCCGCCGCCGCAGCGCGAGCCAAAGACCAATCGCGGCGAGGAGCGCCAGTCCTCCTAGGATAAGGTTCAGCCCACCCTGCCCTCGCGGATTTGCAGGCGTAATTGTGAGAGTGGGCACCCATGCAGTAAAGGTGCGCGTGCGGATTTCAGCAGGAGTGAGGAGATGCGTGAAGAGCATGCCGAAGTTCCGCGTCTGAGAACTCGAAATCTTCAGCTCTGGTGAATTCTTGCCATGCTCGCCGAGCCACAGGCTCGCCAAGATTAGGACAATCGGAGTAAAAATTCGCCAGAAAGACCGACGCGGTGGTAGCGACAACGGCGCTTTCCGCGGCGCTTCGACTCGCTGCGGCTCGGAGGCTGGCACCGCGTGCAGGCTTAACTCTTGACCGGAGCGACCGATCCAGGCGTCGAAGACCAGATTGAAGACGGCCTGGTCCTCGGACGACTTGACAAGGACGGCCCTCAAAATCGCCTTGAGCCTGAGGCCTTCCCTATCTTCGATCTGGGGCTCCAGCGCAAAAACATGTTGCAGACGGGTTATCTCGGAGACCCCCACCGGCAGCCCGGCCTCGCGCAGGGCGGTGAGCAAAGGGTCGAGGCCGAGCGAGGCGCTCATAAGGTCTCAGAGATCGTCACAGAATAAACTGAGGCAACCCCCCGGATTTCAGCCCCGAAGGGGCGACAGCATAGAGCCTGGGGCGTAAGCCCCAGGTACGGGAATCCACTCCAAATTCCAAAAGCCCTGAAAGGGCGACAGGGGACCGTATCGAGGCCGCCGCTGCCGCCCCTTCGGGGCTTCAAGAAAAATTGGGAAATCCGTTTCCTGGGGCTTACGCCCCAGGCTCTACGCTTTCGCCCCTTCGGGGCTAGGGCAAAAACTGACATGTGACGAGCGCTCAACTCAGCAGGGTGAGGTCGTCACGGTCCTTGACCAGCGCCGAAAGGGCGGGCAGGGATTTGAACGGAGCGCGGAGGGCCTCGGGAGTCACGTTTCCCCGTGCCGAGAGGATGGTGAGCCAGACGAGGAGCTCCGCCGTGGCCGGCTTCTTGCGCAGGTCGCGTCCGCGGAGCTCCAGGAACCGTTGGAGGGCTGCCTCCCGCACCTCCTCGCCAAGGTTCGGGAAGTCGCCCACGCGAGCCTCGACCGCCCGGCGCAGCAGATCCTCGGTGAATTCGATGTGGTGAAAAATACAGCGGCGCAGGAACGGCTCGGGCAGCCGCCGCTCGCTGTTGCTGGTGATCACCACGATGGGAGGAGGGCCCTCGCCGCGGCTCACCGTCCGCCCGGACTCGGGGACGTGGAAGGTGTGCTGATCGAGGACGTTCAAAAGGTCGTTGGGAAAATCGCGCGGTGCTTTGTCGATCTCGTCGAGAAGGACGACCGAGGGCCCCGGGGTGTCGTAGGCCTTCCACAGCGGCCCGGGCTCGACGAACTCCGCCTTGTCCACGGCCTTACCATGGCGGGCCGGATCGTTCGCGGCATGGAGGTAGGCCACGGCGTCGAAGCGGTAGAGAAGGTCTTCGACCGTAGTGGTGCTGCGCACGTAGAGAGGAAAAAGACGGTCCTCCAGATCGAAGTACCAAGCGAGGTAGAAGGCTACCTGGGTCTTGCCGGTCCCAGGCTCGCCGGTCAACAAAAGAGGGGCGCCCACGGAGAGCGCCACGTTCACGGCGTCCACCAGGTCGGCGTCCGGCTGGAAGAGGCGCGCCGCCTCGCGATGACTGCCCAGGCTCGCAGGCATCTCGCGCCGCGCCAGCGCCTCGCGGCGTTGGGGATCGCGGTCGTCCGGGGACAACAGCTCGAAAGGTTGATCGTTCATAGGGAGGTCAGCTCCAAACCCTGCTCGCGGCGGAGCTGTGCCAGCAGGTCGTACCAGGAGCCGCTCTCGGCTTCCTGGAGGAGGGCCACGGTCTCCTCGAACGTGCCCCCGGTCTTGGTGACGAGCCGTTCCGCGATCTCGGTCTGGATGCCCGGGTCGCAGCTCGAGTTGGCCGGGTCCTCCAGGAAATCGAGGAGGTCCGCCTCTGCGACCTTGCCCAGGGGCGGCAGCTCGCTCAACCGGAAAGCGGGCGTCCTGCACCAGGGCTGGCGCCGCTGCGCTTTGAGCCGGCTGCTGATCTCCTCGGATGCGGTCTCAGGAATCTCCAGGGCTGCGTAGGAGACGATTCGCAGGTCGTCCGGGCACTGGGTGCCGAGGAATTCGCTCGAAAAGCGGAGCCAGGCTTCCAGATGCCCATCCTTCAATCCCGGTTGCAGGCCGGGGGACGCTCCGAAGGCTCCCCAGTCGAGCCACAGCACCGGTTTCCGGCCGGGGCGCACGACCTTGGGAGCATGCCGTCGCAGCAGGTAGGGCACCGGCTCGTTGGGCTGGGCGCCGAGCTGGAGCTTGAGCTCCTCTTCGAGGTCGCGGCGGAGGTTGGCCCGGGTTTCCGGGAGCTCGAGCCGGACCCAGGCGATCTCGGCGAGGTGGCTGAGCGATAGCTCCAGGTCGTGCCGGAGCTGGTCCGAGAGCAAGGGGATCGAGTTCCCCGTGGCAGCGTAGGGCACGAGCGCCATCACGCGCCGGCTGCCGCTGCGTACGAGCTCCTCCGCGTGCTTGCGCACCAGGGACTTCTGGTGGTCGCGGTCGAGCCGCAGCGAGGGATAGTGCCGCTGCGGCGAGGCCTGATAGGTGGAGGTGCGCCACGCCCGGTAGTTGGAGTGGATCGCCAGGGTTTGCGCCTCGCAGCTCGGCGGGTAGGCGTCCCGCTGCACCTGGTGGAAGGCCGCGGCTGGATCTTCCCCCTGGCCGAGCCAGCGGTGAAGCCAGAGGAGGGCCAGGGTGGTGGAGTCGGCCGACCACTCGGGCCGCCGGCGCCAAATGAGGAGGGGCACGCCGTCGCCGAGGATCTGATCCGGTGTGGAGCCGCCCGCATCGGTGAGGCCCTCGGTGTTGAGGTAGACGACGGCCGGAGCATGCCCCGCGGCTGAAAACAGGGGGCGCAGGTCCGCGAGGACCAGGGGCTCGCTCCCACGCTCTCCCTCCAGCAGAAGGCTTGGCCGGCCTCCCGCCACCCTGCCGCTCCCATAGACATAAAGGATGTGAGGCCGCAGGCCGCGCAGGCCCTCCACGAGCTGGGCCTTGGTTCGCGCGATCTGCACGTAGCCAGGGTCCCGTCCCGTCGGCCAGGCTTTCTTGAGCACGTCGCAGACCGCCTGGGCATGCCCCGGATCGTGCGGACCGCCGCCGTTGCCGGGAGTTTGGGGCGCCACCACGAGTACGTTGCTCGGAGCCGTGGTGAGGCGATCCTCGACGGCTTCTCCTGTGTGAGTCGTGGTGAAGATCCATCCGGCATCGACGAGCGGCTGGCCTTTCCAGGAGGTGAGCCGCCAGGGCAGGCCGGAGAGACGAGCCTCCTCGGCCTGGATGCGCAGGCGGACCGGGCCGAAGATCGGGTTGGGCCGCGGTGTGCCCGCGGCGCGGCCGAACACGGCGCGGAGGATCGGCTCCCAGCTTTCCACCGCGCCGAAGAGAAGGTCGAAGAGGATCTCGCCCCAGGTTTCGAGCTGCGGCTGAAGCGTCCGGTTGTTGGCCGTATCGAGCGCCTGATGGATGGGATCGATCCGCTGTTTCACGCCGGGCCAGGGCAGGCTGGCCGAGTCGAACGGCTCCAGACCAGGCAGGTGATAGGTGACGAAGAGGGTATCCCCCCGCTCTTCGAGCTGAACTGTCAGCTCATAGGCCCGAGCGGGGTTGGGAGAGGCTGCGGCGAAAGGGATCGACGAGGGTGCCACGGCGCCAGCTCTGAATCCCGAAACGGGCTCGGCGCCGGAGAGCGTCCGGATCTGGCGGGCAAGGTCACAGTAGATCCGCTCCCGCTCGGACCACTCGCGTTCGGAAAGCGGCTTGTCCGCGGTCCCGTAGCCCTGGAACTTGGTGAGGACGATCTTGCCGCGTCCGCCAGAGCGCGGATCGGCGAGCTCGACGTCCCCCACCAGGGAGGGGCTCAGGAAGACCGGAAGGATCTTCAACCGGCCGGCCGCCTCGCGTTCCAGGACCCGCGGCACCTCTTCCTCGACGATGTACTTGGAATTGAGGAAATCCTGGGAGATCAGGAGCACGGCGACCGTGGCTTCCGCCATGGCCTGATCGATCTCCTTTACCCAGTCGTCGCCGCCCTTCTGCCGGGTATCCGCCCAGACGGTGACCAAGCCGTCGCGCTCCAGCGGACGCAGGAAGCGCTGGAGCTGCTCGAGCGCTTTCTTGTCCTTGTGGCTGTAGCTGACGAAGACCTTCGGCCCCGGCAAGCGGGTCCTCCTTTTGGGATTGGGATCTGGAGGGTGGAGTTTATCGTGGTTGCTGGAGGGCGACAAATGGGGTTGGGGGGGGTGGCAGGGCCGGGCCGGGAGGCCAGGGCCTCCGGGAGACGACCCGCCGTTCCTGTGAAGTGGAGGGTATCGTGGGCGGTCTGGGTCGTCTCTACGGACCTGTTTGCGCGGTGGCGCGAGGTTGAGGGGACGGGGACGGTCTTGGTTTTCTCCCTCTTCTCGGGTGTATGGACCGGGGAGGGGGCGGTGTGGCCGGGAGAAGAGGGCCCGGGGTGACTTGATTTGCTTCGCACAAAGCATGATATTAATGTGAGAACCATGATCGACCTTCCCGAGGACTTCATTACCCGTTTTATGGAACAGGGATTGCGACAGGGTGCGCTGCCGGCTGCGGCACCTCCCAGGCGTCAGCGTAGCGAGCTTCCCGTGGCGCAGGCGGCGACGGGACGGACCCTGCCGGCGCTGACCAATGCGGAGCTCTATCGCATCCTGGAAGAGGAAGAGGTTGGCGGCCAGCCCGATGGATCTACCCGACGTTAACGTCTGGCTCGCCTTCAGCGTAGCCAGCCACGCACACCACGAAAGTCCTGATCCACCCCGGGCGTCCTTTCCCAGCCGGTCGTCCCCCCGCCCAAGACCCTCATCACCCCGGCCCTCTTCTCCCAGCCTCCCCCCCACCGCCGGGAGAAGAGGGGGAAAACCAAGACCGCCCCAACCGGGTCAGCCCCAGCCCGTAGGGCGGCAGACTCCTAGCCCAGGCCGTGAGCCCTGGGTGCGAGGCGGGGTCGGCTAGGCTTGTTCCCTCCGGGCGGCGAGGGCCGCCTGGGAGACGACCCGCCGTTTCCGTGAAGTGCAGCGGTATCGTGGGCGGTCTGGGTCGTCTCTACGACCCGTTGGCGCGATGGCGCGGGGTTGAGGGGACGGGGGCGGTCTTGGTTTTCTCCCTCTTCTCCCGGTGAGGGGGGCCGGGATTGGGGCGGGCGGCATTGCCGTCCGGGAGAGACGTCCCGCCGTTGCCGTGAAGTGCGGGGGTATCGTGGACGGGCTGGGAACGTCTCTACGAACTCTACGAACGTGGATACGGACAGGCGATGAGGGGACGGGCGCTCCTGACGTCCTTGATGTCCCTGCCGTCCCTTGGGTCCTTTTCTTCTTCCACCCCCGCCGGGACATTTATCTCCCAGAGAGGTAACGCAGGGGTTACACTACCCGTGCCATGACGCCCGGCCCCGATCTCGACGGAGTGCGCTCCGAGCTGCGGCGGCTGGGGTATCTCGATCATGGATTCGAGCGGTTCCTGCTGCAGGACGCCCTCAAGTCGCGGCAGCCGGCGCGGGCGCTCTTGGGCCTTACGGCCAAGGTGGGGCTGCTCTCGGGGATGGTGCTGGCGGCGGTCCTCGCCCTGGCGCTGGTGGTGGCCAACGGCAGCCTGACGGCGAGCCCGCTCGATCTTGCCGCTCTCTTCCTCCACCTCTTTCCCCCGCTGTCGCTCTTCACCGGCCTCGCCTTCCTGACGCTCTGCGGGGTGATCCTGGTGGTCATCCGCTTCGCCCACGTGCGGCGCATCGAGACCCTCTCTCTGGCCGTGGCCCTGTTCGCCGGCGCCGGGGTGCTCGGAGTGGCGCTGCGGCTCGGGCGGGAGGTGCTCTCGGAGGGGCGCCTGGAGCAGGTGGCGGTGCTGGTGGTGGCGACGCCTCCCGCGGTCTACCTTTTGATCAAGCTCGTCTACCAGGGGCTCCTGTCGCTCGCCATCCGCTTCACGGAGGAGGCACCGGTGGGGCGGCTGTTCTCCCGCCGCTGGCTGGGGCTCGCCATTCTCTCGGCCCTTGCGTTGCTGACGGTGCCGGCGGTGGTCTCCGCCCGGCGCGTTCCGGCCGAGGCGCCCGCGGCTCTTCCCACGGGGCCGGGGGAGCGGGTGCTGCTGCTGGGGATCGACGGCGTGCTTCCCGAGGAGGCGGACTATCTCCTGAGCCTGGGCGAGCTGCCGCAGACGGCCCGGCTGGCCCGCGAGGGACGGGTGTTCAGCTATCCCCGCAAGCAGGAGCCGCCGGCTTCGTTCTGGACGGCGGTGGCCACCGGCGTGCCGGGGCCGGACCACGGCGTCACCTCGCTCGACAGCTTCCTCCCCCGCGGGGTGCGGACGCCGCTGGCGCGCAACGGCCCGTTGCGCGCCTGGTGGAGCCGCGTCGAGGTGCCGCTCGGCCTCGCCGCGTACCGCCCCATCCTCGCCAACCGGCGGCGGGCGTTCACCGTCTGGGAGCTGGCCTCCCGCGGCGGCGATCCCAGCCTGGCGGTGAACTGGTGGGCCACGTATCCCGCTCCCGCGGAGCCCATCCCCGGCCTGGTGGTGGCCCACGGCGCCTATCAGCTCCTGAAGGAGAAGGCGAAGGACGCCGTGGCCCCGAAGACGGCGGAGGGGGAGGTGGCGGCTCTCGCGGCGAGCACCGTTTCCGGCGGCGATCCGCGGCTGGCCGCGGCGCTCTCGCCGTCCGCCGCGGCCGGGGTGCTCGATCATGCGGTGCTCCCCGACCGCTTCTATCGCGAGGTCTTCGCCCGCCACCTGGGCACGGCTCCCCGCGCGGCGGCACTCTACTTACCGGGGCTCGACATCGCCGCGGCCGGCTGGCAGGGGAGCGACGTGGCGTTCGCGGACCTGGTGCGCTCGGAGCTGGGAGCCACGGACCGCCTGCTGGCCGGAGCCCTGGAGGGAGTGGGCACGGTGGTGGTGGTGCTCGATCCCGGGCGACGGAGGGAGGGGGGCGAGGGGCGCATGATCGTATGGCGGCGCTCGGGTTGTTCCGGGGCCCGGGGGGCCACGGCTCCCGAGGGGGCGGCCGCGGCTCTGCTGCGGGCCCTCGGCCTCCCCCAGAGCGCGGAGCTGCCGCCGCCTCTCCCGGGGTGCCGGTGGGAGCCGCCGCCGGTGGTTGTCGCCGGCTACGGCGAGCCCCATCGCGGCTCGCCGCAGGGGTTGGAGAGCGAGGAGTACCTGCGCAGCCTCCGCTCACTGGGTTATCTCTGAGACGGCGGACGGCGATGAGGAAATGGCGTTGTCGGTGTCGTTTGTTGACTGTTTGGCCCCGGAACCGGGGTCTGCCGCACCCTTAGGAGAAGGAGATCCTTATGTCCTTGCGGATCGTTCCGGTCTTGATCGCTCTGGCGGTCTCGCCGGTTTTCGCGGAGAAGATGGCTGAACCCATGGAATCGCCCGTCGAGCACGCCACGGCTACGGAGGAACGGATCGTGTACCCGGAATCGGCCCGCGTCGAGCAGGTAGATGACTACCACGGCGTCAAGGTGGCCGATCCCTATCGCTGGCTGGAGGACCTGGACTCGGACCGCACCCACGGTTGGGTGACGGCGCAGAACCAGGTCACCACGGCCTATCTCGCGGCCATCCCCGAGCGCGAGCCGATCCGCAAGCGGCTGACGGAGCTGTGGAACTACGAGCGCTACGGCGTCCCGGCGCAGCACGGCGGGCGCTATTTCTTCACCCGCAACGACGGGCTGCAGAACCAGAACGTCGTCTACCGGGTGGACTCGCTGAGTGGCGAGCCCAAGGTGGTGCTCGATCCCAACCTGCTGTCGCAGGACGGCACAGTGGCCCTCTCCGGCATGGGCTTGAGCGAGGACGGCAAGATGCTCGCCTACAGCCTCTCCTCCGGCGGCTCGGACTGGCAGGAGTGGCACGTGCGCGAGGTGGAGACGGGGCGCGACCTGCCGGACGTGCTCAAGTGGGTGAAGTTCTCCACCGCCGCCTGGACGCACGACAACAAGGGGTTCTTCTACAGCCGCTACGACGAGCCTCGCGAGGGACGGCCGATGGAGGACGCCAATTTCTTCCAGAAGCTCTATTACCACCGGCTGGGCACGCCCCAGTCGGCGGACGAGCTGATCTTTCAGCGGCCGGACAGCAAGGAGATGGGCTTCGTGGCCACCGTTACCGAGGACGGCCGCTACCTCATCATCCAGGCCTGGCGCGGGACGGAGACGGACAACGGCATCCTCTACAAGGACCTCCAGGACCCCAAGGCCCCGGTCGTGGAGCTCATGGGACGGTTCGACGCCTCCTACAACTTCATCGAGAACGACGGCCCCGTCTTCTGGTTCGAGACCGACCTGGCCGCCCCGCGCAGCCGGGTGATCGCCGTCGACGTCCGCCAGCCGGAGCCCGAGCACTGGCGGGAGGTGATCCCGCAAGCGGCCGAGACGCTCCAGGCGGTGAGCTGCCTGCACGACTCGCTGGTGGCGCTCTACCTGAAGGACGCCCACTCGGAGGTGCGGCGGTTCGACCTGACGGGCAAGAGCCTGGGCGAGCTCAAGCTCCCGGGCCTCGGCGCCGTCGAGGGGTTCACCGGCCGCCGGAAGGACCGCGAGACCTTCTACTCCTTCGCCAGCTACACCACACCCGGCACCATCTACCGCTACGACCTGGAGACGGGGAAGAGCACCGTCTTCCGCCGGCCGGAGATCCGCGGCTTCGATCCCAATCAGTACGAGACCAAGCAGGTCTTCTACCCGAGCAAGGACGGCACCAAGATCCCCATGTTCCTCACCTACAAGAAGGGGTTGAAGCTCGACGGCTCGAACCCCACCTACCTCTACGGCTACGGCGGATTCAGCGTGGCGCTGACGCCGGCCTTCTCCCTCTCCCACGTGGTGTGGATGGAGCGCGGCGGCGTCTACGCGGTGGCCAACCTGCGCGGGGGGAGCGAATACGGTGAGGACTGGCACCAGGCGGGGATCAAGCTGCGCAAGCAGAACGTGTTCGACGACTTCACCGCCGCCGGCGAGTGGCTGATCGCCAACGGCTACACCTCACGCCACAAGCTCGCCATCGCCGGCTACAGCAACGGCGGCCTGCTCACGGCGGCCTGCATGGTGCAGCGGCCGGACCTCTACGGCGCGGTGATCGTGGGCGTCGGCGTGCTCGACATGCTCCGATTCCACAAGTTCACCATCGGCTGGGGGTGGACGTCGGATTACGGCTCGCCGGACAATCCCGAGGAGTTCAAGGCCCTCTACGCCTACTCGCCGTACCACAACCTGAAACCGGGAACGGCCTATCCGCCGACGCTCATCACCACGGCGGATCACGACGACCGGGTGGTGCCGGCCCACAGCTTCAAGTTCGCGGCCGCCCTGCAACGGGACAACAGCGGCCCGAACCCGACGCTGATCCGCATCGAAACCCGCGCCGGCCACGGCGGCGGCAAGCCGGTATCGAAGAAGATCGAGGAAGCGGCCGACGAGCTTACCTTCCTCTCGCACGCGCTGGGGCGGCCGGCGGCAGTGAAGGCGGCCGGAGCCGCGGCGGGGGAGGGGCAGCGGACGGCGGGGCAGTGAAAAGCAACAAGGGACAACAGGGACGGCAGGGACAACAGGGACGAGAAGAACAGCGAGAGCGCCCCAGCCGGGTTCCCCTCTCCCGGGGAGGGGGATGGGGAGGTCGGGAGAGGGGCAGGGGTGAGGGTCTTGGGCGGGGGCGCTCGGCAGGGGAATTCGGGGCGACTTTGCTCCTCCTCCTAATCCTCGGCTCTTCCCTGCCCCTCCCCGCCCAGCCGCAGCGCTCCCGCGAGTCCGAGCTGGCGGCGTTGCGCGCCGAGATCGGCCGCCTCAGCCAGCGGCTGGAGGTGGCGCGCCGGGCTCAGACGGGGATCCAGGGCGAGCTTCAGACGGTGGAGGTGGAGCTGCAGCTCCAGGAGACCCGGCTGGCCGAGGCGGGGGCGGCACGGGACCTCGCGGCACGGCGGGTGGCGGAAGGGGAGGCGGAGGTCCATCGCCTCGAAGGGGACCTCGCCACGGCGCGGGTGGACCTCAAGCGGCGGCTCGGCGGCCTCTACCGGCTGGGGCGCCAGGGGTACCTGCGGCTCTTCCTGTCGCTCAAGCCCGACCGCCGGCTCCTTCCCTCCGTGCGGCTGCTGCGCTATCTCGCCCGCCGCGACCGCTCCGCCATCGACCGCTATCAGCAGGCGCGGGCGGACCTCGACGCCGAGCGCGACCGCTTGGTGGCCCGCCGCCAGGAGACCGAGCAGTGGATCCAGAGCGAGCAGGTGCGCCGCAGCCAGCTCGTAGCCGTGCGCCAGCACAAGCAGCAGCTCCTCGCCCGGGTGGTGAAGGAAGGGGAGACCCTGGCCGAGCGCGCCACCGAGCTGCAGGACAAGGAGAAGAAGCTCGCCGCCTTCCTCGATTTCCTCGCTGGGAAAAACCCCGGCTCGCCTGCCGGCACTCCCATGACGCAGTTCCGCGGCGTGCTCGATTGGCCCGCCGAAGGGAAGGTCACCGCCGGCTTCGGCTCCATCCTCGATCCCCACTACCGCACCAAGGTCCCCCATACCGGGGTGGACCTGGCCGTGGCCCCGGGAGCGGAGGTGAAGGCGGTCTTCCCCGGCAAGGTGCTGTTCGCCGCTCCGTTCCAGGGGTACGGCAACACGGTGATCGTCCAGCACCCGGGGCGGGTGTTCACGCTCTACGCCGGGCTGGGGGTTATGCGGGTGGGGAAGGAAGATATGGTATCGTTGGGGGACGCCGTGGGGCTCGCCGCGGACAAGCTCTACTTTGAGATCCGCGTCGAGAACCGTCCCGAAGACCCCTTGACTTGGTTACGGTAGGGGAATCATGAGCCGCAGTCGTATCGTCTTCTTCTTCCTCTCCGCCATCATCGTCTTCCCCTTGCTCGCGGCGACGTTGCTGCGGGCTGCCGACACCCGGCAGGCCAAGCCGGACGACGATTCGTTCTACAAGTACCTCGCCGTGTTCAGCGAGACGCTGGGACTGGTGCGCCAGGCCTACGTCGACGAGCCGAACATGGATACCCTGATGGCCGGTGCCCTCGACGGCACCACCGACGCCCTCGATCCTTTCTCCCTCTACGTGCCGGCCTCCCAGATCTCCGGCTTCGTCGAGGCCAACAACGTCGGCCAGCGCTACAGCGGCATGACCCTGCTCAAGGAGCGGGGGATCGCCTTCGTGGTGGCGGTGGAGAAGGGGAGCCCGGGCGACGGCGCCGGCATCAAGCCGGGGGACATCGTGGCCAAGATGAACGACCGCACCACGCGGGTGATGCCGCTCTGGGAGATGCAGGAGGCGCTCGCCGCCAAGCCCGGGAGCAAGGTGACGATGGAGCTGATCCGCGCCGGCGAGCCGGTGCAGGTCTCCTTCGAGCTCAAAGCCTTCGCGCCGCCGCCGGTAAGCCTCGACGTGGTGGACAACGTGCCAGTGCTGCGCATCCCCACCTTCGACGACAAGACGGCTGCCGACGTGCGCGCCGTCCTGGCGAAAAACGGCGACAAGGTGAAGGACAAGCTGCTCGTCGATCTGCGTGGCGTCTCCTCGGGGGATGCCGAGTCGGCCTATGCCGCCGCCCGGCTGTTCACCACCGGCGAAATGGGTGCCCTGAAGCGGCGCAGCGAAGAGCTGCAGGTCTTCAAGAGCGAGGATCAGCCGGTGTGGAAGGGGAAGATGGTGATCCTGGTGGACCGCGGCACCCTCGGCGCCGCCGAGGTCTTCTCCACCGTCCTGCGCCAGAAGCAGAAGACCGAGCTGGTGGGGGAGCGGACCTTCGGTCACGCCGGCCGGCAGGGCTCGGCCGACCTTTCCTCGGGTGGGCGCCTCCTCTTCACCGAGGCCTTCTACACCGGTC
>DASUEN010000298.1:0-22440 GCA_036275055.1 Thermoanaerobaculia bacterium
CAAGCCGCCATCCGTTCACCGCCCCCGCCGCAACTCGGGCTCGCCGAGGCTCCTGCACCCTTACGAACTTAACCCCTGATCTGCGATTCCTTCACAGCCTCTGAGGACCGGGGAAAAAGAGCCTGGCGCTTTTCAGTGAAGCCTGGGGAGGAAGAGTGCGGATGGGAGCCAGGAGCCCACGCCGTGTCCCTCATCACCCGTCCCTCTTTTCCCGCCTTCGGGCTAGGAAAAGAGCCTGGCGCTTTCCACAGCCGTATGCCAGCCAGGAGGGGGACTACCGCGGAGCGGTTTCGTTCAAGCTCACCTAGAGGTTGGCCTGTCACGAGACGGAACAATACTCTTGCCAAGAAGTAAGCTCACCGTGTACGAGCGGCTCCGCAAAGCCTTATAGGCCGCGTTCTATCAAATTCTGTTTCCAGAGTTGGTGGAGACGATCAAGCGGCGCCGCTGGCGAGTGGCGACGGGTTCGGATTGACACCCGTTCCCAAGCTTCGCGAGGCCGCCGCGATCGGCATCCCGCCCCAGCGAGTCCCGTAAGCCCGCTGGTGTAGACTCATGCGAGTCCGATCGCTCGGCCTTCTCGTCCTCATATTCCGACCTCCGGCAGACTCGATATCCCCCAGACCGCGGAGTCAGGGGCATATAGACCAGCAGGTGCATCTGAAGTAGCAGGTCGCGGGTTGGCAGGCGAACAACCGGGGGGCACAGCCCCCGCACGAGGCCTCGCACTGATCATATATAGCTGCACAGTCCCAGTTGCAGGAGGCTTGATTGACAGGCTGAGTCTGGAAGATGAGCGCTTGAAGGCTGTCGAGGCTGGGAGCCGCCATCTGGACCGGCGGCGAAAGCGTCGGGACTGGCGTGGAGCCAACCGCAGGCGTGACCTGTCCGGCCCACGCGGCGGTCGCCGTGACGACTGCGAGAGAATAGAGCAAGAAAGACCTTACGAGAGGGGCTTTGCGCATCGAGGTTTCCTTTCCTGAGGCTGACGTCCAGTCGCGGATCCCTGTCCTCGACAATATTACCAGACTCAAGGGTCTGGGCCAATAGGTGCCGATTTGAGAAGATGGCTCTTCGTCGGACGATAGGCGTGTGAGCTGCTTGGCACCTCCGCTATGCTCCGGCGCCAAACAGCTTGGAGCCTCATCTGCGTCCCGAGCATACGTGGTACAACCCGAGCCAACGACCCTAGGTGCCAACGTCTTGGTGAAGAGATCATCGGCAAGTTCGAAAGGCACGGCTTGAAGTCGGCTCCGAGAGGTCAGAATGATCTCCCTTTCGGCCGGCGAGGCTTCTTGGAGCCACCGTTTGGGCACACTTCGGGCCTTCCGGAGCCCAGGCTCGGATGGGATGGCCCTCGGATCGGGCGAACGGCTGTCAAAGAACGTCGCCGAGGGGGCTATCCGGCGACGAAGGGGAGCGCCGGGGGAAAGCTGCCCGCCGGAAACGGCGCGCTACGGTCTCCGGCTTTCAACGCCTCGGCCGCCTTGTCATCTCGTAGCACCGGTCGAAGACGGGTCCGCACCAGCCGGACCAACGCCCCGCGCCGATGGACGTGTCCATTCCGCCGATGGACGTGTCCATTCCGCCGATGAACCTGTCCATCGGGAGAAAGTGTGTGTCCGTCGTGAAAAAGTACGTGTCCATCGCGCCGATGGACGCGTCCATTCCGCCGATGGGCCTGTCCATCGGGAGAAAGTGTGTGTCCATCGTGGAAAAGTACGTGTCCATCGCGCTGATGTGTGCGTCCATCGCGCTGATGTGTGCGTCCATCGCGAGAAAGTGCGTGTCCATCGCAAGGACGCGCCGTTCACTCCAAGCCACTGAGAAGAAGAGGCCGACTTGAGCCGCGTCGTTTCAACGACTCATTCCGTTGCTCGAAGCGAGGCCCTGGAGTCGATCCCTGAGCTGCCAGGCCGGAGCTCGAAGGGATGACCGGAGGCCATGCACGACGCACGAAGGAAATCGATGAACGAGGCCGAACGCGATCCCCTCGCCCTCTTGCACTACGGTCACCAGGATGGGCGCGCGCAGATCACATCGTTCCCGCCGCGTCCGCACACCTCCGGCCCTTGCAGGCTCGGCTCGTAGACCACCTTGATGGTCGGCCCGTACTGCGGCGCCGCCCAGCCGTTGGCGTCGCTGAACTCGGTCGTGACGAGCGTGAGGGCGCCGAAGCCCTGCCCGGTCGACGCGGCGCAGAGGATGCCGGCGACCCCGCAGCCGCACCGCCACCCGCTGGGCGATCGCCGGCCGGAACGCCGACGGCTCGATCCAGAAGTCATGGGCCCGCACCGCGGGAACGGCGAGCAGGGCGAAGAACACCTGGCTCCTTGTTGGCTCCCGCATGGCGTGGTTTGGATTGTCGCCACGATCCAGCCATTTCTTGGGATTCGACCGTTAGTAGTAGATAGTAGTGGCAACTGCTTGACCTCGCCCAGGCCAGGGCAGGTATGCCGGAAATTAACGGCTTCTCTAGGAGAGAGAAACATGAAACGACTAGTTGTCGCAGGTTTGATCCTCGCCGCCGCAATTCTCGCTGGCAGCCCGCGCCCCGCCAGCGCAGGCGTGATAGTTAGCGGGAACTGCTCCGATGACGGGACCATGAGTTGCTGTAGCGCCGGTGGTCATACCTGTTGCTGCACCAACAGGGGATGTGCTTGTGCCTGATAGGCCGTCCGTTTCCCGGGACCGTCATTCCAGGTGGTCCCGGTAATAGGTGCCAACGTCTTGGTGAGTCGGACGATCCGCTGGGTGAGCAGCTCCTGGCGTATCGAAGCGAGGGTCTGGAGTCGATCCCTGAGCTGCCAGGCCGGAGCTCGAAGGGATGACCGGAGGCCATGCACGACGCACGAAGGAAATCGATGAACGGGGCCGAACGCGATCCCCTCGCCCTCTTGCACTACGGTCACCAGGATGGGCGCGCGCAGATCACCTCGTTCCCGCCGCGTCCGCACACCTCCGGCCCTTGCAGGCTCGGCACCACCTTGATGGTCGACCCGTACTGCGGCGCCGCCCAGCCGTTGGCGTCGCTGAACTCGGTCGTGACGAGCGTGAGGGCGCCGAAGCCCTGCCCGTTCGACGCGGCGCAGAGGATGCCGGCGACCCCGCGCCCGCAGACGTCCGCCTTCCCGTCCCCGTTCGCGTCCGCGATGCGGATCGACGGGTAATACCACGCTGCGGTCCACCCTTCGGCGTCGGAGAAGTGGGCACTCCACAGGCTCGCCGCGCCGAAGCCGGCGCCGGTCGAGAGCGCGCACCAGATCCCGGCGATTCCGCGCCCGCAGACGTCCGCCTTCCCGTCCCCATTCACGTCGCCGAGCTGGATCGTCGTCCCGTACGGCAGTGCGTTCCAGCCCTGGGCGTCGGTGAAGAACGGAATCCACAGGCTCGCCGCGCCGAAGCCGGCACCGGTCGAGAGGGCGCACCAGATCCCGGCGCCTCCGCGCCCGCAGACATCCGCCTTCCCGTCCCCGTTCACGTCGGCGAGGCGGATGGATCCATAGTACGCCGCGCCCGTGTTCCAGCCCTGGGCGTCCGTGAAGAACGGGATCCACAGGCTCGCCGGGGCGAACCCCACGCCGGTCGAGAGCGCGCACCAAATCCCCCCCACGCCGCGCCCGCACACGTCGGAGAGGCCGTCGCCGTTCACGTCGCCGAGCTGGATCGTCGTGCCGTACTCGGACGCGCCCCAGCCGTTCGCGTCGGAGAAGAAGTCGGTAGCGAAGATCTGGGGAGAGACCTGGAACAGCGTGGCGCTCGCGCCGAAGGCCGTGCCGCAGTGGACGCCGTCGCCGGTCCGGATGCACGCGTCGGGCTTGCCATCGCCGTTCACGTCGCCGAGGGAGAACGTCCCGGCCGTCGTCGGACCCACGCCGACGGCGTCGTCGCCGAACGGGCGCGACAGGTATTGGCGGCTGGTGAACTCGAGATAGCCCGGTTTGGTCGGCGCCCAGTTGACGCCGAACTCGTTGGTGTCGAACCTCGCGTAGGCGTCGAACGCCGCGTACTTGGCGGCGGCCTCGGCGAACAGGGTCTGCGGCGCGTACTGGATGTTGTAGCCGCGGTGCTGCGAGACCAGGAGCGGAGTGGGGAGCGTCCGGTTCGCGGCCAAGGCGAAGTTCGCCACGGCATAGTGCTCCCGGTGGTCGTCGCCGTAATCTCCGTCGTGGTTCCCCGTCCCGGTCGGGTCCAGGGTCCTCACCGAGGTCGCGCCATAGGACGAGATGGCGCTGGCGATCAAACAGGTGAGGCCATCCTTGGTGACGGAGAGGGGGAGCGTCGTGACGGGCGGCGACGACGGACAGTCTTTGTCCTCGGGATCCGGGCTGCTGATGGAGCTGACCGCGCCGCTCCAGAGCTCGAACGGCCCCCAGACGTCCCAGGCGCTGGGCAGCCGCAGGAAGACCAGGCTCACCCCCGGGTTGCCGTTCAACGTGCTCAGCGCCACGTCGGTGCCCGCACCCCCCTTGAACGAGCACCCGTTGCCGAGGTGGAGCGTCGTCTCGGTCCAACTGCTCGCCACACCCGCCATCTGCGCATACGCGAGCTTCATCCCCGCCTCGCGCATCTGCCAGAACGGGGCGTTCTGATAGCACCCCTGGTTCCCCGCGGTCACGAAGATCGTGCGCGCGGGCCTGCCGGACGCGATGTCCGCCTGGATGTCGGGATTGATGAAGAGGAGATCGTCGTCCTCATGCGCGACGACGTTGATGGGCCGCGGCGCCGCCTGAGCCAGCGCGAGGAAGGTAACTGCAAGGATTGGGTTAATCATAGAGTCGCTCACCGATCAGAGCTGCTTTCAACAATGGCTTCTCCTCGACAGCCAACCTTGGAGTTACCGACGAATCACTGGAGCCCCCAACCAGCCATCACGACAACTTTGGGGCTTGGCGACATCATGGCGAACGGCGACTAGTATCTCTATCTCCTTCTTTTAGTGCAGCTTAGGTGTAGGCTACCACTGAACCGTATTCGCGTCAATGCGACAGGGGCGCCAGCGGCCTCCAGGTCGCTCCTGACGTTCGCCGAGTCATCCGTTGAGATTCCACTCCTTCCGTCGCCTACCAAGAGAAACCGCCCTCTCGGCGGAAAGGAGGAAATCCAATGCGTATCTTTTCAACCATCAAAAGCGGGCTCTGCGGCTCGGCCTGGGCGAGCCTTCTCTTTGCGCTCGCGAGCGCATTTCCCGCGCCCGTAGTGGCGTCCATCATCGAGCCGATGCAGCCGAACGTCTGGCCGGGAGGGAGGGCCGTGGCGGTCACCGTCAGCCCCAACAACTCCTCGGTCGCCATCGTGGCGAGCGAGAGCGGCGGGCTCTTCAAGACCCAGGACGGGGGCCTCACCTGGTCCCATCTCACCGGCCTCCTCCCGTTCCGGATGGCCGACGTCAAGTACAGCCCTGCGACCTCCCAGACGATCGTGGCGACCGCCTACGCCGACTCCCTCACCGGCAACCGCGGCGGCATCTGGCGCAGTCTGAATGGCGGCGTAAACTGGGAGAAGCCCGCGACCACCAACCCGCCCTCCGGACCGAAGTGTCCGGCCGCGGCGAGCGCCTACGGGATCTCTTACGTCTCGGGCGGCATCTACGTGGGCACCGACTGCGGGCTGGCCATCAGCCGCGACAGCGGCGCCACCTGGACACACGTCGTGCCCAATCCGGCGGCGGCCAACTGGCGCATCGTCTCCGTGGTCGCCCACGGGCAGGGAGTCGTCGACGTCTGCGGTGACGCCGGGATCTTCCGTTCCACCGACATCGGGGCGACCTGGGGGCCCGCCGCCGCCGGCATCGGCGGTTGCACCCAACAGGGCACGCACCTGATCGACGCATCGCCGTTCAATGCGGACATCCTCTTCGTCACTCCCTTCCTGGACAAGCTGTTCGAATCCGACGACGGCGGGCGGACCTGGATGACCTTGAAGCCGCCGGCCCCGTCCAACGTGGGGCGGCCCTCCTGGCTGGCGGTGTCGAAGGCGCTCCCCGCCAGCCCGGGCCAGTTCGAGATCTTCTTCGGGAATCCCTACAACCGGGTGCGGCAGATCTGCACCAACCGGAGCGGCCTGAATTGCAACGGCTCGTGGACCACCTTCACGCTGAATCCTCCCAACGCCAACGAGCCGAACGCCTTCGCCTTCGATGCTTCAGGCAGCGCCGGCAAATTCATCCTCACCGACGGCGGCGTGTTCAACTCGCCGGACGGAGGCAAGACCTTCCAGGTCGGCGGCGGGGGCACCGGGGGCTACAACGCGCTCCAGATCTACGAGGTCGCCGGCCAGATCCACCCGGACCACACCGACCTGTTCTTCGGCACGCAGGACAACTGCCTCTGGGCCTCGCCCGATGACGGGGGGAGTTGGATCAACCCCCGCTGCCCGGAGGGCTTCGCCCTCCAGATGAAGCGGAGCACGCCCTCCCACACCAACGAGATCGTCACCGGGATGGACGCGACCTGGGGGAACTTCAAGAGCTCCAATCACTTCGCCACCTTCGATCACTGGAACGATCCGCCGAACAACGCGGGCAGCCCTTTCCTCATCGACACCGGCAAGTACATCCAGTACACGCGGGCTCCAGGCTCCCCCGCCACCGGGATCGCCCTGACCCTCGACACCGGCGGAACCTGGAATCCGGTCAAGCTTCCGGCCAGCACGACGCCGTTCACCTTCGCTCCTTCGCCGTTCCATTTCCCGCAGATCGTCGGGCCGCCGGCCAACCCGCGGATCTACCAGGCGGTCAGCCGGCCGGGAAGCAACCCCGCCGGTCCGAACATCGGCCTGATCCGGATCGACCTCGACGTCGCCAACCGCACCGCCACCTCGGCCGCCGCGGAGGGAAGCGGCTCCGGAAGTCTGGGCAGCCTGGGAGCCTACGGCCCGGGCCAGGGGAGCTGGACCACCCCCGCCGTCTTCGGCGCCGACCCCGGCGACCCGCAGCACGTGATCGCCACCGACGTCGTGAGCGGCCAGATGAAGGTCACCCAGGACGGCGGCGCCACGTGGACGGCGATGACGGCGTTGACCGGCCTGATCCTCGACGGCGGCCGGTTCCAATTCAGCGTGCCTGGCGGCCCGCTGCAGGTCCACACCATCGGCTTCAACCCCGACGACACCCGCCAGGTCCTGGTCGGCACCGAAGCCGCCGGGATCTTCGAATCGAGCGACGGCGGCCAGGCCTGGGCCAAGATCCCGTTCTCCGACTCCTTCATCCGCAGCATCAGCAACTTCTTCTTCGACCGTGACCAGGTCATCGTCGCCACCTACGGCAACGGTCTCTGGAAGCTCCTGCCGGGCAGCTTCCCGCCGCCGGTCCTCTGCGACAGCTTCCCGGCTCCCTGCCGGATCGACGTGCGAACGATCGTGGGCGAGCGCATTTATCCGCTCTGGGCCTGTCCGCACCCCCCTGACCTGCTGACCTGCCAGGTGTACGGACTGGAGAAGGGGATCATCGAGGATCTCACGCTGTCGCAGGAGGGCGCTCTGAAGGGCCTGGCCGTGAACGAGGGCAAGCTGGCGGCCTACGACATCGACGGTAAAGGGATCGATCCGTCGCTGCCGGTCGCGACGACGACGGCGAGCAGCCCCGGCAAGTTCTCCGGCTGCCCTGGCTGTCTCGGCATCCTCGCGGAAGGGGGCTCGATCACCGGTTTCATCTACGCGGAGGATCGTGTCACCGCCATCATCGGCCGCTTCTCGGACGGGCCGGGCGGCAACAAGGAGGGCCTTGCCGCCGCCAGCCCCGGCGGGAAAGGGGAGCAGACGGCCTACCTGCAGTTGGTCGGCACGCTCAAGGTCACCGGCCAGCCGACCGCCGCGACCGGTGACGCGGTGGAGGTGTACGGCAGCGGTTTCTGCGCCGCGCCGCGCTGTTCGTCCGTCACCCTCCGCATCGGGAACCGGGTGGTGGCGAAGAGCGTCAAGGTGGACGGCAAAGGTTCCTTCAAGGCGACCGTGAAGGTGACCGAGATGCCCGGCAGCTATCGCGTCAGCGCCACGCAGACGACGGAGAAAGGGGAGGAGTTGCGCGACGAACGGACGCTGGTGGTGCCGGTCCTGGACCGGGACCAGGAGTAGTCAGGCTGCTCGCTGCCGGTCTCTGAGCTGCTCCAGCAAACCTCCGGCTCAAGACTGCACCGGGCTGATGTTCGTTGCCGCCCGTCCAGGCCGTGACCCAATCGGGTCCGGTGGCGATCGCCGTCGGGCAGCCGGTCAGGTCGAGATCCGAGTCCGGGGAGGTCAGGCCGAAGTTGTCGGAGAGGCTTCCGGCCCCGCCGATCTGCAGCATCCGGCCGAAGGAGACTTTGTTGTCCACGAAGAGGAGCATCAACTGGCCATCGCTGTTCACGGCCAGGTTGCTCAATGGCGCCGCATTGGTGAGCGTGTAAGCCCACGTGACGTTGCCCGTGGGATCAAAGGTGTGAACGATCACGTCGCCGCGCGGCAAGCCAACCTGCTTCGACAGCGCCTGAAAGGCGACCGTCAGGTTGTCCGAGGGATCCATCGCCGCGGCGGCTGAGTAGTACGTATGGGTCGAGCGAGTCCGTGCCACGAGCTTCGGTGGAGAGGTCGGAAGCCCCGTCTTCGCGAACTGCGCAATGACGATCTCAGACGACACCAGAACCACAGAGAAAGCCCCAGAACGCGATTTGGCCAACTGAAGGGTCGTGGGCGGCTGCCGGTCGGGGACTTGGGTTGCGACCCGCCGATGGCCGGAGCTGTCCAAGAGCGCGACCGTGACCGAGCCGGCGCTTCTGCTTACGGCGATGACCTGAAGATCGCTCGTGAAACCCACCCGTCCGTTGAGCTTGAGAAACAAGCGGTCGCCCAATGGATGGCCGAGAGAGTCGAAGCGTTGAACCCAGTGCGACCTCCCCTTGGCCCATGCCAATGCCATGGCTCCAGAGGCGTCGGACTCGAGATCTTCGATCCGCGCCTCGCCGACGATCGAGGAGGCCCAGTAGGAAAAGCTTCCCTCCGGATCACCCACCGCGAGATTCAGAGTCGATTCCCTGGGGCTCCAGCCTTCAGACCATGCGATCGCCACGTGCGTCGAATCGGTGCCCGTCAACGCGGGACAAGAGACGAAACCAATTGGGCTGACGGCGTCCTCCGGGCCGTCTGGAGTGGGCGCCGGCGTGGCTACTTGCGCTGAAGCGAGCGTCGCTCCGGAGACCAGGAAGGCAACGAGGAAGAGGATCTGATGGCTACCTTCTCGGCTCATACCGCATCGCCACCGCCCCCGAGCCGAGCTCCAGCCGGCTCACGAGCTTCAAGTCGATAGGCTTCGATCCAATCAGGCCTCATCTCCATCTCGTTTTTTAGCGCAGCTTAGGCGCAGCGTAGGCTACCACTGAATTGTATTCGCGTCAACGCCATGCGGACTGTCCCCCGCGGCTTCGTTCAATCAGGCGTCTATCTGAAATCCTCCCGGGACCGGTAGAGGACTTCAGCGGACCTCGCAGGGAGGACTTCAGATAGACTCTTAATGGTTAGGCAGAGGAGGGTTCATGTCGCGAAACTACATTTGCTCTTTAGGATGGGTGGCGGCGGTTGGCCTCCTTTGCGCCGCCTTCCTTACGCCGGGGCGATCCGCCGCGTGCAGCTGCCTCATCTACTATAAAATTTGGGGTTTCGTGAGTAGCGATAGCCTCATTCCAAGCAACTCGCGCGGACTCCTCTGGTGGGGAGAGTTCGAAGGGTCCACTGGCACGGACCAGAGCTCCCCGGTTCAGATAGCTAGTGCTTCGGGAGAGCTCCTGCCAGTGGAATATGGGCTGGTCTCCAAGGATGGGCCGCCCATGAGTCTATGGCTATTTCGGCCTCGGGACGGCTTCAAGATAGGTAAGAGCTACGTCTTCACTAAAAGGCAAACGTTTACGCTCGGAAGTAAGGAGCAACAGGTCAGTGTCACGGTCAGTGACCAAGCTGCGGTATCTCCTGCTGGCCCGGTGGCTTTGAAGGTCGGCGAGCCGATCACTCATGCCCTGGCGATCGCTGCGGGTCTCAGTTGCGGTAAAACTGTCACCGCCGCTCAGCTCCCTATCGAGATGGACCTACCCGAGACCATGGCGACGTTTCGTGATCAGCTTTACTTCGAGACGATTGTCGACGGAGCCCGTTGGGGCGCATCCGACAGTATATGTAACCCAGTATTTCCCGGTGCCAGTTGGCGCGGAAAGGGAGTTGACCTTCTGTTTAGCGCCTGTGGTGATAAGGGAGGCCTGGCCGCCGGCCGCCATACCGTCGAGATGCGTGCGAGCCTTCCTGGCACTAACGTCTCAGCAGTGACTTCCAAAGTCGAAGTCGATCTCAAGTGTCCGAAGGAGCCATAGTTCCGAATGCGGCTGGCTCGCCGACGCGCCGCCCAAGAGATCGAGTGGCTCGTGGTTCTCGCGCCGAGCGGCGCATCGTATACTGGCTTCGCGCCATGAGAGCGGTCATCTGCACGCGTTACGGGCCACCGGAGGTGCTTCGACTCGCGGAGGTCGAGCGACCCACCCCGCGCCGGAACCAGGTCCGCATTCGGATCTTCACGACGGACGTGACGGTGAGCGACTGCGTCATCCGCGGCCTGAGGGCGCCCCGCCGGTATCGGATCCTGTTGCGGTTGCTGGCGGGCTGGAACGCGCCGCGCCGGCAGATCCTCGGGATGGTGCTCGCCGGAGAGGTCGAGTCCGTCGGCCGGAACGTCACGTCCTTCAAGGAAGGCGACCAGGTATTCGGCATGAGCCGTTGGGTGGTTGGCGCCTATGCAGAGGAGGTCTGCTGGCCAGCTAACACCCTCTTGGCGCACCGGCCGGCGAACCTCAGCTACGAGGAGGCCGCGGCCCTTCCGTACGGGGGCCTGCTGGCGATGCACTGCCTGCGCAAGGCGATGATCCAGCCCGGCCAACGCGTGCTGGTCTATGGCGCTTCAGGCGCCATCGGCACCGCGGCTGTGCAGCTTGCCAGGCACTTCGGGGCCGGAGTGACCGGCGTGTGCAGCACCACGAATCTGAAGCTGGTCGAGTCGCTCGGCGCCGAGGCAGTGCTCGACTACACGCGAGAGGACTTCACCCGCCGGGGAGAGCGCTACGACCTCGTCTTCGACGCCGTGGGAAAGCGCAAGAGCGCGGAGGCCATGCGGGATGCCGGACGCGCCCTGACGACGGGCGGTGCCTGCATCTCGATCGATGACGACTTTCCGAAGCCAACCCTCCAGGACCTGGATCTGCTGAGGCGGCTGGCCGAGTCGGGAGCGCTGAAGCCCGTCATCGATCGCCGCTATCGGCTGGAGGAGATCGTCGAGGCCCACAGGTACGTGGAGTTGGGACACAAGAAGGGCAACGTGATCTTGACGTCGGGCCGCGTTCCTGAGACCCAGAGGAGCTGTTGGGATTTGGAAGGTCAACTCGCCCCGGCGATCAGTTGCTCATAGCGATCGTGGGGACCAATCCAGAACCAGACCAAGCCCTCGGGGCGGTCCCTCGCCAACACACGGAAGTGCAGGCCGACGCGAGCGGACCAGAAGACGCCAACCTTCTTGAGTCGCAACGACGGATGGTGCGGGTCCGCCTGAAGGGTTTCGAAACACCTGTCAGCCAACTCGCGGGTCTTCGCCGGCAAGCGGCGATAATGGAACCAGAACTCCGGGGTCGCGAAGTGGTTCAAGGAAGTAAGGGTGTGCAGCGGCCGGCCTCGAAGTCCTCGTCGGCTTGGCGACCGGCGGCGTCCAAACGCCCAGCCAGGATGTCGGCCTCGATTCGCCGGTCCCACTGCTCGGACAGGAATTCCTCCAACCACCGCGAGAAGCGGTCAAGCTCCTCGGCAGGGAGCTGGGCGACGGCGGACTGAAGCTCTTCGACGCTCATGATGATTTCAGACTACCGTAGCGTGTCCGGCGATGGCAAGGGGACTGGCCCCAGCCAACCCTATCCAGCCCCCAACCGCCGCCCTCTGGGCAGCTCGCCCGCGATCAGCTCGAGGGTGGTCTCCACCACCGCCGCCAGGGGGCCGGCGTCGGCGAGGGCGCGGCCGGCCAGGGGGAAGGCCGTGCCGTGATCGACGGAGGTGCGCAGGAAGGGGAGCCCTACCGTCCAGTTGGTGGCGAGACCGAAGGAGGAGGTCTTGACGGCGATCAGTCCTTGGTCGTGGTACAGGGCCATCACCCAATCGAACTCGCCGCGGCGGGCGCGGGCGAAGAGGGAGTCCGCGCTCTCGGGGCCGCGGACGTCGAGGCCCCGCTCGCGGGCCGCCGCCACCGCGGGGACGAGCACCGCCTCTTCCTCGCCACCCAAAAGCCCGCCTTCTCCGGCGTGGGGGTTGAGGCCGGCGAGGGCGATCCTGCCGCCGGTATGGCGGTTCAGGCAGTCGAGGGCCTCGGCCACCGCTTCGCCGGTGATTCCGTCCAAAGCATCGCGCAACGGCAGGTGGACGTTCAGCAGGGCTACCTGCAGCTCGGGCGCGAGGAAGGCCATCAAATAGTCCCGCCCGTAGCGCTCCAGGCCGCAGACCTCGGCGAGGTAGTCCGTGTGCCCCTTGAAGCCGGGGAGGTGGTGATGGGCGATGGACCCCTTGCTCACCGGCGCGGTGACCAGGGCGTCCGCCACGCCGCAATCCACCAGCTCGATCCCCAGGTCGAGAGCCGCCATGGCGCCCGCGGCGTCCGCCGGGCCCGAGGTGCCGAGGACGAGGGTGCGCCGCTCCCCCACCGGGTCGAGCACGGGGATCCCCTCCGCGGGGAGGTCGCGCCGGGAGGCGGGCGCGCCGGTCAGGTAGGTGAGGCGGTCCCAGGGCGCGTTGGGGAGGGAGGGGCGGAGGGCTTCCAGCGCCGCCCGCTCCGCCACCAGGAGGGGCTGCCACGGCAGTGAGGCCGCCGGCTCCTGAAAGAGCTTGAGCAGGATCTCCGGGCCGATGCCCGCGGGATCTCCCTGCGTCAGGGCGAGGACGGGGCGCGCCGGCGGCGCAGCGCCCGCGGCGTCCCAGGGGAAATCAGGGCCGGTCACCGGCCTCGTCGCTGCCGCCGTTGCGCTTCCCCCGCCGCTTCAGCTCTTCTTCCTTGAACATGTAGCGGATGAAGTGCTTCTGGATGAGAAGGTTCGGCCCGGAGTGGCGGTTGAGCTTGATGGAGCCCTTGTCGTACCACTCGATCCACCCCCGCAGCTCCTCGCCGTCGGTGAGGATGACGACCATCGGCGTCTTCGCCGCCATCTGCTTGAGGTAGTAGAACTCCTCGGCGTTGGTCTGCTCGGGCGGCGACTGCTTGCGGCGTACGCTGCGCGCAGGGAGCTCCTTCTTGAGCTCGTTCATGTCCGGGCGTATCAGTTTGCGATTGGCCATTTTGGGTTCCATAGGGCGTCAGGACCTAGGGTGTCATAGGCGGAGCCGCGGCCGACCGCTCCTCTGGAGGCCGGGTCTTGTACTGGTCGTCCTCGTAGGCCAGGCAGCAGAGGAGGCGGCCGCACTGCCCGGAGATCTTCGACGGGTTCAGGCTGAGGTTCTGGCGCTTGGCCATCTGGATGGAGATCGGCCGGAAGTCCTTCAGCCAGGAGGAGCAGCAGAGGGTGCGGCCGCAGATGCCGATGCCGCCGATCAATCCCGCCTCGTCCCGCGCTCCCACCTGCACCATCTTCACTCGTACGGAAAACCGGCTGGAAAGATCGCGCACGAGCTGCCGGAAGTCCACCCGTCCCTCTGAGGTGAAGTAAAAAGTGGCCTTCTTGCCGCTCAGGGAGAAGTCGACGAGGGAGATCTTCATGTCCAGCCCCAGGGCGCGCGAGCGCTCCTGGGCGAAGAGCTTGCCGGAGACCTCGCTCTGAAGCTGGCGGTCGTGGGCCGCCTGGTCGTTGGAGTCGGCCGGGCGCAGGATCGGCCGGGCGCTCGACTTCTGGCATGGCTTGAACACCGGCATGGGAGACTGCTCGACATGGCCGAACGACGGCCCCGATTCCAGCTCGACCACCACCTTCTCCCCCCGCGCGTAGATCCGCCCCCCTGTCGAGCAGAGCGTCAGATTGGTCTCTTCGCGAAACCGCACGCCGACGTAGGCGTCTTCCACCGCCGTCGACATCCCTTTGAAAGCACAACCGCTACATCCGCTCATGGGTTACTTCCATTCCATAGGCAACAGCGACCTGACGATCTATGCAGGAAGGGTACCAGCGCCGCGGATGCGCCGCCCCACCGGGTCAGGCCGACGGATTTGTAGGTCTCGGAGCCGCGGGTGTCATTGTTGCAGCGGCGAGTGCCCGCGTCAATCGCGAAAACGACGTTCAATCGTGGGGCGGCTCCCCGTGGGACGATTGATCCAGCAGACGGCGGCCGATGTCGTGGCGGTAGACCTTCCCCGGCCAGTCGATCTCGGCGGCCGCGGCGTAGGCCTTGCGGAGCGCCCCTCCGAGGTCGGGATCGACGGCGCAGACGGAGAGCACCCTTCCGCCAGCGCTCACCAGCTCGTTCCCTTCGAGGGCGGTGCCGGCGTGGAAGATTTCGACTCCCGGCTGGGCCGCAGCGCGGTCGAGGCCGCGGATCGGCTCCCCCTGGAGGGGGCGGCCAGGATAGCCGGGGCTGGCCAAAACGACACATGCCGCGACTTCCCGCCGGAAGGAAAGGCGCCGCCCCTCGAACCGCCCGGCGGCGGCCGCCACCAGGATGGGGAGGAGGTCGTCCTCCAGCCGCAGCAGAACGACCTGGGCCTCCGGATCGCCGAAGCGGGCGTTGAACTCCAGCACCCGGGGCCCTTCCGGAGAGAGCATGAGGCCGGCGTAGAGCACCCCCACGAACGGCCGCCCCTCGGCGGCAAGGCCGGCGACGGCGGGGCGGAGGATCGTCTCGACCACACTCGCCGCCGCCTCGGCGGAGAGTCCGCCCGAGGGGCTGTGGGCGCCCATCCCCCCGGTGTTGGGGCCGGTGTCGCCGTCGCCGATCCGCTTGTAGTCCCGGGCCGTGGCCAGCGGCAGCACGTGCTCGCCGTCGCAGAGGGCCATGAACGACACCTCCTCGCCGGGCAGGAAGGCCTCCACCACCACGCGCTCGGCGCTGGCGCCGAACTGCCGCTCCTCGAACAGGGCGTGGACGGCGGCTTCCATCTCCGCCGCGTCCCCGGCGATGAGCACGCCCTTACCGGCGGCGAGGCCGTCCGCCTTGAGCACCACGGGATAGCCGAACTTGGCGGCGGCGGCCCGCGCCGCCGCCCCATCGTGCACGATCTCGAACGGCGCCGTGGGGATGCCGTGCCGCTCCATGAACTGCTTGGAGAACACCTTGCTCCCCTCGATCTCGGCCGCCCGCTGGCTGGGGCCGAAGACGGCGAGCCCCCGGTTGGCGAGCTCGTCGGCGAGCCCCAGGGTCAAGGGGAGCTCCGGCCCCACCACCGTCAGGTCGATCTTCATCTCGCTCGCGAAGTCGGCCAGCCGCTGCACCTCCTCGGCGGCGAGCGGCACCCGGTCGGCGAGGGCGGCGATCCCCGGGTTCCCCGGCGCGCAGTAGAGCTCCGAGAGCAGCGGGCTCTGCCGCAGCTTCCAGCACAGGGCGTGCTCCCGCGCGCCGCCTCCCACCACCAGCACTTTCATGGCTGCCTCCGTTCTGCCGCGGTGACGGCGGTGACCGCGAGGACGTCCACGACGTCCTCCGCCGAGCACCCCCGCGACAGGTCGTTGACGGGGCGGGCGAGTCCCTGGAGGATCGGCCCCACCGCCCGCGCCCCGGCGAGCCGCTCGGTCAGTTTATAGGCGATGTTGCCGGCGTCGAGGTCGGGGAAGACGAGGACGTTGGCATTACCCGCCAGCGGGCTCCCCGGTGCCTTGCGCTCCGCCACGTGGGGGACGAGGGCAGCGTCGGCCTGCAGCTCGCCGTCGAAGGTGAAATCCACCCGCCGCGCCCGCAGCTCCTCGGTGGCGGCGCGCACCTTGTCCACCCGCGGATGGCGGGCGCTCCCCCGCGTGGAGAAGGAGAGGAGGGCCACCCGCGGCTCCTCGCCCAGGAGCACCCGGCAGCTCGCCGCCGCCGCCTCGGCGACGTCCGCCAGCTCCTGGGACGTGGGATCGGGCACCACGGCGCAGTCGCTGTAGACGAGGCCGCGGCCGTCCGGCAGGACCATGAGGAAGCAGGAGGAGACCACCTTGAGGCCGGGGCGGGGACCGATCCCCCGCAGGGCGGCCCGCAGGGTGTCGGCGGTGGTGGCGAGGGCCCCCATCACCGCGCCGTCCGCCCGCCCGGTGGCGACCCGCAACACGGCGTAGTAGAGCGGATCGCGGGCGAGCGTCTCCGCCTGAGCGGAATCGAGGGCCGGGATGCGCGCGGTGAGGAACGCGGCCAGCGCGGGGAAATCGGGATCGGCTGCCGGGTCGTGCACGGGAACGGTCAACGGCACCCCGGCCACCTCCGCCGCCGCGGCCACCGCGGCGGGAGGCCCCACCAGCTCGGCCCGGCAGAGCCCCAAGGCCGTGGCGCGCTCGGCGGCGGCCACGATGCGGGGGTCCTCCCCCTCGGCGAGCACGACGACGGCCGGGCTGGCAGCAGCGGCGGCCCGGGCTCTCAGGCGAGCGAGGGGATCGGAAGTCTCGGCCACGCGGCGGGAACTGTAGCAGATGGGGGGCCACGGCGTGGGCGCCTTCTCAAGCGGCCTTCCCCCGCCCAAGACCCTCATCACCCCGGCCCTCTTCTCCCGCCCCCTCGCCACCCCCCTCACCGGGAGAAGAGGGAGCCCCCGCCCAACAGCAGGAACAGTTCGGCCAGGTTCCCCTCTCCCGGGGAGGGGGATGGGGTGGTCGGGAGAGGGGCAGGGGTGTGGGTCTTGGGTGGGGGGAAGGCCGGCTTGGAGAAGGCGGTCACACCGACGAGAGGCTGTTCTCCCTCTTCTCCCGGTGAGGGGGGAGGCGAGGGGGCGGGAGAAGAGGGCCGGGGTGATGAGGGTCTTGGGCGGGCGGCTCTGCCCCGCCCTCACCCCTTGAGCACCGTCGTCTTGAGCACCATCGTTCCCGTGGGCTGGGGCACGCCCCCGGCGGGCTCCACCGTCACCGCCCAGGCCTGGATGCTCGCCACGTCCGCCACCTGATCGACCCGCAGGCTGCCCGTGCCTCGCGCGTCCACGGCGAAGGTGCCGGCGGAGACCGGCTTGCCGGCGGCGATGAACCAAAGCTGATAGGTCTTGTCCCGCGGCAGCGGCGGCAGGTCGAAGGCGTAGAAGAGGGCGTCGTGACGCCGCGGGTTGACGTAAGTGTGCCCCGCGGCCTGGGTGGCGGGGCCGAGCCCTGCCAGCACCACCGACTGCACGCCCGGAGCGGCGAGCACCTGGAGGGCCTGGTTCGCCCGCTCCGCCGCGCTCCGGGCGAGGGTCACCTGCTGGTCGAGCGCCGTGACCTGGCGGGCCAGCCGGTCCCGCTCCATGGTGAGCCGTTCGAGCTCGCCGCGCAGCCGGAGCTGGCCGGCGATGCCCCAGACGGCCGCCACCAGCAGGGCGGCCGCCGCCAGCGAGAGCCAGGGGAGAAGGGGTTGGCGCGCCCGCGCCGGAGGTGCGGTGGCACCGAGGCGCAGGATACGGGCGCGCGTCGTCGCCGAGGGCTCCACCGGCTCGACCGCTTCCGCCAGCGCCTCCAGGTCCCGGTCCCAGAGCGCGAGCAGGCGGCGGCAGTCGGGGCAGCCGCCGTCCAAGTGCGCCTCGAGCTCGCGCAGCTCCTCGCCGTCCAGGGCGCCCAAGGCGTAGGCCGGGAGGAGCTCCTCGAAGCGGGCGGAGTGCGGGGTATCGGCCATTGTCAACTGTGCAACTGGGAGCTCAGGGTCTGCCGGAGCTTGTTCATCCCCAGGAGTATGCGGGATTTGACGGTGCCGAGCGGCGCGGCGAGGCGTTCGGCGATCTGGGTGTGGGTCAAACCTTCGAAGAATGCCAACTCGATACAGCGGCGCTGGTCCGGGGAGAGAGCGCCCAGGGCGCCGGCCACCTGCCGCTGCCGCTCGACGCGCTCGATCCGCTCGGTGCCCACCGGCGGCACCGCGTCGCCCTGCTCCTCGCCCACCAGCTCCTCCCGGCGGCGGGAGGCATCGCGGCGCCGGATGCGGTCGAGGGCACGGGAGCGGGCAAGCATGAGGATCCACCCCCGGGGGGTCGAACGAGAGGCGTCGTACCGGTCGGCCTGCGTCCAGATCTGCAGGAAGACCTCCTGCAGCACCTCCTCCGCCTCCATTCTCCGGGTCAGGATTCGGCTCAACAAACCCAGCGTCACCGGCGCATGGAGCTCGAATAGGCGGGTAAAGGCCCCCCCGTCCTGGGCCGCCACACGGCTCATGAGCTGTAGATCCTCCGTTTCCTTCTCGTCGTCCATGGATCCTGGAGTGAATCTCCCTCCGCTTACCGCCCCGGGACCTCGAAAGTCAGTGAGGCCCAAACGCTCTCCCAGTCAGCACCCGACTCCTTCGGTGCAGGAGTCATGTGCACGGCCTTGACGAGCCAAGTCCCGGGCCGATCGATCTGGAGCTCGACCCTACCCTGGGCATCCGAGCGTGCCGAGACCTTGAGCCCGGGCTGCTCCTTCGTAAAAGCCGTGACCAAGGCACCCGAAAGCGGCCTGCCTTCATAGAACAGGCGGACGGGTAAAGCTTGTCTGCCTGTGAGCATATAAGGGTTCACTCCAGGGATCAATTCGAGGCGCAGCCCGAGCGCCCGGTTCCAGCCGGCCTCGGCCTCGCCGCCGCCCGCCGCCACCAGGGCCTTGGCGCAGCGGGAAAAGATCTCGCGGTCCGGAGCGTCGCCCTGCCCTCGCTGGACGCGCAGCTCCTGAATTTTTTCCAAGCCTTCCTGCGCCACGTACTCGTTGAACTTCTTGGCGTCGAGCGTGACCGGCTCCGGGCTGCTGGTGTAGACGATGGTGTAGAGGCCCGGGGACGGGACGGAGAGGAAACCCGCCGGCTCGGTGTTGGGCACGCCCGCGATCGGCGTCTCCCCCTTGGGACCCACGAGCACGAAACGCTTCAGCAGGTTCGGATCGCGCGGCACCGGATCGCCGCGAAACTCCTGGCCCACCCGCAGCCGCACCGCCACCCGCTGGGCGATCGCCGGCCGGAACGCCGACGGCTCGATCCAGAAGTCATGAGCCCGCACCGCGGGAGCGGCGAGCAGGGCGAGCTGAACGGCGAGGGCCAGCTTCGAGAAGCGACGCATGACGATCTCCATCTATCTAAGGAATAAATTGCAAGAAACGAGCCGGGCGAGCGGCGGCGCTGTTCGCCGCTCGCCGGCAAGTCACCCTTCCCGGTGCAACGGGCCCCCCTACTTCGTGATGCCGTTGGGGCCGTTCGGCGAGCCGGGCAGCGGCGTCCGCAGGTAGGGGAAGGTGGTGTCGAACTGGCTCACGTCCTGGAGCGTTCCGTCCGTGAAGGGGAGGTTCCCCGAGGGCGCGTCCGACGGATTGCAGAAAACTCCGGGGAAGGCGTGGCAAAGGACGCCCATGGCCACCCGCAGCTCGATGTCGACCACGTCGTCCCCCGGCCGGCGGCCGTTGGGGAAGCCGGCCGTGTCGTTGCCCAGGAGGCCGAGGTTGTTCTGGGAGAGGGCCGGCGTCGGCGCCGTCGAGGTGTTGAGGCGCAGCATCTCGTGCGGCTTGCCGTCCGAGAGGAAGTTCACGCCCTGGACGCCGGTGGCGAAGGCCGCCACCAGGTCGGTGCGGGGGAAGTTGGTGGGCGCCTTGACGCCGGCGCCGCCGAAGAGGATCTCCAGGATCGCCGGCAGCGTCGGGTTGGTGACGTAGGTGGCGAGGGCGGCATCGCCCTCGGGCGTGGCGGCGTTGAACAGGTTCTTGTCCTTGAGGCCGATCACCACCTCGTTGACCAGCGGCATGCCGAGGCGCGAGACCTGAACGAAGTCGCCGTGCTGCGAGGCGGGGCTGCTGAAGGTCGGATTGTCGCGCAGCAAGCGCTGGCGGGGGAGGAGAGCCGTCGTCCAGCCGCCGATGACCGGATTGGTGCCGCGGGTGAGGCAGGCGGCCGGGACCTCGAGGATGAAGGAGGTGACGTTCTTGTCCGCCAGGGCATCGGGCTCGGCGTCGCGCGGCCCGAGAGGGTTCGCGATGTTGACCAGGTCGAAGATCTCGCCCAGGTTGACGGAGAAGGAGTCCTTGCGCTGGCCGATGAAGAGGCGGCCGGCGCCGGTGCAGCCGGGAATGCTGATGTCGTAGATGAACTGGTGCGCGTAGGCGGCATAGTCGGCGATCGACTTCTCACCGATGTTGTCCACCGGCTTGTCGAAAGTCTTGCCGTGGGTGTTGGCGTCGGTGACGGCCTGGAATTTGGCACGCGCGTTGACGCGCCCGCGGGCGACGTCCAGGGTGCAGCTCTCGCGCCGGTTCAGGGTGGGGTCCGGGTTGCCGGGGCCGCCGGAGATCGGGCCGACGTTGATCAGGGGCACCGAGACCTGCTTGCCGCCCACCGGCAGCTTGATGTCCGCCAGCGACTGGCCGCAATGGAACTGGAAGGTCACGTCCTCGACGCCGTCGCCGGTGTTGTCGATGAGGATCCGGTAGAGCGCGTCCGGGTCCAGGGCGAAGAAGTTGGGGCCACCGTAGGCGTCCTGGAGCGGCACGTAGTTGGCGATGAGGGTGACGAAACCGGCGCGGCCCTGCTCATAGCTGTTGAACATGTAGAAATCGGTGCCATCCACCTTGGGCATCCCGGCGATGGCCGGCGCCTCCCGGTGGCTGGAAGCATGGGCGGGAACGAGCCCCAGGCCGGCGGTCAGAAGCAACAGCAGAACGAATCCCAGACGCATTTTCACTTGATTCTCCTCCTTCTTTGGTTCGGTCTTCTTGGGTGGTGGATCAGGACAGGCCAGGCCCGACGGAAAGCTCCAAGGAACGACAGCAGAAAGGACCTCGCCTGCTCTTTCCCCCCCGGCTCACTCGTCGAATCTACGCAACGGCAGGGGGCAGCGGATGACCGACCGGTGAAAAATCTCCGCGACAAGATCTGGAGGGGATGCAGATACAATGCCGTCCATGACCGCGAACGACCTCCCCAAGAGCCCCGGCAACCGCCCCGGGGGCCGTGCCGCCGACGCCCTGCGCCCGGTCCGCATCACGACCGGCGTCCTCAAGTTCGCCGAAGGCTCCGCCCTGATCGAGGTCGGCGACACCCGCGTCCTGGTGGCGGCGAGCGTCGAGAACCGGGTCCCCCCGTTCAAGAAGGACTCGGGCGAAGGGTGGCTGACGGCCGAGTACTCCATGCTCCCCCGGGCCACCCACACCCGCTCCGGCCGCGAGGTCAACCAGGGGAAGCCCTCGGGGAGGACGGCCGAGATCCAGCGGCTGATCGGCCGCAGCCTGCGGGCGGTGGTGGACCTCACGGCCATGCCCGAGCGCACCCTCACCCTCGACTGCGACGTCCTGCAGGCGGACGGCGGTACCCGCACCGCCGCCATCACCGGCGCCTACGTGGCCGCGGTCCTCGCGCTCGCGCGATTGCTGATGACGCGCGACGTCCCGGCCTGGCCGCTGCGCGACCAGCTCGCCGCCGTCTCCGTGGGGTTGGTGGGGGGAGTCCCCCTGCTCGACCTCGAATACGTCGAAGACCAGGTGGCGGAGGTGGACATGAACGTCGTAGCCACCGCCGCCGGCTCCCTGGTCGAGATCCAGGGGACCGGCGAGAAGCGCAGCTTCCGTAGGGAGGAGATGGACGCCCTGGTGGACCTGGCCTTCAAGGGGATCGGCGAGCTGGCCGCGGCCCAGAACGCCGCCCTCGCCACGACGATGGAAGAGGTTTCCGCCGTCCTCGCCAAGGACCGCCGCCGTCCGGCCGCTCCCAAATCCGAGAAGGACCTCTGGGGGCGACCGTGAGACGGGCTCCCCGGTTCCTCTCTTTTCTCAGAGGGGAGATCCCCTGCGGAATCGCGACGGCGGGCCCGGCCTGCGGGCTCGCGAGCTGCCGTTCCGGGCCGCCATCTTTTGGCAGCCAGACGGCCTGCCGCGGCTCCGGGGTCCCAAAATCTGCTGCAAAACTCGCGAATTGTGCTGCGAAACTCGCGAGCCCAGCCGCAAAACTCGCGAAGTTTGCAGCAAAGTTCGCGAATTCTCACGAGAATTCGTGAAGCGCGGACCGGGGAATACGGGCCCCGCTCCGGGGCTCACGAATTTTGGACCGCAACTCGCGAGTTTTGCAGCAAACTTCGCGAGCCCAAGCCAAAATTCGCCAAGTTTGCAGCACAATTCGCGAGCCCCGGACGGCGGCAGGGGAGGGGCAAGGGCGTAGGCGCTAACTTTGCGGGGAGCGCCGCCCACCCAAGACCCTCATCACCCAGGCCCTCTTCTCCCGCCCCCTCGCCTCCCCCCTCACCGGGAGAAGAGGGAGAACAGCCAAGAAAGGACAACAGGGACAAGAAGGACAGCAGGGACAAAAAGAACGAACGAGCACGGCAAGAAGGGTTCGGCCGGGACCCCTTCGCCCGGTGAGGGGGGTGGCGAGGGGGCGGGAGAAGGGGCA
>DASUEN010000299.1:0-2541 GCA_036275055.1 Thermoanaerobaculia bacterium
TCTCGCCCCTCTCTGAGGTTCCGGCCGCGTCCAAGCCGCCATCCGTTCACCGCCCCCGCCGCAACTCGGGCTCGCCGAGGCTCCTGCACCCTTACGAACTTAACCCCTGATCTGCGATTCCTTCACAGCCTCTGAGGAAGACGTGGCCAACGGTCCGCTGGATGCCCAGCGGACCGTCGGCAAGAAGGGGCCGTTAGCGGAAGCTCAACCGGGCGCCGAGACGGAAGATGCGCGGGCTGAGGATCTCGGTGACGAAGTCGCCGTTGTTCACCGGCTGACCGTTGCTGGCGACCACGGTCTGGCGCTGCAGGACGTAGGACTCGTTGAGGGCGTTGAACATGTCCACGCCGAGAGTGAGGCCGAACTGCTTGAAGGTGAATTCCTTCTCGATCCGTAGATCGACGACGTTGACGTTCGGGTAACGGAACGCGTCCGGATCGGAGACGACGGGGACGTCGATGCCCGAGCCGCCGTTGTCGGCGATCGTCGACCGGTTGATGCGGTCGACGTAGCGCTCCGGATAGCCCTGCCGGCCGGTCAGGTTCGCGGCGAGGTTGAAGCCCCAGGGGTGATCGGGCGCGACCTGGTACATCCCATTGAGGCTGTAGGACCACTTGCTGTTGATGAAGACGCTCCCCTTGGGACCGGAGGTGGTGCCGGAGCCCTGGAGGAACTCGGTGCCGTCGACGATGCCGCCGGCCACGGTGTCCGTGGGATCCAGGTTGGCGCTGTCGGGAATCCGCCACTTCCAATCCTGGTAGGAGACGTTGCCGCGCAGCATCCAGCGGTTGGCCAGGCGCTTGTTGAAGGTGAGGGACGCACCCTTGAACTCCTGCTCCCGCTCGCCGTTGGTGAGCAGGAAGCCGTTGCGGGTGGTGACGCCCGGACGCAGCTCGTAGTAGTTCACGGTGTAGACGTGGCCGTCGGGGGCCGTCACCTGCTGCGAATGCTGGACGTAGTCGCTGCGCTGCCCGACACGCCCGACGCTCCCGAGCAACCCGGGGGCGAAGGGATCGTCGGCGTCGAAGACCAGCCGCTGGAACTCCAGGTTGTTGTGGTACTTGCGGTAGCTGAGGTTGAGCCCCACCACGAACTCCGGCAGCAACGCGTGCTCGGCGCCGAGCAACAGCTCGTCGGTGACCGGCGCGCCGAGGTTGGGATTCACCGCATTCGACTGCAGGATGCCGAAATTGAGGGGGTTGACGTTGCCGCTGGGCGACGCCACCTCCGGGCCGATGGCGCCCGGCGTGAGGTGCGGCGAGCCGTTGTTGGTGGTGTAGAAGTAGCGGTAGCCGAGGCCGGCCATGGGGTTGAGCGCGCCGGCGGTGGCGGTGCCGAGCTGGTCGGCGAAACGGGAGTAGCTGAAGCGCAGCAGCGTCTTGCGCTGCTGGCCGAGGGCGTAGGTCAGGCCGAGGCGCGGCGTGAAGTTGCTCCAGGTGAAGCCGGAGTCCTGCCCCGCATAGTTGACGGCGGGGAGAAGCTCCGGAGCCACCGGGTTGGCGGCGGCCGAGGAGGCTTCGTTCTTGCCGCCCTGGCGGTCCCAGCGCACGCCGAGGTTGGCCGTCAGGTTGCCGAGGGCGATGGTGTCCTGGGCATAGACGTTGGTGTAGTCGATCTTCACCTTGGGTGTCGCGTCACGGGCCAGCACGAGCAGCGGGAAGTTGCCGCCGAGCGTGAGCTGGAGCCCGCCTCCCGGCCAACTGATGTGCGAGGCCGATTCGGCGGTGCGGTAGCCGGCGCCATATTTGAGCTCGTTGGAGACGTTCCCGGTGTTGAAGAAGCTCGAGCCGTCGAGCTTTTCCTGCTCCTGCGGCCGCTCGATCTGCTGGGAGATGAAGCTGTTGTGCCACACCAGGGTGCCGTCCCGGAACGGGGTCTGGTTGCCGCCCTCGGGGATGAGCTCGAAGCCGCCGTTGACGCGGGAGTACATTCCCGTGACGAAGAAATCGTTGGTGAAGATCTGCGTGTCCTCCACCTTCCAGGTCGTCGGGCTGGGACCGAAGTTGTCCTGATCCCAGGTGGTCTCCTGCGGGCGCGTCGGGCCGGCGTTGCGGCCGAGCTTGACCTTCTCGCTCTGCCAGACGAAACCGGTGGCCGAGTTGCTGGAGCTGACCTGGGCGTTCAGCTTGGTGTTCCAGTCCTTGAGGGTGGTTTTGTCGCTGAAGTCGTCGATGGTGAACAGATCGATTTTCGGCTTGGCGTACGAGCCCCAGATCCACAGCCGGTCTTTGACGATCGGCCCGCCGAGCTCGGCGCCGAGGTCCTCGACCTTGTCGACGCGGTTGCCCTGTTTGAACGCGGTCTGGGCGTGATTGCCGTTCCAGGCTCCGGCCTGGCCGAGGTCGCCGTTCGCGAGCGAAAGGCCGGCCTGCGTGCCGCTGGAGGACTGCAGGTAGCGGGCCGAGCCGCGCCACTCGTTGGTGCCGCGCTTGGTGACCATGTTGAGCACCACGCCGCCGGTGGCGATGGAGGCATCGCTGCCGCCGGTCGTCACCTGCATCTCCTCGAAGGCGTCGAAGTCGTAGTAGCCAGGCGAGGAGC
>DASUEN010000300.1:0-2157 GCA_036275055.1 Thermoanaerobaculia bacterium
GTCCGAGAGGGCGCCGTAGTAGATCCAGAAATGGCCGTTGATGGTGCGGCCGTCCAGGACTTTCACGGCGAGCTCCAGGTTGGTGGGATCGAAGAACCAGAAGAATCCTGTCTCCGCGCTTTCGGGCACGGCCACGCCGTCGCCTTCCATGCCGCCGCCGTGCTGGTTTTTGAAGTGCACCTGAACCTGAATCCGGTTTTGCTGTAGGCAGAGGTTGCCCGGCTTCTCCTGGCTGGTTTCGCAAGAGGTGGAGGCGGCGCTGGCGGCAGGAGCGGGAAGGGACAGGAAATGCGGTTGCGAGCTCTTGGCGGACGCCAGGACGTTGCCCCCGCCGCTGGTGAAGACCTGGGTGTCGGCCCGGCCGCAAATGTCCCCGGGCGGGTTGTGGTAGACGCGGGTCGCGCCGGTCTGGGTGTCGAAGACGACGATGTCGTATTCGACGTCCGAAAGGGCTCCGTAAAACAGCCAGAAGTCGTTGTTGATCGACCGTCCGTCCAGCATCTTGAGGATCAGCTCGACGTTGATGCCGTCGAAGAACCAGAAGGTGCCGCTGGTGTCCGAGCGGGGGACGGGATGGCCGACTCCCTGGCTGCCGCCATCGTGCTGGTTTTTCCAGGCGACGCGAACCTCGAATCGACCGCCGAGAAGGCACAGCCCCTGGCCGGGATCGCAGGGGCGGAGGGGATTCTCGGTCGTGTGCCGCAGCACGATCAACCCCTCGTTGTCGTTGGCGATGACCAGGTCGGGAAGCCCGTCTGAATTGACGTCGGCGACCGCCAGCTCGTGAGGATTGGGATAGTTGCCGAAAGGTAGAGGGATGCGCGTTTCGGGTCCCAGGGTGCCATTCGTCTGCTGGAGGTAGTAGCCCACTTCGCTGAAGCGGTGGAGCACGACGACGTCGCTGCGTCCGTCGAGATCGAGGTCCCCGACCTCGATGGCGATGGGAGCCACGCCGGTCGCCAGGGTGGAGATCTGGAGGCCGCCCGCCGGTTTCGCCGCGAACACGCCGAGGACGGCGCTCGGGCTGGTAAAGGCGGAGGTGCCGACCAGGATGTCGTTGCGGCCGTCGTGGTTGACGTCGCCGATGCCGTTGGCGCCGATCAGGTCCCCGGTGCCGAGGTCGTAATAGATCGGGTCGCCGAAGCCGCCGGCCGGGCTCTGCGGCAGCACGGAGACGTTCTGAGTGAGCGGCCCCTGCCCACTGGTCACCAAAAGGTCGGCGCGTCCGTCTCCCGTCACGTCGCCCACGGTCAAGTCATCGTAACCCCAGTGATCGAGGTGAAAAACTTGATCCTCGCCCAGGGTGCCATCGGCTCGCTGGAGGAAGAGGTCGACGTCGTCCGAGTTGGAGCCCCAAGGGATCGAAACGATGTCCAGACGCCCGTCACCGTTGAAATCGGCGATGGCGACCCGGAGGGCGGCGAAATCGACGGCGAGCCGCTCCATGGGCAGCAGGGTGCCGTTGGCAGCCTGCCGCAGGATGGCGACCTCGCGGCCGGAGGCGACCACCACGTCCTGGCGGCCGTCGCCGTTGACGTCGCCCACGGCGACCGAGGTGCCGCCGGCTCCGGCGATCTTCACCGGCGGGGCCAGGGAGCCGTCGGAGCGCTGGAGATAGACGTAGAGGTCGAGCGTGGTGGTCAGCAACACGTCGTTGCGGCCATCCCCGTTGACGTCGCCCACGGCGACGGCTTCGGAGCTGCCTGCAACCGGGTAGAGCTGGGGAGCGAGAAAAAGGGGATCGGCCTGGAGGAGGGCCGGGAAGGTCAGAGCCGGGATCAGGGTGGCGAGTGCCAGGTGTACGAGTCGCAAGTCAGTCTCTCCCTCGCATGCTGTTCGCGCATAATCCTACCACGGCCCGTGGATTGGGCGGGCTCAAGGCTTCGGCGGCCAGGAGAGGGCAGGATCTTCGTTGCGCTGCATCCAGAGGCGGAGGCGGGAGCGTAGGTCGCGCAGCAGCTCCTGCTCGGCGGGCGCGGCGATGAGGTTGTGGGCCTCTGCCGGGTCGGCCACCAGATCGTAGAGCTCGTCGGCCTTGGCGGGGTCTTTCCAGACGATCAGCTTGTGCTTCGGGGTGCGCACGGCGCGGAAGGCGAGGGCGCCGAACTTCTCGCTTTTTTCGTCGGACCACTCGGCGAAGGCCTCACTGATTTCGAG
>DASUEN010000301.1:0-5946 GCA_036275055.1 Thermoanaerobaculia bacterium
AGATCGGCGTGGTTCATGAATACGCCGCTCAGTTCGAGCCCGCCGAGCAGGCTTATCGCCAATCGCTGGCGATCAAGGTGCGGGAGAACGACCTCGCCGGCCAGGCCTCTAGCTTGGGCCAACTCGGTAACCTCTACGGTGGGATGGGCCGGATCGAGGAGGCGGCGACGTTCTACAGGCAAGCAGCTGAGGCCTTTGTGCGGCTCGCGGATCTTGCAAATGAAGGAAGGGCACGAAATAACCTGGCCAAAACCCTAATCAAGCTCCGCCGCTACGACGAAGCCCGGTCAGAACTCCAGCGGTCGATTGAGTGTAGGAAGCCTTATGGCCACGCCGCTACACCCTGGAACGCCTGGTCAATTCTGGAGAACCTCGAACGTGCCACTGGCCACGCCGAGGCCGCGCAGGCCGCCCGGCAGCAGGCGATTGAGACCTATCTGGCCTATCGCCGGGCTGGCGGCGTCAGCCAGAGCCCTATTGCCCATCTATATGCCTTGGTGGCGCAAGCGATCCGGGATAATACCGAGGCTGAGGCTCGCCAGGGCCTCGACCAGATCGAGGCCAAACAGGATACGCCGCCGTATTTGAAGGCTGTGATTCCACAGCTTAAAGCCGTTCTCCGCGGCAACCACAATCCTACCCTCATCGCCGACCCCGAGTTAGACTACGATGACGCGGCGGAGTTGCTGCTCCTTTTCGAATCGCTCTCGCCCTGAAGGCGGATCAACGACCTACCGACGCCCAAGGGCAACGAACTCCGGCCGGTATCGCCGCAGCAGAGACGACCCGCCGTTACAGTGGCCGAGAGGTTATCATGGACGGTCTGGGTCGTCTCTACGGGCACGTTTACGAGATATCCTGAGGTTAAGGTTCCGGGGACGCCCGGGCGGGATATTTCGTAAACCTTCTATAGAGACGACACCCTTCGGAGGCCAGGAACGACGTGCCGTCTCCGTAACGGCGATACCGGTCCGGTGTTCATTACCCTGGGGCGTGGGATTCCTCTCGAAATGCGGGCCGGTTTTCCGATCCAGAGACGCTCGCAGGGTGCGCTGTGCGCACCATCTATGCCCTTCTACGGTGTGCACAGCGCACCCTACGCGCCTTGGGCGCCCTTGCTGTTCTCCCTCTTCTCCCGGCGGTCGGGGGGGAGGCTGGGAGAAGAGGGCCGGGGTGATGAGGTCCTCGAAGCGGCGGACGCGGTTCCGATCAACGAGGACCTTCGGCGTCACGTTAACAGCCGGGCGGACCAACGACACCTCCCGACGCCTCCACGATATCGAACCCCGGACCGCCCTCGCCGCCTCGGAGACGACCCGCCGTTATCGTAACCGAGAGGTTATCGTGGACGGTCTGGGTCGTCTCTACGGTACGTTTACTCGAGAGCCTGAGGTTGAGGTTCCGGGGGCGTTTTCACCCCCCGCTCGTCGTACCAATCACGATTTCCACTCTCCGGTTGCGCGCTCGGCCGGCGTCCGTTGTGTTGGGGACCAGGGGGTTCTGCTGGCCGTGGGAGAAGACGCGGACGCGGCCTTCCGGGAAGTTGGCGGGCGATTGCTGCTCCAGCCACTGCTTGACGGCGAAGGCGCGGGACTCGGACAGTTGCATGTTGGCCTGCGGCGAGCCCACGTTGTCGGTGTGGCCGTGGATCTCCACCGCCGAGGCATTGGCCACCAGCAGGTCGCGCAGGAGCTGCTGGAGCTGGCGCTGAGTCTCCGCGGTGAAGTCGGCGCTGCCCGTCCGGAAGTTGATGCTCCACGATTTGCGGCTGACGACGTTGCGCACCGGCTCGGACGCCGAAAAAGTAGGCCTTTCCGCGGAGGCGACAGCCGTCTGCGACGGCGAGGCTTGCGCGGCCACGGCCTGCAGGTAGGAGGTGTCCAGAACGTCGTTCACCGGATAATAGGAAGGCACCAGGTCCGGATACTGCTGCTTGACGATGTCGCCGAACACCGTGTAGGTGGCGCCGAACAGGTTCGAGGAACCCGGCGCCAGGCCGAAGAGCAACAGGTCGTCCGCCAGGTTGTTCACCGCCGAGCCGCCCAGGGTCACCCGCTGGCCCTGCTTGTCTCGCTCGGTGACCACGTCGAAATACTTCTCCCAATAATCCGCCCCCGAGCCCGCCTCTTTATAAACGGCGGCGCTCACTTCAGCCGCCTTGTGCAGGGCCTGCGGGCTGTTCTTGACGGCGTCGCCGCCGTCGAGGGTCGCCCGGAGCATTCCCTCGACTTCGGCGCGGTTGTCTTTCATCCACTTGTCGATGCCGATGATCACGTTCGGCATCTGCGAGCTGTATTCGCGGGTGGAGGCGAGGGAGACGAGGCCGCCCCGCTTCTGGGCCACGGTGACGTCGCCAGGGGTCCAGGTGACGACGCTGTTGACGCAGACGTGCTTGGTCTCGCCCGTGCGCTTGCCGCCCGAGACCACCGGCCGGTCTTCACAATAATTGGCCACGTATTTTTCGGCGGCGTCGATGTAGTCGTTGGCCGCCACCCAGTTGAGGCAGCCGGAGTCCCAGGTCTTTTCGTCCGGGTTGTTGCACAGGCCGTTGTCGCCCAGCCACTTCTGGGCGATGTTCCAGTCGCCGTCGCGCAACACGCCGGAAGCCAATCCCCCCTTGGAGGCGGCGGGATTCGCCTTCCACTCCGGGGGACCCATGAACTTGTCCTCGCCTCGTGAATAGCCGGCCGAGCCCACGACTTTGGCCATGTAGTCGGGGCCGAGGCGTTTCAAGGTGTCGTTGAGCCCCTTCAGGAAGGTGGCCGAGCCGTCGCCCATGATCGCCACGAAGTGGGCGCCTTTGGTGGGATTGGCCTGGCCGTTCTTGAGGTCGGTGGCGAAGGCGACCAGGGCCTCCTGCATCTTGCCGCTGTCGTCCTCGCGGATGAACTTGAGGTTCACCCCGTTCTTGCACATCAGGCTGCCGTCCGTGGCCTGCGGGCCGCCGGTGGCGAACATCAGGCCCATTTGCGCGTTCCAGGCCCAGTGGTAGAAGCGCACTTCCGGCTGGCTCGTGCACCCTGGCTGGTTCCCAGGCATGCTCACGGTCTTGTTGGCGGTGGAGGCCGCCGAGGCCGGCAGGTCCGGCAGGTTCGCCTTGGACGGCACCACCGCGTCGCGGGTCTTGGCCGCCGGCACGAGCCGGTCCCACAGCTCCGGGGCGAACCGGCGGACGCTGAACACCGCGGTGACGAGCAACGCGGCAAAGATGATCACCTTGCCAAAGGGCGTGATCTTCATAGGGTTTATTCTCCTTGCGATCTCCTAAGAGGATATCTGGAAACGCGGGGAAAGGGTGAGAGGGCGATCCGCCCCCGCCCAAGACCCTCACCCCTGCCCCTCTCCCGACCCCCTGATCCCCCTCCCCGGGAGAGGGGTCCGGTTGGAGCGATCCTGCTGTTGTCCTTGCTGTCCCTGCCGTCCCTTTCGTCCCTTTTTGGCTGTTCTCTAAAGCGTCGGGAACCGGGCGCGGATCTCCCGCATGGCGACGACGAATTCCGGCGTGTTGGCGACGCCGTCGCGCCAGGCGAGGCCGCGCTCGATGAGATTGTAGCTCTCCTGGATGCGCGCGCCGGGGATGAGCTTCCCCTCCGCGTCGCGGTCGCGCCCCAGGAGCCAGATGCGGTCCGCCACTTCCAGGACCGCGGCGATGTCGTGCGTCACCACGATGATGGTGTTGAGCTCGTGCATGCAGGCCACCTCGGTGAGCAGCTCGCAGACGCGGTCGATCGCCATGGGATCGAGGCCCGAGAACGGCTCGTCGAGCAGCAGCAGGTGCTCGCTGCACATGAATTGCTGGGCGATGGCCACCCGCTGGCGCTGGCCGCCGGAGAGCTGGGGCGGGTAGTGCCCCGTCTTGTCCTGCAGGCCGAAGCGCTTGAGGTAGTCCATCGCCTTGGCGCGCGCTTCCTTGTCGCCCAGCCCCGCCTGCGCCCCGGCCACCAGGAGGTTGCCCAGCACGGTGCGATGGGCGAAGAGGGGATAGTCCTGCGCCACCACGCCCACCATCCCCCGCCGCACGGGGCGCCCTTCCTCGCCGAGCAGGACCTGGCCCGAATCCGGCCGGTCGAGCCCCGCCAGGACGCGGAACAGGGTGGTCTTGCCGATCCCGGAAGGGCCCAGCAACCCCACCACCTGACCAGCGATGGTGTCGGGGCGGACGATGTCCTTGATCTCGAAGCTCACCTCGCGCAGCACCGGCACGCCGCCGAGGGTCACGGAGACGCGGTCGGCCTTGACGATGGTCCCTTTTTCCTCGTAGGCGAAGGTCGTCACGGGCCGGCTACCTCTTCTCCAGCGTCAGGTCCGCGTAGGGGCAGAACAGCCGGCGCAGCACGCCGATGCCGTAGTCCTGGAACAGGCCCACGAGCAGGATGGTGATCTGGATGGCGAACACCTCGGGGAGGTGGAAGTGCTTGTTCTGATTGAGGAGCAAGGCGCCGACGCCGCCTTCGGAGCGGGAGATCCCCTCGACCATGGTGAGCATCATCCAGCCGATGGCGGCGTTCTGGCGCAGTACCTCGAAGGCGCGGTCCGCGGTGCCCAGGATCACCACCTCCCAGACCACCTTCCACTCGTTCATGCGCAGGGTGCGGGCGTGGTCGAACCGCTCGCGCGGAATGGCCAGCACCTCCGAGGCCATGGAGGTGATGAAGAAGACGGACATGCCGAAGACCAGGAGGGAGATCTTGAGCGGCCGGCCGCCGCCGATCATGAGGGTGAAGACCAGCGTGAGGCCGACGAGGCCCAGGAAGCGCCCCTTGGACACCGCGACGGCGAGGGGGCGGAAGGCCGGGATCACCGTCAGGTAGGAGAAGGCGAGCGAGACGAGGACGGTCAAGCCCAGCGCCTCCAGGTTCATGGAGAAGCTGGTCCACAGCTCGCGGCCGAGCCCCTCCTCGAGCCAGAGGGTGCGGAACGCCCGCAGCACCTCCATCGGCTGCGGCAGCACCGGAAAGGGCGAATTGATCCAGATGAGCAGCACGATCGCCACCTGACAGGCGACGATGAGACGCACCGTGGTCTTCGAAATCACCCGGTTGGGCGCGAAGGCCGCAAGGATCTCGTGCAAGGTGTAGAAGCCCCTCCGAAGTTGGCAGCGATGGATTCTATAACGGGACGGCTCTCGCCTAAATCCCGCCCACGCCGTGCAGCCCCGCGGCGCGGGCGGCGGCGAGGAACCCGAAGACGTACTCGAACAGCTCGACGTGCTGGAGGGCCGCCTCGGCGCTCCGGCCCCAGGCGGTGAGGCCGTGATCGCGGATGAGGAAGCCGGGGACGCGGGGCGGCGAGGCCGTGAAGCGTGCGAGGAGCTCCTCGGCAATGCGCGGCACGTGCAAGAGATTGGGGAAGATGGGGAGCGAGACGTCCGGGTCCTGCTCCCAGACGCCCAGGCCCTTCAGCATCTCGAGCGGCGGCAGGCGGAGGCTGTCTCCCTCCGCCAGCCGGGCGGCGACGTTGCCCGCAATGGTGTGAACGTGGAAGCAGGCCCCCGCCTGGGGGAACAGCCGGTAGACGGCGTCGTGCAGGCTGGTCTCCGCCGAAGGGCGATCGTCCAGCCTGCCGCGCTCCACCACCTCGCCGCCAGGGGCGACGCGCAGGAAATCCGCCCGCGTCAGCCGTCCCTTGTCCTTGCCGCTGGCGGTGATCCAAAAGCTGCCGTCGGCCAGCCGCAGCGAGAGATTGCCCGCCGTGCCCCACATCCAGCCGCGGTCGTAGAAGCAGCGGGCGGTTGCGGCCAGCACGTCGCGGGGGTCGGGGGGGGCCGGCAAGGGGGCGTCCATGGTGGGTGGGGGGAACTGTAGCACCGGCCGAAGCCGCCCTCCCAAGATCCTCATCCTGTCCCTCCGACCATTCCATCCCCCACCCAAGACCCTCATCACCCCGGCCCTCTTCTCCCGCCCCCTCGCCGCCCCCCTCACCGGGAGAAGAGGGAGCCCCCACCCA
>DASUEN010000302.1:0-32201 GCA_036275055.1 Thermoanaerobaculia bacterium
GCCCAGCCCTGGGAATCCGGACGCCGAAACGATCGTGGCCGGCCGCCGGGGGATGTTCCAGTGGCGCCTGGAGGTTCGGGGCACGGCCGCGCACTCCGGCCTCCACTACTGGGACGGCCGCTCGGCCCTCGCCGCCGCCGCCCGCTGGGTGGCGGAAGCGGAAGCGCTCTCCCGGAACGGAGGCGGCCCGACCGTCAACACCGGCCGCCTCGTCGCCGGCGACGCGAGCTTCGTGGACCATCTGGGGACCGCCCATGAACTCCTCGGCACCGAAAGGCAGCTCAACGTGGTGCCGGATCGCGCCGTGGTAGAAGGCGAGGTGCGCTTCCTCCGCCCTCGCGACTCCGCCGAGGCGGTCACGCACCTGCGTAGGCTCGCCGAAGAGGTGGGCTCGTCCAGCCGCACCACGATGACCTTCCAGCCCGGCCCCGAGATCCCGCCGGTCGATCCCGAGGGCCCCCACGCCGCCCTCTGCCGCCGCACCGTCGATCTCGCCACCGCCCGCGGCTGGCGCCTGGAAGTCGAGACCGACCGCGGCGGCATCTCCTTCCCCAACTTCCTCGCCGACCCCGGGCGCATCCCTATCCTCGACGGCCTCGGCCCCGTCGGGGGTGGGATGCACACCCGGGAGGAGATGGTGAACCTGGAGTCGCTGCGGAGGAGGATCGTGCTGCTGGCGGATTTGATGGCGGAGGATTCCCGTCAGGACCGCCGATAGAAGCTCACCGCGCTCTCCCCATAGCGCCGGGCGTCCATGCGGGTCAAAGGCCCCACTTCGATGGGCAGGTCGCGGCGCGAGGAGTGCTCGACGGCGATTTCCCCATCCGGCGCGAGGAGCGGCGCGACTCCCTGGAGGAGCTGTTCGTAGGCGTCGAAGCTGTAGGGAGGATCGGCGAAGACGAGGTCGAAGGGGCCGCCTCCCCTCTCTGCGACGCGCGCCAGGCCGGCGGGGAGTGGAAGACGGCGGACCTCCAGGGACGGGAGGCCCACGTGCGCGGCGTTCGCCTCCATCACCTTTACGGCCTGCAGGCCGGCGTCCAGGGCGAGAGCCGAGAGGGCGCCGCGCCCCAGGGCCTCCAGCGCTACGGCGCCGCTGCCGGCGAAGAGGTCGAGGACGCGCGCGCCTGCCAACCGGTCGCGCCAAATGGAGAACAGCGCCTCGCGCACCCTCCCTTCCGTGGGACGGGCGCCGGGAGGGACCGCGAGGCCCCGCCCCCGCAGCTCGCCCCCCATGATGCGCACTCCCGGCTTCACCATCCCTTCGACACCAAGGCCGTGAACTGCTGGCGTACCTGGTCTTTCGGGACGTAGACGTCCAACGGCACGTCGAGCCCGCGCAGCTCGATCCCCTTCTTGTCCGAGGTGAAGCCCACGATGCGGAAGCGCGCGCCGTCGCCCACCCGCTTCAGCACGTCCCCCAGCTCGGGGACGTAGCCGGCCGGCAACGCGTCGGCGTCCTTCACCACCTGCACCTTCTCCCCCAGCTCCTCGGCGATGTGCACCACCCGCGAGAGGTTGAGCCCCAGCGGATCGTAGTGACCAAAACGGAACGTCGCCAGCGGCTTCCCCGGGAGCTGGAGCCGCAGCTCGCACTGCTCCACCCAACTCCCCTCCACCCCCTTCTCCGGGCTCGTCGACTCCCCCAAGTCCTCCCCCGTCAGCCGGTTGAGGAAGGCTTGCAATTCGTCCGGCCCCAGCTCGGAGAGGCCCATCCATTCGTGCTTGATCAGGCCGTCCCGCACACGGATGGTGCCGTTGCCGAAGAGGGTGATCTCGTGCCGCGTGGTGTCTGTGAGGCAGTCGTAGCGCACGATCTCGACTGTGCGGTCGTCCACTGCGGCTCCCGCTGTAACGTGAGCTGAAGCCGCCAGGACGATCCAGATCCATCTACGCTTCACACGGCCTCCTCTCTCGTCACGGCCGCCGGCTCCCCGGCCAGGAAGGCCAAAGCATACCGGAGCTCGTCGCTCTCGCCGATGCGGCCGTCGAGGCGGGCGCGCTGCGTCGCCCGCAGGGCCTCGCCGATCCGCGGCCCCGCAGGAATCCCGCGGGCCAGGAGATCGGCCCCGCGGAGCTCGAGCTTCAGCCGCCGCAGATCGGTCAAATAGCGACGGACCCAGTGGCGCGCCGTCTCGTTCCCCGCCATCAGGAGGAGAAGCTCCTCGCCGGCGAGCGGCTCCAGGGTCTCCGCCACCGCGTGCGGCGCCAGGGTATCTTGCAGCGCGGCACGGACGGACGCCAGGCGGCGGGAAAATCCGGTGAGCAGGGAGCGGTCCTCCCCCGCCAGCAGCAGGCGGTCGGCGAGCCGCACGAGGTCCGCCTCCCCGAGACCGCCAGCCAGCGCCATCAGCAGCAGCCGCCAGGCCTGGACGGGAGGATCGCCGATCCCCTCCAGCCGGTACCAGTCGTGAGCGGCCCGTGCCTCCCGCAAACGCTCGTGGGCCGCCTCGTCCAGCTCGATCCGCGGATCGAGCGCGCGCAGCACGCCGAGCTCGGCGAGGCGGTCGAGGCCGCGCAGGGCCAGGGCGGGATCGTCCAGCAGCAGCGCCAGCTCATCGCGCAGGCGCGAGCCGGAAAGCTGATCGAAAACCCCTTCGGCGAGCGCCACGTGGGCGAGATGGAGGGTCTCGGGGGAAATATGGAAACCCAGCCGCAGCTCCAGGCGCACGGCGCGCAGGACGCGCGTGGGATCGTCGATGAACGACAGGCTGTGCAGCACCCGCAAGGATTTCTCCTTGAGGTCGCGCCGGCCCGAAAAATAATCGATCAATTCGGGAGCCGGCTCCGGACCCAGGCGGATGGCCAGGGTGTTGATGGTGAAGTCCCGCCGGAAGAGGTCCTGGCGCAAGGCCGAGGTCTGCACCTCGGGGAGGGCCGCCGGGGCGCGGTAGAATTCGCTGCGCGCCGTCACCACGTCGATATGGAAGCCTTCGGGATCCACCACCACGGCGGTCAGGAAGGCGTGATGCATCCGCATCCGCCCGTCGACGGCGCGCGCCAGCGCCTCGGCAAAGGCGAGGCCGTCCCCCTCCACCACCAGGTCGAGATCGCGGTTCTCCCGCTCCAGGAGGAGGTCGCGCACGAAGCCCCCCACGAGGTACACGGGCGCATCCAGCTCGCGGGAGACGCGAGCGATGGTTTCGATTCGCGAGGTCACCGCCGCGGGGAGCCGGCGGTCCATGAGCTTGCCAATGTGCTCCCGCCGCTCCCGCTGCTGCTCGGCGCGGCGATCGATCCTCTCTTCGAAATCGGCCAGCTCGCCGTGCAGGTGCCGCAGGAGCTGCATGCGGGTGACGAGCCCCTGAGGGCGGCCGACCGCGGGATCCCCCACCAGCACGAAACGGGGATGGCGGCCGAGCATCCGCTCGCGCACCTCGTCGGCGGGAGCATCCGCGTCCATCCATTCGAGCTCGGCGGACGTCACCGTCTCGACCGGCCGCGGCCCGAGGCCGTGCTGGAGGGCGGCGTCGAGGATCTGCCGCGAGACGGTGCCCACCACCCGCCCGTCTTTTTCGACCGGCGCGGCGTTGATCCGCCGGGCGTTGAGCGCCGCCTTGGCCTCCTCCACCGTGGTGCCGGCGGGGATCAGGTAGAACGGAGCGATCATCAAATCCCGCGCCCGCGCGGCCGGCGGCAGGGCGTCGCGGAGAAACGTGATCAGTTTCTCCCGCGTCTCCAGCAGCGTCGTGTCCTTGAGCCGCGCCGAGGCGGCCGTGGCGTGCCCGCCGCCGCCGGCCAGCTCCTTCAAGGCCTCGCCGAGGTCGAAACCCGCGAGCGCGCCGCGGGCGATGAGCGTCACCCGCTCCCCCTCGCCGAAGAGGGCGAAGAGCAGGGGGAGCCCGAAAACCTCCAGGCAGCGGGAGACGAGCGGCGCCAGCTCCTCCACGTAACGCCCCAGCTCCACCTCCACGATCCCCACCCGGTGGCCGCGCAGGCGGTGCACTTCCAGATGCTGCGTCATCTGATGCAGCACGTCCAGCCGCTCCGGATCGAGCGGCCGGGAGACCGAGGCGCGCACGGCCGCGAGGTTTCCCCCCTGCTCCAGCAGCCAGGCCGCGGCGGCAAAGTCGCGGGGGCCGGTGGTGGCGTAGGTGAGCGAGCCGGTATCCTCATAGATCCCGAGGAGCAGCAGGTCCGCCTCCCCGGGCGTGATGGCAAGGCCCCGCCGCCGCAACTCCTCCACCAGGAGCGTCGAGGTGGACCCCGCCGCCGGATCGACGAGGCCGCCGCTCACCGCGAGATCGGAAGGCGACGCCGGATGATGGTCGTAGGCCCACACCTCGATGCTTGGGTGCGCCGCGAGCCACGAGGCCACGGCGCCGATGCGGTCTCGCTGGCGGATGTCGCAGAGGATGACGCGGGTGATCGCCGCCGGCTCCACGTCCTTCTGGCGCAGCTCGGGCACCTCGATCCCCCGCGCCTCGATCATCCGCCGCAGCGACCCTTCCCGCGAGCCGGGAAAGAACAGGCGCGCCTCCGGATGCAGGCGGCGCGCCACGACCATCGCGGCAAAAGCGTCGAAATCGGCGCCTACGTGGGTCGAGAGGAGCTCCATGGACCTGGATTGTACAGCCGAGCGCTGAGGTTCCGGCGACCCAAGGACATAAAGGACACCAAGGACGGCAAGGACAGAAGACACCCGACGGAATTCTTCCTGGTCCTTGGTGTCCTTGGTGTCCTTTATGTCCTTGTTTTTCTTCAGCGCCCCACGAACCCCGCCATCGCCTCCAGCGTCCGCTCCGGCTGCTCGCGATGCGGCGAATGCCCGCAGTTTGCCAGTGCAATCGCCTCCACCGGCCCTCCCGCCTGCCTCTGAATCGCCTCGACCTGCTTCCAGGTGCCGTACTCGTCGTCCTCGCCCTGAAGAATGAGGATGGGTACCTGAACCCCCGGCAGGTATTCTTCGATGTCCCAGGCGCGAAAATCCGGATTCAGCCAGACGTCGTTCCAGCCGCGAAAGGCCACATCCACGTTGTCGCCGTGATGGCGCGCCAAGCGGTCACGCAGGTCCGTGGTGCGGTACTGCTCCCCGATCCTGGCGATGCTCGCGAGGCCGTGCGGCTCGGTGAAGACGTGTGGCGCTTCCAGGATGAGCCCGCGCAGCCCGGGCGCCGGGTGGCTGCCGGAGTAAATCAGCGCGATCGAGGCGCCGTCGCTGTGGCCCACCAGGATGCAATCCCGGATGGCCAGCTTCGCCAGGACCTCGCCCAGCACCTCGGCCTCGTCGTGCATGAAGCGGACGGGGCGCGGCAGCGGCGCTGAAGCGGATTTTCCGTAGCCGGCGCGGGAATAGATCAGCGCGCCCCAGCCCGTCCGCTCCGCCAGCCGGTCCGGAAAGTCCCGCCACAGGGAGACGGAGCCCAACCCCTCGTGCAGGAAGACGAGCGTGGGCGCCTCCTCCGGCGGCGGCCCGATCCAGCGAATTTCCAGGCGAGTGCCGCCCACGACGACGTGCTCCGGCTGCATCGCCAAGTGCGCCCTCACTCCGGCGGCCGCGCGGGAGCTTGCAAGCTCTTCAGAAAGTTGCCTAGCTCGATCGCATCGTCCAGGCGCGTGCAACGCTCATGGAACACGAAGCCCACGGTACGGCTCGGCACCGGCTCGCGGAAGGGAATGTAACGCACGAGCCCCGAGCAGTCCGCGCCGGCGACGAGGGTCATCCGCGGCACGATGGCGCAGCCGTTCCCTGCCGCCACCAAGTGCCGCAGAGTTTCGATGCTCGCCGCCTGGAGCGCCGAGAGACCGGCGTCCGGCGTGGTGCCGCAGGTTTCGAGCGTCTGCTCACGCAGGCAGTGCCCCCGCTCCATCAGGAGCATCTCGCGAATGTCGATCTGGCCGAGCTCGACTTCCCGCGCCGAGGTGAGCGGATGCCCCGCGGGCACCGCCAGCACGAACGGCTCGCGGAAAAGCGGCACCTCCGTCAACCCTCGCTCACCCGTGGGCAGGCAGATGACGGCGGCATCGAGCGCCCGTTGCCGGAGCATCTGCAAAAGGGCTTCGGTCAACGACTCCGTCAGCACCAGCTCGAGCTGCGGATATCGCTCGCGCAAATGCACCAGGAACTTCGGCGCATAGTAGGGGCCGATCGTCGGCACCATCCCCAGCCGGAAGCGGCCGGCGAGGAGCGGCTTGCGATGCATGCCGCGGCCTATCTCCGTGATCTCCTCCAGCGCCGAGCGGATACGCTGCACCGCACGTTGCCCTCCGGGAGTCAGCGACACGTGCCGCGAGGTGCGCTCGAAAAGTCGCTCCCCCAAGGCTTCCTCCACTTTCTTCACCGCTGCGCTCAGCGACGGCTGGGCCATCGACAGGTCCTCCGCCGCGCGGCCGAAATGCAGTCTTTCAGCCAGTGCGATCACAGCTCGCAGGTCCCGGATCGAGAGGCTGTCCAGGTCATTCATAGAAAAATCCGATCGTAATCATAGAAGCCCTCCCCTTGTTCTATCAAAGATGCACCCGTAGACTGCCGAAGTCAAGGAGGAAGGATATGACCGCGGCTCGCGGCGGCGCACGAGAGGATTGAAGCGATGAAGGAAAAGAATACGTTGACGACGGCCTTCGGCATTCCCGTGCCGGACAATCAGAATTCCTTGACCGCGGGCCCGAGCGGCCCGGTGCTGCTGCAGGACGTCTACCTGCTGGAGAAGCTCGCCCACTTCAATCGCGAGCGCATCCCGGAGCGGGTGGTGCATGCCAAGGGGGCCGGCGCCTACGGCTATTTCGAGGTGACCCACGATTTGTCACAATATTGTAAAGCGGCCCTGTTCTCCAAGGTCGGCAAGCGGACGGAGGCGGTGGTGCGCTTTTCGACCGTGGCGGGTGAGAAGGGCTCCGCCGACGCCGAGCGCGACCCCCGCGGTTTCGCCGTGCGCTTCTATACCGAGGAGGGGAACTACGACCTGGTGATGAACAATACGCCGGTCTTCTTCATCCGCGATCCGCTCAAGTTCCCGGACTTCATCCACACCCAGAAGCGGCATCCCGAAACCAACTGCAAGGACCCGAACGCCCATTGGGACTTCATCTCCTTGAGTCCCGAGTCGCTGCACCAGATCACCATCCTGTTCTCCGACCGCGGCACGCCCCGGACGTACCGGCACATGCACGGCTTCAGCGGCCACACCTTCCTGTGGACCAACGCCGGCGACGAGGCGTTCTGGGTGAAGTACCACTTCCGCACCGAAACGGGGATCGAAAACTTCACGCGCGAAGAAGCCATCGAGATGGCCGGGTACGACCCGGACCATGCCACGCGGGACCTCTTCGAAACCATCGCTTCCGGCGGCGAGGCGGCGTGGAGCGTCGAGGTGCAGATCATGCCGGTGGCGGACATGGCCACCTACCGCTTCGACGCCTTCGATCTCACCAAGGTCTGGCCGCACGCCGACTACCCGCGACACAAGCTCGGCCGGCTGGTGCTCGATCGCAACCCTCGGAGCTATTTCGGCGAGATCGAGCAGGCTGCGTTCTCGCCGGGCAACCTGGTGCCGGGCGTCATGCCGTCGTTCGACAAGATGTTGCAGGCCCGCCTGGTTTCGTATTCCGACGCCCACCGCTACCGGCTCGGCGTCAACTACGTGGACCTGCCCGTCAATTGTCCTCACGCCACGCGGGCACGGAATTACTATCGCGACGGCGCCATGAAGTTCAACGGCAACGGCGGCGTCCCGGTTTACGAGCCGAACAGCTATCGCGACGCGCCCAAGCAGGACCCGCGCTACGCGCAGCTCCCCTTCGAGCTCAACGCGCGGGTGGCGCGCACGCCCTATCAACATCCCAACGACAACTACACCCAGCCGGGAAACCTTTACCGGCTGATGGACGAGGGCGCCAGGAAGCGGCTCGTCCACAACCTCGTCGAGCACCTGAAGCTCGCCCGCCGGGAGCTTCAGGTGCGCCAGATCTCTCATTTCCTGCGGGCTGATGAAGACTACGGGAATCGTGTGGCCGAGGGCCTCGGCATCGCTGCCGCCGGGGCTGCCGGGGCTGATTTACTGGTTGGTGTTGGTGTTTGAAATGACCTGCCAAGGGGGCGCTGAGTGGACGTCCCCACCTTTTTCTTCAGGCCGCTCAATGGTCCTTTTCGGCCTTGTGGTCCGCCACGTGCTTGACGAGCAGGCCGAGAAGCTGATCGCTCGCCGCGAAGACCTTTACATAGTGCCCGTTCCACTGATTCAGGAACGCCAGGCTCTCCTCCGCTTCGTAGGAGCCGGCTGGCGTCAGGAAGATAAACCGGACCCGGCCGGGTTTGGGCAGCGACCGGTCCTCCGACGGAGCCATCCCTTCCAACAGCTCCTGGGCCAGGCTGACGATCTCCTTGTCCTTCTGTTTCTCTTCGTCCGTCCACCTCTCGCCGATGACTCCTCCTCCGTAGCTGAGGAAGTACCTGGGCTGACCGTCGGCGTAGGCGGCGACGACCAGCACCGCAGCTCCGGAACCGGACTCGACGACGACGCCCAGAACGCGTTTCGCGATCTCCGCAGGCGGCGCCTCTCCAAGCTCCCGGAGCAGCTTCCAGGCGCGGAGCGTCTGCCGCGAGCTGACATTAGGAGCCGCGAGGATCTTGCGAAGCGACGCCGAGACGCCCACCCGGTCGCCTAATTGCTGCTGGACATGGGCCAGCGTCCACCAGTATCTAGGTTGACCCTGCAGCGTTTCGCGGCCGGCGTCCAGAAGCCGCCGCGCCAGCCGGAGCTCGCCTTTTACAACGCTCTGCCGTATGGCCTCGAAGCTCTCGTCATCCGCTTTGGCGGTCAGGAACATGGTTTCCAAGGGGCTTTCGGGGTAGAGGAGGCGCCTGTAGGTGTCGAACTCCGGAACGGGAGGCTTCTGGCGGCCTCCCGCCGTCAACAGGTCGATGGTGAGCGTGTGCTTGTTCTGCTTTGCGAGATCGAGAGCGGTCAATCCCGGGGTCGCCCTCCTGCTCACGTCCGCACCCCGTTCGACGAGCAGGGCGACCACGTCGTCGAAGCCGTGCTGGGCCGCGTACATCAGGGCGGGAGACTTGAGCTCGCCGAGAGCGTCCACCTCGGCTCCGGCATCCAGAAGGAGGCGGGCGGCTTCATACTGCCCGCCGTCCGCGGCCCACATCAAGGGCGTCCGCGCCTCCGCGTCGCGAGCGTTGACGTCCGCCTGCAGGGAGAGCAGCACGGGAAGCGTTTCCATGTTGCCCATGAAAGCCGCGATCATCAGGGGAGTCGTCCCTTGGCCGTCGTGTTCCTTCAAGCTGGCGCCGGCCTGGAGAATGAGCCGGAGCACCTCGGCCGAGCCTTGGCAGGCCGCGTACCAGATGACGGGAACGTCGGTCACCTTCTCCGTGGGGCTCGCCAAGGCGTGGACGTCCGCTCCCTTGCTCAGCAGGAGCTTGACGACGGCGGCATTCCTCCGGCTCGCCGCCAGGGACAGAGCGGGAACCCCCTTCTCGTCCCGCGAATCGGGGCTGGCCCCCGCGTCGAGAAGCTTCTGGACGCTCGCGAGATCGCCCTCCCGGACGGCTTTGACGAGGGCCTCCGGCGATCCGGACGCCGCCTGGCCCGGAGCCGCGAAGGCGAGCAAAATGACTGCGAAGCACGCCGGGAACAGGAACGATCGCCAAATCATCGGGTACCTCCAACACCGTCGCCGGGGAGTGAGAGGAGATGCTATCACTCCCGGCGACCCTCGCCTGTCCCGGCGGCAAACTCTTACGCACCCTATTTTATAGAGCTCTGATTCACCTCGGGCTTCCGGCGCGCGGTGCCCGAGCTCTCGGCAAACCTGTCCTGCGCAAGGAGATCCCCATGAGGAAGACCGTGCTCCACTCGCTCGGCTCCGCCCGCGTTCGCGGGGGGACGCTCTCGCTGTTGCTGCTGGTATTTCTGGCCGCGGACCGCTCCGCCGCTCAGTCGCCCGGTGCCGTCGACCCGCTGAGCACCTCGGAGGCTCAGACGGCGGCGACCACTGCCCAAAACAACTCGCAGGTCCGGGCACTCCTGGGCACCGGCCCCCAGGTCCTCGGCTCGGTCGATTTCGTCACCCTCAGCAAAGGTCCCGCCGACAACGAAGACCCGAGCGTGGCCTTCAACATCGGCCGCTTCGCCCTGGTGACCTTCTGCCGCTACTCCGGAAACCTCGGCGTCAGCGCCATCGTCAACTTGAGCAACGGCGGTCTCCCAGGTGACTTCGCTCAGTTGTGACGACGTCGTGATGACCGTCGCCGAGCTCCAATCGGCGCGCGACCTCGCCATCGCCGACTCCAGAGTCCGCGCGCTGCTCGGCTCCGATGCCACCACGTTCCAGGTGCAGACCGATCCGGACGCGACGACACCTGCCAATCTCGTCCAAGGGCTGCGGGTGCAGGATTTCGACTCGACCGGCGCCTGCTATCAGCGGCGTTGCCTCTCTTTGCTCTTCCGCCGTGGCGATACCTACGTCCAGGGACCCGAGGTGGTCGTCGACCTGACGGCTCAGACCGTGACCCTCATCACCCCGACCCCGGCCACCATGTCGGATACCATGGCAAGGAGGCAGCCATGAACAAACTTGGAATGGTGCTCGTCAGCACGGTTTTCGCGGCGCTCTTCCGCATCGAACAGGCCTTCCCTACGGTCGGACCGGAGGAGACCCGCTGGCTGGTCTGCTGGCAGATCCAGAAGAAGCACGCTCTGGTGATCACCGGGGCCTTCTTCCGCAAGACCCCCACCTCGCCCTGGGTCCGCGTGCTCTGGGACGCCAGAGTAGCCGAGATCTTCGTGCCCTACCACGACAACTCCAACCGGTTCTTCGACGTGACCGGCTTCAACTGGGACTGGGTGCGGCTCACCGCCAACGAGTGCAAAGGCGGCACTCTGATCGGTCCCAGCGCCAACCACAACGACGTCTGCAAGACCGTGCGCGACCGGGGGCTCGCGTGGATGGACTATCAGAAGTCGCGGCGCGGCGAAGAGCTGGTCCTCTGGGGAGCCATCGCGGCGGCGAACTACAACTACGTCACCGAGTTCAGCTTCCGCGACGACGGGGTGATCGAAGGCCGGGTGGGATCAACCGCGGTGAAGTTCAATAACGTCAACCACACGCACGACGTCACCTGGCGCCTGGACGTCGATCTCAACGGGTGGGCCAACGACTCCGTCGACTTCGGCACCCATACCGAAGCCGGCGCCAAGGCCAACGACACCATGCCCAACATCGCGACGGAAACGGGATTGGTTTGGGATCCCCAGCATTTTCACATGCTTCACGTCCGCGACGCCAACCTCAAGAACGGCCTGGGTCACACCTCCGAGTATCACTTGATGCCGCAGCGCTGGGGCAACGCCCGCCATCAGGAGGCTTACTCCCAGAACGACATGTGGGTTACCCTCTGGCACCCCACGGAGTTTTCGCCGCGCAAGCTGCCCACCTACGTCAATGGGGAAAACGTCAACAACGCCGACGTCGTGCTCTGGTACACCTCGGCGGCTCACCACATGGTGCGCGACGAGGACAGCAGCGAGACCCACGTCATGTGGGTCGGCTTCATGCTGAAACCGGTCAACTACTTCGACAGCACACCGCTCTATCCGTAGGCTCGCGGGGGCTGTCCCCCTTTCTCCCGGCCGACCGGAAGGTAAGGCCGGGAGAAAGAGGATCATAGACGACACCGGCGGCGTCCAGCATGTGGCGGACTTCGCGCGGGCTCGAGTCGTCACCCGAGGCTTGATGCCGTCTCATCGGCCCCTCCAGTACCGCCGCCGGAATCTCCTGTCGTCACTTCGAGCTCCAATTCCGCGAGAATGCTCCCCAGGTTGGTTTTTGCGTTCAAAGTTCGGGGGTCCTCAGGCCCTAAGCCAATCTGGTATATTTCTACCGCTCTTCGAATAGCCGGCTCGGCTTCCGCCAACCGGCTTGTAGCTTGAAGTAGTAGGGCCAGATTGTTGAGGTCTCTCGCGACGTTGGGGTGATCCGGCCCGAAGGCGGTCTCGTCGATCTGCAGGGCCCGCCGCATCAACGGCTCGGCCTCGGCCAACCGGTTCTTGGCTTGAAGCAGCAGGGCCAGGTTGTTGAGGTCTCTCGCGACGTTGGGGTGATCCGGCCCGAAGGCGGCCTCGTCGATCTGCAGGGCCCTGCGCATCAACGGCTCGGCTGCGGCCAACTGGTCCGTGGACTGAAGCAACTGGGCCAGGTTGTTGATGGCGGGCACCAGGTTGGGATGGTCGGCGCCGAGGTGGGCTTCGTAGAGTTGGACGGCCCGCCGCATCAACGGCTCGGCTTCGGCCAGCCGGTTCGCAGCTTGCAGCAACTGCGCCAGGTTGTTGAGGTCGGTGGCGACGTCCGGGTGATCGGGTCCCAAGGCGTTCTCGTCGATCTTTAGGGCCCTGCGCATCAGCAGCTCGGCTTCTGCTAGCCGGTTCGTGGCCTTCAGCAGGAAAGCCAGGTTGTTGAGGTCGGTGGCAACCTCCGGGTGATCGGGTCCCAGGGCGCTCTCGTCGATCTTCAGGGCCCTGCGCATCAGCGGCTCGGCTTCGGCCAGCCGGTTCGTGGCCTGCAGCAACTGCGCCAGGTCGTTGAGGCGGATGGCGACTTCGGAGGAATCCGGGGCTATCTCCTCCGCGATCGCTAGCGACCGCAGGATCAACGGCTCGGCCTCCGCGTAGAGGCCCTTGGCCGAGAGGTACAGGTACACTTTGCGCATGAGCCCTGAGGTGGGATTCGCGATCCGCATGTCGTCGGCGTAGCGGGACACCTCGGCGGCGTGAGGCCAGAGCACGTCCCACGCGGGCCACGTCCGGATGTCGTCCGCCGCAGCGGGTGAAAAATCGTTCACCAATCGCAGAGCGAGCTCGATCCAATCCCGGCGGCATGGCTCAGGGACGTGCGACCGGAGCACCTCCTGCACCATACGATGCACGGTGAGGGTCCCTACGTCGCGGGTGACCATGGAGAAGGCTGCCAGCTCCGAGATGCTCTCTTGGATAGGTTGGGGGACGCCGTTGCCCGCCGGCCCGACTTCCTCGCCCAGCAATGACACCGCTTCTATGACCAGGGCGCTCCCCTTCTCGAACATCTCCAAAGGGAGAGGCTCTGGAGCCAGGTAGGCGGCCAGCCGCAGCAGGGCTGCGGCGGTGAGCCCGAGCTGGCGGAAGGTCGTCTGCCAGGTGGCCGCGAGCGAGGCGGGATAGTCCATGAGATCCCCGTCGTACCAGCCGAGGACGTTCTCCCAGATCTCCGAGTATTGGGAGAACGTGATCTGATGGTGGCAGATGTAGGCAGCGGCCTGCTCGAGGGCGAGGGGCAGGCCGTCGAGATGCTGCGCAAGCTGGCACGCCTGCTCGGGGTCGCTCTCGGTGGCGGCTCTCAAGCCTTCCGTTCGTTGCAGCAGGAATTGGGTCGCCTCCTCCAGGCTGAGCTCTTTCAACGCTCGATTCTTCAGGCTGGCCGGCCAGTTTCTCCGTCGCGACGTGATCAGGACGTGGCCGGCTTGAAGCTGGGGAAGGAGCTTGCGGGCCGCCCGTGCCGTTTCCTCGGCGTCGACGTTGTCGAGGATGAGGAGCCAGCGGTCGTGGGTCCGGATCCAGGAGAAAATCGTCGCCACTTCGGTTTCCGGGACGGTGTCGAGACGGTCCGCCAGGCCGGATCGCAGCGCTTCGGGCGAATCGGCCACCACGAAAAGCGCGGCCTCATAGCGGTCGCCGGAGCGCCAGGCGTACTCGACGGCCAGGCGGGTCTTGCCCATTCCGCCCAAACCGTGGATGACCTGGATCTGAGTGATGACCGCGGAGCCCGTCGAACCGCAAAAGTTGGCTTCCAGGGCGCGCAGCTCCTCGTCTCTACCCTTGAAGAGGTCGCCGAGGGGGAGGAAGGGGAGGTTGTGAACCTTGGGGCCGTGAAGCGGCTGGACTGCTTCCTCTTTCGCCGGCGACGGTACTGTCTTGCCACGAATCTCCCGGACCAGGCGCTGCAGACGGTCCCCCCACGGTTCCTCGCGCAGATCGGAGCAGGTGCGCCCTCGCAGAAAGTCTGGGAGCCCCTCGGGAGAGGGACCACCCGGGAGCAGGATCGGGATCACCGGAATGTGCCGCTTGACGCCCTGGTCCAGGCAGAGCCCGGCTTCCTCCCTCTGCCAGTCCCCGTAGCCGGAAGGTCCCAGAAGGATCGCGGTGGAGCGAGCTTCCTGCAGAGCGGCTTCGACGTGAGGATGCCAGGGTTGGCCCAAGGGCAGCGCCTCGTCGTCCATCCAGACCCTCACCCCTTGCCGACGCAATTCGTCAGCGACCCGGCGGACGGTCTCCCGGTCCTTATGGTTGTAGCTGAAGAAAACGTCGATGGTCTCGGCGGGCAGGGCGTAACCTCCAGTTCGGGAAGTCTCTCCAGTTTATCAGGAGCTGTGGTGCCGCGCAGAGGCAGTGCGCGAGGTGAAGGCACATCACAGAGCAAGTGTTTTATATCCGAATTTCTCTATGCGCGGCATCAGAAGCTCACTCATGCCACGAGGCTGGACTATGGAGTCTTTCCCAGGGTTTCCCATCTGGTTCTAGTTGCGGTTGACTCCAGGCTCTCTATAGAATCCTGCATACACTCGATAGAGCCCCTCATTGAGAGCAGTAGACCGCAGCCACACTGAGGCAGCGAAGGGACGGAGGAGAACGTGCAGGGAGGTAAGATAGGCGAGTCCGGCCTGCTCCTGCTGGCTGGCATGCTGGTGCCTCTGGCGGTGGCAGCTTCCGAGTTGCACGTGGGCCCGGTATTCACCGAGCGCTCCCCCACGTTGGAGGTCGTCGTCGAAGGGCACGCCTCTCCCGCGGCCGGAGGGACGCTGCCCGCGCCCGCCGACCTCATTCTGGTCGAGGACGGCCGAGCCACGGTGCCGGCCCAAAGCGTACGGCCGTTCTCGCAGACCAGCCGCGGCCTCGCCGTAGTGGTCGCCGTGGACGCCAGCGGCAGTATGGCGGGAGCGCCCATGGCGGGGGTGAAGCGGGCCCTGCTCGCCCTGCTTCAGGAGTCAGGACCACAGGACCGCGTGGCACTCGTCAGCTTCGCGGACGACGTGCGGGTGGACTCGCCGTTCGGCGCTTCCGCGGCCGAATTCAAGGCCGTAGTCGAGCGCCTGGCACCACGGGGCCACATCACCGAGCTGTACAAGGGGGTCTTCAAGTCTCTGGAGCTCTTCACTCCCGGCCTGCCCGAACGCCGCCGGCTGGTGGTGGTCTCGGACGGCCGAGACGAAGGGGTGGCGTACAAGCTGGACGACGTGATCGAGAAGGCGCGCCAGGGCGAGGTGCCGGTGGACGCCGTGGGCCTGACGCGGATCGATCCTAAATACCTGAGCAATCTGGAGCGCCTCGCGGACCGGACGGGCGGCTCCTACGCACGGGCCACGGAGACCTCGCTCACCGAGGTGGTGCGCACCGGCATGGTAAGAGTGCGCGCGACGCCGGTTGCCACCTTCACCGCGCGGAGCCTGACCGGGGACGGCCGGCCGCACAAGCTAGGAGTGCAGTGGCGGCAGGGAAATCGCTGGCTGCAGGGAGAGACCATGGTGGACCTACCCGTCGCCAGCCCCTCTGCACCCCCGGGCGGCGGAGCGCAGTCGTCCACGAAGAAAGGAAGACTCGCCGCCTCCGGTTGGGAAAGGCAGTCCCTCTGGTTGTATGGCGGTGCGGCGGCGCTGATCCTCCTGGCCGCCGCCCTCCTGATCTGGCGTCTCCGGCGCGCCCGGCGTGCGAAAGCGCGGCCGGTTCCGGGCGTCCGCCCCTCGCCGGCTCCCGCGTCGCCGCAGCCGCTCCCCCTGATGGCCGCCCAACCGGCCTCTAGACCCGCGGTCGATCCCCTATCCGCTACTCCCGCGGCTGCTCCCGAGCCTGCGGTCCAGCCCGCGGAGACGCCCGCACCGGCGGAGGAGCCACCCGTGCCGTCTCCCGCGTCGCGGCGGAAAACACAATTCCGCCGCGAGCTCTCCGCGCCCCGGCCCGGCCATCCCACGGTCGTGCTCGCGGTCGAAGAGGGCTCGGCCGCGGGGGAGCGCTTCGCGGTCGAAAGCGAGCCGTTCTGGATCGGCTCCGCCGAAGGCAACGACGTACAGATCCCGGAGGACGCCCACCTCTCGGGCAACCACGCCTCTCTGCGGTTCCACGAAGGCACGCTGCTGCTCTACGACAATCAGTCGACCAATGGCACCTTCGTCAACGGCGAGCGCCTATCCGACGTGCCCGCCATCATCGGGCCGGGTGATCGCATCCGCACCGGCCGTTCGACGTTCGTGGTCCTCGCCCCCTGACACCTGGAGCCGAGATTGATGCCCGCGCTCACCTGTCCTGCCTGCGGCTCGAAAATCCCGCTGCGCGCCCGCTTCTGCGACGAGTGCGGCACGCCGCTCGCGCCCGCCGTGCCCTCACAATCCGGGGCCGGGTGGGTGATCACCATCGGGCGAGCCGACGACAACGACGTGGTGCTCGACTATCCCATGGTCTCGAGTTATCACGCGCGGATCACGGTGAGCGGGGGTGAGGCCGTGCTCGAAGACCTGGATTCGACCAATGGCACGGCCGTAGGCGCTCCGGATCGCAAGGTGAAGCGCGCGGCGATCTCACCATCCGACACGGTGTACTTCGGCTCCATCCGCATGCCAGCGGCACGTCTGCTCGGCGGCGACTTGACGCTTGGCGCCGACGCCGGGACGACCGTCGCATTCCAGGGCGACACGTTGCTCCTGGGGCGCGACCCGGAAGCCGGCGTGGTGCTGGACTACCCGATGATCTCCTGGCACCACGCCCGCCTGCGCCGCTCCGGCCAGAGGGTGATCGTCGAGGATCTGGGCTCGACCAACGGCACCTTCGTCAACGGACATCGGATATCGGGCGCAGTACTGGTAGGGCCGGACGACCAGATCGGCCTGGGCAGCTACGTCTTCCGCCTGGCGGGGTTCGATCGCATCGAGCAGCGGGACTACCGCGGCAACGTCTCCCTGGAGGCGCGCGGCGTCGCCGTGGACGTGCCGCGGCGCCGCCTGGTCGAGGGAGTGTCCCTAACTCTCTATCCCTCGGAGCTGGTGGGGCTCATGGGACCGAGCGGCTCGGGCAAGACGACGCTGATGAGCGCCTTAAACGGCTACGTCCGTCCGAGCGCAGGCGCCGTGCTGTTCAATGGCCAGGACCTCTACGCGGCCTATGACCAGTTCCGCATGCACATCGGCTACGTGCCGCAGGACGACATCATGCATCGCGACCTGACGGTGCGACAGGCCCTGTACTACACGGCCCGCCTGCGCCTGCCGCGCGACATGAGCGACGGCGCCATCCATGCCCGCATCGACGAAGTGCTCGCCCAGCTCCACCTCACCGAGGCTGCTAACGTGCTCATCGGCTCGCCCGAGCGCAAGGGGGTGAGCGGCGGGCAGCGCAAACGGGTCAACCTGGCGATGGAGCTGCTGACCGATCCGTTCATTCTCTTCCTCGACGAGCCGACCTCGGGCCTCTCCTCCGAGGACGCGCTGGTGGTGATGAAGCTCCTGCGCCAGCTCGCGGACGCGGGCAAGACGATCCTCCTCACCATTCACCAGCCCAGCCGCGACGTGTTCCGGCTGATGGACGGCGTCGTGCTGCTGGGCAAGGACCCGGGGAGCGCCGAGCCGGCGCGGCTGGCCTACTACGGGCCGGCGTATCCGGACGCCATCCATTTCTTCGCTCCCGGATCGGCGGCCGAGCCCGAGCCCTCGCCAGACCTGTTGCTGCGCGGGCTCGGGGCGCGGCCGGCCGCCGAGTGGGCCACCCGCTATGCCGCGAGCGAGACGAAAAAACACTACGTGGATGAAAGGGCAGGCAAGAGCCCTGTAGCGGCGGCCCCTACAGCGTCCCATAGCAGCGGGAGCGGCGGCGGCTTTGCGCAGTGGAGCGCCCTGGTCCGCCGCAGCCTCGCCATCAAGCTGCGTGACACCTGGAACACCGCCATCCTTCTCGGCCAGGCGCCGATCATCGCTCTGTTGATCGTCGCCGTCTTCGGCTCCAAGGCGAGCCAGGAGCCGGCACCGGATAAATGGCTAATCGTTTCCCAAGCCAGCACCAGCGTCCTGTTCCTGATGGTGGTGGCTGCCCTCTGGTTCGGTTGCTCGAACTCCGCCCGCGAGATCGTGGGCGAGTGGGCGATCTATCACCGCGAGCGAATGATCAATCTGAAAATCCCCGCCTACGTGGCCAGCAAGCTGGCCGTGCTGGGAGCGCTCTGCCTCGTACAGTGCGCCTGCCTGCTCGGCGTCGCCGGCCTGCTCAGCGGGCTGCGCGGCGACTGGCTGCCGATGCTCGGCGTGCTGTGGCTCGCCGCCCTCATCGGCGTCGCCGTGGGGCTGCTGATCTCGGCCACTGCGCGCTCGCCGGAGATCGCCATCTCGCTGGTGCCGCTGGTGCTGCTGCCCATGGTCATCCTCGGCGGCATGCTGGCGCCGACGCACGAGATGAATGGCCCGGTGCGCCTGCTTTCCGGCATCATGCCGTCGCGCTGGGCGTTCGAAGGGGTGCTGCTGGTCGAGACCCGGGCTTTCCCGATGCAGCCGGTCGCCGCGCCGCCGGCGCCAGCCCCCAGCCAGACCGCACCGGCCGGCGCCGTTAATGGGCCGAAGGACCTCGCCGAGCATTATTTCCCAGCCGACCGGCGTTCGACGCTCGCCGGCGTGACGGTGGTCTCCTGTGTCATGCTTGCCCTATTCATCGGGGCCACCGCCGCGATCCTGAAATCGCGAGACGTTCACTGATCCGAGTCAGGCCGAGTCAGAGAGAGGACACCGTCCATGGAACAGACTCAACCGATTTCCCTTCGCGTTGGAGCCAACTTCAATCAGGGAAAGGTGCGGACCGAGAACCAGGACCGCATCGGCCGCTTCGAGAGCTCGTTCGGCCAAGTGTTCATCGTCGCCGACGGCATGGGCGGACACGAGGGAGGAGCCACGGCCGCGCAGATGCTGATCGACGGCCTGGAGAGGCACCTGCGCCAGGTCCCACCGGGCACCACGACGGAAAGCGCACTGCAGGCCGCCGCCTCGCGCGCCAATGCCGACATCTATCAGCGCGCCAACTCCGGAGACCCGAAGACGGCGCAGATGGGAGCCACCAGCGTGCTCGCCCTGGTGCGCGGCAACCAGGTGACGATCGCCCACGCCGGCGACAGCCGCGCCTACCTGCTGCGGGGCGGCGAGCTCTCCCGGCTGACCCGCGACCACACCGTGGTCCAGCGCATGCTGGATCACAACATGCTGAGCCCGGAGGAGGCGCGCGATCATCCGGACGCGAGCGTCGTCACCCGCGCCTTCGGCCAGAAGCCGGACGTCGAGCTGGAGGTCTCGGCGCCGTTCGAGCTGCAGCCAGGGGACCGGCTCCTGCTCTGCTCGGACGGGCTCTGCGGCTACGTGGACGACGAACGCATCCGCCAAGTCCTCGCCCGCGGCGGGGACGCCCAGGCCGTCGCCGACGCGCTGATCGGCCTCGCCTTGGACGCGGGCGGCGAGGACAACGTCAGCGTGCAGATCCTCGCCGCCGAAGGAGCCGGGGGGCGGCGGAGCGCAGGCCTTCCGCCGGCCGCGCCCGCTCCGCGCCGAGGCCCCTCCTGGATTTTCGTCATCCTCCTGCTCCTCGCAGCCTTCCTGCTGGGCCTGCTGCTGTCGAGATTCTGGGATCAGTGGAAAGGAAAGAAGGCCAGCATCGCGGAGACCTCTCCGGGTACGCAAAATATATCGCTGAACCTGATGAACAACGACAAGAAGGTGATCCGCCGTCTCCTGTCGCACCTGCGAGGCTTGGCCTATCGGGGCGCGGGCGACGGGTTCGAGGCGGGCCGGATCTACTTCCGCGAAAATGCCAACCAAAAGGCCGAAGACATCTTCGACAAACTGAGGTCGGCGCGGCCAGGGATGCCGAGCTACCAGACAGAACCCTGGCCCGACAATCTGACCCCTGAGCTCGAAGAAAAGATGCGTGATGCCGATGTCCTGATCATCTGGAACGAAGGGGAACCCGAGAGCTCCGAAACATCCTCGACGCCCAACTCTCTCTCGTCCGCCAACACTCCTGCGCCAGCCGAAACGTCCCCGCCGGCCGAAACGCCCCCTCTGGTCGGTCCACCCGCGCCGGTCATCAAACCGGGGAGAGAGACGCTGGCGGCTGGAGGCGAGCCAGCGGCGGCGGCCACTCCGGGCACGATCGATATCCATCCAACAAACCTCACCGAGGACGTGGAGGTCCTCCGCAACCTCCTGTCGTCGCAACTGGGCATTGCCACCCGGACCGCCACCGACGGTTTCGAGGCGGGCCGGGTTTATTACCGCAAGAAGGATTTCAAGCCCAAGGCACAAGACGTGGTCGACCAGTTGAACCGGAGAGCGGGGAAGTCGCAATACCAGTCAGCTCCTTGGCCTGATAAGCATCAGGGAGAGATGCCAGGTATCAACGTCGTCGTGGTCGTCCCCCACAAAGGGAAAGGGAATTCATGAACCAGATCTGCCCCAAGTGCAAGACCCCGAACCGGGACCAGGCGAAATACTGCCTGAGCTGCAATGCGCCTCTGACGGCGGACACTCCGGTGCGCTACTGCCCTTCGGGACGCCACCCCATGGATCCCGGCTGGGAGACCTGTCCCTACTGTGCGGCGAGCGACGCGTGGACGACCCGGCCCTCGAGCCAGCAACCGGGGGCTCAGGCCCCGCCGCCCCTGCCGCCGCCGCTTCCCGGCCAGCAGCGGCAGCCGACCATGGTGGAGGGGGCGGCTGCACCGGCTCCGCGGGCCGCGGCGGCAGCGCCGCCTCGCCCGGCCCCACCGCCACCTCCGCCGCCGGCCGGCGGCGGCTCAAGTCGCCGCAAGACTGTCTTTGCCACGGAGAACGAAGGCGGACCCGCCGTCTCTCCAGGCATGCGCCGCATCGTCGCCGTCCTGGTGACCTACACCTGGCGCGCGGATGGCGAGATGTTCGCCGTCCGCGAAGGGCGCAACTACCTGGGCAGCTCTCTCGAGTGCGAGATCCACCTCGCCTCGGATCCCCAGATGTCCGCCCGCCACGCCACGATTCTCTACCGCGGCAAGGACTTCTGGATCGATGACGAGAAAAGCATGAATGGCACCTACGTCAACGGCGAGGTCATCGAAGAAAAGCAGCGCCTCTCCGATCACGCGACGATCAGGACCGGGGCGACCGTCTGGCACTTCGTGATCCTGGCGCCGGGAGCCGGGGAATAGCGGTGGCCCGTCGTTGCCCCCAGTGCGGCACGGCCTTCCCTGACGCGGCGCGCTTCTGCGACCTGGACGGCACGGCGCTGGTGCTTGTGCCGCCGGCTGCCAGGGGTGGCAGCAGCGGCGCCGGTGCCGGCAGATCCTGGTCCCGGTCGCGCAAGCTGGCCCTCGCCGCCGCGGTCCTGGTCCTGCTGGGCGTGGGCGCCGCCGTGCCCAGCCTGGTAGAGCGCTACGTGCGTCTGAGGCTCGACGTGACGCTCGAAGAGGTCCGCTTCCCGGGGCCGAACGGAGACGGCGGCCTGCTGGATCAGCTCAGGGGCCTCGCCGAGAACTTGATGGGCGAAGGCAAGCTCGGCGTCCGCCTGCGAGTGCGCAACGACAGCTCTCTGCGCGCCGCCGTCGTCTCGGCGACCTACGCCATCGACGTTAGCGACAAGGAGGTCACCACCGGCGTCTGGACACCGCCCGGCGGTCTCCTACAGGTCGCCCCGGGCGAAAACCTGCACCTCGATCTCGTGGTGCGTCCGGAGGCGGCGAGCGCCCTCGACATGAGCTCCGAGCTGCTGCACGGCAAGCAGCCGCCGGTGCGAGTACACGGGACTCTCACCGTCAAGGTCCTGTGGACCACCCTGGCCCTGCCCTTCGAGGTCCGCCGGCTGAAAGTCGACCTGCAACCGGGAGCCGGGACGCCCGCTCCCGCTCCGGGTCCTGAGAGGGAGCAGACGCCGGCGCCGAGATCAGGGGGAGAGCAGGAGCAGAAAGTTTAGAAAGGATCGCCGATGAAGACCGGCCAGCAGGTGCGCGACTACATCCTGGAGAAGAAGATCGGCGAAGGAGGCATGGGCGAGGTCTGGAGCGCCGTCCACTCCGTGCTCGGCCGGCGGGTGGCGATCAAGGTCATGGCGCCCCACGTGGCTGCCGATCGAGAGTTCGGAGAGCGCTTCCTGCAAGAGGCCCGCGCCCAGGCGACCTTGCAGCACCCACGCATCCTGGGCGTGACCGACTTCTTCGCCGAGGGCGGCGTCTACTACCTCGTGATGCCTCTGGTCGAGGGGGAGACGCTCAACGACCGGCTGGAGCGTGCCCACGGACCGCTTCCCCAGGAAGAGGCGCTGAGCTATGCCCGCGATCTGCTGGACGCTCTCGACTACGCGCACCAGAAGGGGATCATCCACCGCGACGTCAAGCCTGCCAACGTGCTCCTCGACTCCCAGGGCCACGCCTGCCTGACCGACTTCGGCATCGCCCTGCTGGTGGGTCAGCAACGGCTGACGCGCACCGGCACCTCCATCGGCACGCCGCACTACATGAGCCCGGAGCAAATCCGCAATCCGAAGCGGCTCGACCATCGCGCCGACGTCTACAGCGTGGGCTGCATGATCTACGAGATGCTGGCCGGCCGGCCCCCCTTCCTCCCCGAGTCCGAGGATGGAGATACCGACTTCGAGCTCAAGGAAGCCCACATGTACCATCAGCCGGAGCCGATCCGGCGCTGGAACCCCGCCGTCCCGGCCGCGCTCGACGCGGCCGTCCTGCGCGCCCTCGCCAAAGACCCGGACCAGCGCTACGGCGGCTGCGGCGAGTTCCGCCGGGCGCTCGAAACCTGGGAGCGCGCCAGCGGGCCCACTCCCATGCATCCGCCGCCACCGCCCAAACCGCCTCCGCAGCGGGCACCCGTGCCGCCGCCCATCATACCCACCCCGGTGCCTCCGCCGCCGGTGCTCGTGCCGCCGAAGCCGGCCCCCACGTCCAAGAGCGGGCTCGCGATCGGCCTCATCGTGCTGCTGTTCGTGGTCCTCTTCATCGTCTACGCCGCCACGCGGAAGAAAGACGAAGAACCTGCGGAGGAAACGCCGGCCGCCACCACGGAAACCACTACAATGGAAACCTCCACCACCAGCGAGATGACGACCGACGTTACGGCCACACCACCCTCCGCAAGCGGAGCGCCCGAGCCCGGGGATAGCCGGGATCTCTCGCTGATGCACGGGTCGCTGGACCGCGCGGGCGGCGGCCTCTCCAAGGTCGGGGATTACTATGACAAGCTGGCGCCCAACACCAGCGACAATCTCGAGTTGGGGATGCAACAGGGGATCCCCTATCGCATCGCCGCTGTGTGTAACGCGTACTGCCATGACATCGACCTCACGCTGTTCGACACCGACGGCACGCTCCTTCTCAAGGATACCGCGACGAACGACACGCCGGTGCTGGAAATCACACCGACGCGGTCCGGCAAGTTCACCTTGCGGGTTTCCATGGCGCGGTGCGACACCTCGATCTGCCATTACGGAGTCGGCCTGTTCCGTGAAGAGGAGGCCACCACTCCCCCCGCCGGGAAATGAATATCTGGAGGACTCATGCTCTGGTATTACGCGAAAGGTGATCAACGTTTCGGTCCGCTGGAGGAGACGGAGCTGCGCCGGCTCATCGCCGCCGGCGGCGTCCTGCGCACCGATCTCGTCTGGCGTGAGGGTCTGCCCGCCTGGCTGCAGGCGGGGAGCTTGGAAAGCTTTTTCCCGCCGGCCCGGCCGCCCATGCCTGCTCCTGTCGCTCCCTACTCGCCTGAGCCGGTGCTTCCCCAGCCATCCTGGCAGCCCGCACAGGTAGCCACGGAATATGCCGGCCTAGGGGTGCGCTTCGGCGCGTTCCTGCTCGATACCCTGCTGACCATGGGCATCGGCTTCGTCTGCGGCATCATTCTCGGTGTCATGCTGGCCGCCTCGGGAAGCCACTGGAGTGATGAGGCAGTAGGCGCCTTCGCCTATTTAATGGGCATCGTCGTCGCCTGGCTCTATTACACGCTGTTCGAATCCTCAGCGCTGATGGCAACGCCGGGCAAGCGCGCTCTCGGGCTGAGAGTGACCGATCTCCAGGGCCGCCGGATCGGTTTCGGCCGCGCCAACGGCCGGTATTTTGGCAAGATCCTGTCACTTATCGCCATGGGCTTCGGATACTGGACGATTCCGTCGTCTCCCATGCGGCAGGGCTGGCACGACAAGATGGCGGGCTCTCTCGTTCTGCGAACGCGGTAACACGAGACGAAGGAGGAGTTGATTTTGGATCAGCAGATCGGCAACTGGCAGATCGAGCGGCAGCTCGGCGAGGGCGGCATGGGCACCGTCTTTCTGGCTCGTCACCAGACTCTCGGGACTCTCGCGGCGCTCAAGGTGCTGTCGCGCAGTCTGGGCCACGACGGCAAGTTCCGTGAGCGCTTCGTACGCGAGGCGCGGGCCCAGGCCCAGCTTCGCCACCCGGGCATTGCACAGGTCATGGACTTCCTCGAGCAGGGGGACGACCTCTTCGTGGTCATCGAGTACCTGTCCGGAGGGACCCTGGCCGAGCGGCTCGACAACCGAAGAGAGCGCCTGCCGGTGGCCACCGCGGTCTCCTGGACGCGGCAGGCCCTAGCGGCCCTCGACTATGCTCACCAGCATGGCGTGATCCACCGCGATATCAAGCCCTCCAATCTCATGTTCGACGAGGCCGGCCACCCGAAGATCGTCGATTTCGGCATCGCCCTGACCCTCGACGGGCGTCGGCTGACCACCACCGGCGCCCTCGGCACGCCTCACTACATGAGCCCCGAGCAGATTCGCCGGCCGCTGGACGTCGATCACCGCACGGACGTCTACGCCATGGGCGTCGTCCTCTACGAGATGCTCGCCGGCCATCCACCGTTCGACGCCATTTCGGACTTCGACATCCGCTTCGCGCAGGTCAACGAGACGCCTAAGCCGCTCGGCGATCAAAATCCGGAGATCCCGGCGCAGCTCGAAGCGATCGTCATGAAGGCCCTGGCCAAGGATCCCAATGAGCGTTACTCCGGCTGCGGCGAATTCGCAACGGTGCTCGAAAGCTGGGATCGCTCACCGGCCAGCGCGCGAATCTCTATGCCCCCGCCGCTGCCGCCAAGGCCGACTCCCTTGCCGGCGGCGACTCCACCGCCCGTCCCCCCGGGGTTGACCCCTTCGCCGGCCCCGCCGGTTTTCCCGCGCCCCACCGTGCCCCCACCGGGGGTGCCATTGCCACTTCCTCAGGTTCCAGTGACGACGCAATACGCTGACTTTGGAATGCGCTTCGCCGCTCTCCTTATCGACATCGTAATCCTCCTCGTGATCGATTTCGCCATCATTGCCGTCATGGTTAGCCTGGATAGCCACAATAACCCAGATGGCACCGCCGTTTCTATCGCACTCGGTGCCTTCAACTGGCTCTATTACGCGCTGTTCGAATCCTCGTCCTTGACGGCGACTCCGGGCAAGCGTGCTCTTGGAATGCGGGTGACCGATCTCGAAGGGCGCCGCATCAGCTTCGGCCGCGCCACCGGCCGCTACTTCGGCAAGATCTTGTCCGGCATCTTGGGTCTGGGTTTCCTGGCGATGCTGTGGTCTCCCAGGAAGCAATGCTTGCACGACCAGATCGCCGGCTGTCTCGTCCTGCGGGTCCGTTGAGGAGGAGGGAAGATGCTGGGTCAGGAAATCGGCAACTGGAGAATCGAAAGCCAGATCGGCGAGGGCGGCATGGGCACCGTCTACTTGGCTCGCCACAAGACTTTGGGGACGCCCGCGGCGCTCAAGGTGCTGGCTCACACCCTCAGCCGCGACCCGAAGTTTCGTGAGCGTTTCATTCGCGAAGCGCGCGCCCAGGCCCAGCTCCGCCATCCGGGCATCGCGCAGGTCATGGACTTCATCGAGCAGGGAGAAGACCTCTTCCTGGTCATCGAGTACCTGCCTGGAGGCACTCTCGCCGAGCGGCTGGAGCACAACTCGAAAGTCACGCCGATGACCGCGCTCTCGTGGGTGCAGCAGTCCCTCTCAGCCCTCGATTATGCGCACCAGCACGGGGTGATCCATCGCGACATCAAACCGTCGAACCTCATGTTCGACGAGGCCGGCCGTCCGAAAGTGGTGGATTTCGGCATCGCGTTGACCCTCGACGGGCGGCGGTTGACGACGACAGGCAGTCTCGGCACGCCTCACTACATGAGCCCCGAGCAGATCCGCCGGCCGCTGGAAGTCGATCACCGTACGGATGTCTACGCCATGGGCGTCGTCCTCTACGAGCTTCTCGCCGGCCGGCCGCCGTTCGACGCGGCATCGGACTTCGACCTCCGTTTCGCGCAGGTCAACGAGCCGCCCAAGCCGCTGCGCGAACAGAATCCGGAGATTCCCGAAGAACTCGAGGCGATCGTGATGAGGGCCCTGGCCAAGAATCCCGACGAGCGCTACTCCGGCTGCGGCGAGTTCGCGCGGGCGCTCGCCGCGTTCGAGAAGCCCGTGGCAATGCCTTCCATTCCCCCGCCTCTGCCGCCGCCGGTGCTCAGCCCCGTTCCCGTCCAGCCGGCGTCCGGGTCCGGCGCCGGGGGCTGGCGGGCGGCTTTCGCAGGCGTCCTCCTGTTGGGCCTGATCGTCGTCGCCGTCCTCAGCGCTCAGAAAAGCGATCTCCGGAAATCGCGGGTCGAACTCCAGACGCAGGTCAGCGGCCTCCAGATCCAGGCCGGTGACCTCCAGACCAAGCTCAGCCAGACCGTAGCGAAAGCCACAACTCTCAGTAAGCTCGCTGAGGCGAAGTCCTGGGTTCCCGTGGCCGTGGACACTTTCGATTCTGCCTGGGCGTGGCGTCCTGTCCCTAGTCCCATCTCTGACGAATGGGGGTCCCTAGCACGAGGTATCTCCAATGGGAAGTACATATGGGGAATGGATGCGTCTAAAAGCGTCATGCGCTGGGACACACGGACGGGCGTTTTCATGGGCGACGGAGACTATTATCTAAGCGTTGAGGCGACGAAAACTGAGGGTGCTGCCGACACGAGCTTCTATTTGATTCTCCGAGATACTGACTCTCAACGTTACGGCTTCACCGTCGACATCGGGAGTGGCGAATTCACTTTCGCGCTTTACGATAACGCTTGGAAGGACCTGGAGAAGGGGATGGCTTCATCCTCGATTCACGCTGGCCAAACGAACCGCCTGGCAGTGCTGGTTGAAGGGTCTCACTACAGTTTCTTCATCAACGATACCCTTGTAGGCGAGGTGACCGACGGTACGTTGCGGAGTGGTACCACTGGGGTCGGAGTTGGGCTCACTAAAAAGGGAGACTCAGCCCTCGTCGAATTCGACAACTTCGAGCTCCGCCGGCGCCCTTCGTAGACAGGACATGGCTGGCATCCAGGATGGCCGCTTGTCTCGTCCTGTGGATTCGATTCGGTGATAAAGGAGAGGGAATGCTGGGTCAGGAAATCGGCAACTGGAGAATCGAAAGCCAGATCGGCGAGGGCGGCATGGGCACCGTCTACCTGGCCCGCCACAAGACCCTGGGGACGCCGGCGGCGCTCAAGGTGCTGGCGCACACCCTTAGCCGCGACCCGAAGTTTCACGAGCGTTTCATTCGCGAAGCGCGTGCTCAGGCTCAGCTCCGCCATCCGGGCATCGCGCAGGTCATGGACTTCATCGAGCAAGGGGAGGACCTCTTCCTCGTCATCGAGTACCTGCCGGGAGGGACTCTCGCTGAGCGGCTGGAGCACAGCTCAAAAGCCACGCCGATGACCGCGCTCTCCTGGGTGCAGCAGGCTCTTTCGGCTCTCGATTATGCGCACCAGCACGGCGTGATCCATCGCGACATCAAGCCGTCGAACCTCATGTTCGATGAGGCCGGTCGGCCGAAAGTGGTGGATTTCGGCATCGCGCTGACGCTCGATGGGCGGCGGCTGACGACGACAGGCAGTCTCGGTACGCCTCACTATATGAGCCCCGAGCAGATCCGCCGGCCGCTGGACATCGATCACCGCACGGATGTCTACGCCATGGGCATTGTCCTCTACGAAATGCTCGCCGGCCACCCGCCGTTCGACGCGGAGTCGGACTTCGACCTCCGTTTCGCGCAGGTCAACGAGCCGCCCAAGCCGCTGCGCGAACAGAATCCGGAGATTCCCGAAGAGCTCGAGGCGATCGTGATGAGGGCCCTGGCCAAGAATCCCGACGAGCGCTACTCCGGCTGCGGCGAATTCGCACGGGCGCTCGCCGCCTTCGAGAAACCCGTGGCCATGCCCCCCATTCCGCCGCCTCTGCCTCCGCCAGTGCCCAGCCCCGTTGCCGCCCGGCCGGCGTCTGGCGCCGGGCGCGGGCAGGCGGCTTTCATAGGCGTCCTCCTGTTGGGCCTGATCGTCGTCGCTGGCTTGAGCGCTGCACTCAATGGCAAAAGCAGGTCCATTGCCGATTTGTCGAGCCAGCTCGGCTCTCTCAGGATGCAACTCGATCAAAAGGAAACAGCGCTCAAAACTCAAGCCAAGCTCGTCGAGGCGAAGTCGTGGATGCCTTTAGCGGTGGACATGTTCGACAAGGCTGAGGGGTGGGACCCCACGTTTTTGAATGACGATGGCGGGACGTTAGGACGGGTGGTGCTGAAAGGCAAATACGATTGGCTGGTGCAGGCCGACAAGAGCATCAGTAGGGCCGACATCCGGTCCGGCACCTTCACGGGTGACGGCGCGTCCTCCTACCTGAGCGTCGAAGCGACGAGGGTTGAAGGGGCTGCCGATACGGACTGCAAGCTGCTTCTACGGCAGGACGGCGATCGATACTATGCTTTCATCGTGAGCGGCGCCGGTACCTTTTCTTTCTTTGTTCACGACAAGAGCTGGAAGAGTCTTCACGACTTCACTCCGTCCACGGCGATCCGTTCGGGCACGGGTCAGACGAACCGGCTCGCCGTGCTGGCGGAAGGCTCTCACTTCAGTCTCTTCATCAACGACAGCCTCGTGGCTGAGGTGGACGACGACACGCTGCGAACTGGTTCCGCAGGAATCAGTGTCGGGCTGCAGAAAAAGGGAGACTCAGCTCGCTTCGAATTCGACAACTTCGAGCTTCGCCGACTCCCTTCATAGACCGGTCAAGGCTGGCACGACAAGATGGCAGCTCCCAGACCACCATCTTCTCCCGGCGGCTCCGGAGAGGCTGGGAGAAGAGGCCCGGAGTGATGGAGATCCCCGGCGGCGCGGGCGTAGTATTGACCCCGTAAAGCAGATCGGATCGGCATCGCCCTCTGGCTGCCGCCGCGGGATTTCGAGAAGCAATGCGCGCCGGGCTCGGGCTCGTCACCCGAGCCGCATTTCGACGATCAGGTGTGGCGAGGCCATCCGGTCCCAGGGGCGGCGGTCGTAATCGCCCCAGAGATGCGTCACTCGAAGGCCGGCGGCGCGGGCTCGGTCCGTCAGCTCCTCGTGCGACCAGAGCCGCGCGGGAAACGACGCCTCCTCCAGCCTCTCGCCCCGCCGGCTGTACTCGAACGAGGCATCGCAGAGGTGGGTCTGGGGATCGCAATGCCAGGTCTGGCGCACTTCGAGGCCACGGCTCCCATGCTCCTCGATCAACCCTGTTTTCATCGCTGCCGCCCGGCGCTGATGCGGCGGGAACCAGGCCCCGTCGAGGATGAAACGCCCGCCGGGTGCCAGGTGCCGGGCGGCCGCGGCGAAGGCGCGTTGCCGGTCCTCGTCCGCCGTGAGATGGACGAATGGATCGTCCACCGCGGCCACCAGGTCGAAGCGCGCCTGCAGCTCGAGCTCCCGCATGTCGGCGAGCACGAGAGAGACGTTCGCAGCGCCTGCCAGCCGCCGCCGGGCCAGGACGATCATCTCCGGAGCCAGCTCAGTAGCCACCACCCACGCGGCTTTACAGGCGAAAAATGCCGTAGCCCTCCCCGTCCCCGCCCCAAGCTCCAGGACTCGGCAGCCTGCGGGCGATCCCGCAGCCCACAGCCAAAGCGCCTCGTCGCCCCGATCCGCCAACTCCAGATCGTAGAACGGAGCAACGTGACGGTAATATCCGCGAACTTCGCCGGACGAATGGCCGCGTGCCCTTTTCGAGGAATGGGATTCGAGACTCGCGGAGTGAGGCATGACCGGCGAGTCTGCAAGGGAGAAGCCAAGGTCGCGCTCGAGGAGGCGCTTCTTGAACCGGCAGGAAGAAAGGAGATGAGATACCATGGGTATGCACGGCCGGCCGTGGTCGTCCGGCAAGCGACAAATCGACGATGTTCTCTACCGCCACGTTTCGGAAGCTCTCTGTCGCCGGGTTTGGGGTCTGCGTAGCGCTGGCCGGGACCCTCGGCGAGGCTCGCGCGGACGTGGTAACCGATTGGAACGGCATCCTGCTGGATGCGGTGCGGGCTGAGAAATCCGTTCCACCGCATGCCAGCCGCGCCATGGCCTGCGTCAACGTCTCGATATTCGAGGCCGTCAACGGGATCCTGGGGCTGTACGAACCTTATTCCTTGACCGATCCGGCTCCGCCAGGGGCGTCCCCGGAAGCGGCGGCAGCGGCAGCGGCGTACCAGTCCCTCTCCCAGCTCTTCCCGGCCCAGCGAAAGGTGTTCGATGCCGCCTTGAAGGCCTCCCTCTCGGCGATCCCAGAGGGTCCGTCCAAGGAGGCAGGTATCGCCTGGGGTCTGAAGGTGGCAGACGCCATCATCGCCCTGCGCGCCGACGACGGGGCAACCCGCGAAGTGAATCCTCGGTATCCGTCCGGCGCCGGCTGGTGGACGCCCACGCCGCCAGACTTCGCAAGCGGGCTGCTGCCCAACTGGGCCGGCGTAAAGCCCTGGGCCATGGCCAATGGCTCGCAATTCCGCCCGCCGCCTCCGCCAGCCCTCGGCAGCGCAGACTACCTGAAAGCCTTCAGCGAAGTGGCTCGGCTCGGCCGTATCGACAGTCCTTCGCGCAGCAAAGAACAGTCCCAGATCGCCCTCTTCTGGGCCGATGGGTCCGGCACCAGCACTCCCCCCGGTCATTGGCTGCTCGTGGCTCTGAGGCTTGCAAGCCAGCGAAATCTAACGCTGCACGAGAGCAGCCGGCTTTTTGCCCTGTTGAGCATGGCCATGGCTGACGCGGCTATCGTCTCGTGGGACAGCAAGTATCACTATGATCATTGGCGGCCCGTCACGGGCATCCGACACGCGGAGCTGGAAGGCAACGGCGGCACCAGGGCTTCGCCACCCTGGGTACCTTTTATCGCCACCCCCCCGTTTCCTTCCTATACCTCCGGTCACAGCACGTTCAGCGGCTCCGCCTCCCGTATCCTGGAGTTGTTCTTCGGCACCGATGCCGTTCTTTTCTCGCTCGTTTCCGAAGGACTTCCTGGCGTGGAGCGTTTCTTTGCCAGCTTTTCTCAGGCGGCGGAGGAAGCGGGGCAAAGCCGGATTTACGGCGGAATTCACTGGCAGTACGACAATCAGGCGGGCCTTGCCAGCGGCCGGGCGCTGGGCGACCATGTCTTCCACAGCCGCCTGCGCCCGCGATCTCCAACAGCACCCGGCCGCCGCCCCTAGAACGAGGTCACGAAACCGGCAAGGATCTGCGAGTACTCGGCGTGGGGCGTCACCGTCCAGGCCCAGCGGTAGCGGTACTGCGCTTCGAGGGCGAAGCGCCGGCCGAGGGAAAATTCCGCGCCGAGAGCGAGATCGGCGCCGAGCTCGAAATCACCCGGATCGAAGTGGTGAACGCTGGGACCGGCCTCGAGAAACACCCGCAAGCTCGAGGCCGGGTTCACGGTGTAGCGAGAATGGATCGCGAAAGACGGGATCTTCACGTCCGGCGCCGGCCGGCCGTCGAGGCGCGAGACGCCCAGGTCCACCTCCCACGCCCAGCGCGGGCGCACCGTGTAGCGGAAGCCGAGCTCGAAAGCCGATCCCTGGCGAGCCGATTGAGCAAGGTGCCCGTGCGGCTGGGAGACTCCGGCCCGCACGATGAAAGCGGGCGGCGTGCGGGCGACGAGGTCCCACACCACGACCGGCGCCGCCGGGTCGTTGCTCGTCACGGTGAGCCGGCAGCGCCGCGTGCCGGGTAGGGTGGGTGTGAAGCCCACGGTCAACCCCAGGCAAGAGCCGGGAGCGACCGAGGCCGGGAACGGGTGGCTGACCAGAGTGAAGTCCGCGCAATCGACGCTTGCCGAAGCCACTTCGAGAACGCATTTGCCGGTGTTGCAAACCTCGACGGTCTTCTCCGCCGGAGACCAGGCGGAGGTCACTCCGTAGTCGGTTGA
>DASUEN010000303.1:0-4023 GCA_036275055.1 Thermoanaerobaculia bacterium
CCGCGGACGCCCAATGGCAAGCTCGACCGGGGTGCGCTGCCGTCTCGCGAGGGGGTTCTCTCCTCGCCAGAGGAGCGCTACGTGGCGCCGCGCACGCCGCTCGAGGCCGAGCTTGCCGCCTTGTGGGCCGAGGTGCTGGGAGTGGCCAGGGTGGGTATCGAGGACAGCTTCTTCGAGTTGGGTGGACATTCCCTCCTGGCCACCCGGCTGATGCACCGGATCCGGGAGATGTCGCATGTCGACCTGCCGTTGCGCACCCTGTTCGAGAGGCCGACGTTGGGCGGCATGGCGGACCTCGTTGCGCAGGCGCGGGCGGCGCAGGCGGGCGACGGGCTCTGGTCTCCCCAGTCGCCCATCGTCCCGGATGCCGAGAGGCGCCACGAGCCGTTCCCGCTCACCGACGTTCAGCAGGCGTACTGGATTGGGCGTAGCGGCTCTTTCGAGCTGGGAAACGTGGCATCTCACAATTACCTGGAAATGGACGTCCCCGGGCTCGACGTGCGGCGATTCAACGCCGCGCTCCAGCGGGTGATCGAGCGGCACGACATGCTGCGGGCGATCGTCCTGCCAGAAGGCCGCCAGCAGATCCTCAGGGAAGTTCATCCGTACGAGATGGAGGTACTCGATCTGCGGACGTGCGACCCCGCGGAGCGGCAAGCCCGCCTGGACGACGTCCGGCGAACCCTCTCGCACCAAGTGCTGCCCACCGACCGCTGGCCTCTTTTCGAGTTTCGTGTCTCGCTGCTGGACGATGAGCGGGCACGGCTCCACTTCAGCCTCGATTACCTTCTGGTCGACGCCTGGAGCAATGCCATCATCTTCCGCGAGCTGACCGACTTCTATCGCGATCCCGGCCTGCGGCTGCCGCCGCTCGCGCTGTCGTTCCGCGACTGCGTCCTCGCCGAGCAGGGGAGCGAGCACTCACCGGCCTACCGGCGCTCCTGGGAGTACTGGTCGCGCCGGCTCCCCGACCTTCCCCCGGCCCCCGAGCTGCCACTGGCTCAGCGACCCGATCGGCTTGAGCGGCCGGCGTTCGTGCGGCGCCGCGCGTCGCTCGCAGAAGACCGGTGGCGCCGTCTGAAAGAGCAGGCGGTGCGTATGGGACTCACCCCCTCCGGAGTGCTGCTGGCTGCCTTCGCCGAGGTGCTGGCGACCTGGAGCCGGCGCCAACGCTTCACGATCAATCTGACCCTGTTCGGCCGCCCGCCGCTGCATCCGGAAGTTCTCGACGTGGTGGGCGACTTCACCTCCCTCAGTCTCCTCGCCGTGGAGCACTCTCCCGCAAGCACCTTCCGCCTGCGTGCGCGAGCGATTCAAGAGCGGCTCTGGGACGACCTGGACCATCGACACGTCGGCGGCGTCCGTGTCCTACGGGAGCTCGCGCGACGGCAGCAGAGGAGGGCCGAGTCGCTAATGCCCGTCGTCTTCACCAGCACTCTCGTCCACCATGGCGCTCAGCAGCCGGCTTCTTCGGGAGCCCTGGAGAGGGCGCTCGAGGTCGAGCTCGGCTATTCGATCTCCCAGACGCCCCAGGTCTGGCTGGACCACCAGGTGCAGGAGGAGAGGGGCGCGCTGACCTTCAACTGGGATTCGGTCGACGAGATCTTCCCGCCAGGTCTCCTGGACGACATGTTCGGTGCTTACCTCCGGTTCCTCGACCGGCTGGTGGACGACGACGGCACGTGGGAGGAGCCCGCCCTGCGCCTCGTACCCGCCGAGCAGCTCGCGATCCGTGCTCGCGTCAATGCTACGCAGGCTGCGCTTCCGGAAGGAATGCTGCAGACCCTCTTCCTGCGACAGGTCCCCGCCCAGGGTGATCGGCCCGCCATCATCACACCTCAGAGGACGCTCTCCTACTCCGAGCTCGACCGCCGCTCGCTCGCCCTAGCCCTGCGCCTGCGTGAGCAGGGCGCCCGTCCCAACCGTCTCGTCGCCGTGGTCATGGAGAAAGGATGGGAGCAGGTCGTCGCTGTGCTCGGTATCCTGCGTGCAGGAGCGGCCTACCTGCCGATCGAAGCCTCTCTGCCGGCGGAGCGCCGCAGAGTCTTGCTGGAGCAGGGCGAGGCCGAGTTGGCGGTGACTCAGCCTTGGCTGGCTCCTGTCCTCGAATGGCCGCCAAGCGTGAAGGTCGTGCCGGTCGATGACGCCGAGCCGCCGATGGCGCATGAAGACGATCTGCCATCAAGCCAGAGACCGGAGGATCTCGCCTACGTGATCTTCACCTCTGGCTCGACCGGGCAGCCGAAGGGAGTGATGATCGATCACCGCGGAGCCCTCAACACCGTCGTCGACGTGAACCGGAGATTCCTGGTGAGCCCGGCGGACAGGGTCCTGGGGCTCTCGTCTCTCAGCTTCGACCTCTCGGTCTACGACATCTTCGGGCTCCTGGGCGCCGGAGGATGCCTGGTGCTCCCCGAGCCTGGGGCCGCGCGCGATCCCGCGCGCTGGGCCGACCTCATCGAACGGGAGCGGGTCACCCTCTGGAATTCGGTGCCGGCGCTGATGGAGATGCTGGTTGAGCATGCCTCCAGCGTGCGCCACTCGGCGCTGGCGCCGCTCCGCCTTTCCTTGCTCTCGGGCGACTGGATCCCCGTCGGTCTGCCGGACAGGATCCGGGCGCTCAAGCCCGAGTTGCAGGTGCTCAGCCTGGGAGGAGCGACCGAGGCTTCAATCTGGTCCATCCTCTATCCCATTGAACGGGTGGATCCCGAGTGGACCAGCATTCCCTATGGCATGCCGATGGTGAATCAGACGTTCCACGTGCTCGACGACGCGCTTGCCGACCGCCCGGTGGGGGTGCCCGGCGAGCTGTTCATCGGCGGTGCCGGGGTGGCGAGAGGCTACTGGCGTGACGACGAGAAGACGAGCGCTCGTTTCATCCGCCATCCCTGCACGGGGGAACGCCTCTACCGCACGGGCGACCTGGGACGATACCTGGCGGACGGCAACATCGAATTCCTCGGGCGCGAGGATTTCCAGGTCAAGATCCAGGGGGTGCGCATCGAGCTCGGCGAGATCGAGGCGGCTCTCGAAAGGCATCCCGCGGTGCGGACCGGAGTGGTGATCGCGGCCGGAGAGGGCCGGACGAACCGGCGCCTCGTGGCCTACGTGGTCCCGGAAAGCGCGGACCCGGGGACTCGCCGGGGCGAGCTCGCCGCGCCGCTCGGCCTCGAACCCGGCTTGCGGCGCGACGGCGATCAGCGGGCGAGGTTCGACCTGCCGCGAGTCGACATGGGCGAGGCATTCCTGCGCGCGCTTGCCGAGCGGAAGAGCCACCGCGAGCTCCTCTGCGAGCCTCTCCCGGCTGCACGGCTCGGCCGGCTGCTGGCCTGCTTGCAACGGCTTCGCCTGCCGGGCTCGCCGCTGCCGAAGTATCGCTATCCGTCCGCCGGGACTCTCTATCCGGTGCAGACCTACGTGCACGTGCGGCCGGGCCGTGTCGAGGGAGTGGCCGCCGGTACCCACTACTACCATCCCGGAGACCATGGGCTCGTATCGCTGTCGCCGGAGGCGCCAATCGACCGTAGCCTCCATGCCGAGGCCAATCAGCCGGTGTTCGAGAAGTCGGCGTTCTCCATCTTCCTCGTCGGCCAACTCGCCGCCATCGCTCCGATCTACGGCGATCTGGCACGGGACTTCTGCCTGCTCGAAGCAGGTTACATGACCCAACTCTTGATGCTCTCCGCCCCCACCGACGGCGTTGGGCTGTGCCCGATCGGCCACCTCGCCTTCGAGCCCATCCGCGACGCTTTCGCGCTGGACGAAGGGCACGTCCTGCTTCACTCGCTGGTGGGCGGCGCCGTCGACGACACCGGAGACGCGGACTCCTCGCAGGAGACCGCTGAAGCGGCCGGCTTGGGGCACCGAGGGCTCCCGGCCACCGGCGAGCTCCCGGCGCCCGAAGCGGTTCCGGGAGAGCGCCACCTCTCCGACGAGCTCGAGCGCCTGCAGTTCAAGCTGGGCGAGCCCGGCCTACGCCGGGATCTCGCGAAACGACCGTGCGTCGAGCTCGCCGGGGGCGAG
>DASUEN010000304.1:0-10105 GCA_036275055.1 Thermoanaerobaculia bacterium
GAGCGATTCGGCCCGCGGGTTGCCCACCGGGGCGGCCGGCGCGCCAACGGCCGGGCGCGCCGGCGGCGGGAGGGCGGCGAAGTCGTCCTGCATCTCCGGCAGCGAGCTCATGCCACCTCCCGCCGGGCCGCTCCGAGCATGGGAGCGAGGTCGCGCCAGGGGGGAACCCCCGAGTCTTCGGCGCGGAGGGGGGGGAGGTGGCGGCCGTCGAGCGGCGCCGCCGGCGTCCCGAGCCCCTCCTCCAGCCGGTCGAGCCAGGTGGGCTCGGATTCCGGGGGGGCGAGCAGCAGGACCGGTCCCAGGGTCGCGCCGGAGTAGTGCTCGTCGAGGAAGTTACGGGTGAGCCGCAGGTCGCGCTCCACGAAGCTGCCGCGCGCCGCCTCCGGCAGGGCGCCGGCGAACCCCTTGTAGCGGTGGAGCACCGGCTCGCCGCCGCGGGAGAAGACCAGGGTGTATCCCTCTTCCTCGACCACCATCAGCGCCGCGAAGCCGCCGTTGGGCGGCGGATCGGTGGCGGCGAGCAGCGACAGGCTGACGTTGGACACCTGGCCGAGGCGCACGCCGGCGGCGGCGAAAGCTTCCTCCACCTGGGTGAGGAGCTGCTCCACGGCGAAGCCCAGCAGCAGCCGGCGCGGCTCCTCCTGGCCCGGCAGCGGCGCCACCTCGGTGGCGCTGACCCGCAGGTCGTCCACCCGGAAGGGGACGAGCCGCTTGAGCTTCCAGCGCAGCACCTCGTCGAGGGCGTCGCCTCCCTTGGGCAGGTCGCTGCTCTCGCTGAAGGTGACCCGCAGCCAGGTGTCCGGCAGCACCAGCGAGGCTTCCTTGATCCCCCCCGGCACCCCCTTCACCAGGCCCGCCACCAGCTCCCGGAACGCCGCGGGATCGCGCAGCGGCCCGCCCAGGGGACCGTGCTGGAACGGGTCCTTGGGCAGGGTTGCCTGGCGGAAGTTGCGCAGGCGGAAGCCATGGCGGTCGCGCACGAACTGGCCGTAGCGCAGCCGTTCGCCGTCGAGGGAGAAGACGTGCGGCGGCACCGGCACCGGGTCGAACCCGAGCAGCCGGTCAATCCACGAAGGTGACTTTGTTGATCTCACGCAGCGTCGTCACTCCCCGGAAGACCATCTCGAGCGCCGATTCGCGCAGGAAGGTCATCCCTTCTTCTTTCGCCGCGCGCTTGATCTCCGACGCCGGCCGGCGGTCGAGGATCAGCTCGCGAATGTGGTCCGACAGGTCCAGCAGCTCGGAGACGGCCACGCGGCCGTGGAACCCGGTGCCGTTGCACTCGATGCACCCCCGCCCCTCGTGGAAAGTGAAGCCGGAGTATATCGCCGGATCGAGGCCGCTCTCCTCCAGCACCTGGTTGGAGACCTGCACCGGCTGTTTGCAGTGCAGGCAGACCTTGCGCACCAGGCGCTGGGCGAGGACGCAGTTGAGCGCCGAGACGAAGTTGTAGAGGTCGACGTTCATGTTGAGGAAGCGGCCGAGCACGTCCACCACGTTGTTGGCGTGCACGGTGGTGAACACCAGGTGGCCGGTCAAGGCCGACTGGATGGCGATCTGCGCCGTCTCCGGGTCGCGGATCTCGCCCACCATCACCTTGTCCGGGTCGTGGCGCAGGATGGAGCGCAGGCCGCGGGCGAAGGTCAGCCCCTTCTTCTCGTTGACCGGGATCTGGGTGATCCCCCGGAGCTGGTACTCCACCGGGTCCTCGATGGTGATGATCTTGTCCTCGGAGCTCTGGATCTCCGACAGGCAGGCGTAGAGCGTCGTCGTTTTCCCTGAGCCCGTGGGGCCGGTCACCAGCACCATGCCGTAGGGCTCGCGGATGAACTTGCGCAGCTTGCGCATCATCTCGTCGTCGAAGCCGAGGATGTCGAGGCGCAGGTTCTTGAAGTCCTTGTTCATCGACTCCTTGTCGAGGATACGGATGACGCAGTCCTCGCCGTGGACCGAGGGCATGATGGAGACGCGGAAGTCGATCGTCCGCCCCTTGAGGCGCAGCTTGAAGCGCCCGTCCTGGGGGATGCGCTTCTCGGCGATGTCGAGCTCCGACATCACCTTGATGCGGCTGATGATGGTCTGGTGGTGCCGCTTGTCGATCGGCTCCATGGCCTGGTAGAGCACGCCGTCGATGCGGTACTTGATCAGCACCTCGGTCTCGCGCGTCTCGATGTGGATGTCCGAGGCGCGGCGCTGGATGGCGTTGAACATCGTGGAGTCGACCAGCTTGATGATCGGGCTGGTGTCGGCCGTGATGCGGTCGATCGACAGGACCTCCTCGCCCTCCTCGTCCTCCTGGACGAGCTGGATGCGGAAGTCCTCGCTGGCCTCGTCGAGCACCCGCTGGGCGCTCTCCGACTTCTGCAGGATCTCGTCGATCGCCGAGCGCACCCCGACCTTGACCTCGACCGGCTGCCCCAGCAGGAGCTCCATCTCGTCGATCTTCACCACGTCCGAGGGATCGGCCATCACCACCGACATGCGGCCGTCGAGCTGCGACTCGGGGATGAAGCCGTAGCGCAGCATGAGGTCGAACGGCACCCGCCGGAACAGGTCGTTGTCGATCCGGAAGTGGGTCACGTCGACGAACTCGAGGCCATAGCGGGCGGCGAAGGTCTCGGCCTCCCGCCGCTCCTGGGCGAGGCGCGCCCGCGCCTGCTCGACGGTCTCGGCCTCGAGCTCCTTGTCCTGTGCTCCCGTCCTCGCATTGATCACAGCCATCTCAAACTCCTAACGACGCCTTCGCGGCCCTCGCTTCGCGCCGAGGGAAAGTCCCCCCATGAGCAAAGTGCTAGAACTTCGACGAACCGAGCATCGAGAACATGGGCAAGTAGATCGAGACCAGCAGGATCGCGATGATGGCACCCATGAACACCAGCATCATCGGCTCGACCAGCGACAACAGACGTTGCATCCGGGTTTCGACCTGCTCGTCCAGGAAGTCCGAGACGCTACCCAGCATTTCGTCCAGCGAGCCGGTGGTCTCTCCCACCTTCACCATGTCGATCGACATGTCGGTGAAGATCTCGCTCGTCTCCAGCGCGGCGAAGAAGGGTTTGCCTTCCCGCACCATCTGGATGGTGGGCTCCACCCGGCTGCGCACGTAGGCGTTGCCCACCGACGCGGTGGCGATCTCGAAGGCGGGCACCAGCGGAATGCCGCCGGAGAGCAACGTCGAGAGCGAGCGGCAGAATTCCGCCATCGCGAAGCGGTGGAGCACCGGCCCCAGGAAGGGGAGCCGCAGCTTCAGCCGGTCGAGCGCCAGCCGGCCCGGCCCCGTGTTCCCCCACGAGCGCAGGGCGAAGAAGCCCACGATCAGCCCGAGGAGGATGATCGGCCAGTTCCGCGTCGAGAACTGCGAGACCGACAGCACCACCCGGGTGATGAGCGGCAGGTCGGTGCCGAGCTCGGTGAAGAAGCTCATGAACTTCGGCACCACGTAGACCGCCATCACGGCGATCATGGCGATCGAGAGGCAGACCAGGACGATCGGATAGACCAGCGCCGAGACCACCCGCCGGCGGGCGTCGAGCACCAGCTTCATGTAGCGGATGAAGCGGCGGATGACCTGCTCGAGCTCGCCGCTCTTCTCGCCGGCCTTGAGCGACGACGGGTAGAGGCGGGGGAACAGGTCGCCGTGCGCGGCGAAGGCCTCGGAGAGGTCCTCGCCGCTCTTCACGCGGTCGCGGACGTCGGTGAGCACCGCCTTGAAGTGCTGGTTGTGCATCCGTTCGAGCATCAGGTCCAGGGTCTGGAGCAGGGGAAGGCCGGCCTTGAGCAGGGCGGCCAGCTCCTGGTTGAAGACCACGAACTCCTGCACCGGAATGCTCCGCCGCCGGCCCCGCAGGCCGGGCATGGCGAGCTTCGGGGCACCCCGCCGCCGCACCTCGAAGAGGTGCAGCCCGAGCTTGCCCAGCTCGCTGCGCAGGGCGGTCTCGTCGCTGGCGGTGAACGACTGCTCCAGCACCCGGCCGTCCTGGGTTCCTACGCGGCAGATGAACTGCATCGTCTCTCTAAGGCTCCTTTCGGCGGGGAGCGTCGCCTTCCCGCAGCGTCAGCACCAGCATCAGCGCCTCCCGGCTCGCTTCGCTCTTGGCGAGGCCCAGGCTCATCGTCTGGTCGCACTGGAGGGGGACGTTGGCCTGCAACAGCACCTTCTCCGCCTGTCCCTCCGGCTGCCGCGAGATGCGGAAGCTCGACAGCTTCACCCGCTGGTCGTCGGTCATTTTGCCGAAGCGGAAGCTCACTTTGTACCCCTGCCCCATCTCGTAGATCACCTGCTGCCCCTCGACGCCGCCGAGCCGGGCCTGCGCCTCCATCTCGAAATTGTCGTAGGTCAGCAGGTCGTGCAGGCGCTTGGTGAGCTGCTCCGGCAGGTCCGAGTGACGCACCTGGGGCGAGACGGTGTTGCGGCTCGCCCGCACGATGAAGACCTCCAGCCGCATCGGCCGCGCCGGATGGTCGAAGCTGCGCAGCACCGGCACGATGCGGTTGAGCGCCGCCGCGGTGTCGCGGATCACCAGGGTGTTGCCGCGCGGCTGCACCTCGACCGTCCCCTTCGGCGACAGCAGGGGATAGACCAAGTCCGCGGCCTCGCTCGCCCGCTGGTACTGGAAAGTGTAGGCCTGCAGCACCACCTCGCCTCGCGAGCCGGCCGATTGCGCGGTCAGCGTCGAAGCCAGCGCCAGGACCCATAGGAAGCTCACCAGGGAGCGCAGCCGGGATGACACTGGCGGGCTCAGGCTCCTGCCGCGCCGGAGGGAGCCGGACGGGACGCGAGGGGGCGGGTCGCCGCGCAAGCTGGCGAAGAGAAGGGAACGAGGCAGCATGGGGGCACCGGTCAGATCTCCAGGCTCTCGTCGACGATCCAGGTCACCGAGAGCCCCTCGCCGTTGATCTGGTAGACGCGGGCACCGGGGCGGTTGAGCCCTTCGATGGCCAGCGGCTCCTGGGCGGCGGCCGGCACGGCACGCGCCGGCTGGAAGGCCGCGGGCACCTGTCCTGGTACCAGGGCGGTCGCGGTGGGGCGGAGCGCCCGGTCGCGACCTACTCCAAGGGCGGCGAGGGCCAGCACCGCGGCCGCGGCCCACCGGCGCCAGCCGGCGAAGCGGTGGCGCGACTCTTCGAGGCGGCCGGCGGTACGCATCGCCGCCACGGCCAGGCGCATGGAGTCGGCCTCCGACCGCTCCTCGGCGGGGGCGAGCTTCGCCACCGGCAGGCGGCGGAAGAGCAGCAGGGGATCGGCCTTCAGGGCTTCGGGACGGCAGCGCGGGCAGCCGTCGAGGTGCTCCAGGGCCTCGGTCCACACCGCCGGCTCCTCGTCGCGCCGTGCCGCGAGGCGGCTCCATTCCGGGCAGCTCACTCTAGTCGTCCTTTCCGTTGCGGGACAGCTCGAAGCTGCCGGCGTATTCGGGGAATCGCCGCAGCAGCTCCTGGCGGAGGATCCGGCGGGCGTTGAACAGGTGATTGCGCACGGTCGATTCGCGGGAGTCGATGATCTTCGCCACCTCGGCCGACGACAATCCCTCGATCTCGCGCAGCAGGAAGACCATCCGCTGCTTCTCCGACAGGGAGGTGGAGAGCTCGCGGAAGATGGTGCCGATCTCCGTCTCCTGCATCCGCGACAGGTCGCGCTGCGCCCGCCCGTCGGCCACCTGGAGAAGGTGCTGGCGCACCGGCTCCTCGCTGCGCTCGCGGGTCTTGCGCGACCGCAGGTGGTCGATGGCGAGGTTGCTGGCGATGCGGTAGATCCAGGTGTTGGGGGCCCAGCGGGTGTCGAACTTCTTGCGGTTCTCCCAGACTTTGAAGAAGGTCACCTGGACGACGTCGCGGGCCTCTTCGAGGTCGCCGCCGAGGATGCGCTGGCAGAGCTGGAGGAGCGGCCGGGTCTTGCGATTGATGAGCTCGTTGAGCGCCGACTCGTCCCCTTCGCGCACGGCCAGGAGGAGATCGCGGTCGGTCGCCTCGGCCCAGGGCGCCCGCTGGTAGGGGCTGGACGGCTGGCGGTTGGAGTAGACGAGCTCGAGCATATCTGTCCTGTTATACGGAGGCTGGGGGCGAAACGTCTAGGGGACCCCCCGGTCCGAGGGCGGTAACAGCTCCCGCCGGCAGGTGGATTCCCCTCCCCGGGCCCCGGGAACCAGCCATTATACTGCCCTTCGCGATGCGATCCGTCCTCTGGGGGCTCTACCAGCTCGCGACCGGGGTCGCCCTGGCCGTGGCGGGACCCTTCCTGCTCGCCCGGCGAGGGAGCCATTATCTTCCTACGCTGCCGGGCCGGCTGGGCCGAGTCTCCGGGCCGGCGGCGACCCGGGGCGCCCTCTGGCTCCACGCCGTCTCGGTGGGCGAGGTGGGAGTCGCCGCCACGCTGGCGAAAGCCCTCCCCCCGGACCTCCCCCTGCTGGTGACGACCGTCACCCCCACCGGTCAGGAGCGGGCGCGGGCCGCCTTCGCTGCCTTCGGTGACCGCGCCGAGGTAGCCTACCTCCCCTTCGACCTCGGCTTCGCCGTGCAGCGGTTCTTCCGCCGTCACGAGCCCCGGGCGCTGGTGCTGGTGGAAGGGGATTACTGGCCCCTGCTCCTGCGCGAGGCCCGGCGCCGGGGGCTCCCGGTGGCGGTCGTCAACGGCCGGGTGGGCGATCGCGGCTTCGGGAGGATGCGGCGCCTGCGGGCCTTCCTCGGCCCCCTCTTCGGCGCCGTGAGCCGCTTCGGCGTTCAGGCGGCCGGCGACCGCGACCGGCTGGTGGAGCTGGGAATCGAGGCCGGGCGGATCACCATCACCGGCAACCTCAAGTACGAGTCGCCGGAGCCGGCGGCAAAGCCCGAGCTGGAGTCGGCGTTGCGGCAGGCCGCGGGCGGCCGCCCCCTCCTCGTCGCCGGCTCCACCATGGCCGGAGAGGAAGGGCCGGTGCTCGATGCCTTCCTGGAGGCCGGCGGCGAGGGGCGGGCTCTCCTCGTCCTCGCCCCCCGCCACCCGGAGCGCTGGAACGAGGTGGACGAGCTGCTGCGGACCCGGGGCGCCGGCCACGTCCGCCGCACCGCCCTTGCCGCGCCGGAGGGTCGGCCCGCCGTGGTGCTCCTGGACAGCCTGGGCGAGCTCGCCGGCCTCTACCGCCTGGCCGCCGCGGCCTTCATCGGCGGCACCCTGGTACCCACAGGCGGCCACAATCCTTTGGAAGCCGCCCGTTTCGGAGTGCCCATCGCCGTGGGTCCTTCGATGCACAACTTCCGCGAAATGGCCGCAGCCTTCGACCGGACCGGCGCCTGGCGGCGGGTGGCGGACGCTGGCGAGCTCGCCGCGGCCTGGCGGGATTGGCTGGAAGATCCTGAAGACGCCCGCGAGACCGGCCGGCGGGGATTGCAGCTCGTCGAGGAGAATCGGGGGGCGCTGGCGCGGACGCTGGAGATGCTGGGGCCGCTTCTTGGCCACGATGTCTGAAGGGACAACAGGGACTCCAGGGACAACAGGGACGGAAATCTTCGAGCCCTTGACGTCCCTGTTGTCCCTGGAGTCCCTGCTGTCCCTGGCGTCCCTGTCTCTCGCCTGAAATAATCCCGGGCCTTGAAAGCGCCCCGCCCCCCCACCTCCCCCTGGCAGCACATCTACGGCGGTATCCACCGGCTCCGCAGGCGTTGGTACGCGAAGCACTGCCGCCGGCTTCCGCGGCCGGTGATCAGCGTTGGCAACCTGCATTTTGGAGGATCGGGGAAGACTCCCCTGGTCGCGGCCCTCGCCGCCCATCTCCGCGACCGGGGCCTCGCCGTCTGCATCCTCTCCCGGGGATACGGCAGCCATGGCCAGGGAGTACGGGTGGTGAGCGCCGGGTCCGGTCCGCTCGTGGACCCTCTGATCGGGGGCGACGAGCCCGTGCTCCTGGCCGGCGAGCTTCCCGGGGTGGCGGTGGTGGTGGGACCGGACCGCCATGCCGCGGGCCTCGCGGCCCTCAGCCGTCTCGATCCCGCCCCCGACCTCTTCCTCCTCGACGACGGCTTCTCTCACCTCGCCCTCGCCCGGGACCTGGACCTGGTGGCCTTCCCCGCCTCCAATCCCTTCGGCGGCGGCCGGCTCCTTCCTTTCGGCCGGTTGCGGGAGCCCCTCGCTGCCGTGAGCCGGGCCCATGCGGCCCTCCTGACCGGCGCGCCGGAGTGGGGAACCCAGGGCGCCGAGCTCGCCGCGGCTCTGCGCCCCTACGGTTTCACCGGCCCCGGTTTCGCCAGCGTCACCCGGCCGGGCACACCGCGGCGGACCACCGGCGACCCACTGCCGGCCGGTGCCCGCGTCCTCCTGGTGACCGCCATCGCCCGTCCCGGCGCCTTCTCGGACCTGGCCCGGAGCCTCGGTCTCGCCATCGCGGGCGAGCTCCGCTTTCGGGATCACCACCGCTACCCCCCGGCGAGCCTCGCCCGCATCGTGGAGGCCTGGCGGTCGAGCGGCATTCGCCCTGATACCGGCGCCGTCCTCGTCACCACCAAGGACCGGGTGAAGCTCGCCGGCCGGCTGGACGCGCCCCTGGCGGAGCTCCCCATCCGCGCCGATCCCGAGCCGGCGTTCTGGGAGTGGCTGGACGGCGAATGGGACCGCCTGCGGTAAAGTCCCCCTTCGCGTGAAGAACCGCCCCGTCCGCCACCGCGCCGAGTATGGCGCCTACCTCCTCCTCAAGGGATTCCTGCGCGCCCTCCCCCATTCAGCGACCCGCTCTTTCGGGCGCGCCCTGGGGAGCCTCGCCCACGGCATCGACCGCCGGCACCGGGAGGTCGCCTTGCGCAACATGGCCCTCGCCCTCCCCGCGGTGCCGGAGGCCGAGCGGCGGCGCCTGGTGCGGGAGTGCTTCCGCCATTTCGGCGCCGCCCTCTGCGACGCCGTCTCCTCCACCCGCTTCGACGCGCTCGGGATGTGCCGTCGTTTCACCCTCGAAGGCTGGGAGCACGTGGAGGAAGCCGAGCGGTGCGGCAAAGGAGTGTTCATGCTCACCGCCCACCTGGGGCTCTGGGAGCTGGTGCCGCCGATCGTGGGGCTCTATCGGGGGCCGATCGACATCGTCGTACGGCCGGCGGACAACCCCTGGCTCGACCGCGAGCTGCGGCGCCTGCGGGAGCGGTTCGGCAACGGCGTCGTCCCCAAGCGGGGCGCCGCCCGCCGGATGCTGGAGACCATCCGCGCCGGTGGCCGGGTCGGCCTGCTCATCGACCAGCGGGTGCAGGAGCGGGAAGGAATCGCCGTCCCCTTCTTCGGCCGTCCGGCGCTGACCAGCTCCATCCTGGCCCGCGTCTCCCTGCGCACCGGCGCCCCCGTCGTCCCCATGACCGCCTATCCCGAGCCGAAAGGGCGCTACCGCGTCGTCGTCCGCCCGCCGATCTTCCCTCCGGAATCCAAGGACGACGACGGCGCGGTGGCCGCCCTCACCCGCCGGTATCTAGAGGTCGCCGAGGAGGACATCCGCGCCCATCCCGAGATGTGGCTGTGGATGCATCGCCGTTGGGACGAGCGGAAGAAGGGGGAGAAGACCATCCCACCTACGCCGCCGGAGAATTCGCCGCCCAGACTCCCGGGTTTTGAGGTACCGTAAGAGCGTGTCTCAAAAGTTCCGAGACCGCCTACCGCCGGGGGCTGAAGACCCCGGCTACCGACGGTAGTCCCTGCGGGACCGCGGCTTGTCCTTCCTGGGTCCCGCAGGGACTACCGTCGGTAGCCAGGGATTTCAATCCCTGGCTCCAGTGGAGTCGCTGACATCCTCGCCGGTCCCGATTTCTGAACCCCGCGGGGCTGACCGGGATATCCTCGCCCCCTATGGCCTCCCCCGACTCCCTCTACGCTCCCCATGGCGAGCCCGGGAGGTTCTTCAATCCCTGGGGTGTGCATCCCGCCAAATTCAGCGACCTGCTGCGGTGGAAGCTCGGCAAGAACCCCTACGACAAGAAACGGCCGCTCGACATCCCGGTGGTGGCGAACGACGGCGCTTATCTAAAGGATAGGGGGGAGCCCCCCTCGGTCACCTGGGTGGGGCATTCGACGTTCGCCATCCAGGACGGCGGCGACGTGGCGGTCACCGATCCCCACTGGGGCGCCCGGGCTCTCCTGCCACCGCGGCTCAGCCCGCCGGGTATC
>DASUEN010000305.1:0-10846 GCA_036275055.1 Thermoanaerobaculia bacterium
GGGGACCGGGCCACCCTTGCGCTCCCAGTGGAAAATGATTGCGCCCGTCGACGTCGGCCCGGTGAAGGTGATTGATGAGGAAGAAGTTGCGGAACATGAAGAAGTCCGACCGGTTCACCGGATCGACCGACCGGCGCAGGATGCTCGGCCACGAATAGAAAGCCCGCCGCGCTTCCACGCAACCACGCTCCACGTCCTCGGGAGACATGCCGGCGGGACGGAACGGGACCTTGTTGTAGCTGTACCTCTCGTCGAGCCACCAGGCGTCGTAGAGGAGCTTTCCCTCCCGCTCCAGCCGGTGATAGAGTTCCGTACCCGGGAACGGCGTCAGGTGATTGAAGGCCGCGATGTAGAAGCCGTGCTCGCGGGCGAGCTCCACGGTGCGCGCGAAATCCTCCGGCTGGTCGTGATCGTACCCGAAGATGAAGGTGCCGTAGAGGCGGATGTCGTGCTTGCGCAGGTTGGCGAGCGCCTTGGCATAGCCGCCGCGCATGGTGTTGAAACCCTTGTTCATGGCGCGGAGGTTCTCCGGGTTCAGGGTCTCGAAACCGATCAGCACACCCATGCAGCCGCTGCGGTGCAACAGGTCGAGGAACTCCTCGTCGTGCGCGGCGTTGATGCTCGCCTGGCTCACCCAGCGCACCTTGAGGGGGATCAGGGCGCGAAAGAACTCCTTGGCCTGCTCCAGGTTGGAGGTAATGTTGTCGTCGACGAAGAAAAACAATCCCTTCGAGCCGCGCAGGGCCGCGATCTCGGAAAGGATCTCGTCCGCCGGCCGCCGCGTCTGCGTGGCGCCGAAGACGGTCTGCACGGCGCAGAAGTCGCACTTGAAATGGCAGCCGCGGCCTGCCTCCACGAGCCCGACGCGCAGGTAGCGCTTGCCGGCGAAGATACGGCGGTCCGGCCGCACCCCGGCTAAGGAGGTCCTGCCGGTCTGCCGATAGGTTTTTTTCGGCGTGCCGTGGCGGTAATCGTCGATCACCTCGGACCACAGGGCCTCGGCCTCGCCGATCACGACGGACTCGGCATAGAGGGCCACTTCCTCCGGACAGAGGCTGGCGTGGAAGCCGCCCATGACCACCGGCACGCCCCGCCGCCGGTACTCCGAGGCGATCTGGTACGCGCGCTTCGCCGTGTAGGTTTCGACGGAGATCGCCACCAGGTCCGTGGGCTCGTCGAACGGCACCACCTCCATGCGGTCGTCGTAGAAGCGCACCTCGACGTCCGGCGGCGTCAGCCCGGCGATCAAGGCCGGCGGCAGCGGCTCCATCTGCCAGGTGCGGATGTAGGAGCTGTCGCCCGCGCGCCGGCCGATACAGGGATGGACGAGGGTCAGCCGCATGCGCGCCTCTAGGCCGCGGCCCGTTCCCGGCCGAGCCCCAGGATCCAATCGCAATTGTAGAAGCGGTGGAGGTTGTGAGCGTAGTATCGGTAGCCGAGATTGGTGCCGATGCGCACTGGAAGCGGGCTGGGGCTGCTCATGAGCCGCTTCCACATGGCCGGTACGCTGTAGGCGTGGGCCCAGGCCGTTTCGATCCCTTTCTGAAGCTGCTCGACGCTCATCTGCGCGGGCTGGAAGACCACGTGCTGGCCGTCGTACAGCTCCCAGTTGCGGGTGAGGATGCGCCCCTCCCCCTCCAGGCGGCGGAACAGGGCCGTGCCGGGGAAGGGAGTCACCACGGCGAAGCGGGGGAGGTCGATGCGCGCCGCCACGGCGAAGCGCGCGGTCTCCAGGAAGATCTCCGGCGTGTCGTGGTCGAGGCCGAAGACGAAACACCCTTGGAGGGCGATGCCGTGGCGGTGCAGGGTGGCCACCAACTCCTGGTAGCGCTCCGGGGAGTTGAAACCTTTTTTCGCGTCGCGCAGGTTGTCGCGCGAGATCGACTCCAAGCCCATCAAAATCCCCTTGCAGCCGCTTTTCTGGGCGAGGGCGAGGAGATGGGGATCGTCCCCTAGCATCACGGTCGCGAGGCCGTACCACTGGACCTTGAGAGGGATCAGGGCTTCGAAGAGCTCCGCCGCGTAGTCGCGGTCCGCAATCAGGTTGAGATCGACGAAGATCAGCTTGCGCGCGCGCATCTGGCGGACGTCGGCGACTATCTCCGCGACCGGCTTCTGATACGGCTTCTGCCCCCAGGCCGCGGGGACGACGCAGAAGTCGCATTTGTGGATACACCCCCGCGTGGCCTCGAAAACGTTGTCGGTAAGGAACCGTTTCCTGGGCAGGAGGTCGCGGCGGGGGAAGGGGAGGCCGGCGAGGGAGAGCCCCGGGCGCTGGTCGTAGCGCGGGCGCAGGCGGCCGGCGGCGAAGTCGCGGAGGAGCTGCGGCCAGCTCTCCTCGGCGTAGCCGGTCACGATGGCGTCGGCGTGGGGTTGGGAGTCCTCCGGCACCAGGGTGACGTGGGGGCCGCCGAGCACCACGGGGATCCCCCGCTCGCGGAACCCGGCGGCGAGCTCGTAGGCGCGGACTGCGGTGCCGGTGATCACCGTCAGCCCCACGAGGTCCGCGTCGATGGCCGCAGGATCGACCTCCTCGATCCCCTCGTCGATCAGCCGCAGCTCAGCCTCCAGCTCCGCCGGCACCAGCGCAGCCAGGGTGGTGAGCGTCAGCGGCATGTAGCGCAGCGACTTCCGGAAGATGCCGCCGCGATGCCGGTAGAGCGGCCCCTTGGGGGAGATGAGGACGATACGCATGGCCAGTGCCTCTGCAAGAAGCTGACCTGATCCTGGCGCCGCGGTCAGGGGATGTCAAGGCAGGGAGTTGGGAGAAGGCCCCTGCCACCCCGCGAGGAGAGGGGCGTACGCGGAATGCCATCGCCCGGGCATCCCGTGTACGGCGCACGGCCGGCTGGCCGCCAAAGTTAGTGTCTATACCCCGACTTGCGCTATACTTACGCCATGGAGACGGCAGTCCGTGGCCGGGGAGCGGCCCTCAACCCCACGAATCGATTCGAGACCCTCACCGTCGAGCGGGGCCCGGAGATCCCCGGCCCCGAGCGCATCGGCACCGAGCTGCTGCGGGATACCTCCCGCTCGGCGATCACCAGGAACGACAGCCCGGATGTCGGCTTCGAATTTTCCTTGAACCCGTACCGCGGATGCGAGCACGGGTGCATCTATTGCTATGCCCGGCCCACCCACGAGTACCTGGGATTCTCCGCGGGGCTCGACTTCGAGACCCGCATCCTGGTGAAGGAGGACGCGGCCGAGCTGCTGCGCCGGGAGCTCTCTTCTCCCAAGTGGGTGCCCCAGGTGCTGGTGATGAGCGGCGTGACCGATCCCTACCAGCCGGTCGAGCGCAAGCTGGAGATCACCCGCCGGTGCCTCGCCGTGCTGGCGGAATTCCGCAATCCGGTGGGGATCATCACCAAGAACGAGATGGTGACGCGGGATATCGATCACTTTCAGGCGCTCCACGAGCACCAGGCCGTGGCCGTCAACGTTTCGATCACCACTCTGGATGGCGGGCTGGCGCGGAAGATGGAGCCCCGTGCCTCCCATCCGCGCGAGCGCCTGAAGGCCATCGAGCGGCTGGCCGCGGCGGGCATTCCCGTGGGGGTGATGGTGGCGCCCATCGTTCCCGCCATCACCGACCACGAGACGGCGAAGATCCTGGAGGCCGCGGCCAACGCCGGCGCCACCTCCGCCGGCTACGTGGTGATGCGCCTCCCCGGAGCCGTGGCCGGGCTTTTCGAGGAGTGGCTGGAGCGCAATTTCCCGGACCGCAAGGAGAAGGTGCTCAACCGCGTCCGCGATTTGCGGGGCGGCCGGCTGAACGACCCCCGTTTCGGCAGCCGCATGCGCGGCGAGGGGATCTACGCCGACCAGGTGCGCGCCACCTTCGAGACTTTCAAGCGGCGCTACGGCCTCGATCAACCGCGGCCCGAGCTCTCCACCGCCGCCTTCCGGCGGCCGGGGCAGGCGGAGCAGCTCGGGTTGTTCGGCCCTTGATTTCTAGTTCGCCGGGCTGTCCTTTTTCTTGTCGATCTTGTACTTGAGGCCGACGCGGGCGCTCAGGTTCTTGTCCACCTCGCCCAAATATTCAGGTTTACTGGCGTAGATGACGGTGAAGGACGTCGCCGTGTTGTCCGACATTTCGTGCGTGAAGGTTGCCATCGCCACCAGCCGGCTCTGCCGTTTCGGATCTCCGGAGACGTCCTCGTAGTCGGCCTGGAGGTCGAGCCGGGTGGTCTGGGTGCCGTTGTCGTCCGAGCGCAGGTAGCGGCCGAGGCTGAGCGAGCCGACCTTCTTCGTCACCCGGTCGAGAGAATAGGTGAAGTGATCGGCCGGCAGGTCGAAGCGGTAGGCGTCGACCTTCGAGTATTCGGCGGAGACCGACAGGCGAGGAGAGCCGGTGAGCGTCGTACCATTCTCTGCGAGGTATTTGGAGAGACAGTCGGGGTCCGAGGTGGCGAGCTTCAGATTGCTGCAATACCGCCGCAGGCCGTTGACGTTGGCGAACCCCATCTCGTAGCTGAATTTGGCGCTCTGCTCGTCGGGGCCGACGAGGTCGTTGCGCCGCCGGTAATTGACCGAGGCCTGGACCTGGGGCTGGTTGTTGACCAGGTCGGCGAGATCGAAGAAGCGCAGCGACGACGTCAGGTCGCGGATCGTCTTCTGCCGGGCCGCCAACTCCCTGACGTAGCCATCGAGCGCCGGAAGGACCTTGGCTTGTACCTCCGGAGTCATCTTGTCGAGGGGTTGATTGTTGATCTCCGGAGGGAGGTCCGGCGAGGCCAGAATGTTGAGCAGCCGTTTTCTGGCGTCGGACGTCGTGGCGTCGATCGCGCGCTTGTTGATGGCGAGGAAGGTGTCCGCAATGAGGGCAAGGTGCGGTTGGATGGCGCGCCCGAAGCGATCGCTCTGCCGCCCCCAGACGAAGCTGTACTCGACGTCGTCGAAGTCCTTGAGCTGGTCGTTGAGGGTGGATTTCCGATCCGCCCGGATGGCCTCCGGTAGCTGATTGATCAGCGCCTCGAAAAGCACGGGGTTGCGGACCACGGCTTTCATCGAGACCGGATTGGCAGGTCCGAAATCGAACAGCTCCGGATTGAAGCTCAGGGTCAGCGCGTCCTTGTCGCTGGTGGTATTGCCGAGGCCGAGGGAGCTGAAGAACAGGGGGAGGAAGTCGCGCAGGGAGGAGGCGGTGTCCGGCACCGATTCGGGGACCGACTTTTTGGCGATCTCCGCCTTTTCGTTCGCCGCTTTCTGATTTACCGCCTGCGTGGTGGCGGTCGCCATGGCCGCGTCGAGCAGCCGGTTGGCGCAGTCCAGGAAAGTCTCTCCGCTCTTGCAGTCCGCTCTCGGTTCCTGGGCCGCGGCGGGCAGGGCAGCGAGGAACAGGATCAAGGTCCAAGCATGAGTCTTCATCGGCGCTCTCCCGGTCAGGCCTCGGTCCGGATGATCAGGACGCGGAGCTCGGGGTCCCCCTGTTGCCCGTCCACTTCCCAGACCTTGGGAGTGGAGTAGAGGTCTCCGTTGGGTTTGCGGATCTGCGTGGCGATCGTCGCCGTGGCCTCGCTCATGAAGGCGAGATGGAATTCCACCATGTAGGCTTTGCCCCGGCTCAAGGGCTGTTTCTTCGGGCCGGGCCGGATGTCCGCGTCAGGCCAGGTCACGTCGTCCACCGGGCCACTGGTGGAAAACAGCACGTTGCCGGTGAAAGGACCGCCCTCCGGAGTGAGACGGACCTCCAGCGTCGAGCCGTCGGGGGCGTTCTCGTACATCTCGATGGTACGCATCGCTGCCTCCCTCTCTGTCGTCAGGGCGATGAAGAAGCTTGACGTTCCAAAGCCGTACCGCTCGACCCTCTTGAGCGGGCCGCCTACGCAGGCGGCCCGTTTTTTTCGGCGAAATTACCGCATGTACGCTTCGACGTGGACGTCGGCGTAGGTCCAGCCGTAGGAGGGGATCTCGGTTGGCACCAGGCCCGGGAAGAAACCCATGTCGACGAGGAACTTGGCGCCTTGCTTGACGTTGTAGAAGCTCACGTTCGGCCGGCTGTGGAGGACGACCTTCACTTGGCCCGTGGCCACGTCGGTGATGGTTATGGTGTAGTTGTGGCCGGTCATGTCGTAGTCGTTGTCGACGTGATAGGTGTGGCCGATCTCGGCGGCGAATGGCTTCTTGATCTTGAGCTTCTGCGGGTGCTTGAGGCCGATGCCGTGGCGGGCGAAAGCCTGGTTCTTTTTGGGGCCGAGGAAGTAGAGGAGCCCCGGCATGTCGATGTTCTTGTCGATCACGAACCAGTAGATGAGGTTCTTGCCGTCCGGCTCCGGCGCGTACCAGCCGGCGACGGTGACGTTGAGCGACAGCCGCAGCCGCTTGGCGGTGCCTTTGGGAGCGGGGAACGTCACGCGCCCCCACGGCAGACCCGGCGGCGGCACGGGAACGTGCACCACGCCGGGAGCGTCGAAGCAGGTGGCGCCGGCCGGGCAGTCCACGGCCTTGGGCGCCTCCAGGGTGTCGCTCTCCGCCTCCGGAGTGATCACGTCGACCTGGCCGGTGGTGCTGTCGGCCATCTGGGCGTAGGCGGAGAACTCCTGCTCGCAGGAGACGATGGCCTTGGCCTCGAAGAGGCTGTAGGCATCGGTCATCTTCTCGAAGACGTTGGCGAACGGGCGATTCTCCCGGGGAGCGAGGGTCAGCGTCACCACCGGCCCCAGGGCCGTGCCGTCGGCCGTGGTCAGGGCGAGGGTGCACCGGTTGCCGGTCTGCGCCAGGTTGACGAACGCGAGATCGGTCGCGATCGACTGGGCGGCCAACAGCCCGTGCAGCGCGAGCGTCTCGCCCCCTCGGAACGAGCTTTCCGTACCGATCACCGGCAGATTGGCGGCGCCGTTCGGCCTCTCCCCCGCCTGTGCGATTCCCGTCACGCCCAAGGCGGTGACGAGCGCGCAATGAATGATGGTCTTGAACATCCTGCCTTCCCCCTTCGCTGAGTCTTTCGTCGTTGGATGGTGGATTCTACAAGGAAACGGGGCGGAGTGTCCAAGAGGGGGATGGACAGCCCCCGCCCAAGACCCTCACCCCTGCCCCTCTCCCGACCCCCGACATCCCCCTCCCCGGGAGAGGGGTCCCGGCTGGGGCGTTCTTGCTGTTCGTCCTTGCTGTCCCTGTCGTCCCTGATGTCCCTTCTTGCTGTTCTCCCTCTTCTCCCGGGTCTTGTGTAGGGGCGCCTCTACTTCGCCGCCGGCACGTAAACACCCGGCACGCCGAGCTTCGCCGCCGCCTCGTTGAGCGCCGCCACGTCCTTGAGCAGCTTGTCGAGCTCTGTCTCGAAGCCTGCCAGCTCCTGCGACTGGGCGGCGAAGACCTCTTGCGCTCCCTGCGTGGGGGCGCCGTTGCCGGTGATCACCCAGCCCAGGAACGGCGACATGCGCGAATAGAGCTTGGCGCCGCCGCGCTGCGCCAGGACGTCGTAGGCGATCTCGGCCTTCGGGTTGTGCATCCGCCCCTCCAGGTCGTCGAGCTTGGCGACGAGCGCGGTGGAGGAATCGATCAGCGCCTTGGCCCGCTCGTCCTTCGCCAGCAGCTCGTTGCGCTCGGCGAGTTGGCGGCGCACGGTCTGGAGGCGCACCACGTCGCGGGTGAGGCGGGTGATGGCGTCGCGGATCTGGAGCGAGAAGCGGAGCTGCGCTTCGAGGTCGTCCTGCGAGGCCGCGACGCGCGGATCGGGACGCAGGACGAAGGGAGCGGTGACCGTCTGGCCGTCCACCGTCAGCCGCAAGGTGTAGCTGCCAGGCACCGCCTCGGGGCCGATCCCCGGATAGCCGGAGTCGAGGACCCCCTTGGGGATCATCTCGGCGCCGTCCCAGGCGAGGTTCCACACCCCCCGCTGCACGCCGACGCCCTTGGGCAGGGCGAGCTCGGTGAGCTGCTCCTTCTCCTCCTTGACGTACTCGGTGCTGCCCGTGGGCTCCTGCGCCTTGCTGGAGAGGTTCGCCACCACCGTGCCCGCGGCGTCCAGGATCTGGGCCGTCACCTCCCCCTTGGGCTCCTTGGCGAGCCAGTAGTAGAAGCGGGCGCCGTGGACGGGGTTCGGGCTGTTCCAGCGGTCGGCGGCGCCGCCCCGCAGCTCCCAGCGCACGGTCTCCGGCACGGGATAGAGGTAGACGCCCGCGGCCGGGGGCGGCGCGGGCACGGGAGCGCGCAGCACGGTGAGGTCGTCGAAGATCCACATCGACCGGCCATGCGTGGCGAGCACCAGCTTGTCGTCCTTCACCGCCAGGTCGTGCACGGCCACGGTGGGGAGGTTGAGCTTGAGCGCCTGCCAGGTGGCGCCGTCGTCGCGGGAGAAATCGACGCCCCGCTCCGTCGCCAGGTAGAGCAGGCCGCGGCGCGTGGGGTCCTCGCGCACGGCGTGGAGGTAGACGTCGCGGGGGAGGGTGCCGTCCAGCCGTTTCCAGGTGCGGCCGAAATCGGCTGTCTTCCACAGATAGGGGCGCGAGTCGTCCAGCCGGTGGGCGTCCACCACCAGGTAGGCGGTGCCGGCGTCGAAGTGGGAGGGCTCGATCATCACCACCGTTCCCCACTGCGGCAGGCCGGGGAGGGCGGCGGTGACGTTGCGCCACGCCTTGCCGCCGTCCTCGCTGACGTGCACCAGGCCGTCGTCGCTCCCCGCCCAGAGCAAATCCTTCTGCACCGGCGACTCGGCGATGACGAAAACCGTGTCATAGGTCTCGACCCCGGTGTTGTCGCCGGTGATGGGGCCGCCGGCCCATTTCTGTTTCGACTTGTCGTTGCGCGTCAGGTCCGGGCTGATCACTGTCCACGTCTGGCCGCCGTCGGCGGTGCGGAAGATCACGTTGCCGCCGTAATAGATCACTTTCGGATCGTGCGGCGAGGCGGCGATGGGCGCCGTCCACTGGAAGCGGTAGCGCATGTCCTCGCCGCCGTGACCGGAAGGGTTTTCCGGCCACGGGCTGACGTTGCGCGACTCGCCGGTGCGGTGATCGTAGCGGGAGAGGTAGCCGAGGTACTCGCCGGCATAGACGATGTCCGGATCGGCAGCGTCGGAGACGATCCACCCCGCCTCGCCGCCGCCCACGCCGTACCAGTCCGTATTGCGAATGCCGCGGCCGGTGAGCGAATCGCTCGGTCCCTGCGCCGTGCCGATGTCCTGCAGCGCTCCGGCGACGCGGAACGGCACCCGGTTGTCCACTGCCACGTGGTAGAACTGGCCGATGGGCAAAGGCGGCCACAGCCAGCTCTGGCCGCCGTTGTTCGAAATGTAAACGCCGCCGTCGTCGCAGGCGATCATCCGCTTGGCGTTCAGGGGATCGAACCATACGTCGTGATTGTCGCCGTGGGGCATGCCCGCAACGTGATCGAACATCTTGCCGCCGTCGATGCTCTTGAGCATCGGCACCTGCGGCACCCACACCTCGTCCGGGTTGGCCGGCGAAACGGCGAGCGTGCCGTAATACCAGAAACGCTGCCGCAGCTCATGGTTGCCGGAGGCGAGCGACCAGGTCTCGCCGCCGTCGTCCGAGCGGTAGAGCCCGCCTTTCTCCGCCTCGATCAGGGCATAGACCCGGCGGGGATCGGAAGGCGCCACCGCCACCCCCACCTTCCCCCAGATCCCCTCCGGCAGGCCCTTGGCGGTGAGTTGGGTCCAGGTGTCGCCGTCGTCGCGCGAGACGTAGAGCCCCGACCCCGGGCCGCCGCTCGTCAAATCCCAGGGGAAGCGGCGCGCCTGCCACAGGCCGGCGAAGAGGACGTGGGGATTGGTGGGATCGAACGTCACGGCCGAGGCGCCGGTGTCCGCGTCCTTCTTGAGCACCTGCTGCCAGGTCTTGCCGCCGTCGCGGGTGCGGTAGACGCCCCGCTCGGGATTGGGGCCGAAGGCGTGCCCCAGGACCGCGGCGAAGGCGACGTCCGGATTCTTCGGATGCACCTCGATCTGACCGATCTGCCCCTCCTGCACCCAGACGTGGGTCCACGTCTTGCCGGCATCGACCGACTTGTAGATGCCGTTGCCGGCGCCGACGTTGCCGCGGATGTTGGCCTCCCCCGAGCCGGCATAGACGACGTTGGGATCGGACGCCGCCACGGCGATCGAGCCCATGGACGAGACCGGCTGCTCGTCGAAGACCGGATTGAACGAGGCGCCGCCGTCCACCGACTTCCATACACCGCCCGAAGCCGTGGCCGCGTAGTAGACGCTGGGGTCCCCTGGCACGCCGGTGACGCGCGCCACGCGTCCGCCCCAGGCCGGCCCGAGCAGGCGGTACTTGATGGCCTTGAGCTCCGGCGGGTCCACCAGCCCGGGAGGCTTGGCCTCGGTCGGCGGCTCTTTCTTGACCGGAGCCGGCTTCGCCGCCAGCCCCGGAGCCGCCGCGAGGAGGAAGACCAAGATCGAGACCAGCGGCAGACGGACCAGGCGCATCGGCATCAGGGCTCCTCGGTCCGTGGGAAAAGAGTGCACGGACCGCCCGGAGCTTAGCCAAGGGGCGGGGCGGGGGCAAGCAGGGGATCCCTCTACCGTCGCCGGCCCCTCCCCACTGTAGAGACACCCTGTTTCCGGGGGGAACCCCCGGTTAGGGCGTCTCCGAGGCGGAGAACGCCTGATCCCTCGCAGACTGTCCGCGGGCGCATCACCCTGGATCCCTGGATGGCCCTGGTGTCGCCGGGACGATCCCTTCCGATTTGGACCGTTGTCCCCGATTCGGAGACGCCCCCACCGGGGGTTCCCCCCGGAAACGGGGCGTCTTCCATGAGAAGGCCCCAAATAGCAAGGCCGCCAGGGCGGCCTGTCCTTATTGCTTCTTCGATCGGAGTCGGGTGTCGGTCCCCGAGTCTTCCATCCGCACTCTCAAGGAGCCTCTTGGGCCCGGTGCATGAG
>DASUEN010000306.1:0-11270 GCA_036275055.1 Thermoanaerobaculia bacterium
CAAGTCCCTCAACCTGCTGGAGCTGGCCGTGGCCGATGCCGAGGGGGGGAGGGTGGACGCGGAGACCATCCGCCGCGTGGCTCAACGCAAGGTTTTGCTCTACGACAAGTCGGGCGAGGAGCACTACAACCTCATCTCCGCCCTGCACAAGTCGCTCCGCGAGAGCGATCCGGACGCCGCCCTCTACTGGTTGGCCCGCATGCTGGCCGCCGGAGAGGATCCGCTCTATCTCGCCCGGCGAATGATCCGTTTCGCCAGCGAGGACGTGGGGCTCGCCGATCCCCAAGCCCTGGTGCAGACCTACACCGCCTGGGAGGCCTACCACCGGCTGGGCTCGCCCGAAGGCGAGCTGGCCCTGGCGCAGGCCGCTCTCTACCTCGCGTTGGCGCCCAAGAGCGTGGCGGTCTACGAAGGCTACAAATCCGCGCGGCGGACGGTGGAGGAGCGACCGGCCGATCCCGTCCCCCTCGCCATCCGCAACGCCCCCACCCGGCTGATGAAAAGCGTCGGCTACGGCGAAGGCTACGTCTACGCCCCCCACACCGAGGAAGGAGTCGGCGGGCTCGACTGCCTCCCCGAGTCCCTCCAGGGAACACGCTTCTACGAGCCGAAAGGGGAGGGATTCGAGGCGGATTTGAAGGCCCGGCTGGAGCGGTTCCGGGCCTTGCGGGAGGAGGTCAAGAAAAAGAGAACCTCTGAATGACCTACCGGAACAGCTTCAAGAACACCAAATACAACACGAATCCATGATCCGGGCCTGCCACCGGCGTGCCCACGTCGAGGTTCACCACCGTCTGCCAGGGACCGACGAACGTCCCCTGCAGGCCGACGCCGGCCAGCAGCTCGTTCTTCAAGCCGCTCTCCTTGTCGGTGGCCCAGGCCGCGTCGGCGATCCCTTCGAGATGGAAGACGTCGCCGATTCCGAAGCCGTAGGAGGCGTGGCCGGCGTAGACTTCCTCGGCGCGGACGCTGTTGCTCTGGTAGCCGTGGACGCGGGTGCCGCCGAAGAAGCCGAATTGATACTTGCTGAAGCGGTCGAGGTCCGAGCCGCCGGAGTAGTCGAATTCGAGCCCAGCCTTCTGGAACTTCGGCAGGTACCAGTTCTTGCTCGCCCTCGCCTCCCAACGCAGGTAATCCTTTTTATCCGGCGTCCAGTCGGGATTGCCCGGCAATCCCCAGAAATCCCACTTCGAGCGCCGGTTGTAGCTGCCGTCGACCGAAAGGCCATAACCGGAGCGGGAGAACGAGGCGGACAAATCCAGCGAGTGGGTGAGGTTGTCGCTCGGGACCACGAACCCCTTGGCCGTGTCGCTCGTGTTCTTGTAACCAAAATAAAGGAGGTCGTACTCGGCCTCGACCTTGACGAAGTTGCCGATGGGATGGCCAACCTTCAGCCCTAATGTCGCCGGCCGCTGCTTGACGTCCTGCGTCTTGTCCTCCTTACCGTCTTTGAACAGCGTGTCCGTCACCGGCACGGCCAGGGCGAAGACGTTGGCGCCTGTGTCGAAGCGGGTGCCGAAGAGACGCGGCTCGGCGAAGCTGCCGAGCAGCAGGGCGCCGGCGAAGAAGACGTTGAGTTGTTTGCCCGTCCCCTTGAAATCCAAAGAAAGGTAATTGATCCCGGCGAGCGGCAGTGGATAGTCGAGCGCGTCGTCGTAGAATACGCCGCCCACCATGAAGAGCTTGTTGCGATTGTATCCTTCCTTGACCACCCGCTCGCCCTTGTCGTCTTTCACCAGATAGCGCAGCCCCTTGGCCGTGTCGCGCACCATGGTGACCTCGGTGTTTTCGACCTGCTTCCGAGCCTCTTCGAAACCGGGGCCGTTGATGCGGACGTTGGTGAGCCGTGTGTCCCGCTCGACCACGGTGGTGGAGTTGACCACCGAAAGGATCTGCTGCGAGACGAGCCGCAGCGGCAGGACGAAGCTTTCGGCAGACCACGGCGCCGGATTCCCCGCCGCGTCGATGGGCGAGTAATACATCGTCTCTTCGTTCGACAGCACCTCGCCTTCCAGACCGATCTGCACGGCCCGGGTGCGCAGGCGCGCGTAGGTCTGCTTGTCCACCCACACCGAGCCCTGATACAGCTTGCCGGCCGCTCCCGGGCCGGAGGGAGCGAAGTCCACCACCCAGGCGTCGCGGCCGTCGAGCGTGTCCGAGCCGCGCAGGCGATAGCGGTACTCCTTGGTGAAATGGATCTGTAGCGGCAGCGCCGCCGCCTTCTCGGGCTGGATCAACGGGATCTCGGGAAGCTGCTTGCTGCGCCACTTGACACCGTTGACGTAAAGCGTCTCCCAAGCCCAGTCCGAGCCCGTCTTGGGACTGAAGAAGAGCGGCCCCTGGAGGGTCGCCTCGAAAGTCTGCGCTCCCGCCGTGGGCTGGAAGCGGAGCGACGTGGTGTCGATGGCGCTGTAGTGATCGAGCCGCCGTTCCTGGGCATCCTCGAAAGCCTGGAGGCGGCGCAGGATCTCCTCCACCGGCATCTCCCGCTCTCCCGAGACCGTCACCTTCTCGGCCACGCCGTGCATCTCGGCCGCCGTGGGACGGTCGAGGCCGAGAACGGCCACGCGCCCAGGAGAATCGACTTGCAGCTCCAGCTCCTGCCCCACGATCCGCCCGCTGGGAGGCGGCACCCGCTCGCCGCCGATGGGGAAACGCACCGGGCGCCGGAGCTGGGGATCGCTGAAGCGGAGGGCCAGGGAGGTGGCCCCTTCCGGCGCCTGAGCGATCACCCGAAGGGACAGGTCCTTGCCGCGCACGAACGACCAGGCCCCGGCGGCGCCGGCCGGCGAGGAAGACGGATCGTAGGAGAGGTCTCCCTTGAACTCCCGCGCCAGCAGGGCGAAGGGCGCGAGCGCCGGAATCAGCGACGTATTGTCCAGCACGGGCGCCTGGAAGAGGGTGAGATTGATCCCCTGTGCGGCCTCGCGAGCGGCTGCGGCCAGGGCCTCGGCGGGTACAGCCGGCAGGGGGAGCGAGTCCACCACCACAGGCCGGCCGGGATCGGCCTCCTGCACCGCGGCGACCGCCGCCGCCAGGGCCTGACCTTCCGCCGGCTGGAGGACGACGGCCTCCAGATAGGCGGCCACTTCCTGGCCGTAGAGGGCCTGGAGGGCCCCGGCGTCCGCGGGCAGCGGCTCGGTGGCGACGAGGACGTTCTGGCGCGCGCCGGTGAGGGCCACGGCGGCGCGCTTCAAAAGGAAGGCGTACTCCGCGGGGGAGAAGGCTTGCGCTTCACCGCCCTCCGGACGCCAGATCACCTGGAACCAGGTGCCGGCGGAGGCGCGGCCGGCGAGGTCCGCCGCGGCCTTGAGCTCCGTCTGCAGCCGCTCGGCGTTCTGGGCGAGCGGCGCAGGGGTGCGGAAGACGAGGGAAAGCCAGGGAGTGGCGCCGCTCTCGTGGATGGCGGTGGCGGCTTCCGCGCCCGCCGCGCCCCCGTCGAGGGGGACCTCCCAGGCCACGAAGAGCGGGCTTCCCTCCTCCAGGTGGCCGGATTCCTTGAGCGTGCGGGCGACGTCTGCAGCGTTGGCGGCAGCGGTCGCGGCTTCGAGGCGGAGGCCGGCGCAGGGGCGGCAGGCCATTTCGGCAGCCCCCAGGGCCTCCGGGGCCATGGACAGGCAAAAGAGGACGCTGGCGAGCAGAAGGCGCTGGGCACGGTGCATGGCAGCAAGCATAACAGTGCCCTTCGCGCGGGAAATTCTCCCCGGCGCCTGCTACAATCGCCGCACACCTATGGAATTCTCAGGCAGGCTGGCCGCCTTCCCCATGGCTGATCTCCTGCAGTGGGCTCGCAACGAGGCCTGCACGGGGGCGCTCGTCATCCGGCGCAGCCAGCGGGAAAAGCGCGTCTACTTTCACTCCGGGGACGTGGTGGGGTGCATGTCGAACGATCCCGCGGAGTTCTTCGGCCAGTATCTGCTTCTGCACGGCCATCTGAACGAGGGACAGCTCTCCGAGGCCCTGAGCTTCTGCGCGCTCCAGGGGAGCCGCCTGGGGGTGGCGCTGCGCGAGAAGGGGATGCTTCCTCCCGAGGTGATCCAGCGGGCGCTGCGCTCGCAGATTGAGGAGCAGATCTGCGACCTCTTCCTTTGGCAGCGAGGGGTCTTCTACTTCCTCGCCGAGCTGCCGCCGGAGGAGGAGATCCTCCCCGATCCGATCAACGTCCTGGGCCTGGTAATGGAAGGGGGGCGCTGGTTGGACGAAGCCGCCCGCATCCGCCGCGTGCTCGTCCACGACGACGTGGTGCTGCGGCCGGGGGAGCTGGCGGAACGCAAGGCCACGGAGCGGTCTCTCCTGGAGCGCCGCATCCTGGGGGTCGTGGACGGCGAGCGGACCCTGGGCGACGTGTACCAGCGGGTCAAGAGCTCCTACTTCCGCTTTCTGGAGGGCGCCTTCAAGCTCTGCATCGACCGCGCGCTGGACGTCGCCGAGGTGCGGGACTCCGTCGAATCGAGCACCCACGAGTTGAGCGTCTACGACCTGCTGCTGGAGCAGGCCACCGAGGAGCAGGTGTTGGTGGCGCGGCGCCACATGGCGGTCCCTCTCGACCTCCTGGAGCGTTGCTACCCCGTCTGGGTCGAGGAGCCAGCGACCGAGGAAAGGACGCGGATGCCGGCACGGGCGCGTGACTTCTACAGCCGTCTCGACGGCAAGACGGCGCTGGGCGAAGCCTTTTCGAAAGACCCCCGCCAGCGCGGCCGGGAGATGGACCTCCTGCTCCTGCAACTGGAGAAAGGAAGGCTGGCGATCCTCCCCGCACCGGTCGATCGTCTCGAAGCCCGTGCCGACGAACGCGGCCAGCCCGCCCTCCAGAGATGGTGGCGGCGGATGTTCCGGGCGGCGTCGTAGGCCCCCACCCAAGATCCTCATCAGAAGACAAGAAGGGACGACAAGGACAGCAGGGACAACAGGGACGAGGCATGTGGTCCAAACGTCGGGAGTGAGGCTCCCTTTCCTCCGGCTCGCACACCCTTCTCAATAGAGGCAGCGTTGCAGCGAGCCCTTGAGCTGAGCTTGGCGCGTAGCGCGCCAGAAAGGAACCACCATGATTCTTCGCATCACCCTCCTCCTTGCGATCACGGCGCTCCTCTTTTCGGGGGCACCCGTCTCCGCCGCTGCCGGCGACTCAGGCCTCCCGTCGTGGCTCACCACGCCGGCCACCGCCCCTGGGCTCGCCGCCGGCTGGTGCCCGACCCCGAATCCCTCGGCGGCCCTGGGTACGCCGACCACGATCGAGAAGGCGATCCTGCCGCCGCCCGACTTCATCCTCTGCACTTGTGAGCTCTGTGTGTACCACCCGGACGTGATCTGCCAGATCAGCCCCTCGGGCTATTCGATCGTCTGTGCGGACTATGCCCGGCTCAACTGCAAGACAGGGCCAGTGGACTAGCGCTGGCCGGCCCCTCTGGGTTTCTCGCCGAAGCAAGGGTCCAGGAGGCCGGTGTCTTTACGGCTGCTGAGGTATTTGAAGATCATGAATCCTTCTTAGATGGAAGCCCGCTGGCCCTCAATCTCGACCGCCAGCACCTCGCGAGGGAGACGAGCTATGAAGAAAACGTTCAAGCTATCGAAGCTGACGATCAACCGTGAGACCCTCCGCCGCCTCAGCATGCACGAGTTGCAGCCAGTGCAGGGCGGGTTCACCGGTCCCGACTCCCACTGCACGTCTCTGGTCTGCCCCACGAAACAGCACTCGATCTGTCCCTGCTGATCACAGCCAGCCAACGATCACCGGCGCCAAGGCTGTGCCGCTCTGGCGCCGGCTCCCTTCTATACCATCGCCTCCGATCCCAGCTCGGGATGCACCTTCATGAACGACACCAGGGTCGGCAAATACGACCGCAGCGGCGGTACCTGAAGGTCGGTGCCGGCGAGGTCCGCCTGCGTGTTCTTGGTGTCGTAGAAGGTGGGGTGCACGAAGTAGTCGATGCTGCTCGAGGGGATCTGCATCACCCGGTAGACGAAAGGGACCCAGTCGATCATCGTTTTCGCCACTTTCACCGGCAAGGGGATCTTCACCAGCATCCGGTGGCTCGCCTTGGCCACGGCGTTCAAGATCTCCTCGATGGTCAGCGGCTCGGGGTCCGCGAGCTGGTAGACCTTGCCCACCGCCTTCTCCTCGCCGGAAAGATAGGCGATGGCGCCGATGACGAAGTCGCGCGGCACCACGTTCAGGCGCGTGCGGGCCGTGTCCCCCACCACGGGCATGATGGCGATCCCCGGCTGGCGCAGCAGCCAGCGGATGGCGAAGTAGGGGCCGTCGTATTTTTGGGTGGAGCCGGTGTGGCTGTCGCCCACGACGATCGCCGGCCGGTAGATGGTGGCCGGAAATCCTTTCTTCATCCGCGCCTGGACTTCCACCTCAGCCAGGTACTTGGTCTCTTCATAATAATTGTTGAACGTCTGTCCTTTGGCGAGGTCCGTCTCGCGGAAAATCCCCACGTAGGCGCCGCTCACGTAACAGGTGCTGACGTACTGGAAACGGCTCAAGGCCGGGCACCCTTCCGCGAAGTCGAGCACGTTGCGGGTGCCGTCCACGTTGACTTTCATCCCCACCCGTCGAGGGACGGAGAGGTCGTAGACGGCGGCCAGGTGATAGACTTCGATGATTTCGCGCTGCAGGGTCGCGGCGTCCGCCAGCGCGAGGCCGGGGACGGTGATGTCCCCCTCCATGAGGCGGATGCGCCCCTGGAGGCGCGGCTCACGGGTCATGATCTCCTCCGCCCGCTGGCGGGCCAGGGGAGCGAATTTGGGCTGCACGAGGCACAGTGCCTCGTCGGACTCGGAGCGGGCCAGCACGCGCGGCACGAGCTCGGAGCCCAGGAATCCCGGAAAACCGGTGAAGAAATGAGTGGCCATGGTTGGTTCTCCTCCCGGCCGCTTCAGCGCAGGCCAGGAACCCTCCGCAGGACCTTGAGCGTCAGGCTCATGGCGCGGCTGAAGACATCGTCGGGAACGCCCGCGGGGGACGCCAGCGGCAGACCCCGCTGAATGGCGATGGTCTGCGATTCCGTGTACTTGAGAATGCCTTCGGCGCCGTGGCGGCGGCCGAGGCCGGAGTCCTTGAAGCCGCCCATGGGCGCATCGACGGAGGCCCAGGCCGCGGCATAGGCCTCGTTGACGTTCACCGTGCCGCACTGGAGGCGCGCCGCCACCCGGTGGCCGAGGTCCGCGTCGCGCGTCCACACGCTGGCGTTCAGGCCATAGCGGCTGGCGTTCGCCCGCTCGATGGCGTCGTGGACCGAATCGAAAGGATAGACCGCCACCACCGGGCCGAAGGTCTCTTCGCTGAAAACTTTCATTTCAGGGGTAACGCCGGTGAGGATCGTGGGCTCGTAGAACAGGGGCCCGAGATCCGGCCGCCGCCGGCCGCCGGTCGCCACGGTGGCGCCTTGGGCCACGGCGTCCTGCACGTGCTCTTCGACCTTGGCGAGCTGCGTTTCGGAGATCAGACAGCCCAGGTCCACGTCGTATTCGAAGCTCGCGCCCAGTTGCAGGGCCTGCGTCTCGCGCACGAAACGGTCGAGGAAGGCGTGGTGGAGCGATTCGTGGACGAACAGCCGCTCGATCGAGATGCAAAGCTGGCCGGCGCTCGCGAAGCAGCCGCGCACGGCGCCTTGGACGGCCGCGTCCACGTCCGCCTGGGCGAGGACGAGCATGGGGTTCTTCCCTCCCAGCTCCAGGGCGTGGCCGAGCAGCCGCTCCCCCGCTTGCTTCCCCACGGTCTTCCCGGTCGCCGTGCTGCCGGTGAAGGTGAGGAAGTCGCAGCTTTCGATGAGCGGCACGCCCAGCTTTGAGCCTTCACCGGGAATCACCTGGAAGAGCCCTGCCGGCAGGCCGGCGCCTTCGAGCAACTCGGCCGCCCAGAGGGCCGTGAACGGCGTCTGCCGGTCCGGCTTCAGCACTACGGCGTTCCCCGCCATCAGAGCGGGGATGGCATCGGTGACCGCCATCGACAATGGGTAGTTCCAGGGCGAGATGATCCCCACCACGCCCCGCGGGTGATGGTGCTCCCAGGTGAGGGTGAGTCCCGGCAGCGCCCCCTTGCGCCGCTTTGGGCGCAGGTGGCGTTCAGCGTTTTCGGCGTAATAGCCGGCGACGATGGCCGTGTCCGCCACTTCCTCGAAGGCATGCTTGCGGGCCTTGCCGGATTCGAGCTGAATGAGGTCGAGGACCTCGTCCTGGCGGTCGAGCAGCAGATCGTGGAAGCGGACGAAGATCTCGGCCCGTTCCTCGAAGCTGCGGTGCGCCCAGGCTTCCTGGGCCTTGCGCGCCTTCTCTACGGCTCTGCGGACGTCCGCGGGCGAGCCTTGGGAGACCTGCCCCACGAGCTGGCCCGTCGCCGGCGCCCGCACGGTGAGGGGCGGCAGGGAAGGATCGAGATGATAGAGGCGTGACGCCAGATGGGCGATCCGCTCGCGGCCGAAGCGGGGGCTCAAGGGCTCGGCGTCGCCTGTGGTGACGCGGGTTTCCAGGGTGTCGACGGTTTGCGGCATTGAAATAGCGTGCCACAGGAAGGGTTTTACGTCAAACTGCGGCATTGAGGATAACGCGCTGCGGCAATCGGCGGTTGGATAGTATGATCCAGCCCTTGTGCGACGCCCCGGCAAAGACAGCGACGTCCCCGAGCCGATCCGCTATGAGGAGGTCTACGCCGCGCTCCCCCTCCTCCACCCGACGCCGCGCGCGTGGGCGGAGCTGGCTTCCGCGAGCCTGCCCGAGTTCCTCGCCGATCATGCGGTCTGCGAGCAGCAGGTCGCAATGTACGCCCTTTCGCTCGCCGGCTACTACCCCGATGACGCCGAGCTCGTCGAGCGCGTTGCGGCGCTGGCGGCCGAGGAGGTACAGCATTTCCGGCGGGTGATCGCGATCCTGAGCCAGCGGGGCTGGCCGCTCGGGGGGCGGAGACGGAACCGCTGGGCTCAGAGCCTGAGGGAGCGGATCGTTCCCGGCCGCGAGCCGTGGACGAAGGTCGACCGCTTGCTATTCGGGGCCCTCGTCGAGGCGCGGAGCTGCGAGCGGTTCACCCGTCTCCTGGAGGTCGTCGAAGACCGGGAGGTCGCGCTCCTCCTCTCCGACCTCGGCCCCGCGGAGCGCCGTCACTGGGAGCTCTTCTACCGCCTCGCCGGCCGCGGAGTGGACGCCGGTGCTCTCGCTGACCGCTTCCTCGGCTGGCGCGAATTCGAGGCCGAGCTGGCGCGTGGGCTTGGCGTTTCGCCGACGGTGCATGGGTGACCGGCGCGCGGAGCGCACGGAGTTGGTCAGAAGCAGGGATCAGTCACTGCCCACCTTCTTGGTGCCGGCTCGTCTGCTGACTCGCTGAGCCCCAGCCGGCGGGGTACGTGCGGCATCCTCATGCTGAAGCTCGATGTAGTGGGCCACGAGCCGTCTCGGGTCATTGTCGAACTCGTGGGAGATCTCGTGCCGGATCCGGCGGATTCGCGTCAGGGTGTCGAGAGTGTCAGTTGGCATCATATTCTCCGCCCATGGCGACCACTGTAGCGCGAAGAACTTGGAACGCAAAGCCTGGAGGCCGGATGCTCGGTCGACGCGGTGGGGGGCCCTTCCTCCATTCTGGCTACCTATCCCAACCCCAAATATTCCTTCAGCCCCCGCAACAACACCACCTGCGACGCCGCCGAAGGCGAGCCCAGCTCGGCCCGCAGCAGCATCTTCAGCTTGCTCTCCAGGGCGACGGCGATGCCGCTCTCCGGCTCGAAGGGGAAGGTGATAAAGCCGATGCGGCCACCGGCGAAGCCGAGTTGGCCTTCGGCGCCGTCGACTTTGATCGGGACCAGGTTGGGGTGGAGGCCGATCATGCCCCAGAAGAGGGAGGTGCTCGGGGTGCCGAGGCCCTCCCAGGTGTCGTCCACGATCGCCACCACGGGACGGTGCTCCGCGGCGCCGGCCAAGGCCCAGCAGAAGGAGGTGCGCTCGCGGGACTTCGGCTCGTAGCCCGTATCCTTCCGGGGGAACTCCAGCACCACCACGGCGGGCTCTCCCTCGGGGAAGCCGGCAAGGAGGCGGGAGACGGCCACCGGATCGAAACGCCCGCCGCGGCAGCAATCGCAGAGGATGGGCTCCGCCCCCAGACGGATCGTGAACAGCTCCCGGTCGCCGTCGCGCGGCGGATCGGGGAGCACCACCTTGCGCCCTTCCGCGACGACGAGCTCGGCCGCCAGGGCGAGGGCCTGGGCCGTGCCCACGGTGACCATGGGCAGGGAGGAGGGAGTCTCGGGACGTGCTCCCCGCCGTTGCCATTCCCGCCAGAGGCGGCGCAGGTCCGGAAAACCCTCGACCGAGGAGTAGAGGAAGGCCCGGCTCCGCTCCGCCTCGTCGAGACCGGAGAAGGCCGCTGCCATGGAGGGGAGGGGAACGGCCCCGCCCCGGCCATCGGTGATCTGGCCGATGGTGGCGTTGAACGGCTTGCCGCGGGCCTCCGCCGTCTGGAGCGGCAGGAAGGAGGCGGGCTGCCGCAACGACCGGCCCAGGGGGGAAAGCGCCAGCCAGAGGGCGGGCGAGGCCTCCCGGATCACCGTATCGGGATCGAGGATGGGATCAGTGCCGCCCATCCCCCTTGCCCTTCGTATCCTTCCCATCCTTCTCGCCCGTTTCCCCGTCGCTGGCGTTGCGTATCTTCGCCAGGGTTTCGTCGAGGCTGGCGAGAGCCTTCGAGTTCTGTTGCTTGAGCTCGGCTTCCAGTTGTTCGAGCTGGCGGTCGACATCCGTCCACTGTTGCTTGGTCTCGGGGCCGGCCACCTTGTGGTAGGCGTGGTCCAGGCTCTCGCGGACCTGCGCCACGTCCTTCCGGACCTGCTCCAGGTTGCGGTCCTCCGCCACCTCGGCCCGGCGTCCCAGGAGGCGGTCGCGGGCCTGGCGGAGGTCTTCCTGCCACTCCGCAAGGTCGCCGTCGACGCCTTGGCTCGGAAGGCCCGCGTCTTTGAGCACCGATCCGATCTCGCCCCCCGAGCGCTTGTAGGCCGCCCAGGCCACCACCAGGGCCACGCACGCCAGCAGCAGCGCCAGCCATGCGAGGCAGCCGCCTCTTCCTTGGTTTTGGTTTCGTCCCCAGGCCATGAGATACCTCCGGCGGGATCTTAGCGTGGCGGGGGGCCTCTGGGGCCACGGCGGCCAAGTGGAGAAAAGGGACTTCAGGGACAGCAGGGACTCCAGGGACAGGAAAAGCAGAGGCTTACCGGGGATTTCTTTTTCGCTCTTCGAGGCGTGCCCGGGTCATGCGCTCGCGCAGGCCGCCTTCTTCGACGAAGGCT
>DASUEN010000307.1:0-12748 GCA_036275055.1 Thermoanaerobaculia bacterium
CGCAAAAGCCAGCTGATCCTCGACGAAGCCCACCACCCCGCCCCGGCCTCCGCCAGCCTCTACGCGGTGGACTCGCGCATCACCACCTTCATCCGCGACGTGGCTCCCCGCTTCGAGCACCGCCTGTTCCTCTCCGCCACGCCGCATAACGGCCACTCCAACAGCTTCTCGGCCCTGCTGGAGATCCTCGATCCGCATCGCTTCACCCGTGGCGTCAAGATCGAGCGCGGCCAGTTGGACAAGGTCATGGTCCGGCGCCTCAAATCGGACCTGCGCGAGCTTCGCATAGAGGGCTACCCGGAGCGGCGGGTCGTCGAGCTCGGCCTCACCCACACGGACGGCTCCTGGCAGTGCCACGCCCGTGGAGCGGCGGCGGAGCCTCCCGCGGCGCCCGTCGATCTCGGCGCCGCCGAACCGGTCGAGCTGCGCCTCTCCCTCCTGCTCGCCGAGTACACAGAGCTCATGCGCCCCCGGCGCAGCAAGCGCGGCCAGCTCGTCTTCATCAACCTCCAGAAGCGCCTGCTGAGCAGCGTCGAGGCCTTCTACCGCACTCTCAAGCTCCACGCCGACCACCTCGATCCCGTCCAGGCCCGGGCCGCCGAAAGCCAGTTCGCCCTGCCGGAGCCCGAGGACGACGAGTATGGCCAGGACGACGAGGCCGCCGAGGCCGCGGCCGGCGCCGAGATCGCCGCCGCCTCCCGCCAGCTCGCCCATCCCGAGGGACGCGCCCGCCAGATCCTCGACGAGATGTTGCAGCTCGCCGAGCGCTGGCGCCACCGGCCCGACGCCAAGACCCTCGCCCTGCTCGATTGGATGCGCAGGAATCAATGCCCGGGCGCCCTCCTCGGCCGCGCCGGAAAAAGCCTGCCCCGCGGCGACGCGGCGTGGACGGGCCGCCGGGTGATCGTCTTCACCGAGTATGGCGACACCCAGAAGTACCTGCTCCGCATGCTCACCGCCGCCATCGAGGGTACCGAGGACGCCGAGCGCCGCATCCTCAAATTCCACGGCGGCATGTCCGACGAGACGCGCGACGAGGTCCAGCGCGCCTTCAACGCCCCTCCGGACGAGCACCCCGTGCGCATTCTCCTCGCCACCGACGCCGCCCGCGAAGGCGTGAACCTCCAGGGGCACTGCGCCGACCTGTTCCATTTCGACATCCCCTGGAACCCCGCGCGCCTGGAGCAGCGCAACGGCCGCATCGACCGCACGCTGCAGCCCGCTCCCGTGGTGCGCTGCCACTACTTCTTCTATCGCCAGCGGGAAGAGGACCGGGTTCTCGACGTCGTCGTCCGCAAGGTGCAAACGATCCAGAAGGAGCTGGGCTCGCTCTCCGCCGTGCTCATGGAGCGCTATACGGAGATCCTGGACCGGGGGATCGATCCCGCCTCGCAAGCCGATCTCGAAGAAGCCAGCCAGATCGGCGGCCGGCGCGAAATCGTCCGCGAAGAGCTGGAGTCGGAGCGCTCCGACATTCAAGAGCTCAAGAGGGAGATCGACGAGGCCGGCAGAATTCTCGACCGGTCCCGCAAGGCTCTGGAGTTTGATCCCGGCCTTTTGCGGGAGACCGTGGACGCGGCGCTCGTCCTTGCCGGAGCGGATCCTTTGAAAGCGCAGACTGGGGATCGCGGGGACGATCCCGCCGCCTATCTCCTTCCGGATCTACCGGACTCCTGGCAGGGCACGCTTGACACCCTGCGCCCGCCACGCGGAAAGGAAGAGCCCTTCTGGGATTGGCGCAAACGCCCGCTCCTGTCCGTGGTCTTCGAGGCCATGGACCGCCTGGACGGCTCGCGGGTGCATCTGCACCTGCAACACCCCTTCGTCCAGCGCCTGCTTTCGCGCTTCCTGGCCCAGGGCTACGGCGCGCACGACCTCTCGCGGGTCACGGCGATCCGTGATCCTTACGCGGCGCAGGTCGTGGTCCTGGTATTCGGCCGCCTTTCGCTTTTCGGAGCGAAAGCCGCGCGCCTCCACGACCAGATCGTGGCCGTGGCTGCTCCCTGGCTGGAAGCGGGCGGCCCCGAGCACCTCCGCCCCTGGGAAGGAGTCGCCGAGCGCCAGGCTCTGGACCGATTCAACCGCATCCTCCGCGAGCTGCCGCCGGAGGGCGACGCCTTCGCGGGCGTCTCCGAGCGGGTCCGCGAGAGCCTCCACGCCTCGGCGCCGAAGGATTTCGCCGCTCTCTGGCCGCACGTGGAAGCCGAAGCCGAGGCTCTCGCCCACGAGGCCGAGCGCAAGTTGGCCGAGCGTGGCGTCACCGAGTCGGAAGCCCTGCGGGGCATCCTCCGCAACCAGCGCAGCGCCATCCAGAAGGCCATCGCCAAGCTGCCGCAGCTCACCCTGGCCTTCTCCCCCACTGAGCCCAAGGCCCGCGAACAGATCCGCCAGATCGAGCAGGACCGCGACTACATGGAAGGCCGCCTGATCGATATCGACCGTGAGATCGAAACCGAGCCGGCGGCCATCCAGGACCTCTACCGCGTCGTGCTCACCCGCCGCGAGCCGGTGGGCATGGTGTATCTGTGGCCGGCGGTGCGGGGGTGAAGCAAGCCCCCCACAGCGACTTACTCCACGGCTCCCGAATAAATAGACTCACCGATCAAATAGTTTGAAGGCCGTGCCCGCGAAGATACCAGCCTGCCAATGTCCGGTCTTAGTCCAGCCCGCCCGGACTCCTCCCGTCAGATTGCCATCCTTATCCTTGACGAAGCTAATCGGCAGGTCCACACCCGTAAGATCTTGTTTAAAATCGTAGGTGAATTTCAGGGAGGCGCCCACTGACCCGATACGGCGCCGGAGCTCTATATATAAAAGCTCGGCATCATCGCTTACCGGTTTTCCAATCGGCCCCGTCTTACACGCCACCGGACCACCAGCGCTTGAAGGCGGACAAAGAGTTCCGCTATCGGCATCCTTGAAGCCTTGCTGGTAGTTAAATCCCCCAGTAATCAGCGTGTTCCAATGCGCAGGCATACCTCCGAAGAACGCCTCTATGCTAAGAGGTTGTTTTGAATCAGACATCTTGTTCAGCGTCGCCGCCTCTAAGAAACTGAACTTTTTGTAGCCGACCTTTGGCTCGATGCCCGCAGATACCAACCACCCATCGTCAGCAAAGAAGAGGCTTTTGAACTCCAGGTATCTACTAGGCAGAAGAGTCTTCACATGATCCGTATCACAAATGAGCCCTTCTTCGCTGCCTGTCTGTGCCTTGAATACTCGGCTTAGCTCATTGCAAATATTATCAATCTTGGCGGCAGTCTCTTTGCTCGCAAGCGGATTCTTTAGCTCGCCGCCAATCTTAAACCATGTATATCTCAAGTCGAAGTTAAAATCATTCCTAAACCCGCCAAGATTAACCAGGTCCGTATTGTTACTGCTCTTATCGACAGGAGCCGATGCCACCAGCGTAAGCGTATTAAAGTTGCCGTTCTTTGGCGTTGACACCGATCGACTAATCTTAACCGACGCATTACCGCCATCCGTTGTAGCATTGATTTCTGCCTCGTCACCCGGACCCCCAATGGCTCTGTCCAGAGTGTTCTTTCCAGTCAAATGCAAAATACCATTCAGATCATCCCCACTCTGAGCCTTCGCCGGTGAAATCCATACAACACCAACAATTAATGCCACATAGAGCGCTTTTTCTCTCATATGTATCTCCTTCTTATGCAACATCAAATTTCTTCACACCAGCGCCTTCGTGTTCGCCAGAGGGAACCTTGCTTTGTTTTACCTGCACTACCGTTCTACCTCCTTGCGTGCCCGTGATGGAAATAGAGTCCCCTTCATCGCCCACAAACCACCAGACGAGGGTATGTTTACCCGACTGCAGGTTGATACTCCCTTTTCCGTTGACCAGCGTCACGTCGTCCGTACCGACCGCGATCCAGAAAGCCTGGATCCCACTGCTCGGTGTAACCTCGAAATCTACCCTCGGCATAAATCCTCCTAACGTTGGTTGGCAGGTTAAATTGGCAGATGCGCCCGGCTCTGCCGATCTTGACCGGCTAATTCTTCCCTCTGCTCAGCTCGCCACTCTGTGGGCTCGTCGCTATGATTCCCTCTTGTTCGTCGTTTCCCGTAGACGGACGGGATCTCGCTTTTCCCAACTCTTGGGTTCTCACGGACTTTTGCGGAACAAAATGTCCCCGAAGGGTTGATCTGCACCGGCCCCCCACCGGCCCAACGGGTCGGGAGATTCCAGCCCAGGGCTGAGGCCGAAGGCCGATGCCCTGGGGAAAAAGGGCACTTCATCCTTGCGGCCTGAAGGGCCGCGAGAACTTGCACGCCATCCTCGAAGAAGAACCGAATGAACTGGCTTCGCAAACCGCTGCCCTCAAACGACGGAGCCAACAATCTCGCGGCCTTTCAGGCCGCACCGCGTTGTCAATCTCCCCACCCAGGGCATCGGCCTCCGGCCTTAGATGCCCTGGGCTCCGTTCTCCCGGCCCGTTGGGCCGGACGGGCCAACACGTCCCTGCCGGTGCTGTTCGGCGTTACGCTAGAATCCTCCCACCGTGACCGACCCCGAAGTCCTCTTCCATCAAGAATGGCTCGGCCTGATTCAGCCCTCGGAGGGGTTGGTGGTCTCCATTCCTGTACTCGTCGACGCCCAGTGCATGGCTCGGCAGAGCCCGGCGGTTCAGCAGGCGTTGCTCGACCTTTGCTCCGTCGATCCGGAGACGGAGCAGCGGTCGATTCGCGATCTGCCGGAGCTCCTGGCGGGGCTCCTCGGGCTTACTCCCGACCTGTTCGACTCCGGGGACGCCCTGCCTCCGGAGCTCAGCTTGTATGTCCCCGAGGGCCGCCAGACGCTCGTTCCGACTCTCGCTCTACGGAAACGCGACGCGGCCCCCTCCGAGGAGGCGAGCGGCCTCTCGGAGGCGGAGACTCCGGCGAGCCTTGCCGGGGGTGGGTATGGGATGCTCGTCCTCGATCTTCCCGAGGGCCTTCCCCTCGATAAGGCCGAGACCGTCACCGGCCCTTGGGACTATCCTCCGGCCGCCAAGTTCGACCGCCTGCTGCGCCATGTCCGCGTCCCCATCGGGTTGCTGACCAACCGCCGCGAGGTGCGGCTAATCTATGCGCCTCATGGCGAATCGAGCGGCTCCCTCACGTTCCGCCTCAACGACATGGCCTCGGTCGGCGGCCGGCCCCTTCTCGACGCGTTCGTCATGCTGCTCTCCGTGCGGCGGTTCTTCTCCGTCGCCCGCGAGCACCAGCTCCCGGCTCTTCTGGCGGACAGCCGCCGGCGCCAGGCCAACGTCACCAACGAGCTGGCCGAGCAGGTCTTTCAGGCCCTCGACATCCTTCTGCATGGCTTCGAGGCCGCCGCTGAGCGCGATGGCTCCAATCTCCTCAACGAAGCCGCCCGCGTCGAAGACGACCATCTCTATGGCGGCCTTCTCACCGTTCTCCTCCGCCTGGTCGTCCTGCTCTATGCCGAGGACAAGGGGCTGCTTCCCGTCGAACATCCTCTCTATCAGGGACACCTGAGCGTCTTCGGCCTCTTCGAGCAGCTCCAGAACGACGCCGGGCTTCATCCCGACTCCATGGCCCGCCGCTTCGGCTCCTGGGATCGCCTGCTGGCCCTGTTTCGCGCCGTCTACCATGGCGTTCACCATGACGATCTGCATCTGCCGCCGCGGCGTGGCGAGCTTTTCGATCCCGACGCCTACTCCTTTCTCGAAGGCTGGTCCTCCGGCAGCAGCGCGCCGGTCGACCCCGAGCGCCGCGCCGCGGTGCGCGTCCCCTCGATCGACGACGGCACGATCTTCGAAGTCCTCCGCAAGCTCGTCTTTCTCGGGGGGCAGCGCCTCTCCTACAGCTCCCTCGACGTCGAGCAGATCGGCAGCGTCTACGAGCGCCTCATGGGCTACCACGTGCTGCGCGTCTACCATCCAGCGGTCTGCGTGCGTCCGGACCGCGTCTGGCTGACCGCCGAGGAGGTGCTCGAGCCGCCGGCGTCGCGCCGCGCCAGGTGGTTGCAGGAGGCGACCGGCCTGCCGAAGGCGCAGGCCGAGAAGCTCGCCGCCGCTGTCCAGGCTGCCAAGAGCCCGGAGGAGGTGCTCGCGGCCCTGGAGACGGTGCGGGTGAAGAGCACCACGCGGGCGCGTCCGGACCAGCTCGTCATTCAGCCCGGCGAGGAGCGCCGCCGCACGAGCAGCCACTACACGCCGAAGAGCCTCACGGCGCCCATCGTCCGCCGCACGCTGGAGCCTCTGCTGGCGGCGATGGGGCCGGAGCCACCGTCCGAGCTGATCCTCTCGTTGCGCGTCTGCGATCCCGCCATGGGGTCCGGGGCGTTCCTGGTGGAAGCCTGCCGTTTTCTCGCCGATCAGCTCGTGGCCGCGTGGACTCGCGAGGGCCGCTCCGAGCTGGTAGCCTCGCCTCATGAGGACGTGAACCTCCACGCCCGCCGTCTGGTAGCCCAGACGTGTCTCTACGGTGTGGACAAGAACCAGCTGGCGGTCGGCCTCGCCAAGCTCTCGCTCTGGCTGGAGACGATGGCCCGCGATCTTCCGTTCACCTTTCTCGATCACGCGCTGCGCTGGGGAGATTCGCTGGTCGGCCTGACTTTCGAGCAGATTCAAGGGTTCCACTGGCAGCCGACGGCGCAGATCGATTTCGCGACGGACGAGCTGACCGTGGCCCTGGAGGAGGCGATCGTCGAGCGCCGCAAGATCCAGGAGCTGGCGGCGGACCCGTCCCCATGGGCCCAGCGGGAGAAAGAGTGGCTTCTCCACGACGCGGAAGACGCTCTTCTCCGCGTCCGCCTCATCGCGGACCTGATCGTCGGCGCCTTCTTCGCGGCCGAGAACGATCGCGAGCGACAGAAGGAGCTCGGGCGCCGGTTGCAGTGGGTCACCGAGTGGCTGAAGGCCGGAGGAAGGGAGATTCCAGCCGAGCTGATCGTCATGCAGAACGAGATCCGGGAGCGGATTCCGGTGTTTCACTGGATGATCGAGTTTCCGGAGGTGTTCTACGCGGAGCGGCCGGACCCTCTGGATGGTGGCCGGTTGAACGGGGCGGCGTGGATGGATGCGTTCCTGGGAAATCCGCCGTTTATGGGACAGAGTCAGATTTCGGCAACTTTTGGCGGCGAATACAGAGATTGGCTTTTCATGGTGCATCCCAGCTCTAGAGGAAAATCGGACATTTGCCCACATTTCTTTCGACGCTCGGCCTACCTGCTTGGTCAGCACGGAGCGATAGGTTTAATCGCCACTAATACCATAGCGCAGGGGGATAGCAGGCGGAGCGGCCTACAATATCTAATCGAGAAACACTTCGAAATCTATATTGCTATCCGAAGTATGGCTTGGCCAGGAGCTGCGAGCGTCGCCGTAGCGGTAGTCCATCTTGCACGAGGTGCCGTTAAGAACGGACTGACGACTCGGAGACTGGATGAAAAGGAAGTGCCGACTATCAACTCTCGCCTGCGGCCCAAGCCTGAGCGACCTGACCCAAGACCCCTTGCAATCAATGAGACTTCGAGTTTTATCGGATTCAAAGCGTACGGCGAGGGATTTGTTCTCCAAAAAGCAGAGCGAGATGCTCTCGTAGCAAAGGATCCTCGCAATGCACAGCATATCTTTCCATATTTAGGCGGCGAGGAACTGAACAGCTCGTTCAGCCAGAACTCTCATCGTTACGTAATTTTCTTTGGCGATATGACCGAAAATGAAGCTCACGAATGGCCTCTCCTGATGGAGAGGATAGACAGGCTTGTTAAACCAGAACGCATGACCAAGTCTCGCGAAGTAGCTCAAGCGCCATGGTGGCAGTTCTGGCGTTCGCGGCCAGAGTTAAGGTTTGCTCTTGGTGGGCTTCCTCGTTGCTTGGCTGTTTCTCAGGTAACCAAGCACTTGGTATTTGCGTTCCAACCAACAGACCGTATCTTTACTCACAACCTAGTTATTTTTCCGCTCAGTTATTTCACCCCCTTTGCCGTCCTTCAGGCTCGGGTACACGAACCCTGGGCTCGGCTGCTCTCGGCCACCATGCGTGAGGATCTCAGCTACACTCCGTCAGACTGCTTCCAGACGTTCCCCTTCCCCCACCCCAACCCAAGCACGGTCATCCCCTCCCTGGAAGACATCGGCCAGCGCCTCTACGACACCCGTGCGAAGTTCATGCTGGACACCCAGCAGGGCCTGACCACCACCTACAACCTCCTCAAGGACCCCGACTGCCACGATCCACGCATCGAGGAGCTACGGCAACTGCACGAGGAGATGGACCGCGCCGTGCTCGCCGCCTATGGGTGGGACGACATTCCGGTCCCGCCGTACGGCACCCCGACCACGGACGCCGAGCGCCGCGCTCTCGAAGCCTTCGAGGACGAGGTGATCGACCGCCTCTTCGTTCTCAACGCCCAGAGGGCCGAAGAGGAGAAGCGGCAGATCCCCGCGAAGCCGGTCAAGGCTGCGACGAAGCGCGGACGCAAGGCGAAGGATGACGGCGCCCAGGGATCTCTGCTGGATTAGGCCGATGCGACTCCACATCGTCACGATGGACACGGCATTTTAGCCGTTGGACCGACACATCGGCTCGATGGACACGGCACTTTAGCCGATGGACCGACATATCGTCTCGATGGACACACACTTTTCCGGAATGGACCGACACATCAGCGCGATGGACACGGCATTTTAGCCGTTGGACCGACATATCGGCGCGATGGACGTGGCACTTTAGCCGTTGGACCGACATATCGGGCCGATGGACACGTCCATCGCGCCGATGTGTGTGTCCATTCCGGAAAAGTGTGTGTCCATCGAGACGAGGTGTACGTCGATTGAGCCGAAATGAGCGGCCATCGAGCCGAGGTGAGCGGCCATTCCGCGGATAGACCTGTCCATCGGGAGCAAGAGTGTGCCCATCAAGGCGATGGCCGTGTACGTTGTTCGGATGAGCCTGTCTCTTGAGAAAAGAGTGGCCGGTCCTTAGAGTTTCCCCCCGCCCAAGACCCTCACCCCTGCCCTTCTCCCGACCACCCCATCCACCGCCCCGGGAGAGGGGGCTCGGTTAGGGCGGTCTGGCGGTTCTCCCTCTTCTCCCGGCGAGGGGGGCCGAGGGGTCGGGAGAAGAGGGCCAGGGTGATGAGGGTCTTGGGTGGGGGACCTCTCAGACACGCGTTAAGTTAGCGCCGATGGGGTGGACGGGTGGACCCTGCTATTCTTTTGCTGAAACGAGGAGAGAAGGAGCTGTCTGCATGGCGAATTCGGATCTTCGCGCGAGGCTCGTGCGCGCCCTTGAAGCCGATGTGATCGGCCCCTTCGACCCGGAAACCGGGGAGGAGGTGCTGCGGCTGCCGCCGTCGCGGTGGTATCTCACCGGGTTTCTCGCTCCCCAGGGCGGACGCGATCCGGTGGAGCTCCAGGACCCCACTGCGGAGGAGGAGCTCGGCACCGAGGACGATCATGACGAGGAGTCGGGCGGCACGGAGCGCGAAACCGAGCCCAAGCAGAAGAACCGGCTTCCCGCTTCCATGGGCCTCTCCGTCCTTCTGCCGCCCGGGCCGGCGACCGACACCGTACGTATCCGCGTCACCTGGGCCGAGTATCAGCCCGAGGACGGCGAGGCCGACGAGGGCCGGCTCCCGAAGCGAGTCTGGCGCCGGGTGAAGCGGCCTCCGGTCTCCCTGGAGGTTCCGCTGGATGCGAAGCGGATTGCCGCCGGAGTGGCCGTCACCGCAGACGGGGTCTACCTCTCGGGAAAGCTGGAGACGGTGGACATTCCCCACCAGGGGACGCGCGCCCTGGCGCTCTTCCTGGTCAACGGCCGCCAGCCTTTTCCCAGTGGCCCCCAAGATGAGCGATGCCTCTTTCAGGGGGCTCTGGAGATCACCTGTGCGAAGGGGATCGTAGCCCGCCCCAATCGCGCGGACGGCGGCGCGGCCGATTGGGATGCCCGGGTAGCCGATCTCCAGTTCCGCGACCGCTGCGAGTATGCGGTGGGGCACGGCGTCTCCGTAGCCGCCGATCTGCCGGAGGACGGGCCGGTCACGACGGTGCGGACGGCCTGGATTCCCTGCGCCGAGGTACCCCGGGTGATCACCGGCCCGGCGGTAGGAATCACGAATATGGAAGAGCTGGCCGGACTGGAGAATCCCGAGGACCTCCGCCGGGCCCTGGAGCCGATTCCCGCCGCCTACGGCGCCTGGATCGCGGGGCGGCGCGAAATCGATCCCGGAAGCGATTCCAGCCGCCGGGCCACCCGCGACGAGCTGATGGACGAGGCCGCGCGGGCCTGCCGGCGCATCGCCGAGGGCATCGACCTCCTCGCACGGAGCGCCGAGGTGCGCCACGCCTTCCGGCTGGCCAACCGGGCCATGGCGCTCTCGGCGCGCAAGCGCAGCCCGGAGCGCTACGCAGACGGCTCGGCGCCACACTGGTTTCTGTTTCAGCTCGCTTTTCTCCTGCTCAATCTGCCGGCCCTGGACGATCCGCGCCGGGAGGACCGGGACGACGTGGAGCTGATCTTCTTTCCCACGGGTGGCGGCAAGACGGAGGCCTACCTGGGCGTCATCGCCTTTGTGCTGCTGCTGCGCCGCATGCGGGGCCAGCAGCGACCGGACGCCGGCCTCGGCGTGGCCGTGATCCTGCGCTACACCCTGCGGCTGCTGACGCTCGATCAGCTTTCTCGGGCGGCGACTCTGGTCTGTGCCCTGGAGGTTCTGCGGCGGGAGGACCCGGCCCGCATGGGCACCGTGCGCTTCGCCGCTGGCCTCTGGGTGGGCGGAAGCGCCACGCCCAACAAGCTGGAGGATGCAAAGACGCAGATTCTCGACTACAAGAACAGCTCCTCGGCCCGGTTCCCGAGCCCCTTTCCCCTGACGGTCTGCCCCTGGTGCTCGGAGCCGCTCGGCCGGGACAGCCTGACCCTGGAGCCGCGCGAGACGCCGCGACAGGTGATCGTGGGCTGCAGCAATCACCTCTGCGACTTCGCTCCCGGCCGTTTCCCCGAGGGGCTGCCGGTGCTCTTCGTGGACGAGCAGATCTATCGCGAGCTGCCGGCGTTCCTGATCGCCACGGTGGACAAGCTCGCCATGCTCCCCTGGCGCGGCGAGGTCGGGCTGCTCTTCGGCCGCGCCCTGGCCCGCGACGGCCGGAGCCTCTATGGACCAGTGGACGCTGCGCTCGGCATGATTCCGCAGAGAGCCCGCACGGCCCTCCCGGAGGGCCTGCTGCCGCCGGAGCTGATCGTGCAAGATGAGCTTCACCTCATCTCCGGCCCCCTCGGCACCATGACCGGCCTCTATGAGACGGCAGTGGAGGCGCTCTGTCTGCGCGGGCTGGAGGACGGCACGGTGGTGCGGCCCAAGATTCTGGCCTCCACCGCCACGGTGCGGCGGGCGCGGGAGCAGATCCGCTCCCTCTTCGGGCGCGAGAGGACGGCGATCTTTCCGCCGCCGGTGTGGACGACGGCGAGACCTGGTTCGCCCGCGTGGATCACGACGCGCCCGGCCGGCTCTACGTGGGAGTCGCCGCCACGGGCCGCGCCATGAAGGCCATCCTGCTACGCGTCTACGTCGCGCTGCTCGCCGCCGCGAACGCGCTCTACGATCCCAAGGGACCGGAGGGCCAGCCGGCCGACGCCTGGATGACCCTGGTGGGCTACTTCAACAGTCTGCGTGAGCTCGGAGGGATGCGGCGGCTGGTGGAGGACGAGGTCCGCACCCGCTGCGACAAGGCCGAGGACCGCCGGCCGGAAGGCTCCACGGGGCCGAACCCCTGGTTCCGCGACCGCAAGGTGACGCCCGAGCCCCTGGAGCTGACCAGCCGCGAGGACGTGGGCAGCATCAAGAGCGCCAAGGCTCGCCTCGCTCACCCCTTCCGCCATGCCGAGCACGTGGACGTGGTGCTGGCGACCAACATGATCTCCGTCGGCCTCGACATCGACCGCCTGGGCCTGATGGTCGTCGCGGGACAGCCGAAGTCGACGAGCGAGTACATTCAGGCCTCCAGCCGGGTGGGCCGGCAGAAGGAAAGGCCGGGGCTGGTCGTCACCTGCTTCAATCTGCACAAGCCGCGCGACCGGTCTCACTACGAGCGGTTTCCGGCCTATCACGAGAGCTTCTACCGCTTTGTGGAAGTGTCGAGCCTGACACCGTTCTCGGGTCCGGCGCTCGATCGCGGCCTCGCCGGCACGCTACTCGCCATGGCGCGGCAGAACGATCCGGCGCTCACGCCGTCCGCCGCGGCCATGCACATCCGCGAGCACCTCGAGAGTGCCGGCGAGGCGGTGCGCGATCTGGCGGCGAGGGGTGCGCACCAGCCGGGCCTCACGCCAGGGCAAAGCGATGCCGCGAGAGCCAGCTTGACCGTGCGCGCTCAAGGCCTGGTGGACGCCTGGGAGCGGCTGGCGCAGATCGCGGCCGACGGCGGCTACCGGAGAGTCTACGGGCCGTGGGATCGCGACAGGTCCGCGGCGGACCGCACGCTGCTGCGCCAGGTGCTCGACCGGCCGGAGGCGCAGGCGCCCCCGGAGGCGAAGCTGTTCACGGCTCCCACTTCGATGCGGGAGGTGGAACCCTCCACGCACCTCTGGCTGCGCAGCCGGCTGGGAGGAAAGGGCTGATGGCCGGGCGTCCGCCGCGCCGGGGAGGTCCGGGTTTCGCCAAGCCCGTCGCCTACCAGCGGCCCGCCGGCACCGTGCGGCGCAGCCAGGTGGTGCGCACCAACGGCCCCGGCGCCATGATCGATCTCGTGGACCACGCCGTGATGGTCGGCGGGCTCGA
>DASUEN010000308.1:0-34102 GCA_036275055.1 Thermoanaerobaculia bacterium
AGGCGCGCAATACAGTTATTTGCCTCGCTCCATCTTCGTGCGTAATGGATTCCGTTATCTTTTGACTGTAGACTCCTCGTACCGGTCGCTTGGGCTCCGAGCGCCGGCTCACTTCGCGTCGCAACCGAAGGTCAAAGGAGATCCACATGCATTCAGTCTCGAGATCCGTCCGCGTCCTCGTCGCAGCAGCCTTCCTCGCTTCCCTGGCGATCCTCCTGGTGCCGGCTCATGCCGTAGCCGCCGGTCCGCACGTCCTCCCCATCGCCGCGGCCCGCCATCTGCCGCTGGGTACCGTGGTCACCGTCGAGGGCTCGGTCACCGTCCCCTCCGGCGTTTTCGCTTCCAGCTTCTTCGACGAAGGGTTCGCCGTACAGGACTTTACGGCCGGCATCTACGTCAGTATGGCCGACAACCTCGGGCTGACCCTCCGCCAGCAGGCGCGGGTCACCGGGACGCTCACGGACAGCGGCGGCCTGCTCGTCATCATCCCGCTGAGTGACGGCGACGTGAGCACCCATGGACGGGGAGCCGCGGTCGCTCCGATCTGGGTTCCGACCGGCGCCATCGGCGAGCTGACGGAGGGGCGGATCGTCCAGGTGATCGGCCGCATCACCCGTCTGGAGGACGACACGCCCTTCGGCCAGAAGGTGTTCGTCAACGACGGCTCGGGCGAGATCCGGGTGTTCATCAACGTCGGCACCGGCATCAGCGTCGCCGGCCTGGCCCCGGGGCAGCTCCTCGCGGTCACCGGTTTCAGCGGCCAGTTCATCGACTACGAGATCGACCCGCGTTTCCCCAGCGACATCCGCCGGCCGGGGCATTGAAGCCCGGTTGACTCGCTCGCGGCCCCCGGCGGCACCCTATTCTTGGGGGAGCCGCCCGGGTCCCGCCGGGCCTCCCCGTGGGGCAGGTCAACCCGCGGGTTTCGGCCCGCTTCGCAAGGAGGCTCCCGATGCTCCAGTCCCTCCGTTCCCACCGCCGTCCGCTCTTCGCTCTCGCCCTGGTGGGCGCCTTCGCTCTCGTGCTGCTGCTCGGCTTGCCCAGCGCCTCGCGGGCCGTGATGACGAAGACCGGCCACGACTTCACCTACTACGACGATGCCGCGCACGACAACGTCGTCGGCTACCGTTACTACTGCATCGGCAATTCCGGCGGCTGGGGTCGGATCACGGCCTACTCCGAGATCAACTCCTTCCCCTGCAATTGAGCCGCGCGGTCCTGGCCGCGGTTTCGTTTTTCTTGGGTCCCGTAGGGACTACCGTCGGTAGCCCGGGATTTCAATCCCGGGCTACATCAGAGTCGCAGCCGCCCTCACCCCTACCCCTCTCCCGCCCCCCCATCCCCCTCCCCGGGAGAGGGGAACCTGGCCGAACCGTTCTTGCTGTTGGGTGGGGGCTCCCTCTTCTCCCGGTGAGGGGGGCTGGGGGGGCGGGAGAAGAGGGACGGGGTGATGAGGGTCTTGGGTGGGCGGCGCTCTCCGCGGCAAAGTTAGCGCCTATGGCCCACCGGAGTGCCGCAACGTCTTCATCCTACGCGGCATTCGTCTCGCTATTTACCGCAAAGGATAGGCTCTTCGCGGGAAACGACGCACCACTCGCGGCGATTGGCTCACCCGATACGAGAGAATTACGGCCGAGTGCCGCAACATTCCTGCCCGGTCTGTTCTCGGGCGTGGCACATGCGGCAAATGCCACGTCCGCTGAGGCACGGAGAGCGCCCGATGACTGACAGGCCACGCTCGACGCGGTAGTTGAAGCTCTCTTCGCAGTGAATGGTAGATTCTTCGCGGTATATGATCGTCAAAATGACACGACCTCTCAGTAATTTACCGCAAAATGTGGGTTTTATGCCGAGAAGATTGCGCCATATGTCGCAAAGTATCAGTCCGTCGTCGGGCCGGGCGTGCCCGTTGCGGTAAAAATCGAGGCCGGCGGAAGATCGGCCCCGTTCGTTGCGGTGCTTGGTCTGCCAGACGTGGCAATCTGGATGGTAGATGTGGCAAATGACATGTCGAATGCAGCGTAAGATATGATTGATGCGGCAATATACGTGATCGACGCGGCGAATTATGTGTAATTTGCCGCATCAGCTACGTCGATTGCAACGAGTGTAGCCTTGAATACCGCGAAGTGCAGGCCCGACCGGATTCAGGATGCGTTTTCCAAACACCCGTTATGGGCTCGCCTTCGAATTCGAGGTCTGGGGAAGAGCCGTACGGCCGTAGCGGTGCTCGCAGGCGGCGTATTTTTCATAGGCCTCTTTCCGTGTCTCGGAGAGGAGCCGCGATCGCTGCTCGGCGGATAGGCAAGCTTTGGTCTCTTCGCGAAGGTACTTGAGGAGCCCTTTCCAGTCGAGATTCGAGCCTGGTGGCTGCCAGGCGAGGTTCCACAGCCGCACCGTCTTGTCGGTGGAGGCAGTGGCGAGCAGCTTGCTGTCAGGGCTGAAGGCGACGGACCAGACAGCTCCGCCGTGCCCGCGCATGGTCGCGGTTGAAGAGCTCCCTGAGAGGGTGTAGACACTTGTGGTTCCGTCTGAGCCTCCCAGAGCAAGGAGCCGACTGTCAGGGCTGAACGAAATCGCCTCAACAGAGCCACTGCGGTCGGGGCCCCAAAGCACTTGGGGGCTCTTAGGCTGAAGATCCCATAACTTTGTCGTAGTCCCAGACGAGGTCACCAGATAACGGCCGCTCGGGGAAATAGCTAGGGTTTCAACTGGCAGGTCCGGCAATTGATTTATCAACGTGACGTGACCATTCTCAAGATTCCAGACCTCGGCTCCATATTGTGACGATGTCGCGAGGACTGTCCCGTTCAATCCGAACCGCGCTCTCAAAATGCCTGACCTAAGTCGGACAACTCGTTCGCTAGGCTTTCCGCCGAAGTTCTGCAATCCTTGACTACCAACGACGAGGACTTGACCGTTCGGGTTGAACGCTGCTGTGATTATACGATCTAACCGGTATAGTACCGGATAGCCGCTACTATGGGCTTGCCAATCCCAGAGACCTACTTCGAAGGTAGAGGCGGTGAGAAGGCTTTCTTTCTCTCCGGGATGATTCCAGTGTGGACTCCATGCGACGGTCGTCAAAGGCCGCCTAAAGGAACTCCTGAGCACCAACGGCTCACCGGTTCCGTCAGCCTTCCAGACCCGGGCTGTACCATCGGCCGAGGCGGTGGCGATCCGCGAGCCGTCGGGAGAGAAGGATACGTCGTCGACGGCCCCTGTATGGCCCCGAAGGACTAGCATTGGTAAAGAAAGGGCAGCGACCTGGCGCGCGAGCTCGACTCCGCCTGCCGGGGGAGAGGAATCCTCGAGCTCCGTCAGCAGCAGAGCCTGTTCCAGGGGATCCGAGGCCGCCTTGGCCGTGGCCAGCACGGCGGTTTCCCGCGACTTGCCGTACCCCCAAACCCAGGAGAGAACCGTGGCGACGAGGCCCAGTAACGCGATCGAGACCGAGATAATACTGAGGAGCCTCACTTTCCAGCGCGCCTTCTCCTCTCGGGCGCTGGCGGCCTGCTCGCGGCGTTTGGCGGTCTCGATGTCCTGCTCTTCGGGAAGTGATTCCCAAGGTACGGAGAGCGTGGTCAGCCTTTGGGTGAAGTTGGCGAAGGCATATCCCAGGGAGAGCCTGTCGGTCGTTCCGCGCCGCGCCGCGATCTTCTCGCCATAGGCGTAATCGCTGTCGTGTTTGATCTGGGTGGCGTCGAAATAGGCCCCCAGGTCGCACTCGTCGAGCTCGTAGAGGTTTTTGAACAGGTCCTCGAAGACCTTCTGATAGCCGGGGATCTCATCGCCATCCAACTTTCCCCCGTTGCGCCAGGTGACCCGCAGCCGCTCGTTGGTGCCGTCGATCCGTGAGGCGAGGGGAAAGCTCGTCAACGGTCTCAGGTCCGAGGAGCCGATACGGAAACGCCGGACTCGCCGCGCCACGTCGAGGACGCCGTCGACGTTCTGGTTGTTGGGGACGAAGACGAGGACGAGCTTTTCCGGCATCTGCCGTACGCAGATGCCGCTGGTATCGGTCAGCCCGGTGCGCGAATCGATCAGGACGTAGTCGTACTTCTCCATGAGGAACTGGCGGAATTCCCGGAAGAAGCCGGGGTCCTGGCGATGGAAGAGCTCCCAGTCGAACTTACGGATCCGCTCGGGATATTGGTCGTCGAACCGGCCGGCTTTGAGGATCGCGAGGTTGTCGAAGTCCGTCGCCAGCACGTGCGCCGGGAAGCTCGCGAGCGCCTGGACGCGGCTCTTGGCCCGCTTGGCTTCCAACTCACCGGCATCCGCGCCCGGAGTTTCGGAATCCTGCTGGCCGTACAGGGAGGCCGTAGACTCGAAGAAGTCGATCAAGCCAGGCTGCAGAGTGAGCGAGCGAATGCCGGACCGTTGTGCGGTACGCGAGGCATTCTTGAGGCTGTCCTCGAAGTAGCGGTGAAGGCCAGGGGCTTCGAGATCCCAATCGATCATCAGGACGCCGCGGCTGCCTGGCGGCAACGTCTCGGCCAGCAGATAGCCAACGTTGGCGAGGGCCATCGAGCGGCCGGTGCCACCCTTGTAGGAGTAGAAGGTGATGATCTTTCCAGGTGGCGGCGCAGTCATGTCAGCTCGCCCAGCCGCCGCCGAAGGCTTCCTGAGGTGGAGGAAGGGCCGCGGCGGGGACCACGATTTCGTAGGTGTCGCAGTCCACCTTGGGATCTTGCGACTGTCTGCGCAGATCGTTGATCCGCTTCAACAGCACGTCGACTTTCTGCCGTACTCTGATGCTGGTGAACTGCTGTTTGGGAGCGAGGATGGAGCGGAAATCCTCGTACTGAAGCTCTTTCATCATCTCCGGCAGGATGGGTTTGCCATTGTCGTCCTCCGTGGCCCGCAGCAGGATCGGGATGATCATGCTGTGCGCCGGTTTGCCAAGGCGCTTGAGCTCGAGGTCGATCATCGCGTTCCACTCACTCAGACAGTAGACGCTGGAGAAGTAAGCATCTGTGTAGACGGCGAGCATGGCACGGCTGTGGCACAGCGCCCGCGAGAGCTCAGGCTTCCAACGGAAGCCGGGCATGAGGCGGTCTTTGTCGATGTAGACGGGCACGGGCAATTTGTCCCCAACGCGCAGGAACTTGATGGTTTTGACCAGCTCCTCGACGAACTCGGTCAAGAGGTTTGCCTCGGGCATGTTGGGATAACTGACGAAGAAATCGTGCTGGTAGATGCAGGGCATCGGCAGGGCTCCCGGCGTTAGCCTGATGGAATCCCAAAATTCTAACTTCGTCCACCGGGTGGGTCAACCGGCGCCTTGACCTGCCGCTGCAGCTCCTCCAGCCGCCGCACCGACTCCGCGTGCAGCCGGTCCACCTTCTCGTGCAGGTGGGCGATCTCGAGCTCGGCTTTGAGGTTGACGTCGTACTCGATGTCGCCGCGGATGCGGTCCTTTGCCGCCTGGCGGGTCTGGCTCAGGAGCACGAAGACGGAGAGGATGATGGCTTCGAGCGACACCACCATGGTCAGCAGGCCGAAGGGGAAGGGGTCGAACAGCGGCGGCTTCCAGCCTGGCAGCCAGTTGACGTTGAGCAGGATCCAGACGGCGAAGAACACGACGTGGATCAGCAGGAACGGAATGGAGCCCGAGAACTCGGAGATCCAGTCCGCCGCCCGTTCCACCGTCGTGCGGCGGTCCTCGACCTCGGTGTTGACGTTGCGCGAGGTGGTGTGGCGCAGCAACTCCACGGTGCGGCGCAGACGGGCGCCCATGGCGGTGATGATGTCCAGCCCCGCTTCGGGGTGGATGCGGAAGAGGTGTTCGAGGTCGTCGCGGTCCACGGCCAGCGCCTCGAGGTCCTCGATCACCACCACCGAGGCGCTGCGGGCGCCGCCGTCCAGGAAGGAGAGCTCGCCGAAGACTTCCCCCGGCCCCGGGCTTTCGAGGACGATGCGCTCGCCCGTGTCGTCTTTGAAGAAGACCTCGACCGAGCCCTGGCGGATGACGAACATGGTGCCGCCCGGATCGTTGATCTGGAAGACGAGCTGGCCGGCCGGGACGCGCACGTCGTCGATCTGGCGGGCGAGGCTCTCGCGCTCCGCGTCGTCGAGGTACTGGAAGAACGGCACACCGGCGAGAAGCGCCGCGTCGGTCGGCATCGGGAGTCTCTCCTCGGGTCTCGGCCCTGAGTGGCCAGCGGGAGACTCTATGCGAAAACGGCCGGCCGCGACTTTGCGCCGGAGATTCGGTAGAATTCACCCCAGCCCTCGATGCGAATCTACGATCAGGCTCACCTGCGGAGGCCAAGGCTTGGCAGGCGGCCGGCATGGCGCCGTGCCTCCTGCCTGCGAAGTTGAACGATGGAGCTCGACGAGCGCTGGCGCCGCATCAAGGAGGTCTTCACCACCGTGCTCGCGGTTCCTCCCGCGATGCGGGAGGCCTGGCTGGCCGAGACCCTGCCCGGCGAGCCTTTCCTGGCCGATGAGGTCCGCGAGCTCGTCGCCGCCTTCGACCAGAGCGAGGACGGCCTGGGGGCCACGCCCCCCGACCTGCCACGGGAGCTCCTCCAGACGGCGGTGGTGGGCCTGCGCATCGGGCCCTATCGCATCCTCTCCGAGTTGGGACGCGGGGGCATGGGCGCCGTCTACCTGGCGGTACGCGACGACGAGGCCTACCAGCAGCGGGTGGCCGTCAAGCTGGTCAAGCGGGGGATGGACACGGACGACATCGTCCGCCGCTTCGTCCATGAGCGGAAGATCCTCGCCGGGCTCGCCCATCCCAACATCGCCCGTCTCATCGATGGCGGCTCGACGCAGGACGGCCGCCCCTATTTCGTCATGGAGTACGTCGCCGGGCGGCCGATCACCGTCTATGCGCAGGAGAAGAAGCTCAGCGTCGAAGCCCGGCTGCGGCTGTTCGTCAAGGTCTGCTCCGCGGTCCAGTTCGCGCACCAGAACCTGATCGTCCACCGCGACATCAAGCCGGGGAACCTCCTGCTGGACCGCGACGGCGAGCCGAAGCTCCTGGACTTCGGCATCGCCAAGCTGCTCGCCCCCCCGGCGTTCGCGGGGCTCTCCGAGCTGACCCATGCCCACCGGCAGCCCATGACTCCTGACTACGCGAGCCCCGAGCAGTTGGCGGGGGAGCCGGTGACCACGGCGACAGACGTCTATGGTCTGGGCATCCTCCTCTACGAGCTGCTGGTGGGGCAGAATCCCGTCGCCGTCGGCAAGCTGTTGGGGGCGGGCCGGGCCGAGCGCCTTCCGAGCCAGGCCGTGCGCGGGCTCGACGGCGACCACAAGCTAGCCCGCCGTTTGCAGGGCGACCTCGACACCATCGCCGGCAAGGCCCTGGAACACGAGCCGCAGCGGCGTTACGCCACCGCGGCCGCCCTGGCCGAGGACGTCGAGCGCCACCTCGAGCAGCGGCCGGTGAAGGCTCGCCCTCCCACTCTCCGCTATCGGTTGGGGCGCACGCTGATGCGTCAGAAGCTGGCTTCGGCGCTCATGCTGTCGGTCGCCGTCTTCGCGGGGATCGCGGGTTATCTTTGGTATACGAGCGAGCGCGCGCTCAGGCTCGCCGAGGAGCAGCGCCTCCAGGCGGACGAGCAGCGCCGTAAAGCCGAGGCCCTTGCCGGCTTCCTGAAGGGGCTGTTCCGCAGCTCCGATCCGCAGCAGAACCGGGGTGAGAAACTCACCGTCCTCCAGATCCTCGACGAGGGTGCGAAGCAGTTGCTCGCGGGCGGCGAGCGCTCACCAAGCTGGGCGCCGATGCCAGGAGGTGCGGCTGGTTTCGACGCGGGGACACGAGCCGATCTCCTCTACGAGATCGCCGACGTCTATGGGAATCTGGGTCTTTACGATCAGGCCCAGAAGCTGCTGGAGAGCGCTCTCGCCTTACGCGAGCCGTGGCGAGGCGACCGCGAGAGCCAGCTCGGCAAGGCCAAGATCCTCACCCTCCTGGGCCACATGACCTACCACCAGGGGCACTACGACGCCAGCCGGCGGCATTACCTAGACTCGATCGCCATCAAGGAGCGGCAGTTGGGACCTCGGGATCCCTCTCTGGCCGATGATTTGAACGGCTTGGGGGCCGAGCTGATCGAGATGAAACGCTTTCAGGAGGCCGCCGGCTCGTTGCACAGGGCGGAGGCTATCGGCCGCCAGGCGGGGCCCCGGGGCCGGAAAGAGCTGGCGGTCAGCCTCAACAACCTGGCGAACCTGGAACAGCGGCAGGAGCATTTGGCGGAGGCCCGGCAGCACTACCAGGAAGCCCTGGACATCGACAAGCCGCTACTGGGCGCCGACCATCCGGATACCCTCAGCACGGAGAGGAATCTCGGCTCGGTCCTTCTCGATCTGGGTGAGTATGCCAAGGCGGAGGCTCTCTACCAGGACATCCTGCAGACTCAGGAGCGGGTGCTGGGAAGCAATCACCGAGACCTGATCCTCACCCTGAGCATGCTGGGTATGGCGCATCTCAATCGGGACCACTATTCGGCAGCGGCAGACTCTCTCCGCCGGGCGCTGGCCATGCGCGGGCAGCTCGGCCTGCCCCACAATGCCGATGAAGCCGTCGATCTGAGGAACTACGCGGTGGCCCTATGGTACCAGGAGGATCTCCGCGGCGCCCAGGAATACTTCCAGAAGAGTTATCAGCTCTATCTCCAACTGGAAGGCGACCATAGCGTGGCGATCGCCCAAGTCCTCGACTCATTGTCCAAGCTCAAATCGAAAATAGGGAACACACCTCGCCGTTGAGCCCGGATCCTCTGGTCTCCATGTACCGAGCCACACATTGTCCGGCACCACGATTCGTGGGCCGGCTGCCTTCGAATCAGCAAGGAGGGTTTGCATTATGAGCCGCCGTCGATTCAAAATTCTTTGCCTCTGGTTCCTCGCCTCGCCGCTCGCCGCCGGGCAACCTGCGCCTTCGCCTTTTCGGCCGGGAGGAGTGAGTCTCGAGCTCTCGGATTCGGCCTTTTCGGCCCTCTCGGTCAGCGTTCCCGCTCTCCGGGCGGACCTGTGCAAGGCGTACCTTCCGCCCAAGAGCGAGGGCGATTCACAATGTCATCCCAAGCCCGTCAAAGGCCCGCACGGAGTAACCAATAGCCTGACCCTGGAGATCGTCGAAACGCTCCCTGCCAAGGATGGCACCGTCGTCCGCCTGTTCCCCCGTGCTCTCAACCTGGCCGGTCCGCGGCTCTTCAACAACGCCTGCGGCACCTGGCGCTATTGGCTGACCCTCGATCCCCGGGCGACGCAGCAGATCTCGAAGGCGGTCCTGCACACGGATACCGGCGGCGCTCTGTCGGGCGAGGTCCACGGCGCCCTGCCGATGGCGGCCGTGCTCCATATCGAGGCCGTTCATGGGAGGCAACGGACCGACATGCCGCTGACGCTGCACCTCGACCTCACCGGTCGCTGGACTGCCCTTCCCCTGCCTCTTGCCGCCGGGGTGCTCGATCCGGCGGCGTCCAATCTCGTCCTCTTCGCCGAGTCGCCGGGAAAGCCCGGAGGAAAATGGGCCGGCCGGAAGGAGTGTACGCGGCTCAGTCCCTTCGTGGGCGAGGTCTGTCTGTCGGCGTCGCCGTCGCTGCTCAAATCCCTGAACGTCAACCCCTGAGGAGCCTCGCCATGAGAATCCAGAAGAAAACCTTTCTGTCGCTGGCGCTCGCCCTCCTCTCGGCCGTCCCCGGGGCAAGCAGGCTCTCGGCGGCGATCGTGGACAAGTTCGAGCAGGCCTATGGCCACGATAAATACTTCGAGCAGGCCCTCAAAGGGGCGGTCCCGGTGCAGGTTTGTCCCGGCGGCGGCTACGTCTCCGCGGGCTTCAGCCGCCCTACCGACGCTCGTACCGATTCCGACGTCTACGTCGTCCGGGTCGGGGAGAATGGAAGCGCGGTCTGGCAACGGACGATCGACGTCGACCACTTCAGCGACGACGTCGGCACCAGCGTCCGGGAGCTGCATCACGGCTCCAGCGGGGGCTTCATGGTCACCGGCACGACGGCTCCGGCGATCGGCTCCGATCGCGACGTCTTTCTGCTGAAGCTCGACTGCGACGGCTCGCTCGCCTGGGTGCAGCGGCTCAGAACACAGAGCGACCTGGACGGGGCTTCGACCGACGACGTCGCCAACGACGTGATCGAGGCGGATACCGGGGCATTCGAGCCGATCGGCTCGCCGCGTCAGGGAGACCTGATCGTCGCCGGCTCCAGCCGGCAGCTCCTGGTGTCCAAGGTCTTCGACACCGACGCCTACCTGGTGCGCACCGATCCTCAGGGTAACGTGATCTGGAGCCGGACGTACTCCAACTGGGGAGGAGGCTCTGTCGATGATCATCCCATAGACCAGGAGTGGTTCAACGCCGTGAGTGAGGCTCTGCCGACCAGTGACCAGACGGTGGGAGACGTCCTCGCCGCCGGTGCCCAGGCCGATACCGGCTGGAAAGACGGCCTGGCGGTTCGCGTCGACGGCACGAATGGGCTGATGACTCTCCCCTTGCACACCATGGCGAGCTTCAACGATCCCGACGCGGGGCCACTACCGCAGGAGCGGCTCACCGAGCTCTGGGCGATCCGCGAGCTCCGGCAGTTGCCGGAGCTCCTCAACATCGTCGTGGTCGGCAACATTGCGGAGGCCGGTGGAACGGCGGAAGGCTACACCGCCAAGACCGGGCCGAGCCTGAACCTCCTCCTGGCCGAGCGGGTGATCGGCGACGGCTTCAGTGGCTCGGGGGACGAGGGCTTCGCCGACGTCCAGGAGATCTTCGCCCCGACGAGCTACGCCAGCGCGGGAGACCTGGCGGTCGCCGGCTACGCCACGGTGAGTGGCAACCAGGACGTCGCCATGCTCGCCTTGAGTCCCGGTGCTTTGACGCCTGTGGCCGGCACCGGGCGCCTCTTTGGCGATCATTCCGGTGGCGAAGAGCGCGGCACCGCGCTCGCCCAGGTGCAGGAGTCTGGGGAGTTCGTGCGATTCCCAGGATTCTATGTCAACGGTTTTACCCGCTCCGATCCGAGACTGGCCGGCGATCCGGAGGACATGTACCTGATCAAAACCAACGGCTCGGGACATACGAATTGTTCGATCGTGTGGACTCCCTCCGACTTCTCCGACGAGCACGGATTCTGCGAATGCGGTCCGCAGATGCAAGACCCGGGAACGACGAACGAGGCCGTGTCGAGCTCACACGAGAAACCGGAATGGGGAGGTTCCATCTGTCAGTGAGGGCGCACCGAAAGTAGCCCGGGATTTCGATCCCGGGCTACGGTTGGGCGGTAGCCCCTTCAGAGCGACTACTGTTGCTGCGGAGGGCGCCGGTGGTGGTTGTTGCTCTGCTGGCCCGGGTTGCCGCGCTGTTGCTGCTGGCGCTGGGCTCGCGCCTGCTGTTGCTGCTGCCCCTGCTGGCGTTGAGCCTGCTGGCGCTGGGCGCGGAACTGTTGCTGAGCGGCGCGGTTCTGCTGCTGTTGTTGCCTCCGCTCCTGTTGTTGCGCCTGGGCCTGTTGGCGCTGCTCGAAGCGCTCGCGCTGCTGGGCTTGCGCCTGCTGACGCTGCTGGAAGCGCTCCCGCTGCTGAGCCTGCGCCTGCTGCCGTTGCTGAAAGCGCTCCTGTTGCTGGGCGGCCCTGGCCTGTTGCTGAACCCGGGCCTCGTTGCGCCGCGAGCGCTCCTGCTGTTGAAGCTGGGCGCGCTCCTGCTGCTGTTGCCGGCGTGCCTGTTGCTGGGTTTGCTGGGCCTGGCGGGAAGACTGCCGCTCGCGCTGGACGAAAGCCTGGCGTGAGGCGCTCGCCTGCTGCTGGCGCTGCGAGCGTTCCTGCTGGCGGGCCTGCTGTTGCAGCCTTCCTTGAGCCTGCCGGTTCATCCGCTCCTGCTGGCGCAAGGCTGCCTGCGGCGCCCGCTGGGCCTGCTCGGCGCGGAAGGCGTGGTGCGAGGCGACGATGGCCGCCGCCGCGGCACCGGCGACCACGGCACGCCGGGTGATCGGTCGCGACGGCGGAGCCGCGACGCGCGCCCGCTCCACCTGCGGCCGGAACATGGCGACCTGGTTACGCGCCAGCCGCGCCTGGTGCCGCTGGTTCCAGCCCGAATCGGCTACCTGGTAGCGGGGCACGGCACGGCCGGTGAAACGCTGTATGCGGTCAACCGGGATGCCGGCGTCGAAAATACGGTTGTTGAACGTCTGGTACCGGGTGAAGCTGCGGGTACCGCGATAGATCCGCTCGCAATCCCAGCGCGGCACGGCGTAGCGCGCCACGCGACCGTCGAGGAACCGCGCCTCGGGCACGAAGACGAAAGCCTCGGGCGCCAGCGAAACGCTGAGGTCCACCCCGGGCCGGAAATCAACCGACGGCGGCAACGGAGCCCAGCCTACGTAATCGTTCCCTTCCTGCCAGTCCACCCAGGCGGGGGCCCACTCCTCGCCGGGGACCCATTCCCAGCCGTAGTCGGGATCGTCGTACCAGCGGCCGTAGTGATAGGTCGCCCAGCCGAAGGGCTCGTCGGAGATCCAGGTCCAGCCGAGGTCCGTCCAAACCCAGTGCCCTTGCTGGTAAGGGCGCCAGGAGCTGGCCACGGCGCGCGGCGTCCATACCCAACCGTAGCGCGGGCGCTCGATCCAGTGCCCATAGGAGGCCAGGTCGTCATAGAAGACGCCGACGTCCACGCGCGCATGACCCGACGGACCGATGTGCAGCCCTGCCGAGATCGACGTCGCGGCGGCGCCCATCGTGGGCAGAGTGCCCAGGAGAAGCGATGCAAAAAGCAGGATGCGTGTGGTTTTCATGGTTCACCTCGTTGCGTTCTGCGGTGCCGGGTTGACGTTGAGTTTGGGCGTATCCGAAAGGGCACCGCGGCGACTTCTCTCACGGGAGAAAGATAGGGCAAGACCCATGCCAGCCTGGCTTTACGAGGGAAATCGCGGCGGTGGGGCCTGGCGAGAGGACGGAGGCGCGGCCCTGAGGGGACGGCCCTCTCGGGTGCCTGTGCTAGCATCCCGCCGGTGAAACGCAGAGTGTCTTCGCTGAGAGCCTCCGCATGAAAGTCGCCGTCGCCGGCGGCGGGCCCGCGGGCCTGTATTTCGCCCTCCTGCTCAAGAAGGCAGACCCGTCCCATCAGGTCACGGTGCTGGAGCGCAACCCCGCCGGCGCCACCTTCGGCTGGGGCGTCGTGTTCTCCGACCAGACGCTCGGCAACTTCCAGGCCGCCGATCCCGAGACGTTCCAGGAGATCTCCGCCAGCTTCGCCCGCTGGGACGACATCGACGTCCATTTTCGCGGGCGGACGGTCACTTCGGGGGGGCATGGCTTCGCCGGGATCGCCCGCGTCAAGCTGCTCGAGATCCTCCAGCGCCGCGCCGCCGGGCTCGGCGTGGACCTGCGCTTCGGCGTCGAGGTGCGCGACGATTCGGACCTCCCGGCCCTGGGGCTCGGGGATGCCGACTTGATCGTCGCGGCCGATGGAGTGAACAGCGCCATCCGCCGCCGGCACGCCGAGGTCTTCCGTCCCGAGCTCGTCGCCGGCAAGGCGCGCTACGTCTGGCTGGGGACCACGCGGATTTTCGATGCGTTCACGTTCATCTTCGTCGAGAACCGGCACGGGATCTTCCAGGCCCACGCCTACCCCTTCAGCGACCGGCTCTCCGCCTTCATCGTCGAGTGCGACGAATCCTCGTGGCGCAACGCCGGCTTCGATCGCTTGGATATCGATGCCACGATCGCCGCCTGTGAGGAGATGTTCGGCCCCTGGCTCGAAGGCCACCGGCTGGCCGCCAATGTCCCGCCTCACCAGCACGCGGCGCCCTGGCTGCAATTCGTCCGCGTGCACTGCGCCCGCTGGTGGCACGAGAACCTGGTCTTGATCGGCGACGCGGCCCACACCGCCCATTTCTCGATCGGCTCCGGCACCAAGCTCGCGATGGAGGACGCTATCTCCCTAGTTCGTATCGTCCAGGAGGAGCCGGATCTCGGCGCCGCGCTGCCGGCCTACGAGGAGGAGCGGCGCACCGAGGCGCTGCGGCTGCAGAACGCCGCCCGCAACTCCATGGAGTGGTTCGAAAACGTGCGGCGCTACGCCCGGCTCGGCCCGGAGCAGCTCTCCTACAGCCTGCTCACCCGTAGCCAGCGCGTCAGTCACGAGAACCTTCGCCTGCGCGACCGCACCTATCTCGAAGGGGTCGAGCGCTGGTTCGCCGGCAATGGGGAGCCGCCGCCTCCGCCGATGTTCACACCCTTCGCCCTGCGCGGGATGACGGTGGAGAATCGGGTGGTCGTCTCCCCCATGGACATGTACAGCGCCGAGGACGGCACGCCCAACGATTTTCACCTCGTCCACCTCGGCGCCCGTGCCCTTGGCGGCGCCGGTCTCCTGATTACGGAGATGACCTGCGTCTCCCCCGAGGGGCGCATCAGCCCCGGCTGCACCGGCATGTACCGCCCCGAGCACGCCGCGGCCTGGCGCCGGATCACCCGCTTCGTTCACGAGCGGAGCCGCGCCAAGATCTGCCTTCAACTCGGTCACTCGGGGGCCAAAGGCTCCACCCGTTTGATGTGGGAGGGGATGGACGAGCCGCTCCTGGAAGGTAACTGGCCGGTGATGGCCGCCTCGGCGATACCGTTCAAGCCCGGCTTGCAGGTTCCCCGCGAGATGACCCGCGCCGACATGGACCGGGTGCGCGAAGAGTTCGTTCGCGCCGCGCGGATGGCGGCCGAAGCCGGGTTCGACATGCTGGAGCTCCACTGCGCGCACGGTTATCTCCTCTCGGGTTTCATCACCCTGCTTTCGAACCGGCGCACCGACGACTATGGCGGCGCGCTCGAGAACCGGCTGCGTTTCCCGCTCGAGGTCTTCCGCGCCGTGCGCGAGGTCTGGCCCCAGGAACGGCCGGCATCCGTCCGCATCTCGGCCACGGATTGGGTGGCCGGCGGCGTCGACGGTCCCGAAGCGGTGGAGATCGCCCGCGCGTTCCACCTCGCCGGGGCCGACATCATTCACGTTTCGGCGGGGCAGACGTCAGCCGAGGCCCGGCCCGTCTATGGGCGGATGTTCCAGACGCCGCTCTCCGACCGCATCCGCAACGAGACCGGCATTCCGACCATCGCCGTCGGCAACATCACCGAGCCCGATCAGGTCAATTCGATCATCGCCGCCGGCCGCGCCGATCTCTGCGCCCTGGCCCGGCCCCATCTCGCCGATCCGAGCTGGACGCTGCACGCCGCGGCCCAACTCGGCTACAAGCAACAAGCCTGGCCCGTGCAATACCTGAGCGGCAAAGAGCAGCTCGAGAGGAACCTCGCCCGCCAGAAGCAGGTGGAGCTGCTGGGGACGAGCACGATATGAGGCCCCTCACCGCAAGAGAAGGAAGAAGAAGCCGACGGATCGGTCCGCTCCGACCGATCCGTCCGATGGGTCTTCAAGGAGGCTCTGAGCCGTGAACAACCGCATCCCCGTCACCGACCTCCAACCCAAGCACTTCGGCTGGAGCGTCGCGGACCGCGTCGCCACCGTCACGCTCGATCGCCCCGAGCGCAAGAACCCGCTCACGTTCGATTCCTACCGCGAGCTCGCCGACACCTTCCACCGCCTCCGCCACGTCGAGGAGGTCAAGGCCGTGGTCTTGACCGGCGCCGGCGAGAATTTCTGCTCGGGCGGCGACGTCCACGAGATCATCGGTCCGCTGGTGCAGATGCGGGACGAAAAACGGATGGATCGCCTGCTGGAGTTCACCCGCCTCACCGGCGAATTGGTAAAGACGATGCGCGCCTGTCCGCAGCCGATCGTTGCCGCCATCGATGGCATCTGTGCAGGAGCAGGCGCCATCCTTGCCATGGCCTCGGACCTGCGGCTCGGCACGCCGCGCAGCCGGGTGGCCTTCCTTTTCGTGCGCGTGGGGCTCTCCGGCGCGGACATGGGGGCCTGCGCCATCCTGCCGCGCCTCATCGGCCAGGGGCGCGCCTCCGAGCTGCTCTACACCGGCCGCTTCCTGGAGGCTGCCGAGGCCGAGCGCTGGGGTTTCTACAACCGACTCGTCGCTCCCGAAAGCCTCCTCGCCGAAGCCGGGGAGCTCGCCCGCTCGATCGCTCACGGCCCCACCTTCGCCCACGCCATGACCAAGCGGCAGCTTCATCAGGAATGGGACATGGGCATCGATCAGGCCATCGAGGCCGAGGCGCAGGCGCAGGCGATCTGCATGCAGACCGAGGATTTCGCCCGCGCCTTCCGCGCCTTCGCGGCCCGGGAGAAGCCGGTCTTTCAAGGCGATTGAATGCCGGACGCGACCTTCCTCTCCTGGCCGTTCTTCGACGACTCCCACCGGGATCTCGCCCGCGATCTCGACGGCTGGTGCCGGCGGGAGATCGCGCCCCTTGCAGGGCAGGAGGACGAGGATCTCGATGGTACTTGCCGCGAGATCGTCCGCCGGCTGGGGGCAGGAGGATGGCTGCGCCGGGCCGTGTCCGAAACTGGCGAGCGCCTCGACGTGCGCTCCCTCTGCCTGATCCGTGAGACGCTCGCCCGCTCCTCCGGCCTCGCTGACTTCGTCTTCGCCCTTCAGGGGCTCGGCTCCGGCCCTCTCTCCCTGTTCGGCTCCGAGGAGCAGCGGCGCACCTGGCTCCCCCGGGTCGCCGCCGGCGAGGCGATCCCCGCCTTCGCCCTCTCGGAGGCCGAGGCCGGCTCGGACGTCAGCGCCATGCAGTCCACCGCTCGCCGGGATGGGGAAGGTTGGGTGCTCGACGGGTCCAAGACGTGGATCTCGAACGCCGGCCTCGCCGATTTTTACATCGTTTTCTGCCGTACCCCCGAGGCCGGCGAGCGCGCCTTCGGCGCCTTCCTGGTGACGGCGGACAACCCGGGCCTCCGGATCACGGAGCGGATCGACATCCTGGCGCCGCACCCTTTGGGAACCCTTGCTTTCGAGAGATGTTTCGTGCCGGCGGCGGCGCTGGTGGGAGAGGTGAGGAAGGGGCTCAAGGTGGCGCTGGCGACGCTCGACGTCTTCCGCCCCACGGTCGGCGCCGCGGCCTTGGGCTTCGCGCGCCGCGCCCTCGACGAGGCGCTCACGCACGCCGTGCAGCGCACCGTCTTTGGCAAGCCGCTCGCAGAGCACCAGCTCACGCAAGGCAAGCTCGCGGACATGGCCTGCGAGATCGACGCCTCCGCCTTGCTGATCTATCGCGCCGCCTGGACGCGCGACGCCGGAGCCGAGCGCATCACCCGTGAAGCGGCCATGGCCAAGCTCTTCGCCACCGAGGCGGCGCAGCGGGTGATCGACGCCGCCGTGCAGATCCTCGGCGGCCGTGGCGTCGTCGCCGGCTCCCCGGTCGAACGCCTCTACCGGGAGATCCGCGCCCTGCGCATCTACGAAGGGACCAGCGAAATCCAGAAGCTCGTCATCGCCGGCCAGATGCTCGCTGGCCTGGGAGGGGCTCATGGCTGAGAGCGCCCACGTGGACACCTTCTGCCGCGATCACCTGCCGCCGCGCGAGCTGTGGCCGGACCTCGACTTCTCGCGGCTGCCGGAGCTCGCCTATCCGCCGCGGCTGAACGCGGCCACGGAGCTGCTCGACAAAGCGGTCGCGGCCGGCTGGGGAGAGCGTACCGCCCTCCACTTCCCCGGGGGCCGGTGGTCTTACGGCCAACTGCTGGCGACCGCCAACCGCATTGCCCACGTGCTGGTGGAGGACTTGAATGTGGTTCCCGGCAACCGGGTGCTGCTGCGCGGGCCCAACAACCCCATGCTGGCTGCCTGCTGGCTCGCCGTGCTCAAGGCGGGGGGCGTCGTGGTGTGCACCATGCCGCTGCTGCGCGTGCGCGAGCTGACCTACATCGCCGAGCGGGCGCAGATCCGCCTCGCCTTGACCAACGCGCGGATAGCGGCCGACTGCGAGCAGGCCATGGCCAACACCGGCCACGTGATCCATTACCAAAGCGCCCAACCTGGCGACCTCGAATCGCTGATGGCGGGCAAGCCCGAGGATTTCGAAAATTGCGACACGGCGGCGGACGACACGGCCCTCATCGCCTTCACCTCGGGCACCACCGGCCAGGGGAAGGGGACAATGCATTTCCACCGCGACCTGCTGGCGGCGTGCGACTGTTTCCCTGCCTACGTGCTGAAGCCCGAGGCGGACGACGTCTTCTGCGGCTCGCCGCCGCTCGCCTTCACTTTCGGGCTCGGCGGCCTGCTGCTCTTCCCGCTGCGCGTGGGAGCCTCCGCCCTGTTGCTGGAGCAGGCCACGCCACCGCAGCTCCTGCAAGGCATCCAGGATCATCGCGCCACCCTCTGCTTCACCGCCCCCACCGCGTACCGTGCCATGGCGGGCATGGCCCAAGGCTTCGATCTCTCCAGCCTCAAGAAATGCGTCTCGGCCGGCGAGACCCTCCCCAAGCCGACTTTCGAGGCCTGGCAACGGGCCACCGGCCTCGCGATCATCGACGGCATCGGCTCGACGGAAATGCTCCACATCTTCATCAGCGCCGCGGGTGACGAGATCCAGCCGGGCTCCACGGGCCGGGTCGTCCCGGGCTACGAGGCCCGGGTGGTGGACGACGATTTCGCAGAGGTTCCACCTGGCACTCTCGGCCGGCTGGCGGTGAAAGGCCCCACGGGCTGCCGCTACCTGGCGAACCTGGAGCGGCAGCGCGCCTATGTCGAAAACGGCTGGAACCTGACCGGCGACTCCTACGTCATGGACGCGGACGGCTACTTCTGGTACCAGGCCCGTACGGACGACATGATCATTTCGGCGGGGAACAACGTCTCCGGCCCGGAGGTGGAGGCGGTGCTCCTCGATCATCCGAAGGTGAGTGAGTGCGGCGTCGTCGGCGTGCCCGACGAAGAGCGGGGCCAGATCGTCAAGGCGTTCGTGGTACTGCGCCCAGGCTTCGCTGCCGGCCCCGAGCTCGTCAAGGAGCTGCAGGACTTCGTCAAGCAGGAGATCGCACCTTACAAATACCCGCGAGCGGTCGACTTCGTCGATGCCCTGCCGCGCACCGAGACTGGCAAGCTCCAAAGGTTTCGCCTACGGGAGCGTGGGAGATGAGCGAGATCCTCCAGCCGGAAGGCTGGGCCTTTCCGAAAGGTTATGCCAACGGCATCGCCGCTCAAGGCAAGCTGGTCGTCACTGCCGGCCAGATCGGCTGGAACCCCGAGACCTGCCAGCTCGAGACCGACGACTTCGCCGCTCAGACGGCGCAGGCTCTGAGGAACGTCGTCGGCGTCCTGCACCAGGCTGGGGCCGAGCCGCGCCACCTCGTGCGCCTGACCTGGTACATCACGGACAAACCCGCCTACCTCGCGGCGCAACGCGAGATCGGGCGGGTCTATCGTGATGTGATCGGGCGGCACTTCCCGGCGATGTCGGTGGTGGTGGTCGCCGCCCTCCTCGAAGACCGGGCCAAGGTGGAAATCGAGGCGACGGCGGTGGTACAAGAATAGCGCGGCAGAAAAACCCGAAGCAGGGACACCAGGGACAGCAGAGACGACAGGGACAGCAAGGACATGAAGAAAGCTGCCGATCCTGGGCTTTTCTTGTCCCTACCGTCCCTGCTGTCCCTGGTGTCCCTTGTCGATCTCTTCTGCCGGGCAGGCTCTTAGAGCTGTGGCGGTTTGCGGTCTTTGTCCTCCGGCGGCTTGGCCTGGCTGGGCTTCTTGTCTTTGTTCGGATTTTTCGGTTGCTGCGCCTGCTGCTGGCGCTCGGTGCGGCGCTGCTGGGTCCTCTGCTGCTGGGCCTGCTGCCGCTCGGCCCGCTGTTGCTGCTGCGCGGCTTCGCGCTGGGCCTTCTGCTGTTGCTGGGCCTCTTGCTTTTGCGCTCTCTGTTGCTGCTGAGCCTGCGGCGGCGGAGCCGGCTCCTCGCGCGGCGCCCGGGCCGCCCTTTGGGTTTCCCGAGCCTGTGGCTGTTGAGCTTGCTGGCGATTCCGCCTCTGGGCCTGGGGTACGGGCGCGGCCTGCGCCACTTGCTGGCGCCTCACTCTTTCCTGCTGCTGGGCTTCCTGACGCGTGACGCCCTGGGGCGCATTGCCAGGGGCTCCGGCGGCGAGCACCGCGCGCTTCGCCTTCGGCCGCTCTGGCGGCGGGGCTACGTTGCCCTTCTGGATCTGGGGGCGGAAGATGGCGACCCGGTTTTGCGTGATCCGTGCGCCCTGGTGGCGGTCGTTCGCTCCCAGGTCGGCGATCTGATAGCGCGGCACCGGCCGCCCCACGAACCGCTGCACCTGGTCGACGGGCACGCCGGAGTTGAAGACCCGGCTGCCTTCCATCCGGTACTGTGTGAAGTTGCGCGTCCGCGGGAAAATCCGCGCGCACTGCTCCCGCGGCACGGCGTAGTCCGCGACGCGCGTCGCCAGGAACTGGCGAGAGGGCACGAAGACGTAGAGCTCAGGCGCCAGCGAGACGCTGAGGGTCACCCCGGGGCGGAAGGCGACGTTGGGGGGCAGGGCAGCCCAGCCGATGTAGTCGTCTCCCTGCTGCCACGAGACCCAGGCCGGCGCCCACTCGTTGCCGGGGACCCATTCCCAGCCGTAGCTGGGATCGTCGTACCAGCGGCCATAGTGATAGGTCGCCCAGCCGTAGGGCTCGTCCGAGATCCAGGTCCAGCCGTCGTCCGTCCACACCCAGTGGCCGGATTGGTAGGGGCGCCAGGTGGAGGCCACGGCGCGCGGGTGCCAGACCCAGCCGTAGCTCGGGCGCTGGACCCAGTTCCCATAGTCCGCAAGGTCGTCATAGAAGAAACCGAGATCCACCGCGGCCTGGCCTGACGAGCCGACGTGAATCCCTGCCGAAATCGAAGTCTGGGCCGAGCCCGCACTGGAATAGAGCCCCAGGAGGACCGCCGAGACGAGCACGACGCGTAAAGCTTTCATAGGTTCACCTCGCTACGCTGCCAGACGAGAAAGTTATGCCAGACCCGGAGTGGGAATGGGCGGCGAACGCAGTCGAATGTAGGCAATAGCAAGAAGCGTGCCCAGTCGGGGAGAAAATGTTCACCCGGCCTCTGGTCCCCTTGCCATAACTGCGGTCCAAATACCATGCGGGTATACTATTGATTCCACCTCTATACCAACACGCGGGCCAGGCGCCAAGGTCCCGCGGGAGGGTTACCGCATGGACAGGACGCGTTTCGCTCTCGTTCTTCTCTTGAGTCCGGCATGGCTCGGCGTGGCCAGCTACGGTGAGATCGCAGCGCAGCCTTTGCCGCTCGGCCCGGAGACGCGGGTCGATACCCTGGTGAGGAGCAAACCCAACCATCCTGTGATCGCCGTACAGCGCGACGGCACCTTCGAGATCGCCTGGGACTATTGGGAGTTTCAGCCGGCTTCGATCTTCGTCCGCCACTTCGATGCCGCCGGCCGGCCTACGAGCTCAGCACAGGTGCTCCTGGGAAGCGAGGGGTACTTCCCGCAGGTGGATTCGATCATCAAGGCCGGTAAGGGGTACGACGTTCTTTGGCACGTCGACCACGACACGGGCCCGGCGATCTCCTTCTATACCCGTCATCTGGACGCGGGCGGTGTGCCACTGGGGGAAAAGCCGCTCAAGGCCGGCAAGCCCTTCCTTCGTTACATGTGGTTCAGCGCTGGCGACGGGCTCATCGGCGGCTACTATGCGGCGGCTCTCCGTACGCTCGAGTTGCGCAAGGTTTCGCCCAACGGCGTGCCGACTCTCCAGCAACGGCGCATCAACACCTCGGAGCTCGATTCGCCAACGCCTTTCATCCAGTCTCTTGCGAATGGCGGCTTCGTGGCGGTGATCCAGGGCACGATCCCGGATGACACCACGCAGCAGGTGTTGCGAGCGCGGCTTTTCGATGGCAAATTCGAGCCCGTGGGGCCGGATTTCGATCTCAACACCGTCCCGGCGGGAGTGGCTCGCAAACCGCCTTTCCTGGCGCAGTACTTTGCGGTGGCGGCGGCCCCGGACGGCGGCTTCGGTGTGGCGTGGAAGCTCGGCGATACGCTCTACGTCAGGGTTTTCGACGCTGCCGGCCACGCCGCGGCCGCCGAGGCTGCGGTGTTGACGACGGACAAAATCATCGTTCCCGAATCGCTGGCGTTCGACAGCTCGGGGAACCTGTTGCTCCTCTGGCTCGAGGCCGAGGTTTCGGAGCCCTTTCGTTCCGACGTTCAGATCCAGCTTTTCGATCGCAACGGCGTTGCTTTGGGGCCGTCCGAGGGCGTGAACAGTGTGGCAAGCGGCCGGTATCAGATGCCTTTCAACGGGAGCGTGGCGTGGGCGAACGGCTCGTGGCTCGTGACCTGGCAGGCAGAGGTGGAGGACTTGGCGTCGACAGCCATCTTCGTGCGGCGGTTTGCGGGCCATTGAGGCTCCCGGTCGGGGGAGGGCGATGGGAGAAGAGGGCCGGGGTGATGAGGGGCTCGGGCAGGGCGGCGCCCAAGTAGGGCGCACCTCCTGTCACGCTTCGCGCCCTTGCCCATACTCAAAGATGTAGAGGGCGGTTCAGCAGATCTCTGTCTACTCTTCAAGGTCCCTGAAGGGAGAATTCCTTGTTCCTGCTAGTAGGAACGGACGATCGGAGGCTGTCGGGGAGGGCGCGGGGGCCTCCGAGGCGGGAGCGTGCGGTCTCTCGAGCAAGGAGCACAGACCCTCAAACCCAACTGGAACCAACGTTTGGAGGTGTTCAGTGAAAAGAGCGTTTGTCTGCCTCTTGGTTTTCGCCGTATTCGCCGCCCTGCCGGCCGCTGCCGCGCCCGTGCGCTCCATCCAGAACGGAATCGACGTCTGGCATACCGCCGGAGACGGCTCGACGTTCGTCGATTTCGACAAGAACCCGATTCCGAAGGGCTTTTTCTGCTCCAAGTCGGCCGCCTTTACCGGCAAGGTCGTCCTTCAGGGACGTCCGCTCGCCACCGGCACCCCGGGTGAGCTCGGCGGTGCGGATACCATCGTCCAGCGTCTCGACGATGCCGATTTCGACGGTAGCGGCGTGGCGACGACTCGCGTTCAGCTCCGCGCGCTGCAACTGGAGAGCGTGGCTCCCTTCAAGACCGCCTGCGGCGACTTCAACGTCCGCGTGACTTTGAGCGGCACGCAGCCGACCACGAAGATGAAGATCGTCCGCGAGACGGACGTCAGCGGTCATTTCGAGGCGCCGATCGAGGTCCGATTCAAGATCGTCTTCCTCCCCGTTCACGGCGGGGCGAGCTCGAAGCTGCAGATCGTCCGCAACTTCTCGCTGGCGCCGGCTCCCAATGCCTCCTGGGGCGCGATCATCCCGAACAAGGTCGCCTCGCGCCAGCCCACCGTGCTCGTGGACACCGACGGCGACATGATTCCCGACACCTACCTTCCCCGGACGAGCGGCAACTTCTTCGCCGGCATGGACAAGGAGTGGGTCCGCAACGCCCGGGAGCGGCAGGCCCGCGAGAAGATGGCGTCTCAGATGCCGCTCGAGCCGACTCAGCCCATCGATACTTGCAGTGGCACTCTCAGCTACGACGGGTACGGCTCGTATCAGTGCAACTCGGGCCCGAGCCCGCAATGCCATCCCGAGGCCAGTCAGGCGCAGCACTGTGCCCAATCCTGCCCGCCCTGCTACTACACGGTTCAGCCCGTCAACGGCACCTTGGAGTAGCTTTTCCTTGCTTCGGCGACCCGAAAAGCCGGGTCGCCGTTTCTTTCACTGCAACACGATCCTGCGCAGGTCTTGTCCCGCTTTCCCTCCGAGGGGCACTCAAGGAAGTAGAGGGCGACTCGGCAAAATTCTGTCATTTTTTAAGCTCCCTCCATCGGGGGTGCCGTGTTCCTGCTACCAGGAACGGACGACCGAAGGCTGTGGGCGGAGGCGCGTGGCCCTCCGGGTGGGGACCGTTGCACGCGGGCACAGACCCTCAAGCCAACTGGAACAATTTCGGAGGTGCTCAGTGAAAAGAGCTTTCGTCTGCCTCTTGGTCTTCGCGCTGTTCGCGGCCCTGCCGGCCGCCGCTGCACCGGTGCGTACCATCCAGAACGGAATCGACGTCTGGCACACCGTGGGGGATGGCTCCACGTTCGTCAGCTTCGACAAGAACCCGATCCCCAAGGGCTTCTTCTGCTCCAAGTCGGCCGCCTTCACCGGCAGGATCGTCCTTCAGGGGCGTCCGCTCGCCACCGGCACCCCCGGCGAGCTCGGCATCGCGGACACCATCGTGCAGCGTCTCGACGACGCCAATTTCGACGGCAGTGGTGTGGCGACGACTCGCGTTCAGCTCCGGGCGCTGCAATTGGAGAGCGTGGCTCCCGTCAAGACGGCTTGCGGCGTCTTCAACGTCCGCGTCACCCTGAGCGGCACGCAGGCGACGACCAAGATGAAGATCATCCGCGAGACCGAGTCGAGCGGCCGTTTCGAGGCGCCGATCGAGGTCCGCTACAAGATCGCCTTCCTGCCGACCCGGGTAGGCGCGCGGAACCTTGAGCTGGTTCGCAACTTCACCCTCGCGCCGGCCCCCAATGCCACCTGGGGCACGCTCGCGCCGGCCAAGTCTTTCTCACGCCAGACCACAGTTCTGGTGGACACCGACGGCGACCAGATCGCGGACACCTACGTCCCGCGGACGAGTGGCAGCTTCGTGGTCGGCTGGACCCCCGCCTGGGAGAAAGCGGTGACGGAGCGGCGGAGCCAAAACACCAAGGTCTATCAGGACATTCAGCCGATCTACGACTGCAGCCCGGGTCCGGATCCCGAATGCCACCCCGAGGCGCAGGGCATTCACTGCTCCACGCCTTGCATGTACATCCAGTAGTCGCCGAGCGCGAGGGCTCCCACGGCGGCCCGGTTTGGTGGGGCCGCCGGTTCCTGGAGGACCTACTTCCCCGCTGCCTTCCACCCCGTCCAACCCGGCCCCCGCACCACCCGCCCGGCCGCGGCTCCCGTGGGCTCGCCGTCCTTGAGGACCTGAACGCCGTTGACGAAGACGTGCTTGACGCCGGTGGCGTATTGGTGCGGCTTCTCGTAGGTGGCGTGGTCTTTGACTCCGGCGGGGTCGAAGAGGACGACGTCTGCGAAGTAGCCGGGCTTGAGGAGGCCACGGTCACGGATCTTGAGGTTGGCGGCGGGGAGGGAGGTGAGCTTGCGGATGGCTTCTTCCATCGGCAGCACTTTCTCGTCCCGCACGTATTGGCCCAGGACTTTGACGAAGTTGCCGTAGGTCCGCGGATGGGGATTGGACTTGAGGAACACCCCTTCGGTGGAGGGGGCCTCGGCGTCCGAGCCGAAGCTCACCCAGGGGAGGGCGACCTCGCGGCGGACGTTGTCTTCCGACATCAGGAAGTAGATGGTGCCCACGCGGCTGTCGTCCTCGATCACCAGGTCCATGGCGGTTTCTTCCGGCGACTTGCCGCGCAGCTTGGCGACTTCGGCGAGGCTCTTGCCGGTGAGCGGCTTCAGCTTGTCGTTCTTGAAGGCGACGAGGAGGATCTTCTCCGGCCCCGCGGCGAGGAAGAGGTTTTCCCAGGCGTCGGTGGGGGTGTCCATCTCCTTCTTCACCTTCTCGCGGATGGCCGGGTCTTTCGTGCGGCCGATCCAGGCTTCGAGCCCCCCTTCCTGCACCCAGGGGGGCATGGAGGCGTCGAGGCCGGTAGCGCCGGCGGTGTAGGTGTACATGTCGGCCGTGATCTTCAAGCCGGCGGCGCGGGCGTCCTCGACTTTCTTGATGGCGGCGTCGAGCTTCCCCCAGTTCGGCTTGCCGGCGGCTTTGAAGTGATAGATCTCGGCCGGCAGCTTGGCGCGGCGAGAGATGTCGATCAATTCGTCGATCGCTTCCAGCAGGCGGCTCCCTTCGCTGCGCATGTGGGAGATGTACATGCCGCCGTACTTCGAGGCTTCTTCGCAGAGGGCCACGAGCTCGTCGGTCTTGGCATAGAAGGCGGGGGCGTAGATCAGGGAGGAGCCGACGCCAAGGGCGCCTTCCTCCATCGCCTGGTCCACCAGCTTGCGCATGCGGCCGAGCTCTTCGGGAGTCGGCGGCCGGTCGGCATAGCCCACCTCGTGGACGCGCACGGTGGTGGCGCCCACGAAGGAGGCGACGTTGGGGGCGATCCCCTTGGCGACGACCTGATCGAGGTATTCGCCGAGGGTGGTCCAGGTGATGGGATACTTGACGTCGCCCTGCTGCTCGACGCCTTCCTTTTTCATGGCGTCGTTGAGCGGCCCCATGGAGCCCCCCTCGCCCATGACCTCCAGAGTCACGCCTTGGCGCAGGTCGCTCTGGGCGCGGCCGTCCACCAGCAGCGACTCGGTGGCCCAGCTCAGCATGTTGACGAAGCCGGGGGAGACGGCGAGCCCTTTGGCGTCGATCTCCCGCTTCCCCTTGGCGTTGCCGAGGGAGCCGATGGCGGCGACTGCGGCAATGCGGTCGCCGTCGATCGCCACGTCGCCCACGAAGGGTTTGCCGCCGGAGCCGTCGTAGATCGTGCCGCCGCGGAGGATGAGGTCATAGGTCTTGGGCTCGGCGGCATGGGCGACGGCGCTGAGGGCGAGCAGGAGGGCGAAGGCGGCGAGCGGTTTCATCGGGTCTCCTTGGGAGGGGGCGGGGGGATTGTAGCGGAAGCGCGCCGCCGCCCCAATTTGGGCCGGCTCCCGGAACGGGTTTATGCTTGGCCGTTCCAGAATCCTGGTTTCGATCCTTTCGTATGAGGTGTGGGGAAAAACGAGCATGGCCCGTCCTTCAGTCCTGGTGGTGGAGCCAGAGGCGTCCCGGCGCCGGGATCTCTCGCATGGCCTGACCGGCTTCGGCTACGAGGTGATCCCCGCCGTGGGGCCGGAGGAGGGGCGGCGGTTCGCCGCGGGCCTCGGTCCCGGGATCGTAGTGCTCCCCGCCGGGCTGGCCCGCACCCTCCAGGGCGCGGTGGGCGACCTCTTCCCCTCGCCGGACCCCGGCAGTCAGCGCACCCTCGTCCTCCTCGGCGACGGCGAGGAGGACGGGCGCGAGTTGCCGGAGGAGGTCCTGTTCCTCGAGGCCAACGGGCTGCCGCCGGAGGACCTGGTGCGGCGCATCCACCTCGTCCTCCTGGGACGTGAGATCGGCGTCGAGCCGGATGCGGACCTGGAGTCCCTGGTGGGGGACCTCTCCCTGCTCCCTTTTCTCGAATTGCTGCGGGCGGCCAACCGGGTGCGGCTGACGGGGCGGGTGCTGTGTGGCGAGGGCGAGGTGGTGTTCGAGGACGGCGAGGTGATCGCCGCCGGCGCCGGGCGCGCCCGGGGGCTCAAGGCCTTCCTGCGGCTCAGCCTGCTCTCGGCCGGCCCCTTCTGGGTGCAGCTCCGGCCGGTCGCGGGCGTCGAGCGGGACGTGCGGCAGGACCTCAAATCGCTCATCTTCCAGGCCCTGGAGGACCGCGTCTACGACGCGCCGGACTCCCGGGCGCGGGCGCGGGTGGAGCTCGGACCTGCCTTCTTCGAGACCCGCTTCACCCCCAGCCAGCAGGAGCTGCTGGCCGTGCTCCCCAACTGCGTCACCGTGGGGCGCCTCCTGGACGCCCTACCGGCGACGGACAACGAGATCCTGCGCGACCTCCTGGGGCTGCGGGAGATGGGGATCGTCACCCTGGAGGAGCCGGAGGAGCTGGTGGCCGTGGTCACCGACTCCACCTCGGACCTGCCGCCCGAGGTGGCCCGCGCCCACGGCATCCACGTGGTGCCCGTGCTGGTGCTCTTCGGCGACCGCGTCTATCACGACGGCGTGGACTTGAAGGCCAAGGAGTTCTACGAGCTCTTGGAGAAGGGGCAGCTCGTGCCGCGCACGAACCCGGTGCCGGAGGCGGATTTCCACGACGCCTACCGGGCGCTGGCGCCGAAGAAGGACGTCATCTCCGTGCACCTCTCGGAACGGCTGTCGCAGACCGTGGTTCACGCCCGCCGGGCGGCGGAGGGAGGGCTCCCTCACTACCAGGAGCTGCGGGGCGCCGCCGAGCGGGTGGCGATCAAAGTGGTGGACAGCCGCAGCGCCAGTCTCGGCCTCGGCATGCTGGCCCTCTTCGCCGCCCGCATGGCCCGGCGCGGCGTGGCGCCGGACGCCATCGCCGAGCGGCTGGAGGAAATGCGCGAGCGGATCCACGTCCTCTTCGTGGTGGACACGCTGGAGTACCTGGCCCGCAGCGGGCGGATCGGCAAGGCGCGGGCGCTGGTGGGGAACATCCTCGGGATCAAGCCCATCCTGGGTGTGGTGGACGGCGAGATCATCGCCGTCGATCGCGTCCGCGGTGGCCGGGCGGCCCATCCCAAGCTGGTGGAGCTCTTCCGCGAGCGGGTGGACCCCAAGCGCCCGGTGGTGGTCACGGTGGCCCACGCCAAGGCCCCCGTCTGGGCGGACCGCTTACGGGGGCTGATGGAGAAGAGCCTGACGCTTCAGGAGGTCCTGATCGCCGAGATGGGGCCGGTGGTGGTCGCCAACGCCGGCCCGGGGACCGTGGGCGCGGCGATGTTTCAGCCCCTGGAGGAGGAGACGGAGCTGATCGCGCCGGTGCCCGAGGTGGGGTAGGGGAGAGCGTTCCCGGGTCAGTTCACCGCCAGAGGCTCTTCGGGCACCCGGGCAACGGCGGGGATGCCGATGGGATCTTCCGCCTCCTGGTCCTTCTCCGCCAGCAGCCTCTCCAGGCGGCTGAGGGCGTCGTCCAGCCGGCGGACCGTGGAGTTGGGCGAGGTGGCCACCTTGATGCGGTCGCGGTCGAGCTTCACCTGTTTCCAGAGGTTGCGCTTCTCCGTCAACACGTCCCGCCGCAGGGTGACGCCGTGGCGGGCGAAGATGGGCGCGAGGTGATCGTAACGCGCCAGCAGGTCGCGGCGGGTGGCGTCGTAGGCATACTCGCAGACGGCCTGGCGCTCGGCGAAGCCGAAGATGTTGGTGAAGAACATCAGGTAGTCGTCGCGCTGCGGCTCGATCAAAACCACGTCGGCGTCCTTGAACCGGGTCTCGTAGGCCGCCATCCCCACTTCCAGGCGGGAGTGGATGATGGTGCGGAAGGTCTGCGCCAGCACGGTGGGGAGCCCGCGGTCGAGCAGGTTCGGCCGCTTCATCATCTTCTTCTCGACGGCGTGGACGGTATCCACTGGCACGATGGGGTTGACGCAGATCACCAGGTCCGCCCCCGCCTCCAGGGCCACCGAGGCGTGGAGCGTCTTGAGCAGCACGCCGTCCACGTAGTGGCGCCCGTCGATCTCCACCGCCGAATAGAGCCCGGGGAGGGCGCCGCTCGCCTGCACGGCCTGCGAGATGGGGACGTGGTCCAGCCCCGGCTCGCCGAAGCAGGCCGCCTGCCCCGAATCGAGGTCCGTCGCCACCACCACCAGGCGCTTGCCGAGCTTGCGGAAGTCGTCCGTGCGCCCCTTGATGTTGTAGATTTTCTGCAGATAGGCGCGGATGGGCGCGTTGTCGAAGAGCCCCACGGGAAGGGCGCGCGAGAGGCGCATCAGCGATTCGAGGAGGCTGCGATCGCCGGGTTTGGAAATCCAGTCCCAGAGCGCTTCCGCCACCAGGCGAGGCACCTTGCCGCTGCTTTTGAGATAGGCCCGCCAGTCGGGAGTGAAGAACGTTTCGGGAATGAAGGGGTGCTCGCCGGGCTCGTGCGAGACGATGGCGCGGCACATCTGCGCCGTCGTCAGGTTATTGGCGAGGTTGGCGCCGAGGAAGGCTCCGGCGCTCACCCCCACGTAGATGAACATGTCGTTGAAATCGACGCCTTCCAGCGCTTCGTCGAGGGCGCGGAGGGCGCCGATCTCGTAGATGGCACCCTCCGGCGCTCCAGTGGCGAGCGCCAGTCCGATCCTGGGGGAGCGGACCTTGGTGTGAGAACCTCTGCCGCTGCGCTCCACCCGATCCTCCGATCAGACGACTTTGGTCTCCGGCCCAGCCGCTGCCGGAGTGACGCGAGGCTTCAACTGCTCGACCTTGGCGTTCAGCTCCTCGACCCGCTGCGTGAGGTTGCGGATCTCGTCGCGCGTGGGCACGCCCAGGCGATTGAGGGCGGCGCTCAGCTTCTCGTCGAGCTTGTCGCCCCAGGTCTCGAAGGCGGACTCGGCCTTGGCCTTCGCCTTGTCGACCTCGGTGCGGACCTTCTCGTTCACCTTGTCGACCTCGACCTTCCCCTTGGCCTCCACGTCGCGGCCGCGGTCCACCAGCTTGCTGAAGAGCTTCGAGCCCTCCTCCTCGGCCGCCGCCAGGGCGCCGAGCCCGGCCAGCCAGATGCGATGGACGGAGTCCTTGATGTCTTCCTGCACGGTCTTCTCAGTGGTTGATTCCATGGTTTACCCCTTTTTTGCCACGGTCTTCTTGGATTGAGTGGTCTTGGCCTTACGCACCGGTCCGGCCACCGTCTTCTTGGAGGATTCGGCGGCCTCGTGGCGCACGGCGTATTCGTCGATCTTCTGCGACAGCGTCTCCAGCCGGGCCGAGAGGATCTCGACGTCCTCGCGGGTCATCAGGTTGAGCTTGCGCAGCACTCCCCGGCTCTCGAATCCAACCGTCTCTTCCACCCGCTTGCCGAGGTCGCGGGCGGCCTTGTTGGCCCGCTCGGTCACCTTCTCGGTCAGCTTCTTCTGCTTCCCTTCGAGGGGCTTTCCGCGCTCCACCAGGCGGTCGAAGAGCTCGCGCCCCCCTTCCTCCACCTCCGCGACCGCGCCCAGCCCGGCCAGCCAGAGGTTGCGCCCGGCGGCCCGCAGCTTGCCGAGCCCCGGATCCATAGACTCACGAGCTTCGCTCACTCGATTTCTCCTTCCTTGCCGGCCGGCGCCAGGCTCTGGCCCGGCCGGCCGTTCTTCGGCTCCACAGCCACGGCGAGGTCCTCCCGCTCGAGCTCGGCGAGCGAGGTCTCGAGCTGCTCCAGCCGCGCCCGCAGGCTCGACATCTCCTCGCGGGCCTTGCGCACCGGACCCAAGCGGTCGATGAGCCGGTCGACGCCGTGCTGCACCTGCTCCATGCCGGTGGAAACTGCCCGCTCGCCGATCCTCACCAGGTCGTGCAGCAGCTCGCTGGGCAGGAACGAGGTCCCCTTGCGCCCCTCTTCGAGGATGATCTGCGTCAGGGTCTGGGAGGTGACATCGTTGTTGGTCGCGTTGTCCACCACCCGCACCTCCTGCCCCTGCCGGATCCAGGTGGAGATCTCGTCCAGCGAGACGTACCGGCTCTCCTCGGTGTCATACAGCTTGCGGCTTTCGTAACGCTTGATGAGCCGGATCATGGCTAACTCCTTCTGATGGGGTAGCGGCACTCCCGGGCGGCCGCTCCAAGAGGAATATACCGCAGTGCGGCAAGGGGTGTCAAGCGTTTTTTGACGCGGTGCGGCAAGAGGGGTGGCTGGGGAGCGCCTTCTCGAATATGATCCCCGGACCAGTTGCTGCGGACCGCAAAAGACTAGGAGGATCATCGTGAAGGACGAGGATCGGGCAGCGGGAGCCTTGACCCGCAGAGAGCTGATGAAAGCCGGAGCCCTGGGGGGAGCGCTGGCCGTGGCCGGACCCCTCCTTCCCCATGCCGCCGCCGAGGCCGCCCCGGCCGCTCCGGCGGGATCTTCCCCGGCCGCCTTCGAGCTGGAGGAGAAGACGATCGCCGCTCTTCAGGATGGGATGGCGTCCGGCCGCTACACGGCGCGCTCGCTGGTGGAGGCCTACCTCGGCCGCATCGAGGAGCTGAACCGCAAGGGGCCGGAGCTGCGGGCGGTGATCGAGACCAATCCGGAGGCGCTCGCCATCGCCGACGCCCTCGACGCCGAACGCAAGGCCAAGGGGACGCGCGGCCCCCTTCACGGCATCCCCGTGCTGCTCAAGGACAACATCGGCACCGCCGACCGCATGACCACCACGGCCGGCTCGCTGGCTCTGGAGGGCTCGATCCCGCCGCGCGACGCCTTCCTCGCCGCCCGGCTGCGGGAAGCGGGCGCCGTGCTCCTTGGCAAGGCCAATCTCTCGGAATGGGCGAACTTCCGCTCCACCCACTCCTCCAGCGGCTGGAGCAGCCGCGGCGGCCAGTGCCGCAACCCCTATGCGCTGGACCGCTGCCCTTCGGGCTCCAGCTCGGGCTCGGCGGTAGCTGCCTCCGCCAATCTCGCGGCCGTCACCGTGGGCTCGGAGACGGACGGCTCGATCGTCTCGCCCTCCTCGTGCTGCGGCGTCGTCGGCATCAAGCCCACGCTGGGCCTCGTCAGCCGCGCCGGGGTGATCCCCATCGCCCACAGCCAGGACACGGCCGGCCCCATCTGCCGCACGGTGACGGACGCCGCCATCCTCCTCGGCGCCATGACCGGGGTGGACGAGCGCGATCCGGCCACCAAGGGGAGCCAGGGCAAGGCCCTCAAGGACTACACCAAGCTCCTCGACGCGGAGGGGCTGGTGGGAGCGCGGATCGGCGTCGTCCATCCGGAATCGCTGGACGGCAATCCGCACGCCACGCGCGTCCTCGCCGAGGCCCTCACCGCCTTGAAGGGCGCAGGCGCCGTGATCGTCGATCCCGTGAAGGTGGCGAGCAAGTTCGGGGACGCCGAGTTCGAGGTGCTGCTCTTCGAGTTCAAGGCGGACCTGAACCGCTATTTCGAGGAGCTGGGGAAGGCGGCGCCCGTCCATAGCCTGAAGGAGGCGATCGACTTCAACGCCAGGAGCCACGACCGGGTGATGCCCTACTTCGGCCAGGAGATCTTCGAGCAGGCCGAGGCCAAGGGGCCGCTCACCGATCCCAAGTACAAGAAGGCGCTCGCCACCTGCCAGCGGCTTTCCCGTAAGGAAGGGTTGGACGCCGCCTTCGCCAAGCACAAGGTGGACGCCCTGGTGGCGATCACCGGCGGACCGGCCTGGCTGATCGACCTCGTCAACGGCGACTCCGCGGGAGGCGGCAGCTCGTCCTACGCGGCCGTCTCGGGCTACCCGAGCATCACGGTCCCCGCCGGCTACGCCTCCGGCCTCCCCCTGGGGCTCTCTTTCATCGGCCTCGCCTGGAGCGAGCCGAAGCTGATCAAGCTGGCGTACGCCTTCGAGCAGCGGACGAAAGCGCGCAAGGCGCCGCGGTTCTTGCCGACGGCGGAGGTGGGGTGAATCAGCGCCGGTCCAACCCAGCGCGTAAACGAGCGAGCTCGGCTTCAGCCGCCTGCCTGGCCTCGGCTTCGCGGGCGGCGCGCTCCTCGGCTGCTGCGGCTCGCTCCTCGGCCGCCAGTCGTGCCTCGGCCTCGCGGGCTGCAAGCTCCTTGGCGGCTTTCTCGTCAGCTTCGAGCTGCTTGGGAGACCTCAGGACCTCACAAGTCCGGGCGTCCGTCACCTGGAAGAAACCGTCCTCGGACACGCCGAAAAGGAGGCCGGTGGTCTCCGAGAGCAAGCGGCCTTCGGCGTCCAACTCGATGAGCCGGTACCGCCCATCGGGACCCAGCCGGTAGCCGATCCATTGGCGGATCGGATTTCCTGGGACCCGGAACGGCTCGACGATGAGGTACTCCGGAATGCCGGCCCGCTCGTAGATCTTCACCTTGTCGACGTAGTCGTTGTTGCGGACCTCGGCGTATTTCGGCGAGACGACCTCAATGACGAGGCAGGGGCGGACCTCCTCCACGCCCACGTCGAAGACCTCGCGAACCTCGTCCTTGTCGCGGGCTCCGCGGATCACGGCCACGTCCGGAGCGGGCTCCTGGAGTCCCGGTATGCCCCAGAGCATCTTCATGTCATGGGTGACCAGCACGCCGGGATCCTCCCCGAAGGTCCGCTCAAGGAGCTCGTACAGCAGAGTGGAGATGGATGCGTGGGGACCGCCCTCGACCAAGATTTCGTCTCCGAGTTGGGGATCGAGAAGGTCCGCCGCCGTCAACGGAACGAGCTGCTTCTCGAACGCTCCTCCGGGTAAAAGGACGTACTTCGGCCGCCATCCATAGCGGAAGGGATCGGCCTCCTCGGGAGTGGGCGTCAGCTCCCAATCGGCCGGCATCTTGGGGGCGGGCACGGCCATGAGTTCAGTGTAGTACAGACTCGCTCTTGCAGTCAAAATGGCGGCAGCGCACGACTTTTTCGATACTCTTCAGAGCGCTCCCACTCCAAGACCAGAAGGGACGAAAAAGGACGACAGGGACAGCAAGGACGAACGGCGAGAAAGCTCCAGCCGGGCTGGAAAGGTCCGGAAATGCGGAAAACGCGCGTAGGCGTCGCCGCGAGCCCGTAGGGCGGCAGACCGTAGCCCAGG
>DASUEN010000309.1:0-2977 GCA_036275055.1 Thermoanaerobaculia bacterium
GCGGCGCTCTTCAATACCCTCGCCGCGGCGAGCGGCTCTTTCGAACGGCTCGCCGATCAGGTGAGCCCCTCGGTGGTGCAGATTTTCGTGAATGGCTACGGTTTCGCCCGCGGCCCGTCCGGCGTGCTTTCCAAGCAGGCCGGCACGGCTTCGGGAACGGTTATCGACGCCGACGGTGTGATCGTCACCAATGCGCACGTCGTCTCGCGGGCGACGCGAGTGCAGGTGCTGGTGCCGGCCGGCAATGCCAGCGGTGCCACCGGCGCGCGGCAAGCCGCGCTCACCGTGCCGCAGGGAGTGAAGCTCGACGCCGAGGTGATCGGCATCGATACGGCGACCGACCTCGCGGTGCTCAAGATCCCGGCCCACGGCCTGCAACCGCTCGCCTTCGGCGATTCGAGCCAGCTCAAGCAGGGTCAACTGGTCCTTGCCTTCGGCTCGCCGCTGGGGCTCGGCAACACCGTGACCATGGGTGTGGTGAGCGCGGTGGCCCGCCAGCTCGAGGAGGACGACGTGCCGGCCTACGTGCAGACGGACGCGCCCATCAATCCCGGCAATTCGGGGGGGCCGCTGGTCGATACCGAAGGGCGCGTGGTGGGAATCAACACCATGATCCTCAGCCAGTCGGGAGGGAGCGAAGGCGTCGGCCTCGCCATTCCCAGCAATACCGTGCGCTACATCGCCGGCCAGTTGCGCGCCAACGGGCGCGTGCGCCGCGTGGTGATGGGGGTCGCGGTGCAGACGGTGAGCCCGGCGATGGCCGCCGCCCTCAAGCTGCCGCAGGCGTGGGGGGTGATGATTTCGGATATCGATCCCGATGGACCGGCCGCCGGCTCCGACTTGAAAGTCGGCGACGTCATCCTGAGCATCGACGGCAAGCGGACGGCCAACGTGCGCGAATTCGCGATCAACCTCTACCCGCATCCGAGCGGCGCCACCCTGGTGCTCGAGGTGCAGCGCGGTACGGAAGAATTGAAGCTCATGGCCGGAGTGATCGAACGCCCCGAAGACCCCCGCAGCGTCCTCGACCTCGTGCGGCCGGACAAGAACCTGGTGCCGGAGCTCGACGTCCTGGGGGTGGACGTCGACGAGAAGCTGGCGGCAGCGCTACGCCCTTTGCGCCAGGGCGACGGCGTGCTGGTGGCGGCGATGTCCGCGGACGCCCTTCCCCCGGCGGACCGTTTCCAGCCCGGCGACGTCATTCACGCCGTCAACCGCACGCCCGTTCACTCCCTGGCCGAGCTGCGCCAGGCGGTGACCGGCCTCAAGGACGGCGATCCCGTGGTGGTGCAGATCGAGCGCGGGGGGATGTTCACGTTCCTCGCCTTCGAGATCGATTGACTCCCCCTCACTCCGCCGTGGCCGTGGCGGGGACCTCCCGGTGATGGGGCCGGAAGCTGTCGATCGCCATCAGCACGATGCCGACGGAGATGGCGCTGTCCGCGACGTTGAACGAGGGCCAGTGGTGGAGGCCCACGTAGACGTCGATGAAGTCGGTGACGGCGCCGCTGGTCACCCGGTCGATGAGGTTCCCCACGGCGCCGCCCACCACCAGGGCCAGGGCCACCAGCAGCCAGCGGTCGCGCGACGGAGCGAACCAGAAGTAGAGGGCGACGGCGGCGAGCGCCCCGAGGCCGAGGACGGTGAGCAGCCAGCCGCTGCCGCCGTCCGAAGCGAAGAGGCCGAAGGCGACGCCGGTGTTGCGCACGTGGGTGAGGTTGATGAGGCCGGGGATCACAGGATCCACCGAGTGGTTGGAGAGGTGGACCTCCACCAGCCACTTGGTCCACTGGTCGAGGACGATGACGCCGACCGAGACCAGGAGGTAGCGCAGCTTGCGCAGGTGTCCTTCCAACGGGGACGAGACGTCAGCTTCCAAGTGCTTCTCCTCCGGGTTTGACGAAATCAAAATTGACGAATCGATTCACTTACGGCAAAAATGCTCTCGGGCGGCTGCCGCCACCTGCTCCAAATTCCCCCGAATTTGGAACAGCCGGATCGCCGCTGCTCCCGACGCACCCGCTGCGGCCAGCTCCCCGAATCGGGGTAGTGTAACCCCACCCAGGGCGTAAACGGGAATCTCCAGTCTTGCGGCCTCGGCGAGCTTCTCCAGCCCGACGGGCTCGCCCTTGCCGGGAGTGGGGTAGACCGGGCCGAAGACCACGTAATCCACCCCCTCCTCGCGCGCCCGCTCCACCTCTTCCAGGGAGTGGGTGGAGCGGCCCAGGAGGACGTTCGGGCCGAAGCGGGCGCGCAGGGGAGCGGCGGGGAGGCCGTCCGCGGGCAGGTGGGCGCCGTCGGCTCCGGCCGCGAGGGCGACGTCGAGGCGGCCGTTCACCAGCAGGAGGGTGCCCGGCGGCAGCGTCTCGCGGGCCCGGCGGGTGAGCTCGTAGAGGGCGCCGTCCTCCAGGTCCTTCTCGCGGATCTGCACCCCGGTGATCCCGCCGAGGCCGGCCGCCCCGAGAGCGCCGAGCCAGCTCGTGAAGTCGAGGGAGAGGGGGGCAAGGGATCGGCGGTCGCTGATCGCCAGCAGACTAAACGTCGGGCGCACGCACCCTCCGCCGGAAGATCAGCTCGTCCAGGTCGTGCGCGCCCCAGAGGAGGTGGATGAGGCCGAAGCCCGAAACGCTGGCCCGCACCAGGGGGTGGAGGCAGAAGAGGCGCAGCGCCTCGAGGTGGACCTGCAGCAGAGTCCGGTCCCAGATCGGGCTCCAGGGGGCCAGGACGAGGAACGTCCCCGCCTCGACGCAGTAGAGGATGAAGAGAACACGAAACAAGAAGGAGGCACGCATGGGTTGGGGAATTGTAGCCGCGAAAGGGGCGGGCGTGGGGGGTGGGAGAAGAGGGAGAACAGCCGAGAAGGGACGAAAGGGACAGCAGGGACAACAGGGACGGGCGTCTTCAGCCCGCCAGCAAGTCGCGGCGCCGCTGTCCTCTCCGGGAGCCCGTAGGGCGGCAGATTCCTAGCCCAGGCCGT
>DASUEN010000310.1:0-17896 GCA_036275055.1 Thermoanaerobaculia bacterium
ACGGCCATGGCCGGTGCCATGGTGCGCGCCGCGGGCCTGAAGGCCGAGGTGTGCGGCAACATCGGCGAGCCGCTGGCGGACAAGGTGGAGGGAGCGCCGGGGCGGGTCTTCGTGGTGGAACTTTCGAGCTTCCAGATCGAGGGGATCGTCACCCTGAAGCCGAAGGCCGCGGCCCTCCTGAACCTGGCGGAGGACCACCTGGACCGCTACGGCAGCATGGCCGCCTACGCCGAGGCCAAGCGCCGGCTGTTCCGGGACATGGACGAAAGGGACGTGGCCGTGCTCAACGCCGACGATCCCGAGACCCTGCGCACTCCGACCCGCGCCCACCGCCGCCTCTTCTCCCGCTTGGGCAGGGTGGAGGACGGCTGCTTCGCGATGGACGACGGCACGGTGATCGAAACCGCCCCGGACGCGCCCGAGACCACGCTGTTCCACGCCTCAGACGTACCGCTCGCCGGCGTCCAGAACCTGGAGAACGCCATGGCCGCGGCCCTTCTCGCCCGCGCCGTGGGTGCGGAGCCGGCCGCCATCGCTACGGCGCTCCGCGGCTTCACCGGCCTTCCGCACCGTTTGGAGAAGGTGGGGGAGAAAGGCGGCGTCACTTTCTACGACGACTCCAAGGGGACCAATCCCGCCGCCACCCTGAAGTCGATCGAAGGGTTCGCGGACGGCACCGTCCACCTCATCCTGGGCGGCCGGAACAAGGGGGCGGACCTCTCCGTGCTCGCGCCGCTGGTGGAGAAGAAAGCGCGCCGGGCCTATCTGATCGGCGAATCCGCCCCCGACTTCGCGCGGGTCCTAGGCGCCACGGTCCCTTACGAGACCTCGGGAACCATGGACCGCGCCGTCGCCTCCGCCGCCAGCCAGGCGCGGCCGGGCGAGGTCGTCGTGCTCTCCCCCGCCTGCGCCAGCTTCGATCAGTTCAGGAACTTCATGCACCGCGGCCAGGTCTTCCAGGGACTGGTGCGCGATCTTCTGGGAGGGCCGCATGGCGAAGAAGCTCGCCTTTGACAAGGTGCTCTTCACCACCGTGGTCCTGCTGATGTTCTTCGGCCTGGTCATGGTGTACTCGGCGAGCGCCGCCCTGTCGCGCGATCACGGGCTGGGGCACTTCCTCGTCAAGCAGTCGCTCGCCGCCGGCCTCGGCCTCGTGCTCATGGGCTGGCTGATGCACGTCGACTACCGCCGGCTGCGGCAGCCGGCCGTCATCTACACCCTGATGGGGCTCTGCCTGGTGCTGCTAGTGGGCGTGCTCTTCTCCCCCCAGCTCAACGCCACGCGGCGGTGGTTCTTCCTCGCCGGCATCTCGGTGCAGCCCTCGGAGCTCGCCAAGCTCGCGCTCATCCCCTTCCTCGCTTACCAGATCGAGAAGAAGGAGGAGCGGGTAAACGACCTGTCCTTCCTCGTTCCGGCCGGGTTCTTCACCGCCATCACGGCGGCGCTCATCCTGCTGGAGCCGGACATGGGCACCGCGGTCCTCCTCTGCGCCACCTTCTTCCTCATGATTTTCCTGGCCGGCCTTTCCTGGCGGTACATCCTCGCCGCCCTCGCCGTGGTGCCCCCCCTCCTGGGTGCGCTGGTGATGATGGAGCCCTACCGCCGCCAGCGCCTCTTCGCCTTCCTCGACCCGGAGAAGGACCCGCTCGGCAGCGGCTTCCAGGCCCTCCAGTCGCTCATCGCCGTGGGCTCGGGAGGCGTCTTCGGCCTGGGACCGGGCAAGAGCGTGCAGAAGCTCTTCTTCCTGCCGCACCCGGAGTCGGACTTCATCTTCTCCATCGTGGCCGAAGAGCTGGGGATGATCGGCGCGCTCGCCGTGGTCGCCGCCTTCGCCGTCCTCGCCTGGCGGGGGCTCGCCGCGGGAACCAAGGCGCCGGACGCCTTCGGCCGCTACCTCGGCTGGGGGCTGACGGGCGTGCTGGTGATCCAGGCCCTGCTCAACGTCAGCGTCACCGTGGCGCTCCTCCCCACCAAGGGGATCCCGCTCCCGTTCATCTCCTACGGCGGCTCGTCGCTGGTGGTCACCCTGTGCATCTGCGGCGTCCTCCTCAACCTTTCGCAGCACGCATGATCGATCGATGACTGGTGAACGATGAAATGGCCGATCCGAATCCCCTCCACGTCCTCCTCGCCGGCGGCGGCTCCGGGGGGCACGTCTTCCCCGCCCTGGCGGTGGAGGAGGAGCTGCGGGCCCGGGGGTGGCGCGTGAGCTTCACGGGGATGCAGGGGGGGATGGAGGAGCGCCTGGTGACCGCCCGGGGGATCCCCTTCCACCCGCTGCCGGCGCGGCCGCTCGTGGGGCGGGGCCTGGGTGCAAAGATCGGGGCCCTGGCCACCCTCGTCCGCTCCGCCGTCTCGGCCCGGCGGCTGATCCGCGACATCGGCGCCCACGTGGTGATGGGCACCGGCGGCTACGTCTCGGCTCCGGCCGTCCTCGGCGCGCGCCTGGCCCGCCGCCCCGTGCTGCTCCTGGAGCCCAATGCCACCGCCGGGGTCGCCAACCGCTGGCTCTCCCGCATCGCCACGGCCGCCGACGTGGGGTACCGCGAGGCCCTGGCGGGCTTGAAGTGCCCCAGCCGGGTCACGGGCGTGCCGGTGCGCGCGGCCTTCTTCGCCGTTCCCGAGGCGCTGCCGGCCGGGCCGCCCCGCCTCCTGATCCTCGGCGGCAGCCAGGGGGCGCGCCAGGTCAACGCAGCCCTCCCCCCCGCGGCCAAGCTCCTGCTGGCGCGGCTGCCGGAGCTGCGCATCCTCCACCAGGCCGGCGCCCGCAACCTGGAGGAGACGCAGGCGGCGTATGAGAAGGAAGGGCTCGCCGCGCCCGCCGTCGAGGTCGTCCCCTTCCTGGAGGACGTCGCCGGAGCCATGGCCGCGAGCCATCTCCTCGTCACCCGCGCCGGCGCCAACACCCTGGGGGAGATCTGCGCCGCGGGGCGGCCGTCGATCCTGATCCCCCTCTCGATCGCCGCCGGCCACCAGATGGACAACGCCCGCCGGGTCGCCGAAGCCGGCGCCGCCGAGCTGATCCCCGCGGACCGCTTCTCCGCCGAAGCGCTCGCGGACCGGGTCTCCGAGCTCCTCGCGGATGCCCTCCGCCTCGCCGCCATGGCCCGCGCGGCGCGCTCGCTCGCCCGTCCCCAAGCCGCCGCCGAGATCGCCGGCCACCTCGAAGAGCTGGGAGGGGGGAGCTGATGTTCAACCGCTTCACCGACCTCTCGCGCATCCACTTCGTGGGGATCGGCGGCGCCGGCATGAGCGGCATCGCCGAGATCCTCCTGGAGTACGACCTGGAGGTGAGCGGCTGCGACCTCTCCGCGGGCGAGGCCACGGAGCGGCTGGCGCAGATGGGCGCCCGCATCGAGCAGGGTCACTCGCCGGATCACCTCGAAGGGGTGGAGCTGGTGGTCATCTCCTCCGCCGTGGCCGAGGAGAACGCCGAGGTGCGCGAGGCCCGGCGCCGGGGGATCACCGTCGTCCGCCGCGCCGAGATGCTGGGCGAGCTGATGCGCCTCAAATACGGCATCGGCGTCGCCGGCACCCACGGCAAGACCACCACCACCTCGCTGGTGGGGACCGTCCTCACCGAGGCGGGGCTCGATCCCACGGTGATCGTCGGCGGCCGGCTGCGCCTCCTCGGCACCGGCGCCCGCCTGGGGCACAGCGACTACCTGGTGGCCGAGGCCGACGAGTTCGACCGCAGCTTCCTGCGGCTGACGCCGGTCATCGCCGTCATCACCAACATCGACCGCGACCACCTGGACACCTACGGCACCCTGGAGGCGATCGAGGACGCCTTCGCCGAGTTCGCCAACCGCGTCCCCTTCTTCGGCCGGCTGATCGTCTGCCTGGACGATCCCAACATCCAGAAGATCCTTCCCCGCGTGGCGGACCGCCGCATCATCACCTACGGCTTCTCCCCCCAGGCGGACCTCTCGGCCGTTGACTTCGAGCCCCACGCCGGCGGCAGCCGCTTCGGCGTGCGCCTGCGGGGGGACCGCCTGCTGGGGCGCATCGACCTCGGCCGCATCGAGCTCCCCATCCCGGGCAAGCACAACGTGCGCAACGCCCTTGCCGCCGTGGGCGTGGCCCTGTCGCTGCGGATCAGCTTCGACACCATCACCACCTCCCTCGCCGGCTTCGAGGGGGTGCACCGCCGCTTCGAGCAGCTTGGGATCTGGCACGGCGCCACCGTGGTGGACGACTACGCCCACCACCCCACGGAGGTCGAGGCCACGCTCCAGGCGGCGCGCCAGACCTTCCCTTCCGGCCGGGTATTCGCCGTCTTCCAGCCCCACCTCTTCTCCCGCACCCAGGACCAGGCCGAGGGATTCGGCCGCGCCCTCCTGGCCGCGGACATGGCCCTGGTGACGGACGTCTACCCCTCGCGCGAGAAGCCCGTTCCGGGCGTCACCGGCGAGTTGGTGGTGGACGCCGCCATGAAGAGCGGCCATCGCAACGTCCGCTACTGCAAGACCTGGCAGGAAGCGCCGGAGATCCTCGCCGGCGAGGTGGCTCCGGGCGACGTGGTGATCACCCTCGGGGCTGGAGACGTCAACCGGCTCGCTCAGAGGCTCGTCCAGGAGCCGGTGGCCGAGGAGGTGAAGCCGTGACGGGCTCGGGGACCGTGGCCGTGCTGCCCCCGGGCGCCGGGGGGCGGGTTCTGGACTTCCGCCGCCGGGGCACGCCCCCGCGCCGCAAGCGGCGCAGCCTCCTCCTGGTGCTGCTCCGCCCGCTCGCCGTGGCCGTGGCCGTGGTGGCCCTTCCCACCGGCCTCGTCTACTGGGTATTGACGGCCCCCATGTTCCGGCTCCACCAAGTGGACGTGGGCGGCCCGCAGCACCGGGTGGCCGCCGCCTGGGTGCGCCAGACGCTCGCTCCCTTCATGGGGCGCAACCTCGTGCGCCTCTCCCTGGCCGACGCCACGGCGCGCCTGCAAAGCAACCCGTGGATCGAGAAGGTGGAGATCGAGAAGGAGCTGCCGGACGGCTTGCGGGTGAAGCTCGCCGAGCGCCGCCCCGTAGCCATGCTCCTCTCCGGCGAGTCCCTGGCCTACGCGGACAGCGCCGGCCGTCCCATCGCCCCGGTGGCCACCCCCGCCGAGCTCGACGAGGCGCGCAAGGCCGGCCTGCTGGTGGTGAGCTTCGCCGGCAAGCCCCATCCGGACGGCATGGCCGCGGCCCTGCGGGTGGCGGCCGAGCTCGGCCGCGTGCAGCCGGACTGGTCGGCGAAGCTGACCCAGATCGAAGTGCTGGGCGAGGAGGACTTCCGATTGCATACGGAAGTCCTCCCCTATCCCCTCCTGGTCACCGCGGGCCAGGTGGGAGCGAAGGTGCAGCGGCTGGTGGAGCTGCTTCCCGAGCTCACCCAGCGCTACACGCGGATCGCGGCGGTGGACCTGCGCTTCTCGCGCCGCATCGTAGTGCAACCGGCGCTCCCGGCTGCCGCCGATCTCGGGCGGAGCGGGAGCACGAAGAATTCGACGTCAACATTCTGAGAGGGTCGCTATGGCCAAAACAGAACCTTACTTCGTCGGCATCGACATCGGCTCCTCCAAGGTGGGGGTGCTCATCGCCCAGCGCGACGACAAGGGCGGCATCGAGGTGGTCGGCAAAGGCCTGGCTCCCAACCGCGGCACGCGCAAGGGGAACATCGTCAACGTCGAGGCCACGGTGGAGGCCTTGAAAGCCGCCAGCGAAGAGGCCGAGGTGATGGCGGGGGTGGAGATCTCCCGCGCCTACGTCGGCGTCGCCGGGGCCGACATCCGCAGCGTCAACTCGCGCGGCATGGTCACCGTCGCCCGCAAGGACCGCGAGATCACCCGCCAGGACATCCAGCGCGTGCTGGAGGCGGCGCAGTCCGCGGCCCTCCCCTCCGACCGCGAGATCCTGCACGCCATCCCCCAGGAGTTCATCGTCGACGAGCAGGGGGGGATCGACGACCCCCTGGGCATGCTCGGCACCCGCCTGGAGGTGATGGTCCATCTCGTCACCGGCAACATCACCCGCTCGCGCACCCTCCTCACCAGCGTCAACCGCGCCGGGATCGAAGTCGTGGAGATGGTCTTCGAGCCCCTCGCCACCGCCGAGGCCGTGCTCACCCCCGACGAGCGCGAGCTCGGCGTGCTCCTGATCGACGTCGGCGCCGGCACCACCGAGTATGCCCTCTTCGCCGAAGGGGAGATCCAATACAGCGCCGTCGCCCCCATCGGCGCCGGCCACTTCACCAACGACCTCGCCATGGTGCTGCGCACGCCCTTCGCCGAAGCCGAGCGGATCAAGGTCAAGCAGGGGTGCTGCCTGCCCAGCATGGTCACCGAAGAGGAGGGGATCGCCGTCCCCACCGTGGCCGGAGGCACCTCGCGCATCGTCCCCAAGCGCGAGCTTTGTGAGATCCTCCAGCCGCGTGCCGAAGAGCTCTTCACCTTGATTCGCGACGACTTCCTCAAACATGCGGCCGACGAGGGCCTGCGCGGCGGCGTGGTGCTGACCGGCGGCGGCGCCCAGCTCGACGGCTTGCTGGAGATGTCCGAGCAGATCTTCGACGCGGGAGTTCGCTACGGTCTCCCCCGCGGCCTGGGCGGCTTGGTGGACGTGATCAGCAGCCCCACCTGGGCGACGGCCTCCGGGCTGCTGCTCTACGCCCGCTCCGCCGAGGAGAGCCAGAGCAAAGTACAGAAGAAGTCAGGATTCAGCGTGCGCGGCATGGTGGGAAGCCTGCGCGGAATGTTCTCGGATCTGCTCTAATTGAGAGACCCACTGGAACCCAGAGAAGGGAGTGACACCATGATTCTTTTCGACGACCACGAATCCTCGGACGCCCAGAAGCTGGCCCGGGCCGAAGAGGCCGATGTGATCCCGGCCAAGATCAAGGTCATCGGCGTCGGGGGCGGTGGGAACAACGCCGTCAACCGCATGATCGACGCCCAGCTCCGGGGCATCGAGTTCATCGCCGCCAACACGGACCTCCAGGCCCTCGCCAAGTGCCGCGCGCCGATCAAGCTGCAGCTCGGCCGCAACCTCACCAAGGGCCTTGGCGCCGGCGCCGATCCCGAGATGGGGCGCAAATCCGCCCTGGAGGACACGGACCACATCCTCGAGACCCTCGAAGGGGCGGACATGGTCTTCCTCACCGCCGGCCTGGGCGGCGGCACCGGCACGGGAGCCGTGCCCATCATCGCCTCCCTGGCGGCGGAGATCGGCGCCTTGACCGTGGCCGTGGTCACCAAGCCCTTCGGCTTCGAGGGAAGGCGGCGTATGCAGTATGCCGAGCGGGGCGTCGAAGAGCTGCGCAGCGCCGTGGACACCTTGATCACCATCCCCAATGAGCGGCTGCTCAACTTCGTCGAGCGCGGCACCCCCCTCTTCGAGGCCTTCCGCATCGCCGACGACGTGCTCCGCCAGGCGGTGCAGGGGATCAGCGACCTGATTACCATCCCCGGCGAAGTGAACGTCGACTTCGCGGACGTGCGCACCATCATGACCGGCATGGGCATGGCCCTGATGGGCACCGGCATCGCCAAGGGCGAGCACCGCGCCTTGGAAGCCGCCCAGCGAGCCATCTCCTCGCCGCTTCTGGAAGAGACCTCCATCCAGGGCGCGCGCGGCGTGCTGATCAACATCTCGGGCGGGCACGACCTCACCCTGCACGAAGTGGCCGAAGCCGCCCGCATCATCTCCGACGCCGTCGATCCGGACGCCAACATCATCTCCGGCATGGTGATCGACCCCACCCTGGACGAGGCCATGAAGGTCACCGTCATCGCCACCGGCTTCGACCGCAGCGGCGAGGACCGTCCCCGTCCCCCGATGCCGCAGATGAACGTCACCCGTCCCGCGCCCCTCCCCAACCTCGCGGCTCTGCCGATCAACGACCGTGGAGACCGAGACCGGGAAGAGCCCGACAAAGCCACCGCCGATGTCCCCTTCTATCGCAAAGTGATCGCCAACGTGCGGGGAGACGACCCGAACGGCTTCGGGCCCAACTGGTCGAACGTGGACGACTATGACATTCCGACGGTGTTGAGGAAGCAGATGGATTGAGACGCAGAGCTGCACGAGTAGCGAGTTGACGGGAGCGTAAGCACGGCGTATCTTCGGGCCGAGGCGAGAGAGGCCATGGAAATCAGCGGTGCCTATACGACGGAGCGGGCTGCGGCCCTCTCGGGTGTACCCAAGAGTACCGCGTACTACTGGGCGCGGAAGGGCTATGTCCTCCCCTCGGTATCCCAGAAGCCGCTTCTTTGGTCCTACACTGATCTGCTGGCGCTGCGGACGATCTACTGGCTGCGGCAGCCCAAGTCGGCTTTCGAACGGGACGTGCCCCCCACATCGATGCCCAAGGTCCGGCGGGCCCTCCGTCAGCTCAGAGATCTCGATCTCGACCTTTTCGCCGAGGGCAGACCAACCCTGGCGGTGACCCTTGCGGGAGAGATCGTCATCGATGCCGAAGCGATGCCCCCGCAACTGATCGAAGGGCAATATCTGGAGCGGAAGCTCGTAGACCTCCTGGGTCCCTTCGACGGGCTGGAAGGAACCAAGGGTCCGGATCTCCTGTGGCCCCGGCCGAGCGTGCAGATCCTCCCAGGGAAGATCTCGGGAGCGCCCCACATTTCCGGTACTCGGGTGCCGACCCAATCCATCTACGCCCTGGCGGACCGGGGTTTTTCGCTGGACCAGTTGGCGAAGATCTACCCTTTCGTCAGCCGGAGCTCTCTGTCGGAGAGCATCGACCTGGAGATGCAGCTCAACCGCAATGCCACTCTGACCCGGGCTGCCTGAGGCGTGATCCGCTTCGCTCTCGACGAAGACTTTCCGGATACCATCATCGGCGCTCTCGGGCTGGGCGTCCCGGAGGCTGAGCTCGTCCCCATCCGCCACATCGACCCGAGGCTCCGGCAGATGGATGATTGGAAGCTTTTGCTGTCCCTGCATCACCTGGGTACCTGGGATGGCCTGGTCAGCACGGACTCCCGAATGCTGAACCTGCCCCGCGAGCTCTCCGTCATTCATCAGACGAACCTCACCGTCGCCATCGTGGAGCAGGCCGGCCACGATCCCATCAGGGCTGCGGGTCTTCTGCTGGTGCACCTGCCTACGATTTGCCGCAAAAGCGTCCGCTCCGCCGGGCAGATCTGGAGGCTGAGCGCTCAGAACAAGAACCATGACGATCCGTGGAAAGAGCTGAAGAGGATCGCCGAGCATCGGAAGATGAGCGTCAATACCCTGTTCTACGAGCACAAGCTGTCCAAGAGAGAGCTCGAGCGGAATCCTTTAGAGGAGCTCACCCTTTGATGCGCATCAATGATCATCGCGGGGAACGCGGGGATCACCGGCTCGAGGGTGTGGCTGCGCCTGAGCAGGCCTACGAGCAGGACGAGACCGCGCAATCGCCCGCATGAGGCAGGCCTTCCTTGGGTGTCGGAGAGCGGCCGACCGCGGGAGCCCGCCAGGAGCCTCGGAACATCCTTGGGCTCTGGGATCGTTGTGGTGGCTCCGGGAAGCGCTGGGAGCAACGGCGGCCTCTGCCCGGGAGGCGGCCGAGGTCGTCCATCGCCGCGAAAGATCCCTCACGAGGCTCGCAAGGGCAGCGGGACAGGTGGCCACGGTCAATGGGGTGGGTTATCCTAGTCTGGAGCCTGGAGGTGAGCCATGAGCGAGCAAGCCATTATCCATTCCAACCCCAAGATCCTCGGAGGCACTCCGGTCTTCGTAGGGACTCGGGTACCGGTACAGGCGCTCCTCGACTATCTCGAGGGGGGAGAGTCTCTGGATACTTTCCTGGATCACTTCCCTACGGTAGGCCGCGAGCAGGCCGTGGCCGTTCTCGAGTTGGCGAAGACGATGTTGATCGCCCATGCGCGTGCTGCTTGACGAATGTGTCCCCCGGCCGCTCAAGCGGGCGCTCCCTGATCATCTCGTCAGCACCGTCGGGGAGATGCGCTGGCGGGGGATCGAAAACGGTGAGCTTCTGGCGTTGGTTCGAGAGGCTGGCTTCGAGGCCTTCGTCACAGTGGACCAGAACCTGGCCTACCAGCAGAACCTCCGGGCTGCTGGCCTACGGATCGTGATTCTCGTGGCCCAGACCAACAAGCTCCAAGACCTTCAATCTCTGATCCCCTCGCTCCGGGAGGCCCTCGCACGCTTGGGTCCCGGGGAAATGATTCGCATCAGCACCTGAAGACCGCAGCGGCTTGACGGCTTGCCCGCAGGGCAGGCGCAAAGGAGGGTCGATGGACGATTACGAGGACTACTTGTTGAAGAGCTTGACCCGCGTATCGACAAAGGCTAGCTCGCCAGCGGACGACGAGTTTCTGATCTTCGGTAAGAAGCCGCGTTCCGAGTCCGCGATGGACGCTTTTGTCGACGAGATACTTCCACCAGCCTGCGGTGATCGAGCCCCGTGGTTGGACTCTACCTGCGGGAAGCCAATGGGGTCTCCGGTACGTCTGGGACTGGCGGACGTCTTGCTCGACGAGAGCGTGAGGGCTGCGGAGAGAAATCCGCAACAGGCTGAAGAGATGGCCGTCCTGTCGGAATGGATCGCCTCGCAGCCCTACACCCCGTTCTTGGCCACAGACCATAGCTGAGCCCCTCTGGCTTACAGACAAGACCGATTCCGTCCGCGCAAGTGAAAAATACTCCCGATATGCGCAACTACACATATTTTCCCGCGCCTATTGCATTGCGGCAAAACGGGCCTTCTGCTACTCTTGCGAAGCTCGCCTAAGAGTAGAACAATGTCCTCACGTACTTCGTCTTTTCTCCTCCGATCTGGCCCTGCTGCGGGCCCTTCTCTTCCTTTGACTACTGTCTTAGAACTGCAAACGGAAGTAAGTACTTTCGGGCCGCATGATATTCTTCAATTTGAATTACGCCACATTAGCGCCATCCTTCAGGCTCTCATCGGTCGAATTGGTCCAAGCCTCCAAGCTGAGTCGTTGTCTGTGCTTCTTTATGACGGCGCCCAGCATCAACTCTCCCTGTCAGCCGTGACTGGCTTAAAGGCTAGTACTCCTTTTCCCAAGGAGAGCCACTCTCCTGGTGAGCATCTCTCCGGTAGAGCGTTTATCAAAAATGAAGTAATTTTCTCCAACAACATTTCAAGTGAAGCAGTGGCAGATCAAAAGATGGTGAGATTTTGGGAGAGTAATCTTCCGTCGGGGATCTTTAGGAGTGCTGTTTTTGTTCCCTTTTCGGGCTCCCTTGAACTCCGCGGAGTATTTCGAGCGTTTAATCGATTGTCAGGTAGCAAGCGAGTCACGCTTCGCGGGTTCTCTGATGAAGATATTAGCGCATTGAAAGGGATATCATCATTATTGATCTCGTCGCTTAGCCTTGTGTGGGAGAAATATAGATACGGCGCTCTCAATAAAATATTTTCCTCCCTCCCTTCTGCAAGCGATGTCGGCGCACTATGCTCTGCCGCAGCTAAAGCTGCTGCTCAAGTAGCTAATTCGGCGGCTGCTATAGTGTATTTGATTGAGCCAAGCGATCCCGACTTCCTCAGATTGATAGGTTGCTGGGGCCTTTCCCGAGTTTATCCCGGGCTCTCCCGCTTTGCTGCCAACTCTAGCCTTGCCGGGCGAGTCGCGCTTCAGCAAAAAGCTCTCTTTATACCTGATCTAACCAGCGCACCTGGAGTTGCAAACCGCGAGGTGGCGATTGGAGAGGGTTTTAAATCCTGCGCGGCAGTTCCGATACAGGGGGCAACACTTAAAGGTTGTCTCGCAGTTTTTACTAAGGATTTCCGTATTTTCGCCTCTCAAACTGAAGGGATACTCAACAATATAGGGATATTTCTGGGTAGCCTTCTGCAAGCAAAAACTGAGGCAGTCCAAACAGAAAAATTGACGCAATTGCTTGAGGTCGTCGGCCACAGTCTTCGCCGCCCTCTTGCAGCAATTACCTCTCAAATCTCTGAGCTAATTTTTTTATTGGGTAAACGCCCTGGTACGGAAGAAGAGCTGAAGATATTAGAGACGCTGAAGAAGCAGAAGGATCTGGCCGCACGGAGGAGCGAGGAGCTACTATTCATAGAGAGGGGCCTAATTTCTGTTATGGGTCTTAACCGGGTAGCTATCTCTCCATTTAGGCTCATCTTTCAAGTAGTTAATCGCCTAGAGTCTTTCGCGCTTCAAAATAAAGTGAGAATTCAGGTTAACGATAGCGTACAACGCCTTCCAGAGATTCGAGGAGATTACGCAAAGTTAGATTTGGTTTTTGAGAACTTACTAGAAAATGCCGTAAAATACAGTTGGCGTAATGAGTCAGTTGAGATTGGCTCCTGGTGGTCTGACAAGGAAGTTAGAATTACAATCTCGGACAAGGGGTTAGGGATTGCAGAATCCAATTACACGAAGATATTTGAGGCTTTCAGCCGGAGCGATATTCTAGATACTACTCGCTATATCCAGGGTACTGGCCTGGGACTGCAGATTGTTAAGACCATCATAGAAGCCCACCACGGACGAGTGTGGGTGACCAGCACGCCTTTCCTAGGTGATCCATCTCGAAGGGCTAAGTTAGAGGGGTACGCGACCATTTTTACTGTCTCGCTTCCACGCCAATAGCGAGGATTAATATGAGTAAGGCTAAACTAGGTGGAGCAAGCGCAACCATCCTTGAGATCGATGATGAGGCTGAGGATAGTGTACTTGGTACCTCTCAATTCAAGTTGCTCCCCGCAGAGAGGAGAACGGCTGAGAGTCTTGTTGATGCAAGGTACAAATTTACTATCCTTGGGCCACTTCAGAAATTTGGCTCACATAACGTTGTCATTGTTCTCGATCTGATGTTTCCTCAAGAACAAAATCCAAGCGACGGAATCGCCTTTATAAGGGATATTCGTTCTGGGCAACTAGAGATCGATTATAGAACTCCTATTGTCGTGCACTCTAACGTCACAAACAAGAACAGAATCGATGAAGCGCTGGCGGCTGGCGCCAATGAGTTTTTTAAGAAGACGGACGAGCCTGGCGAACTGTTGGATTCTATATCGTTCTTCTTGGGTAAGGAGAAGCTATTACACTCGGCTACCTGGGAAGTCATTGGCGTGCTGAGCGAAGCCCGTAAGGTTCGCATTAGAACAGGTTTGGTAGATGGCCGCAGGATCGAGCAATCAGTAGACTTCAATCTTTGCCCGATAGAAGCTAGAATTGAAGGTGGATCCTTTTTGGCCCAAACATTTAAAAAATTTCGTGATTATCAGACAGAAGTAATCGTTCGATCTATGCCTGTCGATCCCGAGGTGGAGCGCAGATCGATTGAGCGGATATTAAATGTCAAGGTAGATTTATGATTACGCTAACTGTGTTCGATGTCGGGCAAGCGAGTTCTTGCCTTGTGGAGTTTGAAGGCTCGCGTTTGGGTATAATCGACTGCGGGGTGGAATCGGCAAGCCATAATCCTCTGAGCAAGGCAATTCTCGATATAATAGATAGGAACAAAGAAACTACCATAGATTTCCTGATGATAACACATCTAGATTGGGATCACATAAGTGGACTTAGCGACCTCATTCTAGATAATCGTATTCTCAAAAGGATAGAGCGGATCTACTGCAATGGCGCCGAGTTCCGAACTCTCTGGGAGGTGGCTAAAAAAACTTTAAGACCTGGGACAGGAGTGGCAACCAATGTATCGAGTGAAAGAAAATTAACAGCCTTAGGCGCTCTTGCTGAGACGCTAAGACTGGCAGCTCTCAAGCGACAAGACCTTCACTTCGAGTTGGTCGCCCCGTCTGGATCTATGCCATCTGTATACCCCGTAAAATTAGAACAGAAGCTATTGGGAGAAGTTTCACTCTCCTTGTTTTCTCCGTCACAAGCTCTCCGAGATAGAGCCTTTTCAGTACTTTCATCGCTATCAGAGCCGAATAGCGACCTGTCAACGTTTCTTGGATCTATGCTGGAGTCTAAGGTTGACTGGAATGCTGCCAGCGCTGTAGTTGCTCTTGATTATAAAGGAAGAAGAGTTTTATTTGGAGGCGATGCAAACATCTTAACATGGAAAGAAATCTCAAATCGTATTGCCTCATTGAGCCAGATTGAATGTGATGTAGTTATCGCGTGGCATCATGGGGCTAGGTTAGGTTTCAGCAGTGGCCGAGATTATGATAGCTCAATATGGGAAGGGGTTCTTGGCAAAAATCGCGATGATCATAAATACGTCTTGATCTCTCATGGGTGTGGGAGATACGGCCATCCTCATATTGAAACAGTGACGTCTGTAGTCAAAAATGATGGCCTGATCTATTGCACGCAGCTGCACAGGAAACGGGAGGTCTCTTTGTCCGAGCTTCCTGGGGATTGTGAAAAATTAGGGATAATGGGTTCTGGCTGGGATGGTGAGGATGTTGATGTTATTCAAACTAGCAATGCCTGCTCGGGCAATATAACAGTAACTATCGCTGACGACGGTTTGGTATCAGTTAACTGTGCGGGTCCAAGGGGGCCAGGCGAATTGCAGCCCGGAGAGTTCTGTTGCCTCTATTCTGGTCCGCTGACAGCTTAAGTCTTTAGTATGTAATATCAACGCAGCCAGGTGTCGGGAAAGAGCCCAAGCCGATGCCGCCATAGCTGGCCAGGTTGGCCGTTATTGCAGGAGTCCCTCGGGCGGGGACCCAGACACAGGAAGCGTCGGCCGCACAGCCGCAGAACGTAATAGGACTGGAAAGCGGGCGGCACTTAAGCGGACAGTGTCTTTCCCCCAAAGCCGGCAGGGCGAGACCCAGCAGGCACAAGAGGATAGGGGCTGCGGACAGCTTTTCACGCATCGCATCTCCTCCTTTCATCCAAGCTACATCTGAAAGGGAGCTCACAAGGTCCAATGGCGACCGGTCGGTCGAGGATCAGGACAGGACGGGCACCAGACCGGATTTGATGATCCGATCGTCCTGAGTCAGGAGCGTTGCGCCGAGGACGCGGGCCGAGGCGACGATGATCCGGTCGGCCGGATCTCGATGGAAGCTGTCGGGCAGTGCAGCGACCTCCGCCGCCACGGCCGGGGTGATCGACATGCGCTGGACCAGGGGCGGAGCCGTGGCCTGCTCCAGCCAATCGCGCAGGGGCAGGTGAAGCTTGATTCGCCCGAGGCTGCTGAGCGTCGCGATCTCCCAGAGCGTAATCTCGGATACCCAGAGAGGCTCTGCCTCGGTGGCTCCCTGTAGGACCTCCTCCTGAGAAGAGGAAAGGCGCGAGCTCGCAGCGCTGAACCACCAGAGCAAAACGTGGGTGTCGAGAAGAGCCTTCACCGCGGTTCGCCGCCCTCCGCTTCCCACGCGTCGGCTGGAAGCACGGGATCGAGGACGTCCCCCAGGATCTCGACTGTCCCGTGGAGCGATTCCTGCGGGTACTTCCCCTGCCCTGGCGCCGGTGGTACCAGCCTGGCCACAGGCCGGCCCCGCTTGAGGATCGTCACCGGTTCTCCGGTCCTCTCGACCTCGTCGAGGATGGCCAAACACTTCGCCTTGAACTCGGAGGCCCGAATGGATCGCATGTGACCAACTTAGATGACCAGTTCGAGTATGTCAACATGGGGCTGACTGACGCCGCCAGATGGCGGAGAGATCGCCGGGCGGCTGAAGGGCAGGATCCGGGTTGGTCCCGCCCTGGTTCCCGGGGCTGACTCAGCCTGCCGTGGGGACCTGTCCCAGGGAAAAAGAGAGGACGCAACGGCGTATTGCGAGGTCGCATCGGCACAATGTGAGCTCGCAATCTCAGAATGTGAGGTCGCAATCTCGCGATGTGAGGTCGCAATGTCAAATTGTGAGGTCCCATTGCCCCGATGCGAGGTCACAACGGCAGATTGCGAGCTCACATTCTGAGATTGCAAGGTCGCAACGGCACAATGCGAGGTCGCAATCGCGGAATGTGAGCTCACATCGGCGCATTGCGAGGTCACAACGAGCCGATGGGAGCTCACATCGCGCCATTGCGTGGATGCATCGGCGCGTTGCAAAGAGCTCGGATGGGCAGGAGGAGGCACGAAAAAGGGGCGTGCCCTATGGGCACGCCCCCGGTGAGGCACTACTTGCTGCTGGGTTCGGTTGTCGCGGGGATGGAGGCCGGCGTGCCGACCTCGGGAGGGGGCGCCGTGGGCGGCACGACCGTCGGCTTGGGGCGGCTGCGTAGCGGCTTGATTCCGAACTCCACCAGCTTGTCGTTGCCGTGGCCGTAGCGCTGCTTGGCGATCGCCTTCAGCACCGTGGCGAGCTTCCCGCCCTGGTTGAACAGGGTCTTCAGGCGCTGTGTGGCCATCTGCTTGCTCGCCCGGAAGGTGGCCTGTTCGGCGAGGATCTTGTCCACCTCGTCGATCACCCCCGTCAGCTCGGCGAGCTGGACCGCCGCTCCCGGCAGGTCGGCGGTGTTGGCGGCCGTCGCGGTCGCAACACCCCTCCAATCCTTGACCTGCACCCCCTGGCGGCGGCTCAGTATGGTGGTGGTCTTCGTCCCATCTGCGTTCTTCTTCGACATTGTCCTACTCCTTTCTTGAGCCCTCAGGGCTCGAACGTCCGGCGCCTTCGTGGCGCCGGAAGACTTACGGTACGCATAGGGTGCAGCAACAAGAATGGCCTTGTCAATACCCTAGATTGACATTAGCGTCGCCATAGTTGTATCTTAGTCTCCGGATCTCCCTGCGTGACCGCAGTGTGCGCTCTTTGACAATCGAGAAGGGACGGCGGCCGCCGAGTCCAAGGACGCCGCCGTTCCGCCCCATGGGTTCGCCCCCCGTTCAGCCTGGTCCCCGCTCTCGCGGAGAGACCCGTCCACTTTTTTTCGCTATCGTTGGCCCGCGATGTCGAGAACGCGCCCTGGGCTCCGACTTACCCGTGAAAGCGCGCCAAACCCGGTGCGCTGGAGCTCAAGGAAGGAGCACACGCCATGAAGTACATGCTGATGATGAATGCCCCGGGCAACGGGCCTTACCAGATCGCCGCCTGGCCACAGAAGGACGTCCAGGCGCACATCGCCTTCATGATCAGCTTCAGCCAGAAGCTCGGCGAGGCCGGCGAGCTGGTGGCCGCCGAAGGTCTGGCGGGGCCGGATCAGGCCAAGCTCGTGCGCGCCGGGAAGGACGGCAAGCCGATCACCGACGGCGTGTTCCCCGAAGCGAAGGAGTTCCTCGCGGGCTACTGGATCGTGGACGTCGACAGTCCGGAACGCGCCTACCAAATCGCCGCCGAGGCCTCGGCGGCGCCCGGCCCCGGTGGTGAGCCGCTCAACATGGCGATCGAGGTGCGCCAGGTGATGAGCGGGCCGCCCGAAGACCTGCCGTGACGCTGCCGCCGCTGGACGTCCGTGCCGAGACTCTGCTGCGCGACCTCGCGCCGCAGGTGCTCGGTGCGGTCCTGCGGCGGTACCGGGACTTCGCCGCCTCCGAGGACGCCGTGCAGGAGGCCTTGGTCGCGGCGTCCATCCAGTGGCCGCGGGACGGCGTACCCGACAACCCGCGCGGCTGGCTGATTCGCGTCGCGTCGCGAGCCATGACGGATCACGTGCGTAGCGAGACGGCCCGCCGGCGACGCGAAACCGTGGCAGCCCTGGAGACCGATCTTCAGGTCGAGCCCGCCGCGGCGACGGAGCAGGACGATACGCTCGTCCTGCTCTTCATGTGCTGTCATCCCGTGCTGACGCCGTCCTCGGCGATCGCCCTCACGTTACGCGCCGTGGGCGGCCTGACGACGGCCGAGATCGCCAAGGCGTTCCTGGTCCCCGAGGCCACCATGGCCCAGCGGATCAGCCGGGCCAAGCAAAGCATCAAGAACTCGGGCATCCCATTCCAACTGCCGACGATCGAGGAGCGAGCGTTGCGCCTGCGCGCCGTGCTCCACGTCCTTTATCTCATCTTCAATGAGGGCTACACGAGCAGCTTCGGACCCAGTGTGCGCCGAGGCGATCTTT
>DASUEN010000311.1:0-18166 GCA_036275055.1 Thermoanaerobaculia bacterium
CCAAGAAGGGACGACAGGGACAGCAGGGACAGCAAGGACGAACGGAAAGGACGCCCCGGCCGGGACCCCTTCTCCCGGCGAGGGGGCGGGAGAAGGGGCAGGGGATGAGGGTCTTGGGCGGGGGAGCTCGGGGATTTCACTCCCCGGCCGCTCTCCGCCACACCCCCGCCGTCGCCGCCGCCGCGTCGGTCCAGTCGAAGAGCCTCGCCCGCTCCGCCCCGCGGCGGCGCAGCTCCTCCCGCAGGCCGGTATCTACCAGCAGCTCGCCGATGCGCTCCGCCCACAGATCGGGGCGGTGCGGGGGAGCGTAAAGAGCGGCCTCGCCCGCCACCTCCCGCAGCACCGGCAGATCGCTGGCCACCAGCGGCGCACCCGCTTGCAGGGCCTCCAGGGCCGGCAGGCCGAAGCCTTCGTAGAAAGAGGGGAGGAGGACCATCTCGGCGCCGCGGTAGAGGGCTGCCAGCTCTCCCTGGTTCACATAGCCGAGGTGGACGAGCCACCCCTCGGCTTCGGCCGCGCCGATCTCCCGCCGTGCTTCCTCCGCTTGCCAGCCGAAGCCGCCGCACAGCACCAAGGGGGGCGGCGAGGTCCCGCGCTGGCGTAAAAGCCGCCAGGCGGCGAGGAGGGTGGGGACGTTCTTCCTCGGCTCCACCGTCCCCACGTGCAAGGCGTAGCGGGAGGGAGCCCGCGCCGGCGCTTCGCCCGCTGCGGCGCCGTCCCCCATCAGCCCCGTGCCGTGATGGATCGCCCTCACCCGGCCGGGCGCCACCCCGATCGCGATCAGCTCCCGGCGCACGGCCTCGCTGGGCGTCACCAGGAGGTCCGCCTCGAAGAGCGTGCGGTCCAGCCGCTCCCGCAACGCCTCCGCCGAATCGGGGCGCATGGCCCACGGGACCTTCCGCACCCCGAGGTCGTGGATGGTGGCCACCCGCGCGCCGCGGGCCAGCCGGAAGAGGGGAGGAAAGAGGTAGTTGGGAGCGAAGAGCACCCGGTTGCCGTCCGCCGCCGCCAGCAGAGGCGCCAAGCGGCGCAGCCCCTGCCGCGCCCGCCAGGGCGGGACGACGAGGCCGTCCGGCGCGTCATAGAGGATCCTCTCGACGCCCGGCCCCGCTGGGAAATCCACCACCGGCCTCGGCGCTCCCGGGTCCCCCTCGACCAGGCTCTGGCCATACAGGCGCAGGCGCAGGTCGTCTCTCGACGCCAGGTGAACGAGGAGCTGGTGGAGGTACCAGCCCACCCCGGTGAGCGGCTCGTAGAAGGAATTGACGTCCACGGCCACCGTCAGCCGCGGCTCGGCCCGGCGGCGCCGGACCTCGGCGGCGATCTGGCGCAGCCACACCCACGTCTTCCGCCAGCGACGGGGTGAGCCGAAGCGGAGGACGGCACGCAGGACCGCGCGCGCCCGGTACGGAGGTTTCTCGGCCATGCGGGGAAGAGTGTATCGTTGACCCCCGATGTCCTCCGACTCTCCGCCCCCGGCCGAGCCCGGCGACCTCCGCGTCGCCGAGGTGCTTCAGAAGGTCCGCTCCGGCGTGCGCCAGCGGCAGGCGGAAGCGACCACGCTGGCGGCGGGCGGCGAGGAGACGCGGGGCGGCCTCCTCGCCTTGAAGGCGCGCGAGTACGTCCAGGAGCCCGCGGCCTTCTCCCACCGGCCGCGCTGGGGGCGCTTCATCGTCTTCGCCCGCAAGGCGTTCTTCCACGTCTTCCTGAAGTGGTTCGTGCGCCCCGTGCTGGAGCAGCAGAACGGCTTCAACCAAGCCGCGGCGCGCTTGATCGAGGACCTGGTGGAGTCGCAAGAGCGCACCGCCCGCGAGCTGCGGCAGGTCGCCGCGCGCCTCGAAGCCCTGGAGCAGCGGCTGGAGACGGACGGGGACGGCCGGTGAAACCACGCATCGTCATCTGCGCCACGCAGGTCCCCTTCGCCCACGGCGGCGCCGAGATGCTGGTCGAGTCGCTGCGCGACGAGCTCGCGGCCCGCGATTTCGCAGTGGACGTCGTGGCCATCCCTTTCGATTGGCCGACGCGGATCGACCTGCTCAAAGGGAGCCTCGCCTGGCGGCTGATCAATATGGAAAGTGCGGGCGGCCAGCGCATCGACCTCGTGATCGCCACCCGTTTTCCGTCCTATCTCGTCAAGCATCCCAACAAAGTCGTCTGGCTGATCCATCAGCTCCGCCAGGCGTACGACCTGCTGGGCACGCGCTACAGCGATTTCACCGATCGCGAGCCGCGCGACGCGAAAGCGCTGGAGATGATTCGCGCCATGGACCGCCGCACGCTTGCGGAAGCGCGGGCCGTTTACACGATCTCCGGCAACGTGGCGGATCGCCTGCGCCGCAACAATGGCGTCGAGGCGGCGGTGCTCTATCCGCCGCCGAAGCTCGATCCGCTCTATCATCCGGGGCCTTCCGGCGATTTCATCTTCACCGCCGGCCGGCTCGATCCATTGAAACGTTTCGATCTGCTCATCCGCGCCATGAAGCACACCGAAACCCCCGTGCGCTGCAAGATCGCCGGCACCGGGCCGGAGCGGGAGGCGCTCGGCGATCTGATCAACCGTCTGGACCTGCAGGAAAAAGTCGAGCTGCTGGGATGGGTGGAAGATCGTGACGTCGTCGAGCAGTACGCGAGCTGCCTGGGCGTCTACTACGCGCCGTACGACGAGGATTATGGTTACGTCACCGTCGAGGCGTATAAAGCCGCCAAGCCGGTGATCACCACCGCGGATTCCGGCGGCGTCCTGGAGTTCGTGGAAGACGATCGCAACGGCTACGTCTGCGCACCTGATTCGCCGCGCGAGATCGCAGCGCGCATCGACGCGCTCTATCGCGACCGTGAGAAGGCCAGTGCGATGGGGCTCGCGGGGCAGGCGAAGGTGCGGGAGATTACCTGGGACCGGGTGATCGAGACGCTGACGGCCCAAAGCGCGCTCTAATCGTTAAATCTGCTACGAAGGACCCGCCGCGTTGACCGCGCGGGACACCTGGTCCTAGAATCCCCAGTTATCCCCGGAGCGGTCACCAGCGAAGGAGGTGTATCCATGAGCTCGGCTCTCTACATCGTTCTGGATCGCGAGGTTCCTGGTCTCGACACGTTCATGAACGGCAAGGCGCTGGCCGCGGCCGAAGAGGTGGTGACCGCCCATTGTGAGCACCTGGGCGTGCGCGACCTCTGGTCGTTCTACAGCGTCGATCCCCTCGACGTGGCCGATCCCCTGGACGATCTCGAAGATTTCGGAGAGCCGGACGGACGGGAGCCGTCCGCCGCGGAGGCCTGGTTCCCGCCGACGGACGGCCTTGCCACCGTCCGCGCCCTGCGCGAAGCCCTGCGGGGGAAGACCGGCTCCGCGGTGCTCGAAGACCTGGGAGAGATGGAGCGCATCCTCGCCGAGGCGGAGAGGGCCGGGGCGCGGTGGTATCTCGGGGTGGATCACTGAGAGGGCGCCCGTCCCGGGAGAGTCGCCCAAACGAACAGGTACACCCCCGTACCCGGCGGGTACACCCCTCCCCCCGGCGGGTATGGGCCTCCCCCGGTCGGGTATACCCCCCTCCCCAGGCAGGTACGGGCCTGTACCCGACGGGTACACCCCCCTCCCCAGACGGGTATGGGCCTCCCCCGGGCGGGTACACCCCCCTCCCCAGACCGGTACGGGCCTGTACCCGGCGGGTACGCACCTCCCCCCGGCGGGTATGGGCGCTAACTTTGCGACCTCGGAGCGCCCCCGCCCAAGACCCTCATCACCCCGGCCCTCTTCTCCCGCATGCCCTCACCGGGAGAAGAGGGAGAACAGCCAGAAGGACGAAAGGGACAGCAAGGACAACAGGGACGAGGGAGAACTGCGAGACCGCCCCAACCGGAACCCCTCTCCCGGTGAGGGGGGTGGCGAGGGGGCGGGAGAGGGGCAGGGGTGAGGGTCTTGGGTGGGCGGCGCTCTCCGCAAAGTTAGCGCCTATGCCCCGGCGGGTACGGGCCTGTACCAACGAGCTCCCAACTCCCCGCTTGATTTCCGCCGTCCCCCTGTTATAGGTTCCCACCATCGGCCGGATTGCCCGGCCGCAACGAAAACGGCCCGGCGTGAGTTGCAGCTCATCACCGGACCTGACCACGCAAAGGAGCACAATCCTATGCGCAGCTCCCGTCATTCTAGTTCTTCCCGCAACGCCTTTTCCGCCAGCTTCCTGAAGCGTCTTGGCGAGCGCGACGAGCCGCTCGTCGCGGGCGAGGCCGACGTGGCCGGCCCCTGGCACGTCGAGGAGGTTCCCACCGGCTTCGGTCTCTTCCGCCAGGGCGAGAGCCTCAGCCGGGAGTCGCAACCCAGCGCCGTCTTCACGGAGCGCTGGCTGGCCCTGCTGGCGGCGGCCGTCCTCCCCGGTACCGGGCGCGACGCCCTCTACCGCCTGGCCAAAGAGGCGGGTCCCGAGGGCTTCGCCGTGGCGCAGCCCGGCAGCGGCGAGGCCGTGGGGTACCTCGCCCTCTTCGACGAAACCCTGCTGGAAGCGCTCAACGCCGTCACCCTCCTGGTGAGTCAACCCGCCTCCCTCGCCTTCCTCCTCGAAGCGGCCGGCCAGGTGGCCCTCGAACGGGCCGGTGCGATCCTGGATGAATCCGTAGAGTAGGGTCTCCCGAGGGAGTCTCCGAAATCATTATGCAGGCTCGCATTATGCGAGCCTGCATAATGTTGGCCCCCAGCCCAAGACCCCCATCCCTCCTCAGTACGTCGCCCAAACCCCCGGCGTCGCCAGCTCTACGGAGTGGCCGTCCGGGTCGCGGAAGTAGAGGCTCTTACCGCCGCGCGCCCACCGGGTGGTGGTTTCGATCTCGACGCCGTGCTCCCTCAGATGACTCTCCCAGCCGGGCAGCTCCTCGCCGCGGATGGCGAAGGCGAGGTGGACGGGGCCTTCGCCGTCGTGCGGCGGAACGCGCCCCTCCTTGCCGAGGTCCGCTCCCTGGAGCGTCGCGCCCTGCTTGAAGAGGAGGAGGACGGTGGCGCGCCCCGCATCCATCGCCACCAGCCGCGGACCGGCGTCGAGGACGGCGAGGCCCAGCACGTCGCGGTAGAACGCCGCGGCGCGACCGAGGTCTTCACAGTACAAGGCGGTTTCGAGGATGCGTTCGAGCGTGGGCATGGCCTTTCTTCTCCTGAGGATCGATCAGACGCGATCGAGATCCAGCTCCACCAGCGCCGCTGAAACCTCGCGCAGCAGGTCTTCGTCCTCCTCGCCGATCCCCAGATCCACCATCTCGGCGGAAACCTCGCGAACGAGATCGGAGAGCAAATCGTCCCCAGGATACGCGGCGAGCGGCGGCACGGCGCGGAAGGGCTGAGCGCTCATCGCCACCGTCTCGCGCAGGAAATCCGCGTAGCCGCGGGCCGAGCCGGCCAGGGTGTGGTGCTCGGCCATGTGGCGCCGGGCGTTCTCGCCGATTCGCCGCCGCAGGGTTTCGTCCCCGGCGAAAGCGCGCAGATAGGCCAGGAGCAGCTCCTCCTCCGTATCGTCGAGGCCGACCTTGGCGCAGCAGTCGTCCGGAATCTCGGCGAAGGCGCCGGTATCGGTCACGATCAGCGGCTTGCCCAGGCCGAGCAGGCGGATGACCGTGCCCGAGGTCTCGCCTCCCGTGGGATGGCGCAGGTTGACCGCCACGTCGCACGCCTGCATGTAGAGCAGGAAGCGGTCGAGCTCGAGGCGCCCCACGATGGTGACGCCCTCTCGCAGCTCTGGGGTGAAGATCCGCGCGAAGTCGAAATGCGGCGAGACCTCGCCCACGATCAGGAACCGCGCCCCCGGCACCTCCTGGCGCAGCCGCGCGAAGGCCCGCAGCAACACCTCGGGCCGCTTGGCCGCGGTGAGGAAGCCGAACGTGGCCACGATGAAATCGCCGGGGGAGATCCCCAAGGCCGCCCGCGCTTCTTCGGAGCGCCCCCGCCCCAGACCCTCATCACCCCGGCCCTCTTCTCCCGCCCCCTCGCCGCCCCCCTCACCGGGAGAAGAGGGAGACCCGCCAGGCAACGTGGCGAGGCTCAGATGGTGCGGAACGGTCGCGATCCGCGCCAGGGGGCGGCTGGCCAGCACGCGGTCGCGGGTGAAGCGGTTGTGGACGAGGATCCCCAGGCTCGCGTCCACCACCCGCTCGAAGAGGGGATAGCTCCACGGATCGAGCGGCACCCCCGTCGCCACGCCTCGCCGGGCGGCGGCCTCCCCGGTGCGGCCATAGGAATACCGCATCTCTTCCACGTACGCGGCGGGCCGGCCGGCCTGGAGGGTCAGCTCCCGCACCATGTGGTGGAGGACGTGCTCATGGAGCACCACCACGCCGGGGTGCTCCAGCAGGGTGCGATAGATCGCGGCGTGGTAGTCCGGATTGTTCCCGAGCTGGTAGAGGACGGCGTCGAACCGCCCCGCCTCCAGCAGGCGCGACAGTGCCGCGTGGCCATGGACGGGGAACCGCGCCGCCAGGGCCGGAGCGGGACGCAGCCCCTCGTCCACGATCAGCTCGACCTCGAATTCCTCCGCCAGGTACGGCAACAGCTCGGCGCTGTAGTCCGCGATCCCCGACTTCCGCGGCGGCAGGGGGCTGAAGAAGGCGACGCGCATGGCGAGAGGGATTCTAACATTATGCAGACTTGCATTATGCTAACTCGCATAATGATTTTCGTGGACCGCCTCGAAGAGATGGAGCGCCTCGACCGGCTGACAGCGGCCGGGGAGGGAGGATTGGCCGTCGTCTATGGCCGCCGCCGGATCGGCAAGACCCGGCTCCTCCTCCAGTGGTCGAGCCGCCATGGGGGGCTGTACACGGTCGCCGACCAGTCCTCGCCCGAGATCCAGCGGCGGTACCTCGCCGAAGCCATCGACGCCAGCCTGCCGGGCTTCGCCGACGTGGACTACCGCGACTGGCGCACGCTCCTCCTGCGCCTGGCCCGGGAAGCCGCGGCCGCGGGATGGCGCGGCCCCATCGTCTTCGACGAGCTCCCCTACCTGGTGACGGCGTCGCCGGAGCTTCCCAGCATCCTCCAGCGCTGGCTCGACCACGAAGCCCGCCAGGCCCGGCTGGTCACCGCCGTCGCGGGCTCGAGCCAGCGGATGATGCAGGGTCTGGTCCTCAGCCGCGAAGCTCCTCTCTACGGCCGCGCCAACGAGATCCTCGAGCTGGCCCCCATCGAGCCCACCTACATCCCGGAGGTCTTCGGGCAGGCCCCGGGCGCGGGCCTGGTAGAGATCTTTGCCGCCTGGGGAGGCGTCCCCCGCTATTGGGAGCTCGCCCTGGAGGCCACGGGGAGCGTCCGGACTCAGATCGAGCGGCTCGTCCTGGACCCGCTGGGTCCCCTGCACCGCGAGCCGGACCGGTTGCTGCTGGAGGAAATACCATCCGCCTCGGAGGTGCGGCCCATCCTCGACGCCATCGGCGCCGGCGCCCACCGTCTCTCGGAAATCGCGGGGCGGCTGGGGCGGCCGGCCACCTCGATGTCCAGGCCTCTCGACCGGCTCTTGGGGATGGGACTGGTACGCAGGGAGATCCCTTTCGGCGAGCTCGAGAAGGCGAGCCGGCGGAGCCTCTACGTCATCGACGATCCGTTCTTTCGTCTCTGGTTCCGCGTCGTCGCGCCCCACCGCGGCCAACTGGCCAGCGGCACCCGCCGGGCTCGGGCGCAACTGCTGACCCGCTATTGGGACGCCCTCGTCGCGCTGGCCTGGGAGGACCTCTGCCGGCAACGGATCTCCCGGCTGTCCGAGTCGTGGCCCCTGGGAAGCCAGGGGCCTTGGGGGCCCGCCTCCCGGTGGTGGCGGGGAACGGAGCCCGAGTGGGACATCGTCAGCGAGTCCTACGACGGCGAGCATCTCCTGCTCGGCGAGGCGAAGTGGAGCGCCAAGCCGTTCACCAAACGGGCGCTGGAGCGGGCCCGGAGCGAGCTGTTGTCGCGGCCCGCCCCTTCTCTGCCGCGCCAGCAGAAGACCCTGAGAGCGCTGTTCGTTCCGGAGGTCGAGGGCGGGCTGGATCTCGACGACGCCACGGGATTGCGGGTGGTGACGGCCGCGGACCTGCTCCGAGACTGAGCGGCCGCGCCCCCCTCACCCGTTCGCCTTCAGCTCCCCCACGATCATCTGAATCTGTTGGTCGGGCTCTGCGATCAGGGGAATGCTGCCAGCGCCTTTGTGGCCGCCGCCGCCGTAGCGCGCGGCGAGCTCGCCGACGTTGGTCTTGCAGGTGCGGCGGAAGATGCTGTGGCCCAGGATCAGCATGGGGAACTTGCGGTCCGGCCCCCAGTGGATGCGCGCCGAGACGTTGACGTCGGGGAAGAGCGCGTAAACCAGGAAACGGTTGCCGATGGGGGTGTAGTCGAGGCCGCGGAAATCGGTGATGACCACGTTGCCGTCCACCCGGCTGTGCTCGCGCAGCGCCTCGCAGAAATGCTGGTTCTCCCCTTCGATCAGCAGGCAGCGGGCCTTGACCGAGGGATCGTCGAGCACGTTTTCGATCGGCGTCTCGTTGCGCAGCAGGTCGACCAGGTCGTGAAAATAGTCTTCGAAGTGGCCGATGCCGGTGCGGCCGTCGATGGTGAAGCCGAGCTTGATGTAGCCCTGGGGAGCGAGGACGTCGTCCGGCGTCAGGTTGGCGGAATCGAGCCGGTCCGTCTCCCGCACCAGATCGGCGAACTGCGGCAGGGCCGCCTCGCCGCCGTAGTACTCGTAGACCAGCCGCGCCGCCGACGGCGCCTCGGCGAAGGCGCCCTTGAAGCCGCGGGGGACGTGCGGCGTCGCCGTGTGCAGGTGGTGGTCGAACCACATGCCGCAGCGTGGATCGTAGGGGAGGTTGGCGATGACGTCGTCCGGCCCGATCTCCGCCCTCCCGTCGCTGATGTCCTGGGGATGGATGAGGGAGATGGCGGTGATGTCCTCCTTCACGGAGAGCAGCACGGCGCACGTCAGCCCGTCGAGGTCGCCACGAGTTACGAGTCGCATGGTAGGGGGATTATAGCGAACAGCCAAAAAAGGACATCAGGGACGGCAGGGACAATAGGGACGAGGGAGAAAAGCAAGACCGCCCCAGCCGGGTTCCCCTCTCCCGGGGAGGGGGGATTCGGGGGTCGGGAGAGGGACAGGGGTGAGGGTCTTGGGGCGGGGGCGCTCTTGGGTCAGAGTCAGCGCCTATGGGTCCCGGCGGAAGCCCTTTCGGATAACATGCACGGCTCCAATGGCCCGGTTCCTCGTCACCCCCGAGATCTTCGAGCTGTTCCCGGATGCCGTTCTCGGCGTCCTCGTCGCCCGCGGGATCGACAACGGCGGGGGCGACGAGACGATCCAGGCCGCGCTGCGGCGGGAGGAGGCGCGGGTGCGGGAGCTCTTCGCCTCCCAGCCCATCCCCGAGCATCCCCGCATCGCGCCCTGGCGGGAGGCCTACAGGAAGTTCGGGGCCAAGCCCAAGGACCACCCGTCGTCGATCGAGAACCTGGTGCGCCGGGTGGCGAAGGGACACGCCCTGCCGCAGGTCAATCCGCTGGTGGACCTCTACAACACCGTCTCCCTGCAATACCTGCTCCCCGCGGGCGGAGAGGACCTGGACCAGATGCAGGGCGACCTCCGCCTCACCCGGGCCGGCGAGGGGGAAGCGCCGGTGCGGCTCCTGGGCGAGCCCGAGGCGCGGGCGCCCTATCCCGGCGAGGTCATCTACAAGGACGACCTCGGCACGATCTGCCGGCGCTGGAACTGGAAGGAGGCCGATCGCACCAAGCTGACGCCAGAGACCCGGCGGGCCATCCTCATCCTGGAGGGGCTGCCGCCCGCCGGGACCGGGGAGGTCGCGGCGGCGGCGGCGGCCCTCGCGGCCCTCGTCACCAGCTACTGCGGCGCGCAGGTCTCCACGGCGGTGATCGACCGGGGCCGGCCGGAGGTGGAGCTGGCCTAATTGAATGGACGGCCGAAGCTTGCGTCGCTTCATCGTCATCTCCGGCCTTCCCGGCAGCGGGAAGACGACTCTCGGGCGCCGGCTCGCCCACGCCCTCGGTCTCTCCATGCTCGACAAGGACGACGTCCTGGAGGCCCTGTTCGACAGCCTGGGGATCGGGGACGCTGGGTGGCGGCAGCGTTTGAGTCGGTCGGCGGACGAGGTCCTGCAACGGTTGGCCCATCAATCTGCGGGGGCCGTCCTGGCTTCTTTCTGGAGGCACCCGCAGGTCACGGGCGAATCGGGTACGCCCATCGGCTGGTTGTCGGCCTTGCCAGGAAGGATCGTCGAAGCTCACTGCGCCTGTTCTCCCGTGGTGGCCGCCGAGCGCTTCTCGGCACGCCGGCGCCATGAAGGGCATCTGGACCAAGGCAAACGCAGCGAGGACCTGATCGTCGCTTTCGAGGAGCTGGCCGCCCACGGGCCGCTCGGTCTCGGAGCCCTGGTCGAGGTGGATACGGGAGGTGAGGTCGATCTCGCCGGCGTCTTGCGTCAACTGGAGGGGTGCTTTTGGGCCTGAGAGGGGTGTTTGGAGCGCGTTCCGCGATAAGATCCTCCTCAGAAACCCTGGAATTCGCATGACCGCGGCCGCCCTCCGGCGGCCGAGACGGGAGGCTCTTCCCATGATGTGGTACTACCGGCGAGGCGAGGCCCAGTTGGGGCCGGTGAGCTGGGAGGATCTGGTCGGCGCCGCCCGCGCGGGCAACCTGGCGTCCGGCGACCTGGTGTGGACGGATGGGATGGCGCAGTGGCAGGCCGCGTCCTCCATCCCGGGGCTGATCCCCCAGCCGGCTTATGGAGCGGCGCCGCCGTTGCGCCCTCAATATGTAGCTCCCCCGGCGCAGCCGTCCATGGGGGACGACGCCGTGATGCGCATGGTGTTGCCGGTGGGGCGCTCGGGATGGGCCATCGCCGCCGGCTATCTCGGCCTGCTCTCCCTGCTCGGCATTTTCGCACCGTTCGCCGTGATCACCGGCGTCGTCGCGCTGCGCGACATCGCCAAGCATCCCGAGAAGCACGGCCTGGGACGGGCCTGGTTCGGCATCATCCTGGGAGGCCTGGTCACGATCGGCTTGGTGATCGCCTTCGCGGTCGCCGCGATGAAGTAAAACGGATCAGACGTGGGAGACGCGCACCGCGTCGCCCAAAGCCTTGAGCGCCGGAGCGGCGCGCCCGATCTCCCGCTCCACCTCGTCGAGGATCTCCGCCGCGCCTTCCAGGAAGCCCTGGCGCCCCTTGAGCTCCAGGGCGTGGCTCACGGAGGCCAGGCGGAGGGCGCCGAGCTGGGCGCTGCTCCCCTTGAGCGAGTGGGCGGTGAAGGCGAGCGCCTCGCCGTCGCCGGCCGCCAGGGCTTCGCGCAGCCGGGCGAGGCGGCGCGGCGCTTCGGAGAGGAAGCTGTCGACGATCTCCCCCACCATGGAACGGCCGGAGACCTCCTCGAGCTGGCGCAGGCGATCGAGGTAGGAGGGGTCGAGGACCGGGGCCTCCGCCGGCGGCTGGGGATTCGCCGCCGGCTGGGCGGCCTGGGTCGCCACGCCGCGCAGCGCCGCCTGCAGCTCGCGGATGAGCACCGGCTTGCTGAGGAAGCCGTCCATGCCCGCGGCGAGGCAGGCGTTGCGGTCGGCCACCAGGGCGCTGGCCGTCATCGCCAGGACGCGGGGGCGCTGCGCGGGGGCCCATCCGGCGTGGATGCGTCGCGTCGCCTCCAGGCCGTCCATGCGCGGCATCTGCACGTCCATGAGGATGACGTCGTAGGGCTGGCGTGCGAGCGCGTCGAGGGCCTCCTGGCCGTTGCCCGCCACGTCGGCGGAGTAGCCGAGCCGCTCCAGGAGGAGGAGGGCGACGCGCTGGTTCACGGAGTTGTCCTCGGCGACCAGGATGCGCAGGGGGAGGCGCTCGGCGAGCCGGGGATCGGGCTCGTCCAGCGCTTCGGAGGAGCGGCTCTCCCAGTCCGCCGCCAGGGCGCCGGTGGCCGGCCGGCAGCGGATGGTGAAGTGGAAGACGGAGCCCTTGCCCGCTTCGCTCTCCACCCAGATCCGCCCGCCCAGCTTCTCCGCCAGGCGGTGGCTGATGGCGAGCCCCAAACCGCTTCCCCCATAGAGGCGGGTGCTGGAAGGGTCGGCCTGGCTGAACGGCTTGAACAGGCGGTCCATCCGCTCCGGAGGAATGCCGATCCCCGTGTCCCGCACGGCGAAACGGAGCTCCAGGAGCTCCCCGCCAACGGGGACGGCGTCGAGCGACAGGGAGATCGTGCCGGCGGCGGTGAACTTGACGGCGTTGCCCAGCAGGTTGACGAGGATCTGGCGCAGCCGCGTGGGATCGCCGATCAAGGCCTTGGGCACCGAGTCGTCCACCTCGCAGTCGATCTCCAGCCCCTTGCGCACGGCTTCGGAGGAGAGGAGCTCGAGGGCGTCGGCGAGGCACTGCCGCACGTCGAACGGCATCTCCTCGATCTCCAGGGCGCCGGCCTCGACCTTGGAGAAGTCCAGGATGTCGTTGAGGATGCCGAGCAGGGCCTCGCCGCTGCCGCGGATGGTCTCGACGTGCTGCCGCTGCTGCGCAGGAAGTGGAGCGTCCAGCAGGACGCTGGTGAGACCGATGACGGCGTTCATCGGGGTGCGGATCTCGTGGCTCATGTTGGCCAGGAACTCGCTCTTGGCGCGGTCGGCCCGCTCGGCTTCGCGGCGCGCCGCCTCGGCGCGGTCGCGCTCTTCCTGCAGGGCGCGGGTGCGCTCCTCGACGAGCACGAGAAGCTCCTGCTCCCGTCTCTTGATGGCATGGACGCGCAGGCGCCAGGCGGCTGCGGCGGTGGCGGCCAGCAGCAGGACGCTGAGCACGGCGAACCAGGTGGTCTGATAGACGTGGGGCGCGATGCGGAAGCTCAAGGCGGCGCTGGCCGGGCTCCAGTCGCCGCCGTCCTGGCTCGCGGCCACCTGGAGCCGGTAGGTGCCCGGGCGGAGATTGCTGAAGTAGGCGGTGCGCCTCGCCCCGGTCTCCACCCACTTCTCGTCCAGCCCCTCCAGGCGGTAGCGGAACCGTGACTTCTCCGGCGCGGCGAGGCTCAGGGCCGTGTAGCGCAGCTCGAAGGCGTGGCCGTCCGGGGGAATCTGCTGGCGGTGCTCCGGCGCCACGGGCTCGCCGTCGACGAGCAGGTCTTCGATGACCACCGGCGGCGGCGCGGGGCGTACGGGGATCTGCTCGGGACGGGCGACCACGATCCCCCGGATGTTGGGGAAGAGGAAGCGGCCGTCCCGCGTCTTCGCGGCGGCGGGCTGATTGGCGCCGCACCCCTCGGCGCTCTCCATGCCGTCGGTGACGCCGAAGGAAAGGGAGGGGACCTTCGCCAGGCGCCCCGCGGCCAGGGCCAGCAGGTCGGACTTGCGCACCCGGTAGATCCCCCGGTTGCAGGTCATCCAGAGGAGCCCCTGGGCATCCTCCAGGATCTGGAAGGCGGTGTTGTCGAACAAGCCGTCGCGCGTGGTGAAGACGGTGACCTTCTCCTGGCTCAGACGGGCGAGGCCGGAGGAGGTGCCGATCCACAGGTCCCCCGCGCGGTCCTCGTGGAAGGCGAAGGCGGTGGCGGTGGCGAGCGGCCCCTTGGAGAGCGTCTCGAAACGGCCGCCCTCGAGGTGCCCCACTCCCGTCCGGGTGCCGACCCAGAAGGTGCCGCCGCGGTCCTGGTAGAGCGAGAAGATCCGGGCGTCCTGCGCCCCCGGAACGGCGGTGAACCGGCCGCCGCTCGACGAGTAAAGCCCCTTCCTCGTGCCGATCCACAGCCGGTTCAGAGGGTCTTCGTAGATCACCAGCACGCCCGTGTTGGAGATCCCGAGCTCGGCGCCCGCGACATGGAAGCGACCGTTGCCGAAGCTCGCGAGCCCGCCGTTCGTGCCGGCCCACAGGGTGCCTCGCCGGTCGCGGTAGACGGCCCTCACCACCTCGTCGGGGAGGCCGTCGCGGCGGGTGTAGACGGTGGCGTGCCCGCCGGCTACGTGATGCAGGCCACGGTCGGTGCCGATCCAGAGGGAGCCGTCTCTGTCCTCGAAGGTGGACCACGCGGCATGACCTCCGAGGTCAGGGTCGCCCTCCAGGGGCGAGAACGCAGTCCGCTTCAAGCGCTCGAGGCCGGTGCTGCCGGTGCCGATCCAGAGGTTCCCCTCGGTATCGTCGTAGAGCGTGTCGATGCCGGTGGGCTCCGGGCCGCCGGTGAAGACGGGGAGGGTGGGGCGCCCGTCGCGCAACGATTGCAGCCCGAGCCGGGTGCCGATCCAGAATTGGCCGTCGCGGTCCTCGTGGAGGGAGCGGATCTCGTCGCCGGAGAGCCCGTTCTGTGCGGTATAGATCGTCAAACGCCCATCGCGCAGGCGGTTCAGGCCGCGGTAGGTGCCGATCCACAGCGCACCGTCGCGGTCCGCCGCCAGCGTGTGGACGCGGTCGTCGGAGAGCCCCTGGCGCGTGGTGAACGGCTCGGCCCGGCCGCCGGTGAGGCGGAACGCCCCGGCGTCGGTGCCCACCCAGACCGTTCCTCGGTGATCGCGGCAGAGGGCGTTGATCACGGTTTCCGGCAGGCCGGCGATGGGCGCCGGGGCAAGGCGCCCCCCCTGCCAGCGGGCGAGCCCCCGCCCGGTGCCGATCCAGAGGCTGCCGTCCGGGTCCGCGAGGAGGGCCTCGATGCGGTTGTCGGGCAGGCCGTTGCGTTGGGTGAGGGTGGTGAACCGGCCGTGCTGCAGGCGGGAGAGCCCCGAGCCGCCGGTGCCGATCCACAGCGTGCCGTCGCCGGTGACGAGGAGCTGGGTGATCGCGCTGCTGGCGAGCCCCGGAGCATTGTTGGGAGTGAACGTCGTGAAGCGCACGCCGTCGAAGCGGGAGAGGCCGTCCTGCGTGCCGACCCAGAGATAGCCGTCCGGAGTGCGGGCGACGGCGGTGACGCTGTTCTGGGGGAGCCCCTGCTCCGTCTGCCAGGTATCGAGATGGTAGTTGACCGGCAACGGGGCGCCGCCGGGGGCCGGCAGAGCCGGAGCCGCCAGGACGAGGGAGCCGGCCGCGAGGACGAAAATCCATCGCCAGGAGCCGCCGGAGCCAGACTCCGCTCCCCTTCGACGGCAGCAGATCATGCGGCCGAAACGCCGCCACCAGGCAGCCCGGCCCGCGCAAGACTCCGGAAGGATCGGTTCGTCTCCTTCAAATAGATGAGGCGAGAGTAAGCCCGCGGGGCGGTCGGGGTCAACGAGGGGGCTCCCTCTTCTCCCGGTGAGGGGGGCTGGGAGGGGGCGGGAGAAGAGGGCCGGGGTGATGAGGGTCTTGGGCGGGGGAGGCCGAGAAGAGGCCGGGCTGATTCGCGCCCGCGTATAATGTGGGACCCGCTGCGAGGTCTCCCCACCAACCTCGAGCCGTCGCCTCGCGCGGGGAGAGCGCCATGCCCCTCGCCAAGAGCCTGCGACCGCCCGTGCCCCCGCCGGGAGTGGTGCGCTTCGAGGACGTGCTCTCCTGCCTCTCCGAGCAGGGGCGCGCCGCCGATCCGGCGTTCCTGCGCGCGGTCTACGACTTCTCGTCCGAGATGCACAAGGATCAGATGCGCCGCTCCGGCGAGCCGTACATGATCCATCCGCTCAACGTCGCCTGGCTGCTGGCGGATTTGAAGTTCGACCAGACCTGCGTGGCCGTGGGGCTGCTCCACGACGTGCTGGAGGACACCCTCACCACCCGCGAGGTGCTGGAGAAGGAGTTCGGCGCCGAGATCACCGAGCTGGTCGATGGCGTCACCAAGATCGGCCGCCACGAGTACGTGCGGCGCGACGAGGCGCAGGCGGAGACCTTCCGCAAAATGATCCTCGCCTCGGCCAAGGACATCCGGGTGATCGTCGTCAAGCTGGCCGACCGCCTCCACAACATGGGGACGCTGGAGCACCTGCCGGCCGAGTCGCGGCGGCGGATCTCGCGCGAGACGCTGGAGATCTACGCCCCCATCGCCCACCGGCTGGGGATGGCGCGGGTCAAGGGCGACCTCGAGGACCTCGCCTTCTTCCACCTCTATCCCCACCAGTTCGCCGAGCTCAACCTCGCCATCGCCGAGAAGATGAAGGTGGGCGAGGCCGCCACCGAGCGCATCCGCGTGCGGCTGGCGCGCAGCCTCGAGGTCGCCGGCCTCGACGCCGAGATCAGCTTCCGCGTCAAGCGCTACTACTCGATCTACGAGAAGCTGCGGCGGCAGGGGATCGACATCTCGCAGCTCTACGACTTCCTCGCCTTCCGCATCGTCACCGCGAGCCTGAAGGACACCTACGCGGCCTTGGGCGTCGTGCACCAGAACTGGCGCCCCATCCCGGGCCGGTTCAAGGACTACATCGCGATGCCCAAGCCCAACCTCTACCAGTCGCTGCATACGACGGTGGTGGGCGACCAGGGGCAGCCGTTCGAGGTGCAGATCCGCACCCGCGAGATGGACCTGGTGGCGGAAGAGGGGATCGCGGCGCACTGGCGCTACAAGGAGGGGAAGGCCGATCCGCTGGTGAGCGATCCCAACATCCTCTGGCTGCGCCAGCTCCTGGAGTGGCAGAAAGAGGTGCAGGACCCGCGCACCTTCCTCACCACCCTCAAGGTGGACCTCTATCCGGACGAGGTCTATGCCTTCACCCCCAAGGGGGAGGTCTTCTCCTTCCCGCGCGGCGCGACGCCGCTCGACTTCGCCTACCGGGTGCACACCGACCTCGGCCACCACTGCGGCGGCGCGCGGGTGAACGGCAAGCTCGTCCCCCTGCGCACGCCGCTGCAGAACGGCGACATGGTGGAGGTGATCACCAACCCGACGCGCAACCCCAGCCGCGACTGGCTCAACCTGGTGGTGACCTCGCGCGCCAAGAGCAAGATCCGGCAGTGGCTCAACACGCAGCAGAAGCAGCGGGCGATGGAGATCGGCCGCCGCTTCTTCGACAAGGAGCTGCGCAAGTACGGCCTGTCGCTGCGCAAGGTGATGGAAGCGCCCGAGCTCGCCGCCTTCCTCCAGTCCGAGGGGCTGTCGAAGATCGACGACCTCTACAGCCGCATCGGCTTCGGCAAGACCGAGCCGCGCCACGTGCTGGAGCGGGTGGTGGGGCAGGAGAAGCTGGCCGAGGGGCCGGAGAAGCCCAGCCGCCTGCGCCAGGCGGTGAACACGGCGGTGCACAAGATCCTCCCCTTCGGCGGCACCACCGGTCCGATCACCGTCAAGGGGCACGGCGACCTGCTGGCCTACCTCGCCAAGTGCTGCAATCCCCTGCCCGGCGAGGACATCGTGGGCTACATCACCCGTGGCCGGGGGGTCTCCGTCCACCGTGTGGACTGCCCCAACGTGCAGAACCTGCTCTACAACCCGGAGCGGGAGATCGAGGTGCGCTGGGACCAGCAGAAGAACGACGTCTACCAGGTGTCGCTGATGATCGAGGTCGAGGACCAGCAGGGGATGCTGGCGCGGCTCACCGACGCCATCACCCGCGCCGGCAGCAACATCAACTCCATGGAGGCGGACACCCACGAGACCGGCCGCGCCTCGATCAGCGTCGTCTGCCAGCTCCGCGACCGCAAGCACCTGGACAAGCTGCTCAAGGAAGTGCGCGCCATCGCCGGCGTGCTGCGGGTGAACCGCCGGATGAGCGGCGGCGGTCTCGGCACGCACCTCGAAGCGCTGGGATGAAGGGCTGCGAGCCTTCGTTCCGGGCTCGCCAACTTCGGCAGCGCGAGCCCTTGCCGCGGCTCGGGGCTCCCATTTTCTGCTGCAAACCTCGCGAAGTTTGTTGCAAAACTCGCGAGCCCTGCTGCGAAACTCGCGAGATTTGCAGCAAAGTTCGCGAATTTTCACGAGAATTCGTGAGCCCCGGAGCGGGCAATGCGGGCCCCGGTCCGCGCTTCGCGGGCCCCGGACCGGACCTCGCGAGATTTGCAGCAAAATTCGCGAATCCAAGCCGAAATTCGCGAGATTTGCAGCACATTTCGCGAGGGTGGGAGGGCGGCGCGCCGGCCCGCATCGGGGGTCCGGGAGCGCGGGGCCGCGATTTCTTTCCTGCTTGACGGAGATCGCTTCCCGGGAAGCGCGCTGAGCTTGCCGTCTCAGAGGGCCGCCCGCCCAAGACCCTCATCACCCCGGCCCTCTTCTCCCGCCCCCTCGCCACCCCCCTCACCGGGAGAAGAGGGAGCCCCCACCCCACAGCAAGACCGGTTCGGCCAGGTACCCCTCTCCCGGGGAGGGGGATGG
>DASUEN010000312.1:0-28136 GCA_036275055.1 Thermoanaerobaculia bacterium
CGGCCACGGCGTTGACCTCGCTGAAGCGCTGGCTGCGGTGGAACGCCTCCATGAACTTCTCGCTCTGCCGGTCGGCGCGGTTGAAATGCACCAGCTTGCCGAAGATGATGGCCCAGGAGCCGAGCGAGAAGAGGACCAGGAGCCCGAGGATGGCCTTCCCCATCGGGCCGCCCTGGAGGAAGAAGCGAAGGATGCCGGGCCCCTGCTGGGCGCCGAACTGAAAGAGCGTCAAGGCCATCGTGAACATGCGGGCTTCCCAATCTCCCTTCTACGCCGTCGCGTGCCGCCGGGCGAACGTACCACGGCCCGCGGCCTCAGCAAAGGCCGTGCCGGACCGTCCCGAGAATCATTTCACGACCGGCTGCTCTATAGGAACGTCCGCCGGCTCTTCGAAGGCGGGAGGGAGGACGACGCGGTTGCGGCTGAGGAAGTCCTCCAGGCTGCGAGTGACCACCTGCACGGCCTCGTCCACGGTGTCCACCCAATAGACGACGTCGAGGTCGCCGGGCGAGGCGAGGCCGCGCTCCACCACGTCCTTCTCCACCCAGCCGCGCAATCCCCGCCACATGGAGCCCACGAAGATGAGCGGGCGGTTCTTGAGCATCCCCACCTGGAGGAGCTGCCAGACGATCATCGCCTCCAGGGTGGTGCCGATGCCGCCGTCCATCACGATACAGGCGTGGGAGAGGCGGATGAACTGGTGGAGGCGGGAGAAGAAGGTGGAGTGCTGCTTGACCTCGTCGAGGAACGGGTTGGGCTGCTCCTCCATGGGCAGGAGGATGGTGAGGCCGAAGGAGCGGGTCTTGTAGTGATAGGCGCCGGCCCGCGCCCCCTCGTTGGCGGCCCGCATCAGCCCTGGCCCGCCGCCGGTGACGATGTCGCACCCCATGTAGGACAGTTGGCGGGCGAGCTCCTTCACCTGGCTGTAGACCGCGTCCTCCGGCTGAATGCGGCTGGAGCCGAAGATTGCCACCCGGAAGTAGCGCTTCTCGATGGGCGCCTTGCGGTCGAGCCACGAGATGAGCCGGTAGAGGGAGAGGATGGCGCGGTCGAACCAGCGGAGCACGTACGTCCTGCGCTTGCGCCGCCAGCGCTGGAAGCGGGTCTCCCGCGGAGCAACCGCGGGCGCAGGGGGGAAGAGGCGGCGGGTAGGCGGCATGGCGCCGGAGATTGTAGACCGGGCGGGGGTGGAGCTTGAAAAAGGGACTCCAGGGACGGCAGGGACTTCAGGGACAAAAAGGACACCAAGGACCTCAGGGACCGCTGGAGCCAGCCTCTTCTTCTCGTCCGTGTTCGTCCTTGGTGTCCCTGGTGTCCTTTTTCTTGCCGCCCACCGTGATAGTCTCCCTCCGCTCCGCCTCGCCTGCCGGCGAGCGGGGTCCCCAACCCAGGAGAGACCATGAGCGGGAGAGTCCTGATCACCGGCGCCACGGGGGCGCTGGGGCGTAGCGTGGTGGCGCGCTTCCTCGACGCCGGCGACCGCGTGCTGGCTTTGGGCCACAACGAGGGGCACCTGGCCGAGCTGACCGCTTTGGCGCCTTCGGACGCCCTTTCGGTCCGCAAGGTCGATCTCGGATCCTCAGCCGATGTTGCCAAGCTCTTCGACGAGGTCGAGGCGGCCTCGGGCGTGCCGCGGGCCGTCGTCCACCTGGTGGGCGGCTTCCGCTGGGGACGCCTTGCGGATCTCTCGGACGGCGACTGGGACTTCTTGCTGAAAACCAATCTCGACACCACCTTCCGGATCTTCCGGGAGTCCGCCCGACGCTTCGAGAAGGCCGGGGGCGGCGCCGTGGTGGCCGTGTCGTCCCCGGCGGCGCTCCAGGGGGAGTCCGGAATCGGTGGCTACGCCGCCACCAAGGCCGGCGTGCTCCGCCTGGTGGAGGCGCTGGCGCGCGAGATGGCGCCCTTCGGCGGCCGCGCCAACGCGGTGCTCCCCGGCACCATGGACACCGAAGCCAACCGCGCCGCGATGCCCGATGCCGATCCCGCGACCTGGGTCACCACCGACGCCGTGGCCGCCGTCGTCCATTTCCTTACCACTCCCGCGGCGGCGGCCGTCAACGGCGCCGCCGTGCGGGTCCCTGGACCCACCCTATAAGCCAATTGACGAGGGTCTTCCATGAAAATAGCCGTCTGCATCAAGCAGGTCCCCAACACCGAATCGCGCCTGCGCGTCAGCCGCGACGGCCGGTGGCTGGAGGAGGAGGACCTGCCGTTCATCATCAACGAGAGCGACGAATACGCCCTGGAAGAGGGGCTGCGCATTGCCGAGAAGACCGGCGGCGAGGTGGTGGTCGTGAGCCTCGGGCCTGACCGGGTGAAGGAGGCACTGCGCAAGGCCCTCGCGGTGGGCGCGGCGCGGGCCATCCACCTTTCGGACCCCGCCTTCGCGGGGGGCGACGCCCTCGCCACCGGCCGTGCTCTCGCGGCAGCCTTGAAACGGGAGAGCTTCGACCTGGTGCTCACCGGCTCGCAATCGGATGACGTGGGCTATGGCGGCACCGGCTCGGTGATCGCGGGCCATCTCGGCTGGCCCCACGTCTGGCTGGTCATGGGTGTCGAGCTCGAAGAGGGGAACCGCTCCGCCAAGGTGACGCGCGAAATGGAGAGCGGCATCAACGAGGTCTCCCGCGTCCAGCTCCCCGCCGTGCTGGAGATCCAGGCCGGGCTCAACCACCCGCGTTACGCCTCCCTCAAGGGAATCATGGCTGCCAAGAAGAAGGAGATCGCGACGGCGACTCCCGCCGATCTCGGGCTCGATGCCGCGCAGGTGGGGGAGGCCGGCTCGCGCCTGGAGGTCGTCTCCGTGGCCTTCCCCGCCTCGGGCAAGGGAGCGCAGATCCTCCAGGGGGACGCCAAGACCGCGGCCGTGGCCCTGGTGGAGAAACTTCAGAAGGAAGCGAGGGTGCTGTGATGGGCAACGGAGTCTGGGTCGTCCTGCAGCATCGCGAGGGGCAGATCCCGCGCATCTCCTGGGAAGCCGTGGGCGCGGCGCAGAAGCTCGCCGCCAGCCTGGGAGGAAAGGCCGAAGCCGTGCTCCTGGGATCGGGGCTCGAAACCGCCGCCGCCGAGGTGGCGAAGCACGACCTCGCCGCCGTGCACGTGGCCGATCACGAGGCCCTGCGCACCTACACGCCGGGGGCGTACATCGGCGCCCTCGCCGGGGCCGTGCAGGCCGCGGCGCCGGCCTTCGTGGTCTTTCCCCATACCTATCAGACGGTTGATTACATGGCCCGCCTCGCCCAAGCCGTGGGCGCCGGCCTGCTTCCCGAGGTGACCGCCTTCGAGGGAGAAGGGGATGGTTTGGTATGGACCCGCCCGGTGATGGGCGGCAAGCTGCAGGCGAAGGTGCGCGTCAAGGGAGAGGGGACGGTGCTCGTCTCCGTGCAATCCGGCGCCTTCCCGGCGGACGGCGTCGTCCGCGGCGAGGCGCCCGTGAAGTCCCTGGAGTTGGATCTCGCGGCGGTGAAGCCTGACCGCGAAATCCTCGGCTACGAAGAGGTGGGGGGCGACACGGTGGACCTCACCAAGGCGGACGTGATCGTAGCCGTGGGAAGGGGCGTCGGCGGGGCGGACAAGATGGGACCCGTCGAGGCCCTGGCCAAGGCCCTGGGGGCGGAGATCGGCGCCAGCCGGCCGGTGATCGACAACGGCTGGCTCCCCCGTGACCGGCAGATCGGCTCCTCCGGGCAGACGGTGGCGCCCAAGCTCTACGTCGCCGCCGGCATCTCGGGGGCCATTCAGCACCTGGTAGGCATGAAAGGCTCGTCGGTGATCGTGGCGATCAACAAGGACCCCGGCGCGCCCATCTTCACCGTGGCCGACTACGGCATCGTGGGCGACCTCCACGAGGTGCTGCCGGCGCTGACCGAGGCGGTCACGGCGGCCAAAGGGTAGCGGCAGGACGTGGACACCCGCTGGGTGGTCCTCAAGTTCGGGGGGACCAGCGTCTCCACCCCGGAGCGCTGGCGCACCATCGCGGGCCTCGCCTCCCGCCGGCTGGCGGAGGGTCTGCGCCCCCTCGTCGTCTGCTCGGCCCTCTCCGGCATCTCCAACCAACTCGAAGCGCTCCTCGCCCTCGCCGTCGAGGGGCGCCACGAGGCCGCCGTGGCCGCCGTGCGTCAGCGTCACCTCGATTTGGGAGAGGGGCTCGCGATCGACGCCGCCTCCCGGCTGGCGGACGATTTCGAGGAGCTTTCCCGCCTCGCCCTCGCGGCCTCGCTGCTGCGCGAAGCCGGACCGGCGCTCAAGGCGCGGGTGATGGCCTTCGGCGAGCTGATGTCCACCCGCCTCGGCGCCTCCTTCCTGGAGGCGCAGGGGATTGCCACCTCCTGGCTCGACGCCCGCACCGCTCTGGAGGCCCGGGAAGACCCCGCCGGCTTCGGCGCCCGCGCCTACCTCTCCGCCACCTGCGACTTCGAGCGCGACCCGCCCCTCGCGGCGCGCCTCGCGGCCCTCCCCGGCGCAGCCGTCGTCACCCAGGGGTTCATCGCCCGCAACCGCGAGGGGCAGACCGTGCTCCTCGGCCGCGGCGGCTCGGACACCTCGGCCTCCTACTTCGCGGCCCGCCTGGGAGCGGAGCGGTGCGAGATCTGGACCGACGTCCCCGGCCTGTTCACGGCCAACCCGTCCCTCCTCCCCTCGGCCCGGCTGCTGCGCTCCCTGCACTATGAAGAGGCGCAGGAGATCGCCAGCATGGGCGCCAAGGTGCTCCATCCGCGCTCCATCCCGCCGTGCCGCAAGCACCGCATCCCCCTCCACGTCCTCTCCACGGAACGGCCGGACGTGGCGGGGACGGTGATCTCCGACTCAGGTCCCCTGGCCGGCCCGCAGGTCAAGGCCATCTCCACCCGCCCTGGCATCACCCTCGTCTCCATGGAGACCGTGGGCATGTGGCAGGAGATCGGCTTCCTCGCCAAGGCCTTCGCCGTCTTCGCCAAGCACGCCCTCTCCGTGGACTCGGTCTCGACCTCGGAGACCAACGTCACCCTCTCCCTCGATCCCGGCGCCAACGCCCTGGAGCCCGCGGTCCTCGACGCCCTGCTGGCGGACCTCGCGGCCTTCTGCGAGCCGCGGGTGATCGCTCCCACCGCCTCGCTGTCGCTGGTCGGGAGGGGCATCCGCGCCATCCTCCACGAGATGGGGCCGGTGCTCGAAGCCTTCGAGGAGCTGCAGATCCACCTGGTGACACAGGCGGCCTCGGACCTCAACCTCACCTTCGTGGTCGACGAAGAGCAGAGCGAGCGGCTGGTGCGCCAGCTCCACGGGCTCCTCTTCGGCCAGCAGGTGGAAGGGGCGATCTTCGGCCCCACCTGGAGCGAGCTGTTCGGCCGCGCCGCCGAAGGGGCGGAAGGGGCGGGCGCGGAGCCGTGGTGGGAGCGCCGCCGTCCCGAGCTCCTCGCCCTCGCCGCCGCGCGCGGACCCGTCTACGCCTACGACGCCGGGACCCTGCGCGGCTGCGCCCAGGCCCTGCGCTCGCTGGCCGCGGTCGATCGCCTCTTCTACTCGCTCAAGGCGAACGCCAATCCGGAGGTGCTGCGGGTCTTCCACGCCGAGGGGCTGGGCTTCGAATGCGTCTCGGCGGCCGAGCTCGATCACGTTCTGGCGCTCTTTCCGGATCTGGAGAGGTCGCGCCTCCTCTTCACCCCCAACTTCGCGCCGCGGGAAGAGTACGTCCGGGGATTCTCGGCCGGCGCCCGGGTGACGCTCGACAACCTTCATCCCTTGCGCGAGTGGCCCGAGGTGTTCGCGGGGCGGGAGGTCTTCCTCCGTCTCGATCCCGGGCGCGGGCGGGGGCACCATGCCCACGTGCGCACGGCCGGAGCTCAGTCGAAATTCGGCATCGCCCCGGAGCAATTGGACGAGGTCCAGCCGCTCCTCGCCGCCTGCGGCGCCCGGGTGGTGGGCCTCCACGCCCACACCGGCAGCGGCATCCGCACGCCCGAGGCCTGGCAGGAAGTGGCCCTTTTCCTGGCCGCCCAGGCCGGGCGGTTCCCTGGCGTGCGGGTTCTGGACTTGGGCGGGGGTCTCGGCGTGCCCGAGCGGCCGGGGCAGAGCGGCCTCGACCTCGCGGCCTTGGGCGAGCTGCTGAGCCGCTTCAAGGCCGTGCATCCGGAATTCGAGCTCTGGCTGGAGCCTGGCCGGTTCCTGGTGGCCCAAGCCGGAGTGCTGCTGGCGCGGGTGACGCAGGTGAAGACCAAGGGAGAGGTGATTTACGTCGGCCTGGAGACGGGGATGAACTCGCTCATCCGGCCGCCGCTCTACGGCGCCTACCATCCGATCTACAACCTCACCCGCCTCGCCGAGCCCCCGGCCCTGGTGGCCCACGTCGTAGGCCCGATCTGCGAAACCGGGGACATCCTCGGCCACTCCCGCCGCCTGCCGCCCACCTTCGAAGGAGATGTCGTGCTGATCGCCAACGCCGGCGCCTACGGGCGGGTGATGAGCTCCCGGTACAACCTGCGGGAGCCGGCGGGCGAGGTGATGGTGGAGATTCCTCGCCGGGCGGCCTGGGCCGCCCCGGCGAGAGACGTCCCGCCGTTACCCTGAAGTGCAACGGTATGGTGGGAGGGCTGGGAGCGTCTCTACGGACACGTTGGCGCGCGGATCAGGGCTGAGGCATTGACGGCACGGCTGTTCTCCCTCTTCTCCGCCACCCTGAAACCCTCCTCCCTGCCCCCTCGTAGTGCCAGCCAGGAGGAGACGACCATGACCGCCGATGCCGCTGATCCCGAGAAGGAAACCTCGAGTTACCCCGGCAGCTTCCCCAGTGTTCTTGCCGGTTTCGTCCGCGCGCCGTTTCGCCTGCGGACGTATACGAACCTGTTGTTCCTGGCCCTGGCCTTCCCGCTCGGGCTCATCTATTTCGTCTTCCTGACGGTGGGGCTGCCGCTGGGGTATGGCCTCATCGTCGTCTGGGTGGGGATCCCCATCCTCGCGCTGGTGTTCGCCGGGAGCTGGTGGATGTCGGCCCTGGAGCGCCAGCTCGCCATCCGCCTGCTGGGCGCCGAGGTGCCACCCATGGCGCCGCCCCCTGGCTCCGAGACCGTGGGCTTCTGGCAACGAGTACGCACCTTCCTCTCCAATCCTGTCACCTGGAAGGGGATGGCCTACCTGCTACTCAAGCTTCCCATGGGGATCGCCTCCTTCACGGCGACCGTGACGCTGCTGTCGTTCTCTTTCGGTCTGATGCTGGCTCCCATCGTCTGGCCGTGGACGGATCTGAGGTTCGAGATCGACTTCGGCGTCTGGCAGCCGGGGACGTTCGGCGATGCCTTGCTGTGCGGGCTGGTGGGGGTCGTCTTCACGTTCCTCTCTCTCAACCTGTTGAACGGTCTGGCCTTCGTGTGGCGCTGGGTGGCCACCTGGATGCTGGGAAGCCCCCGCTTCGTGGCCCCAGCCACCCCGGCCGCTCCGCCTCCTCCCTTGTCCTTGGAGGCGGCGCCGGCCACGGCCTGAGACCCTGATACCATGAGGGGGTTCCCGGACCAGGCCCCCTCATGAAAGCCCCCACCTTCGACGAGCTCGTCCTGCTGCCGGAGCCGCTGGCCCTCCATCGCCACTTCGACTCGCGCAACTACCGCACCTTCCGGTGGCTGCTGGTGGTGGTGGCGCTCTGCGCGGTCGCCGGGTTCGCCGGCTTCGCCCAGGCCCATCAGGGCTGGGCGGTGGCCGCCTTCCTTTTCGACCTCTTCTTCTGCGCCGCCCTCTTCGTGCTGCGCGGCCGCGAGTTTTTCGCCCGCAACTTCCGCCAGGTCCTCCTGGGCTTCCTGGCCGTCGAGATCGTGATGCTGAAGATCTCGACCGTCAACCTCCAGGGGGAGGACGAGATCGCGCCTTTCATCATCGTGGCCTTCCTGCTGGTGTTCTTCCGCCTGCGGGGGGTCGAGCACCTGCTGCTCTACGGCTACTACTGGGCCGCCGCCGTCTTCCCCTTCAGTTGGGTGGGGCTGCGGCCGGCAGGGGTTCCTACACCCGGTGGGGAGACGATCGCCATCTCCGTCGTCTGCATCGTCTGCCTGGGGATCGCCTTCCTGGTGACGCAGGTCGAGCGGCGCCGCTTCCTGGCGGTTTGGCGTCACGAATACGCCAGCCACCGCGAGCGGCTGCGGATGAAGGAGGAGATCGAGTACGCCCGCAAGATCCAGCTCAGCATGCTCCCCCAAGGGCCGCCCGAGATCCTCTGGCTGGATCTCGCCGCCGTTTCGCTCCCTGCCACCGAGGTCGGAGGGGATTATTACGACTATTTCCGGCTCTCGCCCACCAAGCTCGCGCTGGTGATCGGGGACGTCTCCGGCCACGGCCTGGCGAGCGGCCTTCTCCTCTCGGGCGTGCGCAGCAGCCTCTACCTGCTCGAGCCGAGCCTCGGGGCCCCCATCCCCGTCTTCGAGAAGCTCAATCACATGGTGCGCAGAACCACCGACCGGCGCACCTACATGACGCTCCTCTGCGCCGTTCTCGATCGCAAAGAGGGCACCCTGGCGGTGACCAACGCCGGCCATCTCCCCGTGCTGCGCTACGATTCCAAAGGGTGCCGCTTCGACGAGATCGGCCAGGGCGCGCCACCGCTCGGCACGTTCCTCCAGGCTCGGTACACGGAGGACCGGCAGCCGGTTGAAACCGGCGACCTGCTGATCTTCTACACCGACGGCCTCGTCGAGGCCAGAAACAGCCTGGGGGACGAGTATGGCGAAACCCGGCTGCGGCGCGCCGTGGCGCGGGCGTCCGACAGCCGCACGGCGCGCCAGGTCCGCGACGACGTCCTGAGCGACCTCGCCAATTTCAAGGGCGATCAGGAGCAGACGGACGACATCACCCTGGTAGTGGTGCGCCTGCGCTGGCCGGCCGGCAACGCGATGGAACCGCGATGAAGATCCCGAGCCTCGACGACCTCCTCCTCCTCCCCGAGAGCGAGGCCCTGCAGCGGTACCTCGACGGCCGCAACTGGCGGATCCTGCGCGGCACCCTCGCCATCGCCCTGCTGGTTTCGCTCTTCGGCGTCGCCGGCACCCTCGACGAGGGGAAACCGCTCGCCTTCAGCCTTTACCTCCTCGACCTCGCCGCGACCATCGCCCTCTTCGCCTCGCGCAAGGAGCCCTGGTTCGAGCGGCACTTCCTGCGCCTGCAGACGGCGTACCTGCTGCTGCAAAATCTCGCCTGGAGCCCCCTCATCCTCGGCGTCCACCGGGGGCCGCAGATGGCGGGCCTCCTCCCCTGGGTCTTCCTCATGCTGCGCCTGCGCTTCGCCGACGCGCTGCTGCTCTACGGCGTCTATTGGGCCTTGTCGAGCCTCCCCTTGGCGGCGCTGGGCATCGGCGTGCAGACCCGGTTCGACGGCGGCAGGACCGCGGGCGCCGTCGTTCTGCTGGCGTTTTGCCTGATCTGGACGCGGGTGGCCAAGAAACGTTTCCTCACCCAGTGGCGGCGCGATCATCACCGGGCGCGGGAGAGGCTGCGGATGCAGGAGGAGATCGAGACGGCCCGCCGCGTCCAGTTGAGCATGCTGCCGCAGAGCCCGCCGGTGGTGGAGTGGCTGGAGCTCGCCGCGGCCTCGCTGCCCGCGACGCAGGTGGGCGGCAATTATTATGATTATTTCCGCCTCGCGCCCTCGCAGGTGGCGCTGGTGGTGGGCGATGTCGCGGGGCACGGCCTGGCGAGCGGGCTCCTGCTCTCCGGCGTGCGAAGCTGCCTGTACATCCTGGAGGATCAGCTCGCCTCGCCGGCGCGGGTGCTGGAGCAGTTGAGCCCCATGGTGCGGCGGACGACGGACCGGCAGATGTACGTCACGCTTCTCGCGGCGGTCTTGGATCACGAAGCCGGCTCCTTCGCCGTGGCGAGCGCGGGCCATCCGCCGCTGCTCTGGCGCGGCCCCGCCGGCTGGGAGGACCTCGGCAGGCCCGCCTCCCCCCTGGGGACCGTGGAGGACGCGCACTACGAGGTGGAAACCCGCCCCTCGAGCCACGGCGACGTCCTGGTCCTCTATACGGAGGGCCTGATCAAAGCGCGCGACGCCGCCGGCCGGGACTACGGCCGCGACCGTCTCGTGCGAGCCCTCGACCGCGCCGGCAAAGGCGCCCGCGCCGCCGAAATCCGCGAAGCCGTGCTCTCCGACCTCTCCCTTTTCCGCGGCGGCGCGGAGACGGAGGACGACATTACTCTGGTGGTGGCGCGGGTGGTGTGAGGCAGCATCGCAAATCACCACTGTGTCCGTAGAGACGTTCCCAGGCCGTAACGATATCCTTTCGCAGGCCACGGGGACGGCGGGACGTCTCCGGATCGGGCACCACGGTTCGTGGGGCTTGGAGGTGGGCGGCACGCCAGATCGGCCAGGGAGAGCGGACGCCCACGCACCGCCCAACGAAGGGTGTGGGGACAGCGAGTTGCCGCCTAAAGGCGAGGAGAGACTTGGAGGCCGAAACGGGCCTCCGCCTCGGAGAGGACGTCTTCACCGATCGGTGCCGGTGGAGGACAGGGATAGGCAGGAGATCCGGCGGGACCAAAGAGCGCCACGCCCAGGCAACGCTGACCTGGATCGTGGCGTAGGTAGTAGTGAACACCGTCGAAGCCCGCCTTTTGAAAGGCCGCTGCCCATGCCTGCGTCAAGGAGTAATCCATCGCCGAATGAATTTCCGCCGTCAATCCGAATACGCGGGATCGGCTTGCCGTACAGTCCGCAAGGTTTACGTCCTTGGGTATATTCAGAGCCGAAAGCGAGCGTTCGCTCAGCTCCGTCCCGGGGATCAACGTCCAAACGCGGAAGGCCTCGACGAAGCAGCAAACGGGGGATCTGGCCAGATAGCAAGTGCCCATCGCGGACGCCGATCCTGGCTCTGGCCGGAGGTCGAAACGGCTGGAGCCATCGCTGCCGAACCACCAAGCCGAATAGGTCGTTCGATGAACGCGGTAGAGCTCGGTACCCGCGGACAGACGAAGGCTGGGGAACCTCCGCAAATCGACGGGTGGAAGGGAAAGGGGGCTCAGGCGCGGTTCAATGGGCCAGCGGCGCCGCACTCCGCCGGGCCGCTTCGAAGAGGAGCTCGGGATCCCGGCCGGTGCGCATCCATTCGGCAGGGGTTCGCTGATCGAGCAGGGGATTGGGGCTCATCAGCCAAGAGGCGACGGTGTAGGGGCTGTCCGCCGCACCAGAGAAGATCCGCAGCACTCGCGAGATCTCCGGAAAGGGACGGCCGCTCTCGGCGAACTGGAACGCCGGGTAGAGCGTTCGTTCTCCGGCAGCCTCCAAGGAGAGCACGACGCCTCGTGCACCGAGCTCGCGAAGCTCTGCGATGGTACTCAGTTGGAGGGCGCATTTCGCCTCGTCCTCCTCCAAGAGGCGTCCCAAGAGCCTTCTCCAGGGGTCCGAAGCGGCCGGCTTATCGGAGGCTGGGGCTCGCCGTCCGCCGCCGTTCTTTCTGATCTTGTCGCTCGTCATAGCTTCTCCGGCATAGCCGGCTGAGATGATTTTACTTCATGCCGGCACCGCGGGCAAGGGCATCCTTTGCCTTTGGGGCCCCTTCGTCCTGCCGTCCGGCCTCCGAGGTCCACGGACCGGTGTGCCCGCCCCCGAGACGTCCCGCCGTCCCCGTGGTGGCGGGGAGGATATCGTTCCGGCCTGTGACGTCTCTACGGACACGGTGTCGTGGGCGGCAATCCCCCGCCCGCCTTGTCCCAACCCGCGCGAACCGTTATCGTACCGATCTCCAAGGCCAAGGAGGATGGGAATTTGAACGCTCGTGCCGCGAAACTGCTGAGTCTCTGCCTGATCGCCGTCGCCCCTCTCGCCGCCCAGGCGCCTCCGCCGCCGGCTCCGCCCGCGGCTCCTGCGGCTCCCGCAGTTATCGTTCACGACGAGCCCATCCCTCCCGGCGAGCCGGGGGGGCCGGACCTCTGGGCTCCGGACCGCGCCGAGCCGGGGAGCGTCGAGAAGATCAAGGAGTACACCACCGGCCGGGAGTACCTTCCCGAATCCGTGGCCTACGTGCCCGATTCGGCGACCGTGCCTTCGCCTTCGAAGGTCCTGGGACATCTGATCGGGGCGCCGGACGAGCTCTCCCGCGTCGCCGACGTCCACGGCTACTTCCGCAAGCTCGCGGCGGCCACCGACCGCGTCAAGGTGGCTACGATCGGCACCAGCGAGGAGGGGCGGGAGATCCTCCTCGTCCTCGTCTCCGACGCCCAGAACCTGGCGGAGCTCGACCGCTACAAGGCGCTCACCGCCCGCCTCGCCGATCCCCGCCGCACCTCGCGCGGCGAGGCCCATCAGCTCGCCGCGGACGGCAAGGTGTTCTACTGGCTCACCGGTGGCCTCCACTCCACCGAGACCGGCAGCCCCGAGATGCTGATGGAGCTCGCCTACCGCCTCGCGGTGTCGGAGAAGCCCGAAATCCAGGCCATCCGCAAGAACGCCATCGTCCTCATCACCCCCATCCTGGAGCCGGACGGGCGCGACCGCCAGGTGGACTGGTACTACCGCCACGTGCGCAGCCGCAAAGGGCCGATCGAAGACTTCGACGACATCCTCTCCCCTCCCTATTGGGGGCACTACGTCTTTCACGACAACAATCGCGACGGCATGCAGATCACCCAGGCCGTGACTCGCGCCTTCACCGAGGCGTATTTCGACTTCCACCCCCAGATCACCCACGACCTCCACGAGTCGCTGCCGCTGCTTTACATCATGACCGGCTACGGCCCCTACAACCATGCCATCGATCCGGTGACGATCAGCGAATGGACGCAGCTCGGCTTCCACGAATCCGGCGCCCTCGCCGCCCAGGGTCTCCCGGGCGTCTGGACCTGGGGCTTCTGGGACGGCTGGTGGCCCGGGTACCTCAATTCCGTGGCCAACACCCATCACTCCGTGGGGCGCTTCTACGAGACCTTCGGCAACGGCTCCGCCGGCACCTACGACCGCGACCTCTCGAAGTCCCGTTTCGCGGGGCGGCCGGTGACGGACGTGCAGTGGTATCGCCCCCTGCCGCCGAAGAAGAAGCTGCGCTGGTCGCTGCGCAACAACACCAACTACATGGAGGCGGGGGTGCTCTCGGCGCTCGAATACGCCGCCCTCCACCGCCAGGAGCTGCTGGAGAATTTCTGGACCAAGGGGAACCGCTCGCTGGAGAAGGGGAAGACGGAGGCGCCCTACGCCTGGATCTTCCCGCCCGGCGCGCCCGAGCAGCGCGATCCGGCCCGCCTCGCCTACCTCCTGAACCATCTGCGGCAGCAGCGCATCGAGATCCATCGCCTGAGCCAGGAGCTCAAGATCGGCACGAAGAGCTGGCCCGCGGGGAGCTACGCCGTGCGCATGGACCAGCCGTACCGCGACGCCGCCGTCACTTTCCTCGAGGAGCAGAAGTTCCCGGCCGACGAGCCCAACCGTCCCTACGACGACGTGGCCTGGACGTGGACCCTCCTCTACGGCGTCGCCGGGGAGCCGGTGGCGGACCGCAAGGTGCTGGACGCGCCCATGGAGCCGGTCACCGCGGACGTGGCGATCCAAGGGGGCGTGGCCGGGGCCGGCGACGTCTTCCTGCTGCGCGACACCGGGCAGACGGCGCTGCTCGAAGCCCGCGTCCTCCTGGGCACCCACCAGGTGGACGCGGCGGAAGTACCCTTCACGGCCGGCGGTGAGAGCTATCCCGCCGGGAGCTGGATCGTGCAGGCGCCGCGTGACGCGGTGGAGGCCGTCGCCCGGCAGACGGGGCTCTCTTTCACGGCCACGGCCGAGCTCCCCAGCGTGCGGCGCCACCTCGCGGACCTGCCCCGCCTCGCCGTGCTCCACAACTGGATCGACACGCAGGACGCCGGCTGGGTGCGCTACACCTTCGACCGCGCCAAGGTCCCCTACACCCTGATCAACGACGATGACGTGAAGCGGGGGAACCTGGCCGAGCGCTTCGACGTCATCCTCGTTCCCGACACCGGCGGCGAGCTCTCCGACCTGATCCATGGCATCGATCCCAAGTTCTCCCCCCTCCCCTACACCCGCACGCCGGAGTTCCCCAGCCTGGGCATTCCGGACGCCTCGGAGGACATCACCGGCGGCATGGGCTTCGAGGGGATGCTCAACCTGCAGCGCTTCGTTCGCGGGGGCGGCGTGCTGATCGCGCTCGCCAATGCCGGCCGGCTGCCGGTGGAAGGCGGGCTGGTGCGCGGCGTCGGCGCCACCTTCTCGGGCCGCGGGGCCACGCACGGCTCGGTGCTGCGGGCCAAGGTGGTGCGGCCGGAGCATCCCATCGCTTACGGCTACGAGGAGCTGACCACGATCTTCCTCGGCAGCAGCCCCGGGTTCGACGTGCCCAAGTCCGAGCGCGGGAGGGTGGTGGTGCAGCTCGGTACCAAGAAGCCGGACGGCGACGACGAGGAGAAGAAGGGCGGCGGGGGAAGCGGCATCGAGGTGGAGGACCTCGATGCGCCGCCCGCGGCGGTTGCGGCCAAGAAGAAGGACGAGAAAAAGGAGGATTCCCGCCTCGTCCTCTCCGGCGCCGCGAAGGGGCTGGAGGACGTCGACGGCAAGCCGGCCATCCTCGACCTGCCCGCGGGCAAGGGGCGGGTGATCCTGTTCTCGTTCAACCCCCTCTATCGCTATCTGAACCTGGCGGACTTCCGCTTCGTCTACAACGCCCTGCTGAACTGGAACGACCTGCCGCAGTGAGCGAGCCCGAGGACTATCTCGGCGCGGCCCCCGGGGACAGTGCGGCGCCGCCCCCCCTCGCGGTGAAGCCGCGCAGCCGCGGCGGCGCCGTGATGGTCTTCGCCGGCATCTTCCTGAGCCGCATCATGGGCCTCGTGCGCGAGGGGACCTTCGCCCGCTTCTTCGGCGTCGGTCCGCACCAGGACGCCCTGACGGCGGCCATGCGGGTGCCCAACATCCTCCAGAACCTGCTGGGGGAGGGGATCCTCTCGGCCTCCTTCATCCCCATCTACAGCGGCCTGCTGGCGGAAGGAAAGGAGAAGGAAGCGGGCCGTTTCGCCGGGGCCATCTTCGGCCTGCTGCTGGCGGTGGCGGCCGGTTTCGCCCTGCTGGGGAATCTGCTGGCGCGCCCCATCGTGCTGTTCCTGGCGCCAGGCTTCCAGCGCGACGCCGCCCGCGTGGCCGCGGGGACGATGGCGGTGGACCGCTTCGCGCTCACGGTGGTGGGGGTCCGCATCCTGTTCCCCATGACCGGCCTCCTGGTCCTCTCGGTGTGGGCGCTCGCCGTGCTCAACAGCAACCGGCGGTTCTTCCTCCCTTACTTCGCGCCGGTCTTGTGGAACGCGGCCATCATCGCGGCGCTGATCCTCGGCGGCCACAGCGTGGGGCACAGCCTGCAGGACCCTGCGACCCAGGTCAGCCTCTTCCGCATCGCCTGCTGGGGGGCGCTCGCGGGCGGGCTCCTCCAGTTCCTGGTGCAGTTGCCGGGGGTGGTGCGGGTGCTCAAAGGGTTCCGCCTGTCGTTCTCCACCCGCGTGCCCGGGGTGCGCGAAGCCCTCGCGGCCTGGGGACCCGCCGTGGCCGGCCGCGGCGTGGTGCAGCTCGCGGGCTACATCGACCTCTTCCTGGCCAGCCTGCTCGCCACGGGCGCGCAGGGAGCGGACCGCTTCGCGCAGATCTTCTACCTCCTCCCCATCAGCCTCTTCGGCATCTCGGTGGCGGCCTCCGAGCTGCCGGAGCTTTCGCGCCTGCGGGCCGAGGGTGCGGGGGCGGCGATGATCGGCCGCGTGCAGCGGGCCCTGCGCTACGTGGCGTTCCTCAACGTGCCCACGGTGGTGGGCTACTTCGCCTTCGGCTACCTGGTGACCGGCCTCTACCGGTGGGGGAGCTTCGACGTCCGTGCCAACTGGCTCGTCTACCTGGTGCTTTGCGGCTACACCACGGGGATCCTCGCCACCACCACCTCGCGGCTGCTGCAAAACACCTTCTATGCCTTGGGGGACACCCGCTCGCCCGCCCGTATCGCGGCGATCCGCGTCGGCACCTCGGCCCTCCTGGCCGTGCCGCTGATGTACCTCTTCGACCTCTTTCCGTTGACGGCGCTGGTGGGGCCGCTCCCCCCCGGCCGCACCCTGTTCCTGGGCTCTGTGGGGCTCTCCCTGGCCTCGGGGTTCGGCGCCTGGATGGAGCTCTACCAGCTCCGCGCCGCCCTGCGCCGCAAGCTCCCGGATCTCGAGCTTCCCTGGCGGGACGAGCTGCGCATGGTGCTCATCGCCAGCGCGGCGGCGCTGCCCGCTGCCGCCGTCTGGTGGCTCCTGCCTGCCCACCTCCAGATTTACCTCGAAGCCGGCTTGGTGCTGGGGACGTACGGCCTCACCTACCTGCTGATCTGCCGCCTCGAGGGTATCGCCGAAGTGGAGGAGCTGTTGAGCGGAGTGCGGCGAAAGCTCAAATTCTAGGCCCAAAATGGCTCGTTTTTTGCTTATGGAAAACCGCGACCGTTCCGGGCGACTTCGGTCCGAGCCACTTACGATCGTAACCGCCAAGGCGCTCCGTACTCTGCCACCCGGGATCCAGACCAAAGCGTGGAGCCATTTCTACGCGGGCCGTTGTCTGGTTTACAAGGAGCGTCCTTGAGCCCTGGTTCTGAGGAATGTCATTTTTCGATGCGGCCTCTGTCTCTTTCGGGCCTGCGGGTCCTGGCGGTGGACGACGACCCTGACACTCTCGGCGCCATCGCCGAGTTCCTGTCCCTGCACGGCGCGGACGTGGTTCCCGCTACGTCGGCCGCCGAGGCTCTCGAAGCCTTCCAGGAGGTCAAGCCGGACGTCCTGGTCAGCGACATCGGCATGCCGGAGAGGGACGGCTACGACCTGATCCGCGACATCCGCCGCCTCGGCTGCGGCCCGGAAGAGCTTCCCGCGGTGGCCGTCACCGCCTTCACCAGCCCAGAAGACCGCCGCCGGGCCCTCGAAGCCGGCTTTCAGGTCCATCTCGGCAAGCCCGTGGACCCCGGCGAGCTCGCCGCCGTGGTGGCACGCCTGGGGCGGGAGACGGATTGAAAGTGGCGGGGATTGAGCCACCCGCCGGAGAGGCAACCTGACCCCGGGGCGTGCCGGTTGGCGCGCCCCGGGTTTTTCCCCTCCAACACCCTCCACCCCGCCGGGTGGTTGACACCCCGTGGCACGGCTGCACATGATGGCTGGAGAGGAGGGGGCGTCAATGTTCCACAAGATCCTGGTCCCCGTCGATTTCACCGAGAAGAACGAATCCGCGTTGCGCACGGCCCTGGAGATCGCCGGCCGCGGCGAGGCCGGCACCGAGGTGACGCTGCTGCACGTCATCGAGGCCATCGAGCACCTGGAAGAGGGCGAGATGGCGGATTTCTACCGCAGCCTGGAGACGCGGGCCGCCGCCAAGCTGTTCGCGCTCCAGGAGCGCTTCAAGGCCGCTGGCGTCACCGTGCGCCAGGAGCTGCAGATCGGCCGCCGGGCGGAGACCATCGTGCGCTTCGCCGAGGACGGCAACATGGACCTCGTGATCCTCTCCTCCCACAAAGTGGACCGCGACCACCCCGCGCTCGGGCTGGGAACGCTCAGCTACCGCATCGCGATCGTGGTGCGGTGCCCGGTTTTGTTGGTGAAGTAGGGGGAGTATGGACCTCGACGAAGCGCTACGGGTCCTCGCGAGCCTCGAAAAAGAGGGTGTCGAGTACATCCTCGTGGGTGGTGCCGCCGTGACGATGCACGGGCTGGTGAGGGCGACGGAAGACCTGGATTTTTTCGTTCGTCCGACGCCCGAGAACGTCGATCGCCTGCGCAAAGCCCTGAAGGCGGTCTACAACGATCCGAGCGTCGACGAGATTTCGACCGAGGACCTGCTGGGAGACTATCCCGCGGTTCGGTATTATCCTCCTGAAGGCGAGCTGTTCCTGGACATCATGACTCGGCTCGGGGAATTCGCCACCTATGAGAGCCTGGAATTCCAGGAGATCGATTACGAAGGAGTCAAGGTCAGGATCGCAACCCCCAGGATCCTCTACTGGTTGAAGAAAGGAACGGTTCGCGACATCGATCGCTCTGACGCCGCGAGGCTGAAGGAGAAGTTCAAGCTCGGCGACGGCGATCTTTGACCCAGCGAAAGGACTTTCATGCCAGTTCAAAAATTCCGCAGCGTCGAGGACATGCCGCCGGTCCCCTCCTCTGAGACCGTAGAGGACCGTTTTCGCAGGATCGCCAAGCTTTGGGCACGAGCGTCCGCTTGGAGCGGCATGGTCTATCCGCGCGGAGTCTTCAAGTTCAGGACCCTCGAGGAGGCGCAGGCGGCCCGCGAGCGCGTCACCCAGGAAAACGTCGACCGGCTCCGGCAGCAGCGGGAGAGATCCCCGGTCGTGTCTGCCAAGGATCGGCTGCCGTAGCCAGGCCGCCCCGCCAAGACCCTCATCACCCTGTCCCCCTCCCTCTCCAAGGAGACCAAACGCCCATGGACCACGCCGCCCTGCTGAAGCGCACCGCCGACCTCGCCCTGGCCTTCTTGGAGGGCCTGCCGCAGCGGCGGGTGGGGCAGGCCGCCTCGGTCGAGGAGCTGCGGGACGCCCTGGGGGGACCCTTGCCGGAGCGGGGGGAGGACGATCTCCGGGTGATCGAGCACCTGGCGCGGGGGGCTGATCCCGGGCTCATCGGCATGGCCGGCCCGCGGTATTTCGGTTTCGTCATCGGCGGCCACGTCCCCGCCTCGCTCGCGGCGGACTGGCTCACGTCGGCGTGGGACCAGAACGCCACGCTCTATGCGACATCTCCCGCGAACTCGGTCGCCGAGGAGGTGGCGGCAGGCTGGCTGCGCGAAATCCTGAGGCTTCCCGCGACGGCCAGCGTGGGGCTCACCACCGGCTGCTCGATGGCCAACTTCACAGCCCTCGCCGCGGCCCGCCACGCGGTTCTCTCCCGCCAAGGGTGGGACGTCGAGGCCCGGGGGCTCTTCGGGGCGCCGGCCATCGAGGTGGTGATCGGCGAGGAGGCGCACGCCACCATCCTCGCAGCCCTCCAGATGCTGGGGCTCGGCCGGGAGCGGGTAACGCGGGTGGCGGTGGACGGCCAGGGGCGGATGGTGCCGGCGGCGCTGCGCGCGGCCCTCGCGGGCGGCTCCGGCCCGCTCGTCGTCTGCGCCCAGGCGGGGAACGTGAACACCGGCGCCTTCGATCCCCTGGAAGAGATCGTCCCCCTGGTGCGCGAGCGCGGCGGCTGGCTGCACGTGGACGGCGCCTTCGGGTTGTGGGCCGGGGCCGCGCCTTCTCTCGCCCATCTCGTGCGGGGCGCCGCGGATGCCGACTCCTGGGCCACGGACGCCCACAAGTGGCTCAACGTCCCCTACGACTCCGGGATCGTGATCGTGGCCCATCCCGAGCCCCACCGGGCGGCGATGACCATCTCCGCCGCCTATCTCGCCCAGACGGAGGGGCGGGAGCGCGATCCCTTCGACTGGGTGCCGGAGTTCTCCCGCCGGGCGCGCGGCTTCACCGTGTGGGCCGCCCTGCGATCGCTCGGGCGAGAAGGGGTGGCGAGGATGGTCGAGCGCGGCTGTGCTCTGGCGCGGCGGTTCGCGGATGCGCTGCGGGGAGAGCCAGGGGTGGAGATCCTCAACGAGGTGGTCCTGAACCAGGTCCTCGTCCGCTTCCATCCCACCGGAGCGGGCGATGCGGACGCCCTGACCCGCGAGGTGATCGCCCGCGTGCAGGCGGACGGCACCTGCTGGCTGGGCGGCACCACCTGGCAGGGGAAGGGGGCGATGCGGATCTCCGTCTCCAACTGGTCGACGACGGAGGAGGACGTCGATCTTTCGGCGGCGGCGGTCCTGTGTTCCTACCGGGCCGCGTGCTAGCATTCCGGGGCGGAAACCGTCCGCTCTGGAGGCCAGCGCATGACTTTCTCTCCCATGGTCCGGGATGTTTCGACTCTCCTCGCCAGGCGGGCCGTGCCGGCCGTCGCAGCCGGCTCTCAGCTCACCAAGGAGAGCGTGATCCGCGACTACCGGACCGCCTACCAGAGCCGCCAGGCGAGCCTCATCGGCCGCCGCGAGGTGTTCACGGGGAAAGGGAAGTTCGGCATCTTCGGCGACGGCAAGGAGGTGGCGCAGGTGGCGCTGGCCCGCGCCTTCCGCCCCGGCGACTTTCGCTCCGGCTACTACCGCGACCAGACGCTGATGATGGCCCTGGGCCTCCTCACCCTGGAGCAGTTCTTCGCCCAGCTCTACGCGGACCCCGAGATCGAGCGCGAGCCATGCTCCGCCGGCCGCTCGATGACCGCCCATTTCTCCACCTGCCTGCTCAACCCGGACGGCAGCTTCAAGGATCTGACCGGCGTCGTCAACGTGGCGGCGGACCTCTCGCCCACGGGCTCGCAGATGCCCCGCCTCGCCGGCCTCGCCTACGCCTCGAAGCTCTATCGCGAGCTGCCGGAGCTCGCCGGGGCCGCCGCGCGCTTCTCCCGCCACGGCGAGGAGGTGGCCTTCGGCACCATCGGCAACGCGAGCTGCGCCGAGGGATTGTTCTGGGAGACGGTCAACGCCGTGGGTGTGCTGCAATCGCCCATGCTGGTCTCCATCTGGGACGACGGCTACGGCATCTCGGTGCCCAACGAATTCCAGGTCACCAAGGGGGACCTCTCGGCCATCCTCTCCGGCTTCCAGCGCGAGGCCGGGAGCCGCCAGGGGTACGACCTCTACACGGTGAAGGGGTGGGACTACGCCGGCCTCTGCGAGACCTACCTCTCGGCCGCCGGCATCGTGCGCCGCGAGCACGTGCCGGCGATCGTCCACGTCACCGAGATGACCCAGCCGCAGGGGCACTCCACCTCGGGGAGCCACGAGCGCTACAAGTCGAAGGAGCGGCTGGAGTGGGAGACGGAGTTCGATCCCATCCGCAAGATGCGCCAGTGGCTGATCGAGCAGGGAATCGCCACGGCACAGGAGCTGGACGCCCTGGAGGAGGAGGACCTGCGCCACGTCCGCGCGGCCCAGCACCGGGCGTGGGACGCCTTCCGCGCCCCCCTGGAGGCGGAGAAGCGGGAAACCCTGGAGCTGCTCGGCGCCCTGGCCCGTGAATCCGCCACCGGAGGCGAGGAGGTGGAGCGGCTGCGCCGGGACCTCGAAAAACAGCAGGGAACTCTGCGGCGCGACCTCGTCGCGACCGTGCACGGCGCCCTGCTGGCAGCGGCGGGCGAGGAGCTTCCCGCGGCCCGCCGGCTGGTGGAGTGGAAGCGGGCGGCGGAGCGGGTCAACGCGGAGCGCTACGGCTCCCACCTCTACAGCGCGGGGCCGCGCGCGGCGCTCCAGATCCCGCCGGTGCCGGCCGTCTACCGCGACGATTCGCCCCTGCTCAACGGCTTCGAGGTGGTCAACGCCTGCTTCGACGCCGCCCTGGCGCGTTCCCCCAACGTCATCGCCCTCGGCGAGGACGTGGGGAAGATCGGCGACGTCAACCAGGGCTTCGCCGGCCTCCAGACCAAGTACGGCCCGCTGCGGGTGACGGATACGGGCATCCGCGAGGCCACCATCATGGGGCAGGCCATCGGCATGGCCCTGCGGGGGTTGCGGCCGATCGCCGAGATCCAGTATCTCGACTACGTCCTCTACGGTCTCCAGATCCTGTCGGACGACGTTGCCTCCCTGCACTGGCGCACCAAGGGGCGGCAGAAGGCGCCGATCATCGTCCGCACCCGCGGCCACCGGCTGGAGGGGATCTGGCACGCGGGCTCGCCCATGGCGGGGATCCTCAACCTGGTGCGGGGGATGTACGTCTGCGTGCCGCGCAACATGACGCAGGCGGCGGGCTTCTACAACACCCTCCTCGAAAGCGACGATCCGGCGATCGTGGTGGAGGTGCTCAACGGCTACCGTCAGAAGGAAAAGCTGCCGGCCAATATCGGCGAATTCAAGGTGCCGCTGGGCGTGCCCGAGGTCATCCGGGAGGGGAGCGACGTGACAGTGGTGACCTACGGCGCCAACTGCCGCATCGTCCTCGAAGCGGCGGAGAAGCTGGCCGCGGCGGGGATCGAGGTCGAGGTGGTGGACGTGCAGACCCTCCTCCCCTTCGACCTCCACGGTCGCATCGTGGAGTCGCTCAAGAAGACCAACCTCGTCCTCTTCGTGGACGAGGACGTGCCGGGGGGCGCCACCGCCTACATGCTCCAACAGGTGGTGGAGGTCCAGGGAGGGTTTGCCTGGCTCGACTCGCCCCCTCGCACCCTGAGCGCCAAAGCCCACCGCCCCCCCTACGGCTCGGACGGCGACTACTTCTCCAAGCCCAACCGGGAGACGATCTTCGAGGCGGTTTACGAGATGATGCACGAGGCCGACCCGGAAGGATTCCCGATCTTTTACCGGTAGAGCCCGCCGGACCCGCGAGAGGATCAAGTTGCATCGCCGGAGCCTGGCCAACCGGGAGGGGGCCGCCGCGAACACCTATTAACCTGTTAACACCTGTTAACACCTGTTAACACCTGTTAACACCCACTGTTAACACCCAGCACAAGGCCTGTCACCTCTGGCCAGCTTCAGCTACGCCTATAGTACCGGATGGTAGGAGGTTGCCCCTCACGGCGAAGGAAGCCACCCTCACCAGACCAACTTCTAAGTCGGCGGGAGACCTCGGCTCTCGCGGAGTTCGACTCGCCCAGTCCCAGCAGAATCCGGCACTCCCGCGGAGTAATGGAGCCATGATCTGCCACGAAGGCTCTGACCATCTCGGCATAGCGGATTGGATCCAAGCCGCGAGTTTGCGTATACGCGACCTTGCCGTGAAGATCGCTCGCAACCCCCTTGGCCAGATGGTAGGTCACGGCCTTGGTCCTTCCTTTTCGTTCCAAAAAACCCGTCCCAGGCTGTGCCAGCCGGTCCAGCGTGGCGCGGGCCTCCTCTCGCGAGAGTTGCAGCAGCTTGGCTGCCGAAAGGCCCTCTCCACCAGCCTCAGCTTCTCGAAGGCCTCCGCCAGCGTCCGGTTCCGGCTGACCGGCTCATGGCGAAGAATGTTCCCCGGAGTGATTCCGGCGATGAACCCTCCCGGGCTCGTCACCGCCAGTCGGTCTGCCATGTGGCGGACGAGCACCTCCCCCGGGTCCAGGTAGTCTCTGTGCGTCACCGCGTTGAGGACGGCCTCGCGCACCACCTCCACAGGAAAGGCGGGGATCCGGAGACGGAAGAGGCCCAACGGCAGCTCCTGCTCGGGATTGATGGGGCTCGTGAAAATCTGTTCGAACCGCTCCAGAATGTTCAGCAGGCCGGTCTGATAGGAATCGTTGCGGGCGACCTCCGTGCCAGTCACCTGGTAAACGTAGTGGACCTGGTGCTGAGGGCAGACCTCCCGCAACTTTTCCTCTCTGCCAAAGAGCAGCAAGCCGGCATACGTCACCTGGCCGTTGCGCACCGCGCCCAGCGCCTTGAGCAGGTCCATGTCGCTCAAGCCCAGCAGGCCAGAGTCCGCCTGGTTTCGCCGTAGCACGTTACGGGCTCGCGCGATCTCGACGGCATCGAGCTCCGAGACGGCCAGCTCTCGCGACCTCTCTCCGCTCCAATCCATCGCGCCGACAGCCACCTGAGACCGAACGAAGCTCTGGGCGTCCATCGGCATGCAGTTCTTCCCGACGCGCTGCTTGAAGAGACCTTGCGCGGTCCCATAGGGCGGATGCTCTCCGCGAGGAACCCGGACCACGAGCAACCGGCCAGTCCCTTCGGGGACCCTCAGCTCTTCGATCTCCACGGTGAGATTCGGGCGGGTGCTGTCGAAGATCCCACGGCGCCAGGTGTCGAGATCGTAGCCCGATGCCCCGTGAATCGCCTTCGTTCGCCCCCGTGTCCGGTCGGCCACACCGAAGACGATCACTCCACCCTCTGCATTCGCGAAGCAGGCGGCGTACTCCACCGCGACCTTCATGTCGTCCTTGGGTCCCTGCCAGGGCTTGAAGTCGAGCCACTGGGTCTCGAGATCGTCGGCGGTTGCGGTCTCCAGGCTTTTGAGGAGGGCCAAGAGGTCGTTGTTGGTTGGGAGGGTCATTGGCTTCCTTGGCCCGGTTCGGGGAGAGGTCCCGGCTCAGAGCGAGTCGTTAACAGGGACAGCCAGCTTATTATCAGACGAGGTTCCCCACCTTCTACCGGTGCTCCCGAGAGTTTCCCGCGTGGTACCCTACTGCGCGCGGACTTGACTGCGAAGGAGGCAGTGAATGGCCAGTGACGGCAAGCGCGACGACGGCCTTTCCCGGCGCGATTTCCTGCGCGGCGGGGCAGTGGCGGGAGCGCTCGGCGGGGCGGGATTGCTCGCCGGGGAGATGCTGGAGGCGGCGAAGAAAGATCCCCACGCGCCGCGCCTGGAGGGCGGGGTGGAGGTCTGGGGACCGGGCCCCGTGCCCATGCGGCTGCGGGTCAACGACAAGCCCTTCGACCTCATGCTGGAGCCGCGCACGACGCTGCTCGACGCCCTGCGGGGCGAGCTCGAGCTCACCGGCGCCAAGCGGGTGTGCGACCGCGGCACCTGTGGCGCCTGCACGGTGCTCCTGGACGGCAATCCGGTCTACGCCTGCAGCCTGCTCGCGATCACCGTCCAGTACACGCCGATCCAGACCGTCGAAGGGCTCGGCCGCCCCGGCGCGCTCGGTGCCGTCCAGGACGCCTTCGTGGAGAACGACGCCCAGCAGTGCGGCTTCTGCACGCCCGGCTTCGTGATGGCGGCCAAGGCGCTCCTCGACCGCAATCCCAATCCCAGCCTCAAGGACGTGCACCACGGCCTCTCCGGCAACTTCTGCCGCTGCGGAACCTACGCCGGCCTGCGCCAGGCCGTGCTCGCCGCGGCCGCCGCCGGCAACGAGGACGACGACGACAAGAAAAAGAAGAAGGGAGGTGCCGCCGAAACGCCCCCCGCCGCGCCCGATCCGAAGGGAGGCGGCCATGGTTGACTACTTCTGGCCCGCGGCCAAGGACCGCCATCTCCTGGGGCAGCGGATCTCCCGCCTCGACGGCCCCGCCAAGGCGAGCGGCCGCGCCAAGTACACCTACGACCTCCAGCCCCAAGGGATGCTGTGGGGGAAGATCCTGCGCTGCCCCCACGCTCACGCCAAGATCAAGTCGGTCGACGTCTCGGCCGCGGAGAAGATGCCGGGGGTCAAAGCCGTGCGGGTGATCCAGGGCCCGGGCACGGAGATCCAGTGGGCGCTCGACGAGGTGGTGGGGGTTGCCGCCACCAGCGAGGCCCTGGCCGAGGAGGCGCTGCGCGCCGTCAAGGTGGAGTACGAGGTGCTGCCGCACTTCGTCCACGAGGCCGATCTCGACAAGGCCCCCAAGGTCGACGCCGGCGCCGAGGAGGTGGTGGGCGATCCCGACGGCGCCATGGCCGCGGCGGAGGTGAAGGTCAAGGGGACCTACGGCATGCCGCCGGTGGCCCACAACTGCATGGAGGCCCACGGCCAGATCTGCGAGTGGACGGGGCCGGACACGCTCAACGCCTGGTGCTCCACCCAGGCCGTGGCCGGCGTCGCCGGCCAGTTCGCCGAGGGGCTGGGGATTCCCGCCGCCAACGTGCACGTGGTCACCGACTACATGGGCGGCGGCTACGGCAGCAAGTTCAGCGTCGATCGCTGGGGAATCGAGTGCGCCCGCCTGGCCAAGCTGGCCAAGGCGCCCGTGAAGCTGATGCTCGACCGCCGCGCCGAGATCACGGTGGCGGGCGACCGCCCTTCGGCCTACGGCGAGATCGAGGTGGGAGCGAAGAAGGACGGCACGCTGGTCGCCTGGCGCTCGAAGTCGTGGGCCTCGGGCGGCCCCGGCGGCGCCGGCAATCCACCCATCCCCTACCTGTTCCAGGTCCCCAACCGGCGGCACCGGCACTCCTCGGTGCCCACCAACCGCGCCAGCGCCCGCGCCTGGCGGGCGCCCAATCACCCCCAGGCGGCCTTCCTCACCCACTGCGCCTTGGACGACCTCGCCGCGGCCCTGGGGATGAACCCCCTCGACTTCTTCATTCAAAACCTTTCCATCACCGGCCAGGAGAAGACCTATCGCGAGGAGCTGCAGATCGCCGACGACCTCATGGGGTGGCGCCAGCGCTGGCACCCGCGGGGGGATGCGGCCAAGGGCGCCATCAAGCGGGGGCTCGGCCTCTCCCTCCACACCTGGGGCGGGCGCGGCCACCGCAGCAACTGCGAGGTGACGGTCCATCCGGACGGTATCGCCGAGGCGAAGATCGCCAGCCAGGATTTGGGGACCGGTACGCGCACGGTGATCGCCATCGTCCTCGCGGATTCGCTGGGGCTCCCCCTGGACTCCGTCAAGGTGAGCCTGGGGGACAGCCGCTATCCCGCCTCCGGCGGCTCGGGCGGGAGCACGACGGTGGGGGGCGTCAGCTCCGCCACCCGGCGCGCGGCGCAGAATCTCCTCGCCATGATCTTCGAGAAGTCGGCGCCCGAGCTGGGGGGGGTCAAGCCCGAGGAGCTGGAGGCCGTGGAGGGGACGATCCGCGTCAAGGCGGAGCCCACCAAGAGCCTCACCTGGCGCCAGGCGATCGCCCCCTTCGGCCAGACCCCGGTGACCGCCACCGGCGCCAATCCCGGTCAGGGGGACTTGACCAGCAGCGGCGTGGGGGGCGTGCAGATGGCGGATGTCTCGGTCGATTCCGAAACCGGGGTGGTGCGCATCAACAAGATGGTGGCGGTGCAGGACTGTGGCCTGATCATCGATTTGAAGACGGCTGAAAGCCAGGTCTATGGCGGCATGATCATGGGGATCTCGGCGGCCCTTTCCGAGGAGAAGATCCACGACCCGATGACCGGGCAGGTGCTCTCCACCGACTTCGAGTCCTACAAGATGGCGGGCATCGCCGACGTGGGGGAGCTGGTGGTGCACATGATGACCGGCCCCGGCTACGACGAGCGCGGCGTGATCGGCGTGGGAGAGCCGCCCGTGGTCTCGCCCGGGCCGGCCATCGCCAACGCCGTGGCCAACGCCATCGGGGTGCGCGTCCCGTTCCTGCCGCTCAAACCGTGGCGGGTGCTCGATGCGCTGGCTGCCAGGAAGGAGACCGCCTGATGCATCCCTTCGAGCTTGCGAGCCCCAAGACCCGCGAGCAGGCCGTGCGCCTGCTCGGTACCGATCCTGCGCGCGCCACCATCCTGGCCGGCGGCAGCGATCTCCTCGGCCTGATGAAGGACGGCATCGAGACCCCCGGCCGGGTGGTCTTCGTCAAGAGCGTGGGCGGCCTGGTGGGAGTGCGCAGCGAGAAGTCCGGAGGCAAGCTGCGCATCGGCGCCCTCACCACCGTGGACGACCTTTCGGCCGATGCCGCCCTCGGTTTCGAGTACCCGGCGATCACCGCCGCCGCGGGGCGGGTGGCCGGCCCGCAGATCCGCAACGTCGCGACGCTCGGCGGCAACCTCCTCCAGCGCCCCCGCTGCTGGTACTTCCGCAACGGTTTCGGCCTGTTGGCGCAGCGCGACGGCAAGTCGATGGTGGTGGAGGGGGAGAACCGTTACCACGCCATCCTGGGCAACGACGGGCCGGCCTACTTCGTCCAGCCCTCGACCTTGGCGCCCGTGCTCATCGCCGCGGGCGCGCAGGTCGTCTTCTTCGGTCCCCAGGGGGAGCGCTGGCTCGACCTGGAGAAGCTCTACCGCATCCCCACCAAGGAGGGGGAACGCGAGCACGACCTGCGGCCGGGGGAGATGCTGACCGAGGTGGTGCTGCCGCCGGCCGCCGGCCGCAAGGTCGCCTCCTACGAGGTGCGCCAGCGGCAGACGCTCGACTGGTCCCTGGCGACCGCCGCCGTCTCCCTGGAGATGGAGGGGGGGAAGGTGGTCAAAGCGCGGGTGATCCTGGGCCAGGTGGCGCCCATCCCCTGGGTCGCTACCGATGCCGAGGAATTCCTCAAGGGGAAGACCGTGGACGTGGACGTGGCGTCGAAGGCGGGGGAGGCCGCGGTGGCGAAGGCCAAGGCCCTCTCCCAGAACCGGTACAAGATCCAGCTCGTGCGGGTGGCCGTGAAGCGGTCGCTCTTGGCCGCCGCGGGCATTCCGGAAGAGGGGGCCTGAATGGAACCCATCACCAAACCCGCCTCGGGCCGGCAGATCTGCTGCTTCCACCTCCGCTGGAAGGGGATGTACGTGGACGTCGAGCCCGATCCCTCGATCCCCAACATGCGCGACGGCTTCTTCTGGTGCAGCCACACCATGACCTGCCTCGGCCCCGACGG
>DASUEN010000313.1:0-7442 GCA_036275055.1 Thermoanaerobaculia bacterium
CGCCGGCTGGTGCGCACCACCGTCACCCCGTCACCCACGGCGCCGCCGCAGGTCACCAGCATCGATCACACCCAGGAGGTCCAGCTCCGCACCACTTCGGACCCCCACTCCTGCTACCTCGTGCAGTGGATCCAAACCACCCGCCCCGACGGCTCCGTGCGCAAGACCGGGATCTGCCAGGGCAACGCCGCACCCCAGGGGTTCAACATCGGCTCGCCGCCCACGGCCCTCGACGGCCGCATCATGGCGGAGGAAGTGTGGGGGCCCGCGGGCCTCGTCGAAGGCACCTACTATGGCAACACGGGGACGATCGGCGACGTTTCGACGCCCGCCGGCTACATGTACATGGATTGGGAGACGCCCGACACCCCGGCTTCGCTCATTCCTTCCACCGTCAGCGGCAACGTCTACGACGTCCGGCCCACCAAGGCGGTCCACGTGCGGGACGGCGTGCAGTGGACGGAAACCTTTACCTACGACACGAGCAGCATCCCTGCGAACGATACCCAGTTCCGCACCTTCGGCAACGTCTCGTCCCACGTGACGCTCGACGCTTTGGGAACGGCGCTGCGCCGTGTGGACAACACCTACGTGACCGATCCGGCCTACGTGGCCAAAAACCTGATCCGTCTGCCGGGCTCGGTGACCCTGCGCGAGGGTGGGGGAGGAGCCGTGGCGCGCAGCCAGTTCGCTTACGATCAGTTTCCCCTCACCGCGACCGGTGCTGCCAACCTGGAGGACCCGGGAACCGTGCGGGGCAACCTCACCACGACGACGGCGTACAAGCAGCCGAAAGCCCCCAGCGGGGGTGTCGTCACCACCCAGCGGTACTTCGACAACGGCGAGCCCCGGCAGGCGGTCGATGCCCGCGGCGCCACCACCACTCTCACCCATCCACCGGGCGATTTCGCCGAATGCGCCGCCGAGGCTCAGGATACCGTGACCACCACCGATGCCCTGGGCCATTCCACCACCGTGGTGCGCGACTGCTGGAGCGAAAATCCCATAACCTTGACCGATCCCAACGGCCAGGCCACCCGTACGGCCTACGATCGGCTGGGGAGGACGACCTCTGTCACCGGCCCCGGAGATTCGACGCCCACCAAGTGGTTCGAATACTTCCTGCTGGGCTCGAACGACAACACCGGCGGCGTGCCGGTGACGAGCCTCGCCAGTCAGCGCACCGTCGTCCACGTCAAGGACGGCAGCCCGGACGGCCTGTACGTGAAGACGTTCCTCGACGGCCTCGGCCGCACCGTGCAGACGCGCTCCGAGGTCGACCCCACCACCTCGAACGGTTTCGCTGAAGCCGTCAACACCTTCGAGTACGACGGTATGGGGCGGATCTTCCATAGCCACGTACCGTGTTTCGCCGCGGCGAGCGACGCCGTCACCTCCTCCTGCACGGACCGTATGACCGTGTCGCTCTACGACGCGCTCGGCCGGGTCGTCGCGCAGACTCCACCGGGGCTCCCCGCCACCACCACGCAGTACGGCGGCTCGGGCAGCCTCTGGGTCGCCACCACCACCAACGCCCGGGGCTTTCAGAGCAAAAACACCACCGACGCGCTGGGGCGGGTCGTCAAGTCCTCCCGCCAGGGCTCCGGCTGTACCGGTGGATGGTGCGACCTCAACATGACTTACGACGCGGCCGGCCGGCTGCTGACCCTCGCCGACCCGGCGGGAAACACCACCACCCTGACCTACGACGGCCTCGGCCGCAAGCTCACTTTGAGTGATCCCGACATGGGCGGCTTCGCGGGCCTGGGCTGGGCCTATCAGTACGACGACAACGGCAACCTGACCGCGCAGACCGACGCCAAGGGGCAGACGATCAACCTGCAGTACGACCTCCTGAACCGTGTGACCCTGCGCGACCTGCCGCCGGCCGGACCGGGAGAGGAAGACGTCACCTTCCATTACGACGGCGTGCTGCCCACCACCTGTTATAGCTGCGACGATCATTGCGCCACGACCGCCGACACCTGCGACGCCGCCTCGCTGACCTGCCGGCATACCGGCACTCCTTGCGACGGCTCGTCTCCGCCACCCCCTGCCTGCTCCTTCTCGCTCCAGCCGGCGAGCCAGTCGTTTTCCGATCCCTCGGGATCAGGGAGCGTGACGGTGACGGTGGTCACCGGGACCGGCTGCTCCTGGACTGCGGTGAGCAACGCCGGCTTCGTCACCGTCACCTCCGGGGCCACGGGGAGCGGCAACGGCACCGTGGGCTATTCGGTGGCCGCCAACACCGGCACCTCCAGCCGCACCGGCACGCTGACCATCGCCGGGCAGACGTTCACAGTGAGCCAGTCGGCACCTTCTCAGCCTCCTCCATCCGGCTGCACGGTCACGTTCGCCTCGCCGGGCATCACCATCGGAGTCTCGGGCGGGGCTGGTTCCGTGGGAGTCACCGCCGCGAGCGGCTGCGTCTGGTCGGTTGCAACCGACGTTTCCTGGCTGACGGTGACGGGCGGCAGCCCAGGGAGCGGCAACGGCACGGTGAGCTTTTCGGTGGCCGCCAACAACGGCGTGGCCCGGGTGGGCCACCTGGTGATCGGCAACCAGCTCTTCGCCGTCTCCCAGGACGCGGCGAGCTGCACCTTCACCTTCACCCCGGCCAGCGCCTCGATCCCCGGCGGCGCGGGCACCTACACCGTCGCCGTGGCCACCACCTGCACCTGGAACGCGACCAGCAATTCGAGCTGGATCACCATCGTTTCGGGAGCGAGCGGCAATGACAACGGCACCGTGACCTATTCGGTGACGGCCAACACCGCCACCAAGGCGCGGGGCGGCACGATCATCATCGGCAATAAGCTGTATTCGGTGAGCCAGGCGGTGCAGTAGAGGCAGAACAGGGGAGCGGCGGGCGCCGCTCCCCGTGGAAACCTTTTAGTGGTCGCCGACGACGAACAGGTGGCCGTTGTTCTGGGCCAGGATGTTGCCGTTCTCATCTATGGCGAGCGGCGTGTAGGCGGCGCCCAGGGCCTGGTCGAGGAACAGCTTCTCGCGCAGCGTGCCGTTGGGACGGATGACGTAGACGTTGCCGTCCTCGCTGTTGTTGAAGACGTTGCCGTTGCGGTCCACGGCCGGCTGGTTGACGCACCACTCGAAGCCCGCCGGATGGTCGGAGACGCAGGTCACGTGGCCGTTGACGTCGCGGCTGCAGCTCAGGGTGTTAGTGTTCTGCCACCGCCAATCGATCGTCAGGTTGCTGTTCAGGCGGGTGATGAAATAGGCCTCCGGAAAGGCCGGATTGGAGGCCGTGCGGTCCGGCGGGCAGAGCGTGTCGTCGTTGCAATAGGACCCGAGGCCGCTGTACTGGTTGTCCTTCTGGAGCACCGAGTAGGTCCCGTCGTGGCTGTAGATCGCCGGCGTGATGTCCCAGCCGAAGCGATAGGAGGACAGGAATTGGCCACTGGAGCTGAACTTCATCATGTGGCCTTGGGCATAGTTGTAGCGGGTGTAGGTGCCATAGAGGACGTTGCCGTCGGGAAGGACCACGGGCGAAGAGGTCGAGTCGTCGATGACGCGGCCGGCGCCGTTGCGGTTCTGCGCCGGATCGACTCCGGTATGGGAACCGGTGCGGCAGCCGTTCGGCTGGCCGTTGGGGGGGAGCAGCACGTTGCAGCCGTCATGGAGCCGGTCGCGCAGCGAAGCGGCCCACTTCGGAGTCAGGTTGGAGTTGACGGCGAGCAGGTACGACTGGCGGTCCCACAGGTGGGCGAGAGTGACGACGTAGATCGTGCCGTCCGGCCCCACGGCCGGGGCGGCATTGGCCGGAGGACGCTGCGAGCCGCACGTCACCGTGCCCGGCACGGCGTTCGGGCTCGGTGGCCAGGGGAGATCGGCTTCGTCGAAGATCCCCAGGCACTGATCGGTCCCCGCCGGCGCACCCGGATTGAGCGAGGCGTAGGTGGCGGTCTTCACCGTGCCGTTGGGGGAGATCTTCACCAGCCAGGAGTTGACCACGTCCGCGTCCCACGGATTGGTGGGATCGAGCTTCAGGACGTTGTAGTAGACGTTGCCCGAGCCGTCGACGGTGATCGGCGCGACGGAGAACGTGTGCGGATCGAGCGTGTTGCCGAAGGGCTTGAAGCGCGTCACCAGCGTGCCGTTGCTCTTGTTGACCTTGTAGACCGAGCCGCCGGCGCCGGGGATGTAGATGAACGAGCCCGACAGCGCGGCGTGGAAGGCCGGCTCGAAGAACGGCCCGTTGCCGGTGTTGAGGCTCAGGAAGGGCACCGGCTTCCAGTCGCTGGTGAACGTCCACTTCTCCACCAGGTGACCATGGTCCCAGTCCAGCTTCTTCTCGTTCCAGGTCTGGGTTTCCCAGGTCTCGAGAGTCGTGTAGGTACCGCTCTTGAACTCCATGTAGACGTCGTCGCCGTCGAGCAGCGGCACCTGGTAGTGCACGAGCAGGTCGCCCGCGGCGTCAGGGTCGGCCTTCTCCGCGTCGACGAACGGGTCGTAGATGACGTCCTCGATGATGCGGTTCGCATGCTGGCCGACTACGCTGGTCGCGCTCGTATGCTGTGGGTTCTTTCCCCATTGCTGCCAGTCTTGGGACCAGGCCGGCAGGCCGGCCAGAAGCAACCCTGCTGACACCGCCAACGCACTCCTCCTCATAGACATATGGCCTCCTTCCCAGATCGTCTGGGCGAAAAGCAATTGAACCTCTGCAATGGAAAAGAACGAACGCCCCCCTTCGGGGCTGGCGGGAGCGGTCCCGCATCAACGGCACCCGAGGGTCTTTTCGTTCCTGGGACCGGGCCGATCCCGGTCCGGGCATGGCGTGAAAAAAAGCCTGCCCGAGGCTCGACACTACGCCCCCCCTGGGAAGCTGTCAAGTGATTGCGGGTCAAGGACTTTGGAGCAGATTGGAAAGAAAAAAAGCGGGAAGAGGACGCTTTGCTCCCCTTGCCGCCCCCTGCCGGTGCGCCCGGGGAGAATAGGTTACCGGCGACCGGTCACCAAACCCGCGGCCGAGATACACAAATTACCTGGCTGCTGGAGCAGCGCAAAAGCGGGAGATGTCGTCGCCCCACCCCTGGACCGGCCAAGGACCAGGGTAGGGTGGGGCGGCTGGAAGGCGGCCCTGGGGGCTAAGCGGCGTTGGCGATCTGCTGCCGCCACTTGGCGATGAGCACCCGGGCCTCTTCGTCGTTGTCCGCGAATGACACCGGGTTCTTCTCCGGCCCCATGCGGAACAGGTTGGCGGCCGTCAGCAGCAACTTGGCCAGCACCCGGGCCCGGAGCGGGGCGTTGAACACCACCGTCCCGCGCACCGGGAGGAGCTTGACCGTGGCCGACGCCTCGCGGCGTACGGCGGCCGGCAGGTCCTCGAGCTCGATCAGGTCGATCCAATAGAAGAAGTACTCCACCTCTTTCGCGAACTCGAGGTGCGCCTGGTTGATCTCCCGGCACTCTTCGAGCGTAACCTCGCCCACCAGCTTCAGATGGACGATGTCTGGAAGCTCCAGACTGGTGCTCTGACGGCCACACTGAACGACTCTCGACATCGACATCGCGGCGTTCCTCCTCGGAGGCGCAACGGCCCGGAAACGAACAGGGGGTGTTGTGGCCGCCTATCATAGAGAAGACATAGAGATTTCACAAGAGTTAGAAGAGAACGGCCAGCGTAGGCCGCCGGAAGGCGCCGCGAGCGGGGGGATGCCGGCCCGGGGCCCGCGCTGCTATGCTCGGCCGCCGAGGAGGAGAGAGCATGAACGAGGACTTGCGGTACCCCATCGGCAAGCTGCGGGCGGAAGGGGCGCTCAGCGACGGCCGGCGGCTGGAGCTCATCGAGCAGATCGCCGAGACCCCGGAGCGGCTGCGCGCCGCCGTCCGTGGGCTCGGCCCGCACCAGCTCGACACCCCCTACCGGCACGGCGGCTGGACCGTGCGCCAGGTCATCCACCACGTCCCGGACAGCCACCTGAACGCCTATGTCCGCTTCAAGCTGGCGCTCACCGAGGAGACGCCCACCATCAAGCCCTACGCCGAGGCTCTGTGGGCAGCCCTGCCCGACACCGGCCGCACGGCGCCGGAGGTCTCCCTGGCGCTGCTCGACTCCCTTCACCTGCGCTGGGTCATCCTGCTGCGCGCCATGGACGCCGCCGACTTCGCCCGTACCCTGCAGCATCCGGAGAAGGGGCTCCTCACCCTCGACGACATGCTCGCCCTCTACGCCTGGCACGGCCGCCATCACGTGGCTCACATCACCTCGCTGCGCGAGCGCGAGGGGTGGGGGTAGACTCCTGGGCGCCGCCGAGCCGTTCCGGGACCAGGCCGTCCTCCTCACTGGGGCGTCGCGGGGGATCGGCCGCGAGATGGCCCTCCAACTCGCGGCCCGGGGAGCACGGCTCGCCCTCTCCGCCCGCGAGGCCGGACCGCTGGAGGTCGTGGCCGCCGAGTGCCGCGCCCGCGGCGTCCAGGCGGAGGTCATCCCGGCTGACGTCGCCGAGGAGGCCCAGTGCGGCGAGCTCGTACGCCGCGCCGTCGCCGCCCTCGGCCGTCTCGACACCCTCGTCAACAACGCCGGCATCGGCATGTGGGCCCGCTTCGAGGAGGTGACGGACCTCACCCTCTTCGACCGCCTGATGCGGGTCAACTACCTGGGGAGCGTCTACTGCACCTGGCACGCGCTCCCCCATTTGAAGCGCAGCCGCGGCCGCATCGTCGGGGTGTCGAGCCTGACGGGCAAGACGGGTGTGCCCACCCGCAGCGGCTACGCCGCCAGCAAGCACGCCATGGCGGGTTTCTTCGACTCGCTGCGCATCGAGCTCGCGGGCACGGGCGTCACCGTCACCATGGTCTACCCGGGCTTCGTGGCCACCGGGATCCGCGAGCGGGCCTTCGGCGCCGACGGGCGCCCCCTGGGCAAGAGCCCGGTGCGGGAAGCCGAGGTGATGGCGGCCGAAACCTGCGCGCGGCTGATCCTCGCGGCTGCCGGCCGCCGCCGCGGCGAGCTGGTGATGACCCGCCGCGGCCGTCTCGGAATGTGGCTCAAGCTGCTGGCCCCCGGCCTCGTGGACGGCATCGCCCGCCGCGCCATCGAGCAGGGAAAGTGAGCTCCTGGGACGGGAACCAGCAGGCGGCAGGAAAGCCCCGGCCGCCCGCGTGATTGGTTTCTAGCTCTCCGAGCCGCAATTGGCGAGACAGCGGTTGAGGTTGAACTCGCAGGAGACCAGGCAGGGGATCTTGCTGCAGATCGGCACGCAGGCGTCGTACGCCGTACGGCAGTCGATCTCGCACTGCGTCGCCGCGGAGCTGGTTCCAACCGACAGAGCCGCGGTCATCAGACCGAGGGCCAGGGTGAGCATCATCATCTTCTTACGCATGTCTTGGACTCCTTTTTCTAAGGGAAGGTGAAACGTTCCGGAGGGAGAACGAAGGAAGAGGGAGAAACCCCTCAGCCGTCGCCGCCGGATGGCGGCGAC
>DASUEN010000314.1:0-17821 GCA_036275055.1 Thermoanaerobaculia bacterium
GGAGAAATCGGTCATGCCATTCGAGGACTTCAAAAGGACGTGGAAGGTCACCGTTTCGAATTCCCCACAGTGCGAAGGAGACGATACGGTTGTGATTTCCGGAGTGGAAAAGGCAGTGAAGGTCACATGTTTCGGCAAAGACAAAACTTACTCGCTGGAGGGAGCCTACGACGAGCTCACCAACAGGATCAAGGGGGAAGGCTTCGGGATTGGGCTCCAGATCATGTACGAGGCGGAGGGTCAGACTCCGATCACGGGTTCCTGGACTGCCGAAGACACCGCGGGCGGCGGAGGTGACGGCTAGCCCCACGGTACGGCAGGAAGACCCGCCAGGGCGGCCGCCCAGGGCCGCCCCAAAATTTCTTGGAACAAATCGCGCCGTCGCCTCACTCCTCGAACGAAGCGAGACGTAACGGCGGCCGGGGAGCCGGGGCTCTTCGGACCGCAACGATCAAACTGTGCGCGAAAGGAGAAAATCGATGAGCGTTGACCTCAAGCAGTACACGACCTTCGGCAGTGACAACAACGTCCTGGCTCAGTACAGCAGCGACCTCGGCGTCTTGGAAAGCCAGGGTCTGGCCCTCGCCGCCTGCAACCTCAACTATGGCCAGGAAATCAAACACTTTGTCGAGACCATCAAGGCTGAGGCGAAGAACATCACCGGCGTCATCGGCCACCAATTCAGCTTCTCGATGGAGGCCTCCTTGACCGACAACAGCAACCACCACGCCGTAGCCGCGGCCACGTTTACAGCTCCAGTCGTGCTCAAAAGCGACGGCGAGCCGAGCTTGGAGTTCCAGACGGGCCAGGTGGACGACCTCCGAAAGTTCACCTTCTCCTTCCCGCTCAAGAAGGCGCGGTCGGTGCTCGGCGGTTTCGCTCTATCCTTCAAAGGAAAAGATCGTAGAGTCTTCGGTCTCACTGCCCGCACGAGCATCCTCGACGACAAGGTGGAGGGCAACACGACAACGGTCTCTGTCACCGCCTCCATCAACGCCGAACCCAACGTTTCTGCCCCCGGCGACGCCTATGTCCTGGTCATCGGTCAGAAGGAAGGAGATCCCACCCTATTCGAATCTACGACCTGGAACACTGGAGACCGAGAAGTCACGGTCAGGATGAAAGACCTGACGAGACCCATCGGGCAGGTCGCCGTCTTCATCGAAAGCTTCGAGGTGGACTACGAAGACCGGAAGTCTCACGACGTTCGGCAGTTCCTGCTCGATGCGGGCAACAACTCCCTCAAGGTCACCAACGATTCCAACGAGGCGGTCATCACCTTCTCACCGAAGTTGGTTCTGACCGACGGCGACAAGCTCGCCAAGGGCTCGCTCTCCCTTCTGGTCATGGCTGTGCCGGCTTAAGAGGCGGGAGATCTTTCGGGGCACGGCCTCTCTGGCAGGGACCTCAGGGACAACAGGGACAGCAAGGACTGCAGGGACGGAATCTTTGTTGTCCTTGCAGTCCCTGAAGTCCCTGTTGTCCCTTTTCACTCCATCCGCAACGGGAACCGCCCCACGGAAACCGGCGCGCCGCTCCGCGGTAGGCCCTCGACCTCCAGGCGATAAGCTCCAGGGGAGAGCGAAGTCGAATGAACCGTGATGAGAAGCGCCCCAAGGTCGTTGAGCGTGAGGCGAATTGTCTCGAAGACAACGGCGCCCTCGTTTTTCCGCAGCGTCGCCCGGTAAGCCGGATAATCAGTATCCCCAGGCTCCACCCAGAAGGCGACCCAGCCCGGCTTTGGGGGGAGCTTGAGAGAGCGTATCGGGGCGCCACCGCGGACCGGCGTCAAAGCAAGAAGCGTGAGGTCCGTCTGGGGTTTATGCTCCGATGCGATCTCCCGGGCCAGGGCTTCGCGCTTCTGCGCCTCGGCCGCGAGGTCACGCCGGGTCTGCTGAAGCTCACTGTTCAGGCGGTCCGCAGAGCCCCTTTCCACCTTCGCCTGGGCAATATCGGAGCGCAGGCGCTGGATCTCGCGAAGCTCCAGCCACGCCGGTACGAGGGCGACCGCGAGCAGGGCTGCCGCCGCCAGCGCCCAGCGCGGAGATTGGTTCCAGCGAGGAGCGCCTGGGGCACTTTCCGCCGCCTCCTCGGCCAGCCGCCGCAGCCCCCGCTTCAGGCGTTCGGCGGCCTCGACCCGGGCGATACAGGACGGGCAATCGAGATAGTGCTCCTCGAAGCTCGCGGCATCCTCGGGCGAGAGGCGGCCCGTCACGTAGCGCTCGGCGACGTTGCCCGCATCGATGGCCCGATGATCCATAAGTTGCGCCTTCTCTCCAGCCTCTACTTGTCCCGTGCAGGATCGCCGCCGATCCTCCCCACAATTCTCTGCGCTCCGGCGAAGAACCGCTGCCGCTTCTCCGCCCGGTCCCACAGCTCCCGCAGCCGCTCGCGGGCGCGGAACAGCACCTGATGAAAGCGCTCCGGCTCGATCTCCAAATCCCCGCAGATCTCCTCCTTGCCGTCGTCCGAGAGGTAGAAGCGCAGGAGAAGCTGGCGGTCGCGGTCGAAGCGGAGCTCGGCGAGGAGGCGCCGCACCTGCCGTGCCTCCTCATCGGCCAGGACCCGGTCGAGCGGAGCCGGGCCGCGATCGGCGATAGCGTTCTCCGGCCGCGCCCCCTCGTCCTCCTCCCTGCCGTCGTCGAGGGCGCGATAGCGGGCCTCCTTGCGCCGGTCGGCGATGAAGAGGTTGCGCGCCGTGCTGCGGATGAAAGCGGCGAGCTTCTCGGGCTCCCGCACCTCGGCGCGACGGATCTTTTCGAGGACCAGCGCGAGAGTCTCCTGGTGGAGGTCGTCCGCCAGGGCCGGGTTCTGCACGAGGCGGCGGAGCATCAGGAGGAGACCGTGGCTGAAGCGCGCCACCAGCTCCGCCTCGGCGGCACGGTCCCCGGCCTGGATCCGCGCCACCAGCCGCGCGGGATCGTCCTCCGTGCCGCCCGTCCCCTCCGCCGCCGGCAACACCCCGACAACGAAGGGAGCGAGGACACAGACCGCGTGGGACCAGAGGAGGGAGAGCATCTCGGTATAGAGGAAGGATACACAACCGGCCGACATGACGATAGGCGGCGAAGACCGGCTCCGCCCTCCTGCTACAATCCCCCGCGCCCGGAGTCAACCCTGAGATGATCGTCCTCCAGTTCGATGATCGGTATCACCATTGGGGTGAGCTGATGCTGCGCTCCCTGGCGCTCCACGAACCCGGAGAGCGCGTCCTGGCGGACGTCGTCAACCTTCGGCCGGAGCAGGTGGAGGAGATCTCGCGCGCCCATCCGAAAGTGATCGTGAGAACGGAGACCGCGGTCGAGACCACTCCGGAGCTGATGATCAACCGGAAGTGTTTCATCCTGCAGCGGGTCATGAACGAGCATCCCCGCGAGCCTTGGTACTGTCTCTTCGACGCCGACTTCCTCGTTCGGCGTCCGCTGCGCCCTCTCTGGGCGCTGATGCACCGGTTTCCGGTGGCCCTCATCCTGACGAACGGAATGTGGCAGGGGCGCGTCTACCAGCACCTGATCACCCCTTCCGGCATCGTGATGGTGCGACCCGACGGGCGGGAGCTGATCGAAAGCTGGGTGAGGTGGCAGTCTTCGGAGGAGGCGATCGCGGGGATTCAGCCCGGAGCCTGGTACTGGGACCAGGTGACGCTCCTGCGGGCCCGGGACGAGGCCTGCCTGGACTACGCCGTGATCCCGATGCAGGACTTCGCGGACTGTGAGCTGCGGGCCGACTCCGCCATCTGGTCGGCGAACGTCGACCGGCGGGAGAAGGACCTCTACTTTCGCTGGTTCAGCGAGGAGCACGAACGGCAGATCCGGCGCAGAGAGTAGAGGGTTTGGCCTGCCGCCCCCCTGCTACAATCCCCCGCCATGCTCCCCGAGACGCCGCAAAACCCGCTCTACGAACGTTATGCCTCACCGGAAATGGCGCGGACCTTCTCGGCGTCCCACCGCTTTCGCACCTGGCGGGAGCTGTGGATCGCCCTCGCCGAGTGCGAGCGGGAGCTTGGGCTCCCCATCACCGCGGAGCAGATCGACGCTCTGAAGCGGACGGCTGGAGATGCCGATCTCGACCGCGTCGCCGAGCTCGAACGGCGCACCCGCCACGACGTGGTGGCCCACCTTCGCCACTACGCCGAGCAGGCGGATCGCGTCCACGCGGGAGCGGGAGGCATCCTCCACCTGGGGGCAACGAGCGCCTTCATCACCGACAACACGGACGTACTGCTGATCCGCGAAGCCCTGGAGCTGCTCGCTGGCCGCCTCGCCGCCACCGTCCGCGAGCTCGCCGGCTTCGCGCGCAGGACGCGGGCCGTGCCCACCCTCGCCTACACCCATTTCCAGCCGGCGCAGCTCACCACCGTGGGCAAGCGCGCCTGCCTGTGGCTGCAGGACTTCGTCCTCGACCTCGACGAGGTTCGCCACCGCCTCGCCAACCTGCGCTGCCGGGGGGTGAAGGGGACCACCGGCACGCAGGCGAGCTTCCTCACCTTGTTCCATGGCGACGGCCCCAAGGTGCGGGAGCTCGATCGCCTCCTCGCCCGCCGGCTGGGGTTCAAGGAGAGCTTCCCCGTCACCGGCCAGACCTACACGCGGAAGCAGGACAGCCAGGTGCTCCAGACCCTCGCCGGCCTCGCCGAGAGTTGCCACAAATTCGGCACCGACCTGCGATTGCTCCAAGGCGTGGGCGAGCTTTCCGAGCCCTTCGACGCCGAGCAGGTGGGCTCCTCCGCCATGGCCTACAAGCGCAACCCCGTACGCGCGGAGCGGATGTGCGGCCTCGCCCGGCGCCTGATCACGGACAGCCTGAACGGCCCCTTGAACACCGCCACCCAGTGGCTGGAGCGGAGCCTCGACGACTCCGCCAACCGCCGCCTGGTGCTCCCCGACTCCTTTTTCACCGCGGATGCCATCCTCGGGCTCGCCTCGCACATCGGGGCGGGGATCGTGGTGCGCGAAGGCACGATCAACGCCCGCATCGCCCGCGAGCTCCCCTTCATGGCCACGGAGACGCTGCTGATGGAAGGGGTCCTCCGCGGCGGTGACCGCCAGGAGCTGCACGAGAAGATCCGCGGCTACAGCCTGGAGGCTCAGGGGAGCGTGGAGACCGGGGGGGACAATCCCCTGATCAGCAGGATCGTGGGTGATCCTGAATTCCGGCTGACCCAGGAAGAAGTGGAGCCCTGGCTCGACCCGGTCGCCTTCACCGGCCGCTCGGCGCAGCAGGTGGACGAGTTCCTCGAAGAGGTGGTTGCGCCAGCCCTGGCGGGGACGGAGGCCGCGGCGGTGGCGGCGCCGCGGGTATAGAGCCCCCCTACGCGCTCGCCTGAAGCTGCTCCAGCGCCTGCCGCACCCGGTCGAGACGCTCGCCGCGGCTGTTCTCCTGTTGGAAGGCCACGTAATCGCGGGCGGTGCGCAGAGTGGCGAGGCGCTGGCGGTAGACCTCCAGCCGGCGGTTGGCCTCGGAGAGTCGCTCGCCGTGCTCCGGCCGGCCCAGCCGCTCCGCGATCTCGGGGAGGGCCGAGAGGGTGTGGCAGACGAGCAGCACGTCGCACCCCGCGGCGAAGGCGAGCTCGCACCGCTCGGGGAGGGTTCCCCACTCGTCGAGCGCCTTCATCTCCATGTCGTCGCTCACCGCGAGACCGTCGAAGCCGATGCGGCCGCGCAGCAATCCCCCCAGGATCTCGGGTGAAAGGGTCGCCGGTCGCTCCCCGTCCCACGCCGGATAGACGGCGTGGCTCACCATGATCGCCCCGGCCAGCCGCCCCAGGGTCTCGAAGGGGGCGAGATCGGTCTTCATCTCCTCGTCGGGGAGGGGGACGACGGAGGTCTTGTAATGCGTGTCCTCGCCCGCTCCCCCGAGCCCGGGGAAGTGCTTCAGGCACCCCGCGGCGCCGCCGCCGTGGAGGCCGCGCAGGAAGGCCTGGGCGCGGGGAACGACGTCGTTCACCGTGGCGCCGAGATAGCGGCCGTCCAGGGCGTTGTCGGAGGCGCCGTGGTCGAGGTCCACCACCGGCGCGAAGTCCACGTCGAGGTCGAAGACGCGCAGGGCCTGACCCGTCCAGTAGCCGGCTTGGTGGGAGAAGCTGGTGGCGTGGCGGGCGAGGAGCGACGCCGGGGGGGAGGCTCCCACCACGTCCTTCAGCCGGTCCACCCGTCCTCCCTCGGCGTCGATGGCGATCACGGCCTGCGGCACCAGCCGCCGCAGATGGGTCACCAACTCGCCAAGCTGCGCTTCGTCGCGAACGTTGCGCTTGAACAGCACCACTCCTCCGGGCTGATGCTGCGACAGGATGCTTTCAGCGGCCGAGTCGAGCTCGAAGCCAGGGATCCCCACGAAGACCTGCTCGGCGGCGCGCATGAAGGAGAATCTTACCGCGGGCGCGCTCCCCTCGCCTAAGGGCGCTTACTCCAAACCGAATTCTTGATAACGCTCAGGAGCGTATCGAGTGGCGAGCAAACCGGTTGCTTCCTCGACTTGGATGGCCTGCACCAGCACTCCTTCCTGCCCATAGGGTAAATACGCCTGGCACTGGCCTGACGGGGCGATGAGGCTCGTCGCCGATTCCTGGGAACGCAAGGCATAGTTGACGCTGGCGAAATAGATCGTGTTTTCCAGGCTGCGCATCATCATCGCCTTCTCGTAGTAGGGCCCGCCGGCCGCGCCCCACTGCATCAAGCGGACACCGTCTCGCTCTCCGCCGGTGAGTTGGGGATGAAAGACGATCTTGGCGCCCCGCACCGCCGCCCATCGCACCGTCTCGGGATAGCGCCAGCCCTCGTGGCAGATCGCCACTCCAAACTTGGCCCCGTTGACCTCGAAGAGCTGCCGGGTCGTGCCGGGCACGTAGAAGCGGTCTTCGCTCGGGTCCAGTTGGTTCTTGGTTTGGTATCCCTGCACCTGGCCCGTGGCGTCGAAGACGCAGGCAACGATCTGCCGGCCCGCCTCCGTGAGCCTTTCCATTCCGAGGATCGTGGCCACGGCATAGGTACGCGCCCACTGCGCAACGGTCTGGAGCACCCGTTCCTGCTCTGCCTGGCCGTAGGGCACGACGTCGAAGTCCTGCCCGCGCAGACCGGGGAGGTAGGCTTCCGGGAAGCACACGACCTCCGCGCCTTGGGCCGAGGCCTCGGAGAGGAGGCGCTCCACCTTCTCCAAACCTTCGTCCAGAGTCGAGGCGATAGCGGGTGACGCCAGGGCAATGATCATGGAAGGACCTCCGGAGACGCGGCGAGCTTCATTCGGTGATTCCCAGGCTCCTATCTCCCCGGCCTTCTTCTCCCAGCCTCCGCTCAAGACCGCCGTAGAGCACTCAGAGCCGGTCGAGAGCCATGGCGGCTGTGGCCGTGGGAAGGAAGAGCCGTTTAGGCTGCCGGGGAAAGACTTGAAAGCCAAACGCCTTGTAGAAGTCGGCTGCGCGTTCGTCCTTGGCATCCACCACGATGGCGAAAACGGCGATGGAACGACCAGCGCCAAGAATGCGACGGATGGCATCGGCCAGGAGAAGCTCGTCAACACCCTGTCCTCGCATCCGCTCGTCCCGCGCAAGCCGGCCAATCAAGGCAGCCGGGATTGCGTCGTAGCGTGGCAGCTTGTGTGCGATTTCCTTCGGCAAACTCTCCAGCGAAAGGGTAAAGGAGCTCAGACTATAGAAACCGACCACGCCGAGCTCGCCGGCTAAGGCCACGAATACCCGGGCAACGTTTCGCTTCTCATCCTGATTTGCCCGGAGCCGGAACCACTCGTCGAGATCAGGTTGCCCGCAAGAGAATTTCGCCCGATCGTGATGCTTGCCGAGCGGCTCGATTATGACGTCCAAGGCGATTCATCCAAGCATTGCGCGATGGCGCCTCAGCGCCCCAACCAGCTTTTCCGTCGGCTCGGGCGGATTCTGCACGGCATCGAGGAAAGCCTCCCGGTCCGCACCGACGAGCACCATGCGCTCATGCTCATCGAGAACCCGGCGGGCACCCTCATAGGCGAGATCACCAGCCGTCAGTCCCGAGACGGCCATTGCGCGCTGGATGAGCTGCTTGGCCGAGGGGGCGACGCGCAGCTCGAGCCGCTCCTTCTTGAGCTCACGGTCAACAGACTGTTGGCGGCGCACTGACGTTGCCATGATTGGCCTCCTTCGCCAGGAGATTGTACGGCAATCCACCGTGCCCTGCAAGGCTCGAAGACCCTGGCGCCTCGCCCTCTACCCTTTGGCAGAGACTGATTTCAGCGACTTGATGCCTATACACGATCCCTGATCGGCGGCTCCATCGATCCTAGTAACTTCTATCGGCGAAAGTTGTAAGACGCGAGCCAGTTTTTCCGTCTTTATTGGGCATGGCTAGAAAACTTCGCTTCATCCCCCATTCTCGGACCCTCATCTCCATCACATGCCGCACCGTCCAGGGTCGCTTCCTGCTCCGGCCCGGCCCCCAGCTCAATGACATCGTCCTTGGCATCCTCGGACGAGCCCAGAAACGCTACGAGACCACGATCGCGGCCTTCATTGCGCTGTCCTCACACGTCCATATCCTCCTTGTCGTCGACTCCGCGCGAGAGGCCGCTAATTTCATGCGCTACACGAAATCGAAGCTCGCCAGGGAGGTCAATCGCTTGACCGGCTGGCGGGGACCCGTCTTCGACCGGCGCTACGAAATGACCGTGGTCACCGAGGAAGAGGCTGCCCAGGTCGAGAGACTGCAGTACGTACTCTCGCAGTCGCTCAAGGAGGGACTTGTCGAACGGGTCAGTCAGTGGCCTGGCGTCCACTGCGCAGAGGCCTTAATCGACGGTACGCCTCTCGAGGGTCACTGGTTCAACCGCACCCTCGAATTCGCCGCCCGTCTCCGTGGCGAGGATTTCGGACGGATGCGCTACGCCTCTCTCGAATCGGTCACCTTTTCTCCGATCCCCTGCTGGGCTCACCTGCCGTCCGAGGTCTATCGAGCCCGCATCGCGGAGATGGTCGAATCGATGGAGGCCGAAGCGGCGTGCGCCAGAGAGCACGCCGGCGCCTCCGTGCTCGGCGTCAAGGCCATCTTGTCGCGCGATCCGCAATATCGGCCCGCGTCCCTCGCCCGCTCGCCAGCGCCGCGAGTCCACGCCGCCACCAAGGCCGCGCGAAGGGCGTTCTACGAAACCTACGCCGCCTTCGTCCGTGCCTTCCGAGAGGCGTCCGAGCGCTTGAGGGGCGGTGATCGCAACGCGCCCTTCCCCGTCGGCAGCTTCCCGCCGGCCCTTCCATTCGTCGCCGGATAGACGGATCGCCGGCCGCTCTTTGACAGCCGCACCGCCCGCCTGAGGGCCATTCCTCCGAGCTGATTGGCTCGACTCGGGGAAGGTGTGCCCAGTCCAACGACGGAACCTCGCTTCACGAGGCTGACAGCACCAAATTTGAAGGTCCGACTCCCGACGAATCGTCCAATCGCCTCAGTCTTCCAAGAAAGCCCTGGCTCCTATCAAGAACACCCTGGCTCCTGTTCCTGCCCGAACTCTAGTCCCCGAAGTGCATCCAAATGTCCCTGGCACCTATTCGGCTGCACCGACTCCCGACGAAACGTCCAATCGCCTCGGGCTTCCAAGAAAGCCCTGGCTCCTGTGGCTGGTATTAAGAGCCGATTAGGTACCTTCGCCTATTGAAGCGCTTTCTTTGCCCATTTAATTTCAACCTCTACGCCCTGGCCATTTACCGGATCCATGACGAATATGGAAGGGTCTTTACCGGCCTTCTCATCACGTGGAAACCACTTGTAAATCTTACCCGTCTGAGTGTCGAAAATGGTGGTTACTGGGCCTTCGAATAGCTGATAGCGGCCATTAGGAGTCGGAGGCGCAGCAGCTGAGTGGGTCGACTGTTGGCCAACCACAAGCGAAACCGTCAGTAACGCAATGACAGTGCCAACACTTGCTACAAAGGTTCTTCTTGTCATCTGGCAACTCCTTTATAGGAATAGGCTCTTCGTGCTCAGCAGCCGAAAGCGGAGCGTTCTGGCCACCTGGACTAGCGGGTTAGATGCCCGACTGTTTAGTTTCATTCCACTGAGCCATCTATAGGCAATGTAGTCCGAAATTCGTAATAGGCCATGTCCATTTTCATGATCATCATGCGCCCGTATTTCTTCTGTAGGAAACGCAAGACAGCGTCGGAATCTTGTCGATCCTCTGTGCCGTCAGCTATAAGTACACCGTGATTGCGCTCAAGCACCTCGGGATCACAGATGCCATCCTTAAACGCTTCCCTGGCAAGGAAGGATTCGCGCAAATTCACTGCCCGAGGTGAAAAATTATTGAGACATAGCTGGCCTTTCTCTCCATCGGTGAGGATTGCGCCATCCAACTCGGCCCGAAACCTGTGAAGCTCGTTGTGATAGAAATAATAGCAAAGCCGCGTAGGGCCTTCAAGGTCAATGATGTCCGTGGTGCCATACAGGGTTCCATGAAACTGTTGCATTTGCAGTTGGGGGTGGAATCCCTCTGCATGAAGCCAGATAAGCCGAAAGTCCGAAGCACGAGGAGGTAGGTTACGGATTTGTTTTATAGCACTCTCAATCACCCGCGCGACCGGAACACGGCGACCTACTCCTTCGAAATGCTTGACTATCTCTCCATTGGCCAAAAACTCAGATTCCTCACGCAGGAGTGCTTCATTGTCGCGCTTACTTTTAATCTCTATGATGTACCGCTCATGTTGATAGGTCACGAGAAGATCAGGCGTTCTTTCGTCACGTTCCGGTAACTGCACCACCTCAAACCCTCGGTCCCGGAGCAAATCGGCGATTGTGTCCTTGAGATCTTGGTCGGTATTCGACATCTTAGAAACCCGGTCCCCCAAATGGCATCTAACCTCGTTCTGAACTTCTCCGCCCTAGTCCCCTGAATCGCGACTCGCCGTAGTCCGGCCCGGATACGCTTCAGACCTGTCTATCTTCCTCATTCTGCGTAGCCCTTGGAATCATACGCCGGCTCCTAAACCTCGTCAATGCCTTGAGAGCCGAGCGATAAGCTGCGCAGGAGGCGCCATTTCGGGTTCACGCTACCGGAGACGCGATGCAGCCGAGACCGGGACGTATCTGTCTGGAAGAACTGGCGTTGGAGGAGTCGATCGAACCTCGGTACTCGGATAGCATCCCAGGGGTACGGCGTTGGGAGTGCTAGCGGCAGCGATATGCATTCCAAGCACTGGCGGTCCAGGACGCGTACGGCCAATATTCGGTGGCGCCTGGGAAGGGCTCGATACCGCTGCGGGGAGGTCCCGACTGAGGCGCCTTTTTAGAGGCCCGAAGGGCTGAAAATGCCTTAACCCAAGGCATCGCACTGGGTTTCGGGTCCGGCGGTCCATTCGATGCGGCCTGAAGGGCCACGATATCTAGTCGAGGGTGTACGAGCGAACCCGTCCGGTGCAATCGGCGTTAGCCGTCGTCCATTTTGGGATTGCTCCCCGAGATCTCATCACGAGATCACCCATTCCTCTGTCTTAAAGGGCGGCTGTTCTGGATAAGCATCGCAGACCGGCCGCGTGCTTCCAAAACACACGCTTTCAGAAACTCTGAGCCTCTGCCCAAGTCCTCCCACGCAATCCAGAGAGCATAGCCGGAGTAAATGTTGTCCTGTAGGCGATCCGGTATATGTACTAGCCCGTTGCGATCAAGTGGGTTGTTTGGCAAGTCGATCCCGATAAGACCATGCTGCTTGTCAAGAGTTGCTTTAATCTCCCAGTCAACATACTTGCGCCACCGTGTCTCTGGACCACAGAGTACAACCGTGCAAGATGTGCCCGTGATGAAGTTCTCTCGGATCCGCCGAATAACATAGCCTGTATCTTCGCTGTCGATGATCCGATCAACCGAATTGTCCTGAATGGCCTCGTAGGTATCGTGGAAGGCCAGACTGAATTCGCTGTAATACCGCTGGTCGTTACCATGATGGTAGCTCACGAAGATTCTGGGGCGAACTGGAGTAACTGGCCACATGCCTCCACCTATTAGAGCTGCTACTATTGTTGTCTATCTTCCTCATTCTTCATGTCCTTGAGATCATACGCCGGCACCTAAACCTCGTCAATGCCACGGGCGCCGAGCGATAAGTATGCACAGGAGGCAGAAAGCACTGACTCCTGTTTTGGCACTATGAGCGTCAAGCTCATCAGGGCGGAGGCCGTGATATCCGATCGGTGAAGGTGTACGAGCCCAGATACCGCGCCCCGTTGGGGCTCCTGAGAGGTGATCGTGTCCACCAACCCAGCCCGTTGGGCTGGGCTAAGTTGTCCCTGGCCGTTGGCCCGGATGCTGGCGTATTTTTTCGACCCGTCTTGAGATCGCAAGACCCGACTCGGGCGGCGTTTTGGAGGCCCAAAGGGCTGAAAATACCTAAGCCCAGGGCATCGCCCTGGGTTGCGGGTCCGGCGGTCCATTCGATGCGCCTGAAGGGCCGCGATATCCAGGCTGCTCCTGCTCGACGGAGCGCGGATGAGGGTATGCTTCGGCGCATGGAAAACAATGGCAACGAGTACCGGAACATCCAGATCCAGCGCACTCTCCTCTACATCGAGCAGTCGATCAAGGATGCCCTCTCCGCCTTCACCTTTGCCGCCAACGACGCCGGCACCTGGACGACCGTGGTGGCGAGGATCTCCAGTTTCCTGCAAGGCGTCTGGTCAGAGGCCGGCCTCCTGGGAGCCCAAGCCGCTGGGGCGGCCTTCACCGTTCAAACCGGGCTCGGCACCACCATGACGGCGCAGGACATCCTGGACGGCTATATGATCGTCCAAGTCGTGCTCCAGATGGTCCGCCCGGCCGAATTCATCGAGCTGACGTTCAAACAGAGGATGGACGGCGGCGCAGCGACCCTGGCCTCGCTGCCACCCGTCGGATCGCCGCCAGCCGTCTAAGAGCGACGCCGCAATCTCTTGCTGCGACGACTCATGACCGTTGTATCTTCTCCAGGCAGAACGGCGCCAGAGGCCCTGGAGCAGCTCGCCCGCCCGCCTTTCCGTTGCTCTCCATGGTGCGATGGGGGAAAGGTGGATGAAGCGGGGTATCCACATCCAGTCCGATGTCTGGAGACGCTGGACTGGCGTCTGGAGATCCAGGTCAGTGTCTCCAGACGCCGGTCTAATGTCTGTAGATCCAGATCGATGTCTCCAGACGCCGGTCTGATGTCTGTGGATCCAGCCTGATGTCTCCAGATCCAGGTGGATGTCGGGAGACGCTGGATGGATGTCTGGAGATCCAGAGCGATGTCGCCGGACACTGGACCGATGTCTGGGGATCCAGTCCGTTGTCTCCAGATCCAAACGGATGTCGGGAGACACTGGAGGGATGTCTGGAGATCCAGAGCGATGTCGCCAGACACTGGACCGATGTCTGGGGATCCAGTCCGTTGTCTCCAGATCCAGGCGGATGTCGGGAGACGCTGGGTGGATGTCTGTAGATCCAGAACGATGTCGCCAGACACTGGGCCGATGTCTGGGGATCCAGCCCGTTGTCTCCAGACACTGGACCGATGTCCGGGGATCCAGTCCAGTGTCTCCAGAGCCAAGCGGATGTCGGGAGACGCTGAAGGAATGTCTCCGGATCTGGAAAGTCCGGAGTTAGTAGCCGGCGGGACGCCGGCGCTCCCAGGCAAGTGGCTCCGGGAAAAGATATCCTCGGCTACAGCCGCGACTTCAAGCTGTGCAAAAGGTTGAGCGCCGCGAGCGGCGTCAACTGGTTGACGTCTACGTCCCGGAGGAGCCCCGCCACCACTTGCTCCGGAGGGGCGAAGAGGGTGAGCTGCGCGGGGCCTCCCGGGTCCGGCGAGCCCGTGCCGCGGGCGAGGCGGGGCTTGCCGGTGGGATCGTACTCCAGGGATTCGAGGTTGGCGAGGACCTCCCCCGCCCGGTCGATCACCGATCCAGGGAGCCCCGCCAGGCGGGCCACGTGGAGGCCGTAGGACTTGTCGGCGCTGCCGGAGATCACCCGGCGCAGGAAGACGATGCGGTCCTCCCACTCCTTGACCGCCATCGTGCGGTTCACCACCCGCGGCAGCAGGGAGGCGAGCTCCGTCAGCTCGTGGTAATGCGTGGCGAAGAGGGTCTTGGCGCGGCGGCTCTCGTGCAGGTATTCGACGATCGCCCAGGCCAGGGAGAGGCCGTCGAAGGTGGCCGTGCCCCGCCCCACTTCGTCCAGGATCACCAGGCTGTGATCCGTCGCGTGACGGAGGATGTTCGCCGTTTCGATCATCTCCACCATGAAGGTGGACTCGCCGCGGGCCAGGTCGTCCGAGGCGCCGACGCGGGTGAAGATGCGGTCGGCGACGCCGATCACCGCCTCGTCCGCCGGCACGAAGCTGCCGGCCTGGGCCATGAGGACGATGAGCGCCACCTGCCGCAGGTAGGTCGATTTGCCCCCCATGTTGGGGCCGGTCAAGAGGACGATCTGCGAGCCTTCGGCGTCGAGCTCTGCGTCGTTGGGCACGAAGACGTCCCGGCTCGCCTGCTCCACCACCGGGTGGCGCCCCTCGCGGATGATGATCGGCGCGCCAGCCTCGCCCATCACCGGCCGCACGTAGCGCTGGCGCGCCGCCACTTCGGCGAAGGCGGCCAGGGCGTCGAGGGTGCCCACGGCCGCGGCGAGGGCGGAAAGGCCCGCGGCCGCGGCGGCGACTTTCTCCACCAGCTCGGCGAAGAACCGCTGCTCCAGCGCTACCTGCCGCTCTTCGGCGGCGAGGATCTGCTCCTCCAGCTCTTTGATCTCGGGCGTCACGTAGCGCTCGGCGTTGACCAGGGTCTGCTTGCGGATGTAGTCCGCCGGCACCCGCTCCTGGTTCGCCCGCGTGACCTCCAGGTAGTAGCCGAAGACCTTGTTGTAGCGGATCTTGAGTGAGGCGATCCCGGTGCGCTCCCGCTCCCGCACTTCCAGGGCCGCGATGTGTCGCTTGCTGTCGCGGGTGAGTGAGCGGTAATGGTCCAGCTCTTCGGAGACGCCGGCGGCGATGACTCCCCCTTCCTGGAGAGTGGGCGCCGGAGCGGCCTCCAGGGTACGAGCGAGCTCCGCGGAAAGCTCGGGGAGGGGATCGGTCTCGGAGAGCCGCGCCAGGAGGGGCGCCGCTCCCGGATCGCGGGCCATCATCGCCGCCAGCTCGTCCAGGACGGCTGGGGCCTCCCCCAGGGTGTCGCGCAGGGCCGCGGCCTCGCGGGGGGTGAGCGTTCCCAGGACGGCGCGGGTGAGCAGGCGCTCGGGATCGGCCATGCGGGCCAGGTGCTCGCGGATGCGCTCACGGCGGGGATTGTTCGCTGCCAACTCGCCCACGGCGCGGTGGCGCTCGGCGATCTCGGCCGGCACCACCAGGGGACGGCGCAGCCACTCCCGCAGGGTCCGCCCGCCCGGGGCGGTCACGGTGCGGTCGAGCACGCCCAGGAGGGTGGTCTTCCGCCGGCTGGCGCCGCCTACTCCCGTCGCTCCGCGCTGGCTTGCGAAGACCTCCAGGTTGGCGAGGGTCGAGGCGTCGAGGATCAGGCGGTCGCGCGCTTCCCGCACGGCCAGGCCGCGGACGTGGGAGAGCGTGCTCTTCTGAGTCTCCTGGGCGTAGGCGAGGGCCGCCGCCGCCGCACGCACGGCCGGCTCTCCTTCCTCCAGGCCGAAGCCGCGCAGGGTCCCGGCCCCGAATTGGCGACGCAGCAGCTCGCCCGCTTTTTCAGGATCGAACAGGCGGTCGCCCGCGAGCGGCGTGCGGCACGGGCATTCCCGCTCGGCCCATTCGACGACCTCGCGCGGAAAGCCCTCCTCCCCTCCGTGCCACAGGACCTCGCGGGGGCGCAGCAGGGCCAGGTCCTCCACCGCCTCCTCGGGGCTCCTCCAGCGGCGGACGAAGAAGGTGCCGGTCGAAAGATCGAGAAACGCCCCGGCACCGCCGTCCTCCAGATCCTTCTCCCACACCAGCCCGGCGAGGAAGTTCTCTTCCTTCCCTTCGAGGAGCCCGGGATCGCTCACCGTGCCCGGGGTCACCACGCGGGTGACCTCCCGCTTCACCAGTCCCCTGGCCTGGGCCGGGTCTTCCACCTGATCACAGATGGCGACCTTGAGGCCGGCGGCGAGGAGCTTGGCGAGGTACCCCTCCAGGGCATGATGGGGAACGCCGCACATCGGCACCTCGCTCTCCGTCCCCTTGTGGCGGGCGGTGAGCTGCACTTCCAGGATGGGGGCGGCGGCGCGGGCATCCTCGAAGAACATCTCGAAGAAGTCGCCCATGCGGTACATCAGCAGTGCATCGGGGTGCTGCGCCTTGACTTCCAGGTACTGGCGCATCATCGGCGTCAGGGTCGTGACAGGGGGAAGGGTCGACATGCGGTGGGTAAGTATATGCGGGTTGCGGAAAGACGTGTCCGTCCCCGCCGGAATGCCCCCTCCCTCCCCCTGCGTTGTACCGCTATACACCCGCCGTTCGCGGCATGGGGCGGCGCCTGGGCCGCGATATACTGGCCCGGCGCCGGCTTGCCGCCTCGCTGGTGACTTCCAGACCGAATTCCAGGAAGGAGAGGGGAGAACACCCCGCATGTCCACGTCCGCCACGGAGCACCACAACCTCGACAACTATCACCGGGTCATCATCCTCGGCTCGGGGCCGGCCGGTCTCACCGCCGCCCTCTATGCCTCGCGGGCCGATCTGGCTCCCCTTGTGCTGGAAGGCAACCAGCCAGGAGGGCAGCTCACCATCACCACCGACGTCGAAAACTATCCCGGCTTCCCCGAGGGGATCTTGGGGCCCGAGCTGATGGACCGCATGCGCGAGCAGGCGCGGCGGTTCGGTACCAAGGTCAAGTTCGAGGCCGCCGTCGACGTGGACTTCACCAAGCGCCCGTTCACCATCCGCACCGACGAGACCACCTATCGCTGCGACGCCCTGATCGTCTCCACCGGCGCCACCGCCAAGCTCGATGGCGTCCCCGGCGAGCAGGAGCTGATGGGCTACGGCGTCTCCGCCTGCGCCACCTGCGACGGCTTCTTCTTCCGCGACAAGGAGATCGTGGTCATCGGCGGCGGCGATTCGGCCATGGAAGAGGCCACCTACCTCACCAAGTTCGCCAGCAAGGTGACCGTCATCCACCGCCGCCGCGAGCTGCGCGCCTCGAAGATCATGCAGGACCGCGCCTTCGCCAATCCCAAGATCGCCTGGATTTGGGATTCGGTGGTCACCGAGATCGTGGGCAGCCGCGAAGGGGGCGTCACCGGCGTCAAGCTGCACAACAAGCGGACGGAGCTCGACAGCTTCTATCCCACGCAGGGTGTCTTCTACGCCATCGGCCACCAGCCCAACACGGCCATCTTCAAAGGCAAGCTGGAGATGAACGACGTGGGCTACGTCAAGGTTCAGGAACCGACGACCAAGACCAGCGTCCCCGGCGTCTTCGCCGCGGGCGATGCCATGGACCCCATCTACCGGCAGGCGGTCACCTCCGCCGGCACCGGCTGCCGCGCGGCCATCGACGCCGAGCGGTGGCTCCAGGAGCTTCACGACTGATGCTTTCCCGGCCCACCTCCCAGATCAAGACCCTCGGCCAGCTCAAGGCGGCCGGCTACCGTCCGCGCTCCGTCAAGCAGGAGATCCGCGACAACCTGCGCTCTCGCCTGAAGAGCGGCGGCCCCCTCTTCCCCGGCATCCTGGGCTACGACCGCACGGTGATTCCGTCGGTGGTCAACGCCCTCCTCGCCGGCCACGACTTCATCCTGCTCGGCCTGCGTGGCCAGGCGAAGACCCGCATCCTGCGCTCGCTCGTCACCCTCCTCGAACCCGAGGTGCCGGTGCTCGCCGGCGCAGAGCTGAACGACGATCCGCTCGCCCCCATCTCCACCCA
>DASUEN010000315.1:0-34555 GCA_036275055.1 Thermoanaerobaculia bacterium
GGGAGCCAGCCATGCTCTCCGTGCTGGCCGACGTAGGGGAGCGGTTCGACGTGCTCCTGCACGATCCAGCTCCCCTCTCGGAAGGCCCTGGCGAGCACCGTCTCCCACTCGGCTGCCGGGAGGAACCTGCCCAGGTAGACGGCCTCCCCGCCCAGGGATTGGGCGTTCTTGAGCACCATGTCCTGCCGCCGCTCGCGCAGCAGACCCGACAGCGAGAAGCTCCTGCCATGGTGATCGACCGGCCCCTCCACGACCCGGCGGGTCCACGGAACGTGGCGCTCGATGAGCTCCCGCTCCTGCCGCGTGAAGTCACTCGACCCGGCGCGTTCGGAGAGGAGCGCAACGTTGCGCTTGTCGGAGAGGAGCATCGTCACCGGTCCACTGAACAGGCTGATCCCGCCCGCCTTGAAGCACCGGAAAGCGGCCCGGTTGGTGAGACCGTTCTGCTGCTCGAGGACCGCATGCACGCGCTCTCCCCGGTAGCGCAGGAAGGTCGAGTCCACCTCCAGGTCGTCGTAGCCGCAGACGAAGATCCGGCCGCGCAGCGAGCCACCCTCCTCGCGCAGGGCGAGCGCATACTCTTCCTGGAAACGAGCCGGAAAATAAAAAGACGCGATCTGTGCATCGAGGTGAGGGTACAAGACGAAAGCCAGGTTGAGGTCGCCGCCATTCCAGACGCTCTCGCGGGTGCTCCGGATGATATGCGAGAAGATCCTGCGAAAGGTTTTACGATGGCCGGCCGCGAGCCGGTTCCGTTGCAGGAACGCAGCGATCGGGGGACATCCCAGGTAAAGCTCTTCGAGCACCTCCGTCTGCCATCCTCCGAGATAGCTTCCGGCGTTGAGCTCGATGCACTTCCATCCGTCTTTCGTTTCTATGTAGTCGCCGCGCGACAGCGCTTCGGAGATGCCGTTCGGCTGGGCGAGCACGACGGCCAAAAGGTCGGCCTGGTCGAAGTCGTAGAATTTTGCCATCCTCTGCGGATCGCTGGCGAAGAAACGCTCCGGAACGCTCTTGAACAAGCGATCGAGCCCCACGGTGACGTGTTCGATCTCCTGCACCCGCCGCGTATCCGCCAACACCGGCCACGACTGCAGGTACGGGCTGTTGGGCAGGGGATTGCAGCCGTGGAGCCCCGCGAAGGAAGAGCGCGCGAGCGCTTCGGGATTCCTCAGAGCGAAGTCCAGGAAGCGCCGGTTTTCCGCCGACCAGTGGGCGTGCGACTCGCTGGCGCCGTCCGGCAGCTCAGAGGCTCCGAGCGGGCTCATGACAGCGCCGCCGCCACCGCGGGCGCGGGTGACAGCTCGGTGTCGGACTCGACCTTTCCATCGCTCAGCTTGACGATGCGGTCCGCGACGGAATAGTAGCCGTCGTCATGGCTGATCACGATGACCGTCTTGTCCCGCCGCTTGAGGTCCGGCAGCAGCTTGCGATAGAAGAGCTCCTTGAACAACGGATCCTGGTCGGCGGCCCACTCGTCGAAGAGATAGATCGGCCGGTCCTCGAGATAGGCGGTGAGCAGGGCGAGGCGTTTGCGCTGCCCTTGGGAGAGCGCCAGCGTCGAGAGCTTGCCGTCCTTGACCTGCAGCTTGTGCGCGAGCTGCAGCCCGGTCAGGTACTCGCGCGCCCGATCGTCGAGGTTCGGGCTCTCGAGGCCCAAGAGGCTCTCGAAGAGGTAGAAATCGGAAAAGACGACGCTGAACAGCGCGCGATAGCTCTCCAGGTTGCTCGCGTCGAGCAGCTTGCCGTCGAGCCGGACCTCGCCGGATTGCGGAGCGTAGAGCCCCACCAGGAGCTTGGCGAGAGTCGTCTTGCCGCTGCCGTTGCCGCCCACCAGGAACACCAACTCGCCCCGGCGCAGCGTCAGGTCCACCGGGCCCAGCAGAAAGCTCTCCTCCCCTTCCCGCCGGTAGTTGTGGGTCACGCCGGCGAGCTCCAGCCGTTGCCAGGAGGCGGTGCCCAACTCGGCGGCCGCCTCCGGCTCCCGGGTATCGGCCAGCGAGACCCCGAGGCTCTCCACCGCCTGGATGGCCACCTGCGCCCGCGCCAGGTGAGGCAGGACGTTGAGGATGACCTCGATGGGGGTCAGGATGTAGAGGATCGAAAGGGTATACCCGGTCAGCACGTCGGTGCGGACGTGGACGAAGCTGGAAACTCCGAAAAGCAGCAGGCCCAACAGGACGAAGAAAATGAGCTGGCTCCAACTGGAGGCGACGGCATAAAGGTTGCTGCCGCGGACGCTGTGCTCCAGCCGCTCCTGGGACGACTTCTCGAGCAGGTCGGTGAAGAAGGACTGCCGGCGCGGGCGATGGAGCTTGAGCTCCTTGGCGCCCTCGGTCAGACCGCGGAAATGACGGAAGAGAGCGTCCCAACTCTGGCGCCGCAAGGCAAAGTGATGTTGCGCCTTGCGAATCGGCAATTGATAGGCGAGGATTCCCAGCGCCATGAAGGCGAAAACGATCAAGAGCAGCGACCAGGAAAGCCAGGCCAGGTAAGCGAGACAGCCGACGACGATCGTGGCGTTCATCACCAGCGTGGGGATGGTGGTCAAGGCGGTGACGATGTCGCCGACGTCGTTGGTCAAAACCGCCAGCAGCCGGGGAGCGCCGACTTCCTCCAAGCGGCGCAAGGGGGCGTCGATGATCAGGCTGGCGAGCCGCATCCGCAAGTCGAGCTGCGCCTTCTCGGTGAGACGGATCAGCAGGTTGCTCGAGGCGAACCGGAAGACCGGCAGCAGCAGGCAGCAGAGGGCGAACTTCCACAACATTCCTGCCGGCCGGGCTTGCGGTTGGCTCAAGGCGGTATTGACCAGTGCGATGAGCCCGGCGCTCAGGGCTCCGCTCACCACGCCGGTGACCATGAACAGGACGATCGCTCCCGTGGAAAAGCGGTTGCTCCGGGAAGAGCGGGCGAGAAAAGAAAAGATCTTGACCAGTCCAGTCATCGAAAGGCTCCATTTTCTAGCGAAAGGCCGCGGGCCAAGGTCATGAAGCCCCTGGAAGAAGAACGCTCGATCGCCCTCAAAGTTCCCACTCTCAACTCCGGAAAAAAAATTGGCGCGTTGCCAATCCCATTGCTTGCATCCTCTTCCGTAATGCCTTACGATCGCGGCTACCAGGTGCCATCCAACGAGGCACAGAAAGCGAGGTCGATCCCATGGAGTCCAGCGGCTTGTACCGGAAGCTCCCGTTGTCGTTGGTGTTGTGCCTTGCGCTTGCGCTGCCGCTCACCGGGGCGATGCCGGCCGAGAGGACCTCGACGGCCTTTTCGACGAGGGTCAGGCTCGACGTCACCGCCAGCACGCCGATTCACCAGCGGGTCAAGTCCCTCTTCGAGCGCGAGCTCAACGCCCTTCCCGGCGTCAAGCTCACCGGCGAGGATCCCAACCTGGTGATGCGGGTCACCGTCATCCAGCAGCCGGGCGACAGCCAGGTCACGGTCGCGGCCGTGATCCTCACGGCGATCAACAACAAGAAGCTCATGGACCTGTTCACCACCCGCTGCAGCCAGTCGACGAGCCAAGAGTTGGTGGACCTCCTCGACCAGACCTCGGCGAACTTGACGGTCTACCGTACCACTTGGCTCCAGTCGAGCCGTCTGGACGACTTGGATGGCGTGGCGGCGAAGCTGGTCTCCCAGTTCAATACCGAATACGTCAGCGAGCTTCGCGAAGCACACCGGGTCCGCGAGAGCTACCGGCAGCCTCGCGGCACGACCCGGTGACGGCGAGCGCATGGGGTTGGATGCGCCGCCTTGAATCAGTTTTTCTTTGATCACTGGACTCGCTGCCCTCTGGGCCCGGTCGCCGGTCCGGCATGCGGGTCCGCAGGGCGGACCCGTATCTTTTCCGCCTCTCTTGAAGGCCCAGAATTCGTTGCGTAGTATAGCGCATGACCGCTTCGGTCCGAAAAGCTGTACGACGACGCTGGAGGTGACATGAGGGATTGGTTGCTGGACGCGCGTTTTGCAATCCGGACCTGGCGGAAGGTCCCCGGTATCTCCGCGGTGATCCTGCTCACGATCGGCCTGGCGATCGGCGCCAACACGGCGATCTTCAGCGTCGTCGACGGGGTGCTCCTGCGCCCGCTACGGTTCAAGGATCCCGGCAAGCTGGTCATGCTTTGGGAGAAGGACAGCCGCAACAACGTCGAGCAGGGCCTCCTCTCCCCCGCCGACTTTTCCGACTTCCGGCGGCAGAGCACGGCCTTCGAGGACCTCGGCGCCATCTATCCCTACTCGAGCGTCAACCTCACGGGCGAAGGGGATCCCGAGCGCCTCGACGTGTCGGTGGTCTCGCCCAGCGTCTTCACGATCCTGGGCGCGGCCGCCGAAACCGGCCGCACCTTCCTCCCGGAAGAGAGCCAGGCGGGCAACAGCAAGGTCGTGGTGCTGAGCCATGGCTTCTGGCTGCGCCGCTTCGCGGCAAAACCTCTCTTGGGCAAGGCGCTCCTGCTCAACAACGAGCCCTACACGGTGGTCGGCGTCATGCCGGCGTGGTTCCAGTTCCCGAGCTCCCATATCGACATGTGGCTGCCGTTGGCCTTGGGCGAGAAGGAGCTCGCCGTTCGCCAGGTCCGTATCCTGCAGACGGTCGGGCGGCTGAAGCCGGGCGTTTCCCGGCAGCAGGCCGCAGCCGAGGCCAGCGCCATCGCCAGCCGCCTCGAACGCGAGCATCCCGACACCAATGCGGGGGCCGACGCGAACCTGGTTTCGCTCACGGATCAGATCGTGGGCGACGTGCGGCGCGCCCTGCTCATCCTGGCAGGAGCCGTCGGCTGCATCCTGCTGATCGCCTGTGCCAACATGGCCAACCTGCTGCTGGCGCGGGCGGCGGGCCGGGAACGCGAAGTGGCGATCCGCCAGGCGATCGGCGCCGGCCGGCGGCGTCTGATCCGGCAGATGCTCACCGAGAGCGTCTTGCTCAGCCTCCTCGGCGGCGCCCTCGGCCTGGTGCTGGCGTTCTGGGGCATCCAGGCGCTCATCCGTTTGAGCCCGGGCGGCATCCCTCGTCTCGACGAGGTCCGGCTGGATCCCCGGGCGCTGCTCTTCACGCTGCTGATCTCGGTGGGCGCCGGCCTGCTCTTCGGAATCGTGCCGGCGCTGCAGAGCTCCCGGGGAGGCCTGGTCTCATCGCTCAAGGAGGGAGCGCGCAACGCCGGCCGCGCCAAGCGACGGCTGTTCAACACCTTCGTGATCGTCGAGGTCGCCCTGGCTCTCGTGCTGCTCAGCGGCGCGGGACTGCTGATCCGCAGCTTCCTGCGCCTGCAGGACGTCCGGCTCGGTTTCCAGCCCGCGAACCTCCTGACGGCCTCGGTCTCCCTGCCGCGCTCCCGCTATCCGCAGGCCGGCCAGCGGGCGGAGTTCTACACCGATCTGATCGAGCGGGTCGGCAGACAGCCCCAGGTGCGAGCCGCCGGCGCCATCACCTTCATCCCCATGGGCGGCAAGGCGCCGACGACCGCGCTGACGGCCGAGGGAAGGACGACTCCGGCCGGCGAACAGCCCCCCGAGTTGGAGTACCGGGTGGTGACCCCGGGCTACTTCCAGACCATGAGGACCCCCCTCTTGAAGGGACGCTGGTTCACGGCCCAGGATCGGGACGACGCTCCGGGCGTCGCGCTGGTCAACGAGGCGGCGGCGCGCCGCTTCTGGCCGGGAGAGGAGGCGACCGGCAAGCGCATCAAGCTGGGGCCGAATACGGACAAGCAACCCTGGCTCACCATCGTCGGCGTGGTGGGAGACGTGCGGCAGTTCGGCGTCGACACCGAATCCAAGCCGGAGGTCTACCAGAACTACCTCCAGCGCGGTCCCTCCTCGATGACGCTCGCGGTGCGGACGGCCTCCAAGCCCTCGGTCCTCGTGCCGGGGGTGCGGGCGCAGGTGCTGGCGCTGGACAAAGACCTGCCCATCTACGATGTCCGCACGGGGGAGCAACTGGTCGCCGAGTCGATCGCCAAGCGGCGGTTCTCGACTTTCCTGCTGAGCACGCTGGCAGGGATCGCCCTGGTCCTCGCGGCCGCCGGCATCTACGCCCTGATGTCCTACTCGGTGACGCAACGCACCCATGAGCTGGGTCTGCGGATGGCTCTCGGAGCTCGCCGGGAGGACGCCCTGCGGCTCATCCTCGGTCAGGCGATGACCCTCACCGGCGCGGCCGTCCTCATCGGATGGCTGACGTCTTTCGCGCTGACACACCTCATGGAGAGCCTGCTGTTCGAGACCCGCATGACCGACCCGGCGACGTTCGTCGCGGTGTCGTTGACGCTGTTCGCCGTCGCGTTGTTGGCCTGCTTCCTTCCCGCTCATCGCGCCACCAAGGTGGAGCCGCTGACGGCGTTGCGCTACGAATAGCCGCCGCGGGCGGCGCCGCCCGGCGCCGCCGGGGAAGCTCCCCGGGAGCGGGAACGCGGCCCGGGGAGGCGGGCCCGCGGGCTCTTCTCCTCGCGATCCAGACAGCCCCTCAGCCGCTCGGCGAGGGTCTCGACGTAGGGGCTGGAGAGGAGGTCCTCGTGCGTCCCCGGCACCGGGAGGACCTCGACCTCGCCGGCGAAGGCGCTCCATCCCAGGGCCGGATCGGCGAAGTGCCGCCCCAGCCCGTCCTCGGCCCTGAGCACCGTCACCCGCCCGGCGTAGGGCCGCGCCTCATAGCTGAATCCGGCCCGGAAGCTCGCCCGCTTGAGAGCGAAGAGCTGCCGGGTTCGCCGCAGGTCGAAATCGGCCGGCAGCACCTGCAGGCGTTCCGCCGTCGCGACCAGGAACGCGATCTGTTCGTCGAGCCCGCCCTGGCGGCGCAGCTCGCCGGCGGGCAAGCCAGCCGTCACGTCGCCGAGGTAACGGAGCAGGAGCTCGGTATCGTCGAGGTCGGAGCGCTGGGGATCCATCCCGGCGTCGAGCATGGCCAGGAGGCCCACTTCCTCTCCCGCGGCTCGCAACCGATGTGCCATCTCGAAGGCCACGACGCCGCCGAAGGACCAGCCCGCGAGGTGATAGGGCCCCCGGGGCCGGACCCCCCGCAGGGCCTCGAGATAGGACTCCGCCATCTCCGCGACGCTCTCGCGGGGCCGCCGGCCGTCGTCCCAGCCGCGGGCCTGCAGCCCGAAGCACGGCTGGTCGCCTCCCAGGTGATAGGCGAGCGGGACGTAGCAAAGCACGCCGCCGCCGCCGGGATGGACGCAGAAGAGCGGCGAGCGCGTCCCCCGGGGCTGCAGCGCCACCAGGGGACTCTCGTCGCGCCGTAGAGGCTCAGCCCGGGCGGCCAGAATGGCCGCCAGGCGCTCCACGGTGGAGTGCTGCAGCAGGGCCACGATCGGCAGGTCGCGGCCGAACTCGCGCTGGAGCACGGCGACCAGCCGCAACGCCAGGAGGGACTGGCCGCCGATCTCGAAGAAGCCGTCCGTCACCCCGATGGGCCGGAAGCCGAAGAGATCCTCCCAGAGGCGTACCAGGCGGAGCTCCAGCGGGGTACGCGGCGCCACGTAGGAAGTCTCGAGCCGCGCCCGGGGGTCGTGCGGTGGGGGAAGGGACCGGCGATCGACCCGGCCGTCCGGGCTCCGGGGAAGCTCCTCCAGGAAAGCGAAGGCCGAAGGGATCAGGGCCTCCGGCAGCGTCTGCCGCAGGAAACGGTGCAGCTCGGCCGCTTCAGGAACGACACCGGAGACGGGGCTCACGTAGGCGATGCGACGGCGACCTCCGGAAGGGTCGGCGGCGGTCGTGACGGCCACCTCGGCCACCAGGGGGTGGAGCCGCAGCGCGGCCTCGATCTCGCCCTCCTCGAGTCCGCCGGCGCCGGGGCGCACGGCGCCAAGGAGCTCGACGTCGCCCGTCGGGGAAAGACGGGCGAGCTCGCCCGCTCGCCAGGCGCGCTCGCCGGCGCCGCACGGGCTGGGAACGAAGCGCTCCGCCGTCAGGTCCGGCCGGCCCCGGTAGCCGCGCGCCAGCGTGTTTCCGAGCACGTGGAGCTCGCCGGGGATCCCCAGGGGGACCGGCCCGAGGAGACGGTCCAGCAGGACGACCGCCGCCCCTTCCGGCGGGCGGCCGGCGAAGGGCGTATCCCCGGCGGTCCGTACCCGGCCGAGGAGCGCGCATCCGGCGACCTCGTCAGGGCCGTAGAGGGTCCAGACTTCGGCTCCCTGCGCCAGCCAGGAGTCCACCTGTCCCCGGCAGAGAGGCCCCGCGGGCCAGAGCAGACGGGCAGCGGCCATGGGCCGCTCCAGATGCGACGCTCCTTGCCTGAGGCCGTTCCTCCCTTGGAGCAACACCGGCTTGCCGCCCTCGGGCGCCGCGTACCGTGCCGTCGAGCCCGAGGCCAGACAGAGCAGCAGCTCCAGGCTCATCACTTGCGGGCCGGCCGACGGGTCGCAGAGCGCCTGCGCCTGCTCGCCGCCGGTTCCGATCAGCGCCCGCGCGAGGACCCGCAGGCGCCAGGCGAGCGCGCGGTGAGGAAGCTCGACGGCGGGTACGCCGGCGGACGGCGTCGCGGGGTAGGCCACGCAGGCGAGGTTGTCGGCGAGGACGACGCTGCGCGGCGGGCGGCCCGGGCCGGCGGGCTCGCCGTCCGTCTCCTCGAGGCCGAGCGGACGCACGCCATGCACGCCGAAGTGCGTCCGCACGGCCGGGTCGCCCACGATCAGCCGCGCCCCGGCCTGCGCCACGACCTGCTCCTGCACCTCGGGAGCCCAGCGCGGATCCAACAGGACGTACGCTGCGCCAGTCTTGAGGATCCCCACCAGCGCCACGGCGAGGTCCGGCGGCTTCTCCAGGCAGACCGCCACGGCCATTTCAGGGCCGAGTCCGAGGTCCTGCAGGCGGCGGGCCAGCGCATCCGCGCGGTCGCCGAGCTCCAGGAACGACGTCTCGGTGCCCTGGAAGAGCACGGCGGCCGCGGCGGGGGTCCGCGCGACCCACGCTTCCACGAGCTGATGAACGAGGAGGCCCTCGCCGTCATGCCGCGCCTGCGCTCCAGGCTCGACGAGCAGTTGCTGGCGCTCCGGCTCGGTGAGAAGCGGTAGCGCCTCGAGGCGGGAATCCGGACGTTCCGCAAGCCCCAGCAACAGGACCCGCAGATGCCCCAGCAGACGCAGGACCGACGAGGCGTCGAACCGCTCGGCATAATAGTAGGCCGAGACGCCCAGGGGATGAGCGGCCGATACGAACAGGGAGAAGGGATAACCGGTCTCGATGCGCGCCGAGTAAGACTCCACCTGCAAGCCCGTAGCGGCAGGGCGCTCCTCGATCAGGTCCGGCAGCGGGACGTTCTGGAAGACCACGAGGCTTTCGAACAGGCGCTGCCCCCCGGGGACCTCGCTCCACTCCTGGACCTGGGCCGGCGAGGTGTGCTCGTAGTGCCGGATCTCGGCGAGCGCGTCCTGGACCTCGCGCAACCAGGACGCGGCGGGCGCCTGCCACCGCACCCCGAGCCGCACCGGCAGGTTGTTGACGAACATCCCGAGGATCGAATCGGCCGCCGGCAGGTCCGCGGGGCGGCCCGAAACGGTGGTGCCGAAAGTCACGTCCTCCCGGCCGGTATAGCGGGCGAGAAGGAGGGTCCAGGCGCCGTGGAACAGGGTGCTGAGGGTGAGCTGCCGCTGGCGGGCGACGGCGCGCAGCCGGTCGGACTCCGGGCCCGTAAAGGCGGTCTCCCGATGCAGGGAGCGAGGCTCCGTCTCTTCCCGCCGTCCGCGGCTGCGCGCGATAGGCAGCGGGGTCGGCTGCCGGAAGCCGTGGAGCCAGGTACGCCAGAAAGCCTCGGCCGCCGCTAGGTCCTGCTGCTGCAACCAGGAGATGTAGTCCCGGAAGGGTGGCCCCTGCGGCAGCTCGGGCTCGCGCCCCGCCGCCAGGGCGGCGTAAGTCTCGGACACTTCCTTGAGCACCAGGCCGCGGGACCAGGCGTCGAGCAGCAGGTGGTGATAGCTCCAGACGAGCTGGTGCGAGTCCTCGCCGGTGCGGACCAGGGTCAGGCGCATCAGGGGCGCCTTGGCGGGGTCGAAGCCCTCCTCGCGATCGGACCGCCAGAACGCCGCCAGCCGTTCCCGTTGCTGCTCGCAAGAAGACTCTCGCCAGTCGAGGTGCCGGACCGGCAGCTTCAGGCTCTGCCGCACCACCTGAACGGCCTGCGGCAATCCCTCCCAGACAAAGGCGGTCCGCAGGATGGGATGGCGGTCGACCACCCGCTGCCAGGTCTCCACGAAGGCCTGGAGGTCGAGCCCCCGCAGGGCGATCGTCTTCTGCTCGAAGCCCGCCATCGACCGGGAGGACAGAGCGTGGGACAGCAGGCTCTGCTGCAGCGGAGTGAGCGGATAGACGTCCTCGACGTTCCTCATGACGCAGCCGGGTCCTCGGCGGCCGGGTCGAGACGGTCGAGGACGGCGGCAAGCCGGCCCATCGCCTCCTGGTCGAGCCCCGCGAGCGGGAAGTCGGCCGCCATCGCACTCGCCGGCTGCGCGGTGCGGCTCGCCGCGAGGATCGCTTGCAGCGCCGCGACGAAAGCGCCGGCCAGTCCCTCGGCGGTCGCTCGGTCGTGGCATCTCTCGCTGTACCACCAGGTGACCTGGAGCTGGTCGCCGGCCACTCGGCAGGCGACCTCGAACAGGTGCCGGCGGTCGTTGCGCAGACTGCGGGTGGGACCGGCGGGATCGGCGCTCAGCCGCAGGGGAGACGACTCGGGCAGGGTGCGGTCGAACTGGCCGAGATAGTTGAACGAGACCTCGGGGACCGCGCGTTCGCGCAGCGCCTCGCCACCCAGGTACCGCAGCAGCCCATAGCCGATGCCGCCGCCCGGAATCCGCCGGAGCTGCTCCTTGACGGCGGCGAGCGCGGCCGCCGGTTGCCGCTGGTCGCCGAGGTCCAGGAACACCGGGTAGTGGGTCGTGAACCAGCCGACGGTACGCGACAGGTCCACGCCCTCGAACAGCGGCTCGCGGCCGTGCCCCTCGAGGTCGACGAGCAGCGACGGCGCCCCGGTCCAGCGCTGGAAGGCCATGACCAGGGCGGCCAGGAGCGCGTCGTTGACCTGGGTCCGAAAGACGGCCGGCACCTCCTGCAACAGGGCTCGCGTCGCGTCACGGTCGAGCGCCGCGGCGACGTATCGCGCCGACGCAAGGTCGTTGCCACCGGGCCGGTGGTCCAGCGGCAGGGGCGGAGCCTCGGCCGGGACCGCCGTGGACCAGAACGGCAGCTCCCCGTCCAGGCCGCCCCCCCGCACGTGCTCGGCGAGCCGTTGCGCCCAGTGCTGGAACGAGGTCGTCTTCGCCGGCAGCTCGATCGCCTCGCCGCGGCGTGACTGGTCGTAGGCCGTCCAGAGGTCGTCGAGGAGGATCCGCCACGAGACGCCGTCGACCACCAGGTGATGGGCGACGAGCAGCAGGCGGCCATGGCCAGCCCTCCCCTGGAAGAGCACCACGCGCGCCAGCGGCCCCATCGTGAGGTCGAAGCTCACCTGGACCGCGGCGGCGGCCGCCATGAAGGCCGGCGGCTGCAGGTCCTCCGGCAATGCCGAAAGATCGATGCAGGAGAAGCTCCCGGGCCCCTCGGCAGGAGCCGCGACGCGCTGCCGCCAGGCGGCGCCGTCCCACTGGAACCGCATGCGCAGTGCGTCGTGGTGCGCGAGCAGGCGCGCCACGACTCCGGCCAGCAGGCGCGGCTCCAAAGGTTCGAGCAGCTCGAAGAGGAGAGCCTGGTTCCAGTGCTGGAGGTCCCGGGCCACCCCCGCGAAAAACCAGTGCTGGATGGGGGTCAGGCCCACCGGCCCGCTCACCGGTCCCTGCTCCGCTCCAGCGGCGGCCGCGGCCGCGCTCGCCACGCGGGCCAGCTCGCGGACCGTCTGGTGTTGAAAGATCTGGCGCGGCTGGAGGTGCAATCCCGCGCGGCTCGCCCGCGCGATGACCTGGATGGCCAGGATGGAGTCGCCGCCCAACTCGAAGAAGTTGTCATCGACCCCGACCCGCTCGGCGCCGAGGACCTCGGACCAGACCTTCGCCAATTGCTGCTCTTCAGGGGTCGCCGGCGGGAGGTAAGCCGCCTTACGCCGCGCCTCCTCTCCGGGAGCCGGGAGCGCCTGCCGGTCCAGCTTGCCGTTGGGCGTCAGCGGCAGCGAGGCGAGCAGGACGTAGGCGGGCGGCACCATGTACTCCGGCAGCTTGCCGCGCATGTAAGCGCGCAGGTCCTCGACCTCCGGCGGGCGCCCCTGGCGAGGAACGACGTAGGCGGCGAGCCGCTTCTCGCCGGAGCCCTCCTGGCGGGCGATGACGGCGGCCTCGGCAACCGCCGGATGCCGGCGCAGCAGCACTTCGATCTCGCCGGTCTCGATCCGGAAGCCACGGATCTTGACCTGGTGATCGATGCGGCCCAGGAACTCCAGGTTGCCGTCCGGCAGCAAGCGGCCCAGGTCGCCCGTCCGGTAGACCCGGGCCCCCGGCTCGCCGCTCCAGGGATCGGGAACGAAGCGCTCTGCCGTGAGGTCCGGGCGGCCCAGGTAACCGCGCGCCAGACCCTCGCCGCCGATGTGCAGCTCAGCCGCCACGCCGGCGGCCGCAGGCCGCATCTGGGCATCGAGCAGGAAGACCCGGCAGCTCGCGAGCGGGCGGCCCAGCGGAATCGAGCCCCGCCGCGCTTCGCCGCCCTCTTCCTTTCCGGGACGGTAGGTCGTCGCGCCGACCGTGGTCTCGGTGGGGCCATAGTGATTGAGGACCATGGGCGGGTCCACCGTGGCGGCCACCCGTGTAGCAAGGTCCCAGGGTGCGGCTTCCCCGCCGAGGACCAGGCACCTGCGCGGCAGCACCCGCTCCGGTCCCAGCGCCTTGAGGTGAGAGGGCACGATCTTGAGCAGGTCGATCGGATGGCGGCGGAAGTACTCGGCCATGGCATCCGGATCCGAGCTGCAGTCCGGCGAGAGGACGTGCAGGGTCCCGCCGCTGCACAGCGACGGGTACAGCGCGGTGTGCCCAAGATCCGCCGCGAAGGTCGAGACCATGGCGAAGCCGGCTGCCGCAGGCAGGTCGAGCTGCGCCAGCACGGCATGCAGGTAATTGACCATCTGGCGGTGCTCCACGGCGACCCCCTTGGGCCGGCCCGTCGAGCCCGAGGTGAAGAGGACGTAGAGTAAATTCTCGGGGGTCGTGCCGGAGGGGAGCCTCTCGCCGCTCTCCCCGCCGAGGGTCTCCTCCGCGGCATCGAGGCGGATCATCGGTATGCCGGCGGGTGGCAGGGAGCCTGCCAGGGCGTCCAGGGTAAGCACGGCCGCAGGGCGGGCGTCGTCCAGCATGAGGGCCAGCCGGTCCGCGGGGAACACCGGATCGAGCGGCACGTAGGCACCGCCCGCCTTGAGCACGCCGAGGATGGCGACCACGGCCTCGATGGACCGCTCGAAGAAAAGGGCGACCCGATCCTCCGGGCCGACGCCCAGCTTGCGCAGATGGCGAGCCAGCCGGTTGGCGCCGGCGTCCAACTCGGAATAGGTGAGCGTACGTCCCGCGCAGACGACGGCCGGACGGTCCGGAGCGCGGTGGGCCTGCGCCTCGAACAGCTCGTGGACGCAGCGCCGGGACGGGAGCTCCACACGGCGGGCGTTGAGCTCGCAGAGCGCTCGATGCCGCTCCGCGGCGGGCATGATCGCCAGCTCCTCGACGGCGGCATCGGGATCGGCGGCGGCGCCGGCGAGCAGGGTCTGGAGTTGCCCCGCGAGACGACCGGCGGCGGTGGCGGGAAACAGGCCCGGGTCGTAGAACAGCTCCATCCTGACGTCGTCACCCTGTCGCCCGGCGACCAGCTTGACCTTGCAGCGGTCCAGGCGCGCGAGTTGGCGGACGATGGGGAACGCGCGCCCGTCCACTTCCAGAGCGGCGGGCCAGTCCGCGTGCTCGAAGCCGACCGGAAGCTCGACCGGGGGCTCGAGCGAAGCCATTACGCCGGGACCGTACTCCCGCCACTCCTCCATCCGCTCGTCGCGTTCCACGAGCTGACCGACGACCTCGCGGAAGCGGAGCCTCGCCCGCAGGTCGCTGCGCACCGGCAACGGGCAGGCATACAAGCCCACGCAACCCTGCAAAGCGTCGTACTTCCTCCCGTCGCCCAGCTCGCCGATGACGATCGCCCCCTGGCCGGTGAGGCGCCAGAGCAGAACGCTCCAGGCGGCGAGCAGGAAGATGCGCACCGGCGCGCCGCACCTCTGCGCCGCCGCCTCCACCCCCTGCCAGGCGAGAAGGTCGAGGCCGACCGCCAGCGCTCTGGGTTCGAGGCGTCCTCGTTCCCCTTCCGGCCGCTCTCCGGGCAGGACCAGCGCGTCGAGAGCCGCCCGATCGAGCCGTGTCCAGAAAGCCCTCCCCGTCTTGGCTTCCTCATCCTCACTATGGACGAGCTCCTCCTGCCAGCCCGCAAAGTCCGCGTACTGCAGCGGCTCGGCTCCTTCACCCGCCGGCCCCGTGTAGGCGCGCACGAGCTCGGCCGCGAGGTTCACTAGGCCTCGCCCGTCGCAGCAGAGGGCGGGGAGCGTCAGCACCAGCAAGCCGCCTGGCCCGGCGTGCCGGGCCACCCGGACCACGGCGATCCGGAGCAGCGGTCCGCGCGCCAGGTCGAAGGGGCGCGACCGCTGCTGACCGAGGAGCTCGTCGAGCTGGCGCGCGAAATCTCCGCGGCCGAAGTCGCAGAGGACCGGGTCCTCCCACCAGGGTCCTGCACCGGAGCCGACCACCTGCAACGGCAGGCGCACGCCCGGCCGTCGCGGGAAGGTGGTTCGCAGGATCTCGTGGCGGTCGACGAGCGCCTGGAGCGCCCGCACGAGGGGTGCTTGCTGGACCTCCCCCGCCGTGATCTCCAGGGCGAGCTGCGCGCAGAAAGCGGCCGGCTCCCCCTCCTGGACCTGCCAGAGGCGCTTCTGCTGCGCCGTGAGCTCGAACCCCGTGAGCGTGACTTGGGACATCGTCTCCTCTCGCCTGATTTCCTCGTCAGGATGCCCGGCTCAATCGGCAGCCGGGGGCGCCGGCTCGACGGATGGCCGGCGCGCGGTCTTGAGCGCCTGGAGCTTCGACTCCTGGCGCTGCCGCCTCTCCCCGGCCCTGCGGGTCTCTTCCTCGCCGCCGAGAGAATCCATCTCGTCGAGCGGGAGCGCAGGGCGGGAGGCCACGGCCTGCAGCAGGGTTTCGAAGCGCCGCGACCAGGCTGCGACCGTGCCGGCGGTGAAAAGGTCCGTCTTGTAGACCCAGCTCCCGACGATCCCTTGTCGGGTCTCCCAGGTGAACAAGGCGAGGTCGAATTTCGACGTCTCGAAATCGAAATCGACCGGCCGGATCTCCAGCCCGGGAGCCTGCACAGGTCCAATCGGAGCGTTTTGCAAAACGAAGAGCGCCTGGAACAGCGGATGCTGGCGCGATCGGTCCGTGAGCTTGAGGGCCTTGACGAGGCGGTCGAAAGGCAGGTCCTGGTGAGCGTAAGCCCCCAGCGTGACCTCTCGCACGCGAGCCAGCACCTCGGTGAAGCTGGGATTTCCCGCCAGGCGGGTGCGCACCACCAGGTTGTTCACGAAGAACCCGATGAGCCCCTCGATCTCCAGACGGTTACGGTTGGCAATGTCCGTCCCGACGACGACGTCGTCTTGGCCGGTGACCTGGTAGAGCAGCACCTGGAAAGCGCCCAGGAGTGCCATGAACAGCGTGACCCCTTCGGCACGGCAGAGCTCCCGCAGGGCCCCGGCGACCTCCGGCGGCAGCAGGAAAAGGTGGTTGGCTCCGCGCAACGTCGGCCGGGCCGGGGATGGGTGGTCGCGGGGCAGTGCGAGCTCCTCCGGAGCCCCGCCGAGCTGTTGCCGCCAATAGGCGAGCTCGGCCTCCAGCACGTCCCCCTTCAGCCAGAGCCGCTGCCACGCCGCGAAATCGGCATACTGGATGGGAAGCTCCGGTAGCGGCGACTCCCTGCCGGCGGCGAATGCGCTGTAGAGAGCCGTCACCTCCTGCACCAGCACACCCATTGACCAGGCATCGGCGACGATGTGGTGCAGGGTGAAGAGAACGACGTGCTCGTGCTCGCCGAGGCGCAGCAGGCTGACGCGCAGGAGAGGGCCGTGCCCGAGGTCGAAGGGTCGTCGGGCCGCCTCGGTAGCCAGACGGCGAACCTCCTCCTCCCGCTCCCTCTCCGGCAGGCCGGCGACGTCGGCGAGCGGCAGCGCCATGGGCCGGGGAGGCGCGATGACCTGGCACGCCTTCCCCCCGAGGCTGGGGAACGTGGTGCGCAGAGCCTCGTGGCGCCGGACCACCTCGTTGAGCGCTCGGGCCAGCGCGGTCAAGTCCAGATCGCCGCTCAGACGCAACGCCCGCGGCAGGTTGTAGGCCGGGCTTTCAGCGTCGAGCTGGTGAGCGAACCAGAGCCTCTCCTGGGCAAAAGACAGGGGAAGGTTGCCGCTCCGCGGCACCTTCTCGATGGGCGGCGGCGTAGAGCGGCGGCCGGTGGTCAAGGCGGCCTCGATCCGAGCCGCCAGCCCCATCACCGTCGGCTCCTCGAACAGGCTGCGCAGCGAGAGATCGGCCTGGAAGACCTTGCGCACCCGGGAGATCAGTTGGGTGGCGAGCAAAGAATGTCCGCCCAGGTCGAAGAAGCTCCGGTCGACGGGGACCCGCTCCTGCCCGAGCACCTCGGCCCAGATCCCGGCCAGCATCTCCTCGCCGAGACTGCGCGGGCTCCGCCCCTCTCCGTTGCGGAGGACCTCCTCGGGGTCGGGCAACGCCCGCCGGTCCAGCTTGCCGTTGGGCGTCAGCGGAAACGCCTCCAGCGGCACGAAGGCCGACGGCACCATGTGATCGGGCAGTCTGCCCCGCAGCAACGCGCCCAGGTCGTCGCCGGTGACGGTGCCTGGCTTGCCGGCAACGAAATAGGCGACGAGGCGGGGAGAGACCCCGTCCTGCCTCACCACTGCGGCGGCCTGCCGAACACCCGGGCATGACTCCAGCGCCGTCTCGATCTCCTGAAGCTCCACCCGGAAGCCGCGAATCTTGACCTGGTGGTCGGCACGGCCGAGGAACTCCAGGCTGCCGTCGGGCTGGAAACGGGCCAGGTCGCCGGTGCGGTAGAGGCGCCCGCCCGACTCGGTGCCGAGCGGGTCGGGCACGAACCTCTCCGCCGTCGAATCCGGACGGTGAAGATAGCCGCGGCTGAGCCCCTTTCCGCCGATGAACAGCTCTCCCGCGAGGCCGGTCGACACCGGCTCCAGCCGCGGATCGAGCAGGTAGATCCGGCTGTTCGCCAGCGGGCTCCCGAGAGGGAGAAGGGTGCGCCGCGGCGAAGATCGGGCCGTCAAGGGTCCTGACAGCACACCCACCGTGGTCTCCGTCGGCCCGTAGTGGTTGAGGATGCGGCAGCCGGAGAGAGCCTCGACCTTCTCGACCAGCTCCCAGCTCGACGCTTCGCCGCCGAGGACGAGGACCCGCCGCGGCACGACGGCGGCGGCGCGCCGTGAGCCCAGCAGGGCCGCCAGATGGGAAGGGACAATCTTCAGGCAGTCGACGGGATGGTTGTGGAGGTACTCCGCCAGAGCCTCGCCGTCGGCCGCGTGCTCCTGGGCGATGACGTGCAGGCGCCCGCCGCCGCAGAGAGACGGAAACAGGACCGTGTTGCCGAGGTCGGCTCCGAAGGTCGAGACCATGGCATAGACGGCTCCCGGCGGCAGGTCCAGCCGTGCGGCGATCCCGTGGGCGTAGTTGAGGAGCTGCCTGTGCTCGACGGCCACACCCTTCGGTTGCCCGGTGGAGCCCGAGGTGTAGAGGACGTAGGCCAGGCTCTCTGGGCTCGACCAGCTCGGAAGGTCGCCGCGCGGTGCCGCCGCGAACGACGCGGCATCGCGGTCCAGGCAGACGACCTTCGCCGCCGTCTCGGGGAGTCGGTCGCGCCATCTTTCCTGGGTGAGGACGACCGGCACCCGCGCATCTTCCAACAGGAATCGCAGACGCTCGCGCGGGAGAGACGGCTCGAGCGGCAGGTAAGCTCCCCCGGCCTTGAGCACGCCGAGAAGAGCGGCCACCAGATCGAGCGAACGGTCGAGACAGAGAGCGACGGCAACGTCCGGACCGGCCGCCAGACCGGGCAGAGACCCGCGCAGGAACCAGGCGATCTGGTTGGAGCGCGCGTTGAGCTCTCCATACGTGGCCTCGCCGTCCGCGCAGACCACGGCGATCTCCCCGGGGCGGGCCGCGGCCTGGCGCTCGAACAGCTCCTGGACCGAACCGGCGGCCGGCAACGCGCTGTGCGTCGCGTTGAAGCGGACGACGAGCCTTTCCCGTTCGGCCGGGCTCGCCAGCTCCAGATCCCTGAGATCACGCCGCGGCTCTGCAGCGGCGCTGCGCAGGAGGGCGCCGAGCTGTGCCGCCAGACAGCCGGTGCCCTCCTCGTCGAGGATCCGGGAGTCGGCATCGAGCTGAAGGCGGAACGGCCCACCAGGAGTGTCGATGCAGGAGAGCTTGAGCCTGCAGCGGGCGCCATCGACACGCAGCCGGTCCAGGGAGATCCGGAGGCCGCGCGCGGTGGCCGGAGCCAGCCGCTCTTCCCAGGCGAAGTGGATCGGCAGGCAGGCCGGATCCTGGGGCGGAGCTCCGCTCTGCTCCTCCAGGAAGTAGTCCTGCCAGCGATAGGCCGCGGACAAGGCCGTATCGACCCGGCGGACGACATCCAGGAATCGCACCCCTTCGGCCAGGCGGGAGCGCACCGGGACGGTCTTCGCGAACGGCCCCAGCGCGCCCTGCAGATCCTCGATCTTCCTACCATCCACGAGGACGCCGATGGACAGGGCCTCGGGCGGCTGTCCGCCCAGCCGCCAGAGCAGGATCATCCAGACGGCGAGCAGGGTTGCCTGGAGCGTGGCGCCGCTCTCGGCGGCGGCGGCGCGCAGCCGGTCCGCAGCCGGCTGCTCGACCGCCAGCCCGCGCATCGCCACCCGGCCGGGAAGGCCCGTGCCGGCCGCCTCGTACGAGAGCCGCAGCGGCGCCGCCGGGGCCTCTTCGCGCCAGTGCTCCCCGGCCTCCGCGCTCCCCTCCTCCACCAGCTCGTTCTGCCATTCCGAGAATCCGACGTACTGGACCACCTCGCCGGTGCTCACCACGCCGGCGTAGGCCTCGGCCATCTCCTGGACCAGGTTGCGCAGGCTGCGCTCATCCGCCAGCAGCGAAGAGAGACGCAGGACGAGAACGTGCTCCCGCTCCCCCACCAGGGCGAGCGTAGCCTCCAGACCGGCGCTCGCTTCGAGGCCCTCCACTGCCGCGAACAGCTCGCCGATCCTGGCCTCGCGGGCAGCCACGCCGGAGCCGCGCAGGTCGACCTCCGACCAGGCTACGGTCCCCTCGTCGAGGACCACCTGGAGCGGAACTTTCATGCCCGGCCTGCGGTGGAAGGAGGTCCGCAGGATCTCGTGCCGGTCGACGGCCGTCTGGAGCGCTCCGCGGAGAGACGGCGCATCCAGCTCGCCTTCGAGATGGACGGCGCAGCGGGCCAGCAAGGCCGAGCCCTCCTGGAGCGACCAGCGGAACCGCTGCTGTGGCGAAAGGCGGTATCCCTCGATGACGGTGCCGTGCATGTCTTCTCGTCCCTGGCTAGGGGCGGTCCTCGCTGAACATCTCTCCCATGGCTACCAGGATCTTCCGTGATCCCTCGTAGGGATTGCGCGCGTGAGCGGTGAGCATGTTGTCGAGCAGGAGGACGTCGCTCTGCTGCCAGGGGAAACTGACGGCATTCCGCCAGTAGACCCGGAGGATCTCCGCGATGACCTCGTCCGGGATGGCAGTGCCGTCGCCGAAGTAGGCGCTGCGGGGGAGCGCCTCCTCTCCGAACAAGGAGAGCAGGGACGAGCGCACTTCCGGCTCGAGAGCCGCCATGTGGTGGAGCTGCACCTGGTTGAAGAAGATGAGATCGCCCGTCCGGGGGTGTTTCGCCACCGCCGGCGCGACACGGGTCGTGCGCAGACCGTCGCCGTCGCGCCACTCGCAGCCGAGGCCTGAGCTGCTGCAGATCTCCTTCACTTTGGAGCGGTCGTCGGTAGCGAAGAAGTCTCGCCAGCTCACGTCGAGACCATCGGTGAAGTTGCGGACGTACATGAGCCCCTTGGCAGCGAACAGCTCACGGACGCCGGGGGCGAGGTCGGCATAGACCTTGCGGCAGTCGACGATCGGCGTCTCACCGCCCTTCTCCGCGGGCTTCACGCAGAAGAAGAGCTGCTTGAGCGGCCAGCGGTGCAGATGCGAGCTCTCGTTATGGAAAAGGATGGTCTTGTCGGGCGGGTACGGCGTCGAAGTATAGACCCGCGCACTGACCTCCTCCCGGGGCAGGTCGCCGTATTCGCCGAAAAGGTCCGGGCACAGGCACGAGGCGAACCGCTCGAAGTCCTGTGCGGACTTCAGGTCGAAGCCGCGGAAGAGGATGGCTCCGTACTTGAAGAGGTCCCGCTCGATCGCATCGCGATGGGCGGCGGCCCAGTCGACGAGGTCGATCTCCGGCGCCGCCGGTTCGAAAACCAGCGGCATGCCCGGTTCGCCGTTCAGGAAGCCGGACTTGACCAGCTCCTCCTGAGCGAGGGCGACGGGTTTCGGCCTCGCCTTCTTGAACCTGGCGAAGCTCTCCTGTTCGTCTCTCTTGGCTTGCATGATGACCTCCTGTCGTTCTGCCTCTGCGATGAGCTCCAACTCGTCGAGCCTGGCGTCGGGATGGGCGGCGAGGCTGGCGAGAAGGTGCTGAAAGCTGGAACAGAGCCGGGCCACGAAGTCCGGCTCGAAAAGATCGGTGCCGTAGACGCATCCGCAGTGGATCTCGCCCTGATACTCGTGCAGGAACAGGGCGAGGTTGAAGCGGGAGCGCGGAGTGCCGGCGGGGACGGGGCTCAGCTTCAGGTCGCTCGCCTCGAGATCGAGAGTCTCTTCGGGCGCGTTCTGCAGCACGAACAGCACGTCGAAGAGCGGCGAGGCGGCATTGCTGCGGTCCGGCCGCAGCTCCTCCACCAGCTTGGCGAAGGGGAGGTCCTGATGGGCAAAGGCTCCGAGGCAGACTTCGCGGACCCTGCCCAGCATCTCGCGGATCGTCGGCATACCGGAGAGGTCAGACCTGAGGACCAGCAGATTGACGAAGAATCCGATCATCGCCTCCGTCTCGCGCAGGCGCCGGTTCGCGATGTCGGTGCCGACCAGGACGTCGGTCTGACCAGTGTAGCGGTAGAGCAGAGAGTCGAAAGCGGCGAGCAGGGTCATGAAGAGGGTGACCTTCTCTTGCCGGCTGAGATCCCGCAGGGCCGAGGCGACCGGCCCGGGCACGCGGAACGTCTGGCGCCCGCCGTGATCACTGGCGGCCGGAGGGCGGGGGCGCATCGGGAGCCGCAGCGACGGCTGCGCTCCGGCGAGACGCTGCCGCCAGTAGGCGACGAGTCGGTCGAGCACCTCACCCTGCAGCCACTCCCGCTGCCAGCAGGCGAAGTCGGCGTACTGCACCGGCAGCTCCGGCAGCGGCGAGCGGAGCCCGCGAGAGGAGACGGCGTAGAGCGTCGAGACCTCGCGCACCAGCACGCCGATCGACCACCCGTCGCTAACGATGTGGTGCATGGTGAACAGCAGGACGTGCTCCCGCTCACCCGTCTGCAGCAGAGTGACCCGCAGCAGTGCATCCCGGGCCAGGTCGAACGACCGCTTCGTCTCCTCGGCGGCGAGCCGCAGCACCTCGGCCTCTCGCGATTCCGCAGCCAGCCCTCGGAGGTCGACCGCCGGGAGGGCGACGGGCGACGCTGGCGCGATGACCTGAGCCGGGCGACCGTCCAGCGAAACGAAGTTGGTGCGCAGGCTCTCGTGGCGGCGGACCACCGCGGTGAGGGTCGCGCACAGCGCGCCGACGTCGAGCGTACCTTGGATCCGGAAAGCCGCGGGTAGATTGTAAAGTGGGTTTCCGGGCGCCAACTGGTCGATGAACCACAGGCGCTCTTGGGCGAACGAGAGCGGCAGGGCGCGATCTCGGCGGGCCGGACCGATCGGTGGATACTCCAGGCCTTCTCCCGTCTGTACCGCCTTGTCGATCTCCGTCGTGAGCGCCGTCAGGGTCGAGTGGTCGAAGAGGCTACGGAGCCGCAGGCTAACCTGGAAGGTCTCCTGCACTCTCCACAGCATCTGGACGCCCAGGATGGAGTGCCCCCCAAGCTCGAAGAAGTCATCGCGAGGCCCTATCTCCTGGCGGTTCAGCACCTGGCTCCAGATCGCGGCCAGCAACTCCTCCGTCGGCGTCCGTGGTGGCGAGCCCTTCCCGGCCGGTCCGGTTCCCCCTCCGGGCGCTGCGGTCACCGCTTGCCGCTCGACATCGGCTCTCACGGTCACCTGCTCGGCATAGATCCCTGCCAGCTCCCGGCGATCCACCTTGCCGTTGGGCGAGAGCGGGATCTCCGGCAGGCAGACGAACTGCTGCGGGACCATGGTCTCCGGCAACTTTGCGCGCAACGCGTCGCGCAGCTCTTCGGGGGTGGGAGGCTGTGGTCCGGCGGCAACGAAGAAGGCCACCAGCCAAGGCTCGCCCGGGGTCCGCTCGCCGGCAAGGACCACGGCCTGCCGCACGGCGGAGTCCTGGTGGAGGACCGCTTCGATCTCTCCCAGCTCGATGCGGAATCCCCGGATCTTGACTTGTTGGTCGATACGTCCCAGGAACTCGATCTCGCCGTCGGGCAGCCGGCGGGCCAGGTCACCGGTCCGGTAGAGGCGTCGTCCCAACTCGCCGAAGGGATCGGGCAGGAACCTCTCAGCCGTTAGCTCGGGCCGGCGAAGATACCCTCGCGCCACCTGGATTCCGCCAATGTACAGCTCCCCCGGCACTCCCACCGGAACCGGCTCCCCCTCCGGATCGAGGAGATGGATCTGCGTGTTGGCGATCGGCCGTCCGATGGGAGCTCGCTCCTCGCCGGCCCGGCAGGTGTGAAACGTCACGTCGACGGCCGCTTCGGTCGGGCCGTAGAGATTGTGCAAGGCTACTCCGAAGGGTTCACCCAGCCGGTTGGCGAAGCGCCGCGACAGCTCGGCCGGGAGCGCCTCGCCGCTGGCGATCACCTGGCGCAACCCGGCGCAGCGCTCCAAGCCTTTGGCGTCGAGGAACACTTGAAACATCGAGGGCACGAAATGCAGCGTCGTGATCCCCTCCTGCGCGATCGTCTCGATCAGGTAATCCGGGTCTTGATGCCCCCCGGGACGGGCCACCACCAGCCGTGCTCCCGTCATCAGCGGCCAGAAGAATTCCCAGACCGAAACGTCGAAACTGAACGGGGTCTTCTGCAGGACGCGGTCCGCCGTCGTAAGCCCGAAGGCTTCCTGCATCCAGAGCAGGCGGTTGACGATACCGCGATGGGTGTTCACCACACCCTTGGGGCGGCCGGTCGAGCCCGAGGTGAAGATGGCATAGGCCGCGTGCTCGGAGCCTGCCTCGTTGGGCAGATTCGCGTCGGGAGAGCCTTCCTCAAGCTCCTTCGATGAATCGTCGAGAAGCAGGAGGCGGCTCGCCAAACCGATCGACGGCAACCGGTCCGCCACACGCCCCTGCGCCAGCAGCACCGGCACTTGCGCATCCTCCAGCATGAGGGCCAACCGGCTGGCGGGATAGCCGGGATCGAGCGGGACGTATGCTGCTCCCGCTTTCAAAACGGCGAGCAGACCGACCACCATTTCCGCCGAGCGCTCGGAGCAGATTCCGACGAGCACTTCGGGTCCCACGCCGAGGGAGCGCAGCCGGCGCGCCAGCAGGTTCGCGCGACGATTGAGCTCGCCATAGGTAATGGATTCGCCCGCGAACACCACGGCCACCGCCTGCGGGGTCCGAGCCGCTTGGGCTTCGATCCGTTCGTGCAGGCAGAGGCCCTGGGGGTAGTCCACCCCGGTGGCGTTCCACATCCACAACTGATGCCTCTCCGGCTCGGTGAGCAGGGGCAGGTCCGCCAGGCGCCGCCCCGGCTCGGCAGCGAGTCCCTCCAGCAGCACCCCCAGATGTCCCAGGAGCCGCTGTGCAGTGCTGGCATCGAACAACTCGCGGCTGTACTCGAGCGCTCCTGCCAGCCCCTCGCTCCACTCCGCGAGGTCCAACGTCAAGTCGAAACGGGTTGCGGGGGCGGCGAGCGGCAACGGCTCGAGAGCGAGCTCTGGCGAGGAGAGTGCATCCTGTGGCCTGGTTTGCAGGATGAGCATCACCTGGAAAAGCGGGCTGCGAGACGGGCTCCGCTTCACACCGAGCTCGTCGATCAGCCGCTCGAAAGGGAGGTCTCCGTGGGCATGGGCCGCGGCCACCGTCCCACCTACCTGGTCCACAAGCTCTCGCCAGCTCGCGCCGCGCTGCCGGAAGCGGCCGCGCAACGCCACCGGATTGGAGAAAGGCCCGATCAGATCCGCCAACTCCTCCGCGTCGCGGTTGACCGCTAGCGAGCCGACAAGGACGTCCTCCTGGCCGGTGTAGCGATGGAGAAGCGCCTGGAAGGCGGATAGGAGCACCACGAACAGGGTCGTCTTGCGCTCCCGAGCCAGCCCTCTCAGGCTCTCAGCCACCGCGGCCATCGCCGTGAACGGCTGGCTCCCTCCCTGGTAGCTGCGCAGCGGCGGACAAGGCCGGTCGGTGGGCAGCTCGAGAGCGGCGGGCGCGTCCGCCAGCTCGTTCCTCCAGAAGCGAAGCCGCTCCTCCAGCACCTCCCCGCACAGCCATTGACGCTGCCAAACGGCAAAGTCGGCATACTCGACAGGCAGCTCGCGAAGCGGCGAGGGGAAGTCGTGCACGAAGGCCGAATAGTGGGTGACGACCTCGCCCGTCAGCACTTCCATCGACCGGCGATCACCCGCGATCGGAGGCATACGGATCACCGCGATCCACGATCTCTCCGCCAACGCCAGCAACGAAGCTCGCAGCAGGGGACCTCGGGAGAGATCGCAGGGCTCTCTCACCTCGTCGCGGATCAGCCGCTCGGCTTCGGACTCTCGCGTCCGCGACGGGAGGGCACGCAAGTCCAAGACCGGCATCGTCCAAAGCTGCGTCGGGACGACCACCTGGCGCGGCTCTCCCCGCACCAGGAGGAAGGTATTACGCAGAGGCGCGTGCCGCCGCACGACCTCCTGAAAGCTGCGCTCGAGAACCGGGAGAGCGAGGTCCCCGGTGACGCGGAACGCGGCGGCGACATTGGGGACGGCTTCAACGGTTTGCCCCTGAGCTCTCTGCCAGAGTCCCTCTTGCGCGAGCGAGAGGGGGGGATCTCCCTGCCAGGCGAGCGCATGGAGAGGAGGGATCGTCCGGGCAGCCGCCGGTGAAACGCCGGAGCTGGGCTCGCGGATGGACGCTCCATGGAGTGGATCGTTGGCATAGTGGCGCCACGAGGCCTGGACGGTGAGCGGGGTCGGAAACAGAGGGCCTACTCCGTGCTCCTCTCCTGCCGTACGTTTGCGCAGTAGCACGGTGCAACAACCGTCGCCCCCTGGGCAGCCGACGGCCGCGGCATATCCCAACTCCTCGGCGAGAGACCACAGCGCCTCGGGGTCGACTCCCGCGTCGCCTGCTCGCACCGCGACCCTCAAAGTCTCCGCGGTCGTTCCCTTGCCGGCCCTCGCGAGCAGATCCAGCGCCCGTACGGACTCTCGCACCCGGGCGTTCGGCACCCGCGAGAGGCCCAGCGAGTCAGGAGCCTCTCGGCAAAGCAGCTTTCGCAAAGCCTCCAGGGTCAACCCCTCTTCCTGCCAGTCGAGCCAGGAGAGGGCCGGCGGCGGGTCGTCTGCCTCTCCCACACGCAGGACGACGTCATAGCGGAATCGCACCATCTCGTTCTGGTAATGGCCGCGCTTCGACAACACTTGCGCGTGGCGGACTCGCGGCAGGCGCTGGCGAAGCGCCGTGAAGAACGAGGGATCGATCACCAACTCCTTCTCGAAGGCGGCGCGCGTCCGCACGCGCTCGTCCAACTGCTCGACCGGCAACGAGTCCAGCGCGCGATGGAATTCGACCGAGGCATGGAAACCGCGGAGCAACGACAGGTTCCGAACGTCGCCCAGAAAGATCGCACCTCCGGGAGCGACCGCGTGAACGGCTTTGGCGAGCACGTCCATAAGGTAGTGGAGGCTCGGGAAGCACTGCACGACCGAGTTGAGGACGACCAAGTCGAAGGTTCCGTCCTCGATCCCCTCGAAACGGTCTGCCATACGGTGCAAGAGGGTCACGTGCGGCAGCTCGCGCCCGGGTTGATCGAGCCGCCTGCGTAGCCGTTCGAGCACGGCGGAAGAGAAATCCGTACCCACGTACAACGAGCAGGATGGGGCGACGCGGAGCAGCAGGAGACCCGTGCCGCAGCCGATCTCCAGCACGCGGCGCGGACGCAAAGTCAAGATCCGCTCCGCAGTCCGCTCGACCCATTCGCGCATCTCCTCCTCTGGAATCGGCAGGCCGGTGTAGCTGCTCTGCCAACTCACGACGTCCAGCATCTCGTCGCCGGGGGCGACGGGTTGACTGTAGGTCTCCTCGTAGATCGCCTGCCACTGCGAGACCAGCTCGATCTCCGGCTCCGCCAGGGGGGTTGAGGCTCCCGGTTGGCTCGCCGGCGTACCCCTCCTCTCACGCCTTTTTGAAGCTTCATGGATCGCGAAGCCCGAGACCGGGGTCTGCGGATCTTCGGTCAGGCGACGAAGCGTCGCCATGTAGTCGTCGAGCAGATGGTCGATCGTTTCGCCGGCGAACAGATCGCGATCGTATTCGCACCAGAACGAAATCCCTCCGGAGACCTCTTCCGCGACGAAGCGCAGATCCAGGGCGGCCCCCTGCGTCTCGATCAAAGCGGTCGCCGCCTGTGGTGGCGCAGCGGCGCCGTCCGCGGCCCAGGTGGAACCAGCGGCGATCCGTTCGGCGAAGGCGGAGCGCTGAGGATAGTTCTGGAGCAAGAAAGCCACGTTGTAGAGCGGGCTCTGCCCAGGAGATCGCAAGGGGTTCACCGCCTCGACGATCTTCTCGAAGGGACACTCCTGAAAAGAGGACGCCGCGAGCAGGAACCGCCGGATCCCTTCCAGTACGGCGAGCCCCGGCTGATCCTCCTCGATCTTCGATCGAATCGGCAAAAAGTTCACGAAACAGCCAATGAGACTTTCCACCTCGGCGCGGGTACGATTCGCCAGGACCGTCCCGACCACGAGGTCCCGCTGCCCGGACCAGCGGAAGAGCACGATCTTCAGGGCTGCCAGCAACGTCATGAAGAGCGTCGCGCCTTCGCGCCGCCCGGCCGTGGTGACGGCATCGACCAGGGAAGTAGGAAGGATCTTCCACCGGCGTGCGCCGCGCGCACCCCGCGACGGGGAACGCGGTCGATCGGTAGGTAACTCAAGGGTTGGTGGAGCCCCGGCCAGGGCCTCCCGCCAGAAATTCATCTGGCGCTCGAGGTTTTCTCCCTGCAGCCACTCCCGTTGCCAGCTCGCGTAGTCGGCATACTGGATCAATGGCTCGGGCAGCGGAGAGGCTTCGCCCCTCGCGTAGGCTTCGTAGATGGCCGCGACCTCCTGAATCAGGAGGCCCATAGACCATCCGTCCGCGATGACGTGGTGTATGTTGATCACCACCACGTGATCCTCTCGCCCGAGGCTAAGGAGATGGATGCGGCAGAGAGGCCCGCGCGCGAGGTCGAACGGCCGGCGCGTCTCCTCGGCAGCGAGGCGCTCGGCGAGATCCTGCGCCAGCGCCGGTGGGAGCCCGTCGAGAGCAACGACCGGCAGCCGGAAAGCGCCCGGCGGCGAGATCACCAGAGTTGGCCGGCCTTCGCGCGCAACGATGGTGGTGCGCAAAACTTCCTGGCGCCGAAACAGCTCTGCGCAGCTCCGCTCGAGCACGGCGGGAACGAGGCCCTCGCCGAAGCGCAGCGAAATCGACAGATTGTAGGCGGGGCTCTCCGGGTCGACCTGATGGAGGATCCACAGGCTCTGCTGGGAGAAGGACAGGGGCAGATCCCCTGCCCGGGAGACCCTGGCGATCGCCGGAACTCTCGGGGCGTCCTGGGAGTCGCGGAGGGCCGCGATCCGTTCCGCCAGTTGCGCGATGGTCGGCGCCTCGAAAATCTGACCGAGAGGGAGCTCCACTCCCAACCTCTCGCGGATCTGGGAGACGAGCTGTATCCCCAACAGCGAGTGGCCTCCGAGATCGAAGAAGTCGTCATGGGCGCCGGCCCGTTCGATGCCGAGCAACTCCTGCCAGAGAGCGGCGAGGGCGCCCTCAAGGTCGCCACGCGGCTCGACGTACGAGGTTTGGAGGTCCGGGCGCGGATGCGCCACCGCTCCCGGCTGCGAGCCTTCGGCAGGCTGGAGAGCCCGAGATGAGCTCGCCGTGCTCGCCGCGATCCGCGCCGTGATGGGGAGGGTCGAAACGACGACCTGCGCCGGAACCTCGCGCGCCAGCAGATGCCTCAAGACCTCGATTCCCTCTTCGGGGAAGATCCCGTCCGCGTCTCGTCTTCGCCCGGCGGGGGGCACGGCCTCGTCGAGCGAACGATTCCCGGACCTTCCCGCTACCGCCGGGGCGGCGTCGGGCTCAACCCTCTTCAGGGTGAAGTCGTCAACCCTGACGAGCTCCGCTCCCTCCTCATCGAGCAGCACCACGTCGAACGACCGCAGGGGGCCTCCCGCCGCGCCGTCTCCTTTGAATTTCAGATAGCTGTAGAAGCGCACCGGCAGCTTCCGTGCGATCGTGAGGCGGCCATAGAGCAGAGGCAGGTAGAGGCCCTCGCCTGCCGCCGCCGCGGCGAACGCCACCGCGACGTCGAGGAGCGCGGGATGGAGCCCGAGCCCTTCGAGGTCGGTGACGAACTGCGGGGGCAGCTCGAGCAGCGCAAGGGCCTCCCGCTCTCCGGTATGGACCTCCTTGAGCACCGCCCAGCGCGGACCCCAGTACACGAACGACGACTCCCTGTCAGGGAAGAGCACCGGCGGAACCTGGGTGGATGCGGAGCACCGCCGGCGCAGCTCGCCGAGGCTCCAAACCGCCGGCTCCGCCGGCGGCCTGTAGGCCACCCGTGCCGTGACGTGCTCCTGCCACTCCGCCCGTGCGCCCGGTGGGGAGACCGGCCGGCTGAGAACACGGAAGCTCAGGCCCTGAGGCCCGCGCTCGAGGATCGAACGTGCCTCCCGTTCCTGACCGTCCGCCACGGCGAGTGGCGCTGCGAACACGACCTCCCGCAACTCCACGGTCTGCCCGGCAGAGTGCGCCTCGGCTGCGGCTCGCGCCATCTCCAGGAAGGCCGTCCCCGGAACCACGGCAGTGCCCTGCACCCGGTGCTCGTCGAGCATCCAGTGCCTCGCAGCACTGAACCGCGTGAGGTAGACGGATCGCTCGCCATCGTCCGCAATGAGCCGGCCCAGGAAGGGATGTCCTGCCGGCCGGGAGTCGCTCTCCGCCGCCGGTCGGCTCTCCCCATTCGTCTCCACCGCCATGCCGACCTTTTCCCACCGATCCCAGGCGATGGCGACGGTAAAGCCTCCACCGGCAGCCGACCGGGCGCGGGCGAACGCGTCGACGAATGAGTTGGCCGCGCAGTAATCCACCTGGCCCACGCCTCCCGTGAGGCCGATGGTCGACGAGCACAGCAGGAAGAAGTCCAACTCCTCACCACGCAGGGCCGCCTCCAAGGTTAGCGTGCCCCTCACCTTGGGTAACAGGACCGCCGCCGCCGCCTCATAGGACTTCCCCTGGATGAGACCTCCTCCCGGCACGCCAGCGGCGTGGATGACGCCGTGGATCGCTCCGAACCGGCGGCGTGCCTCCGCCACCAGTGCCTGCACCTGTCCGGCGTCGGAGACGTCGAGGCTCGCGACCAGCACATCGGACCCGAGCTCCTCGATGCGTTGCAGGGTCCGGATCCGGCGGCCGGTCCGTTCGTCGAGGCCGCTCGCGAGCCGTGCGTTCCAATCCTCTCGTGGCGGCAAGGATGAACGGCCGGCGAGGACCAGCCGGGCTCGCACGCTACGCGCCAGATGCTCTGCCAACACGAGCCCGATCCCGCCGAGGCCGCCGGTGATGAGATAGACGCCGCCTTCCCTCAGCCGCGTCCGGTTCGCGGGGCCCTCCTCAAGCCGGAGGCTTTCGTAGGCCGGAAGCCACCGGGAGCCACCGCGCAGGGCCACGACGGCGGCGGCGGGCTGGGAGAGGATCTCGGCCAGCAGCCGGTCGATCGACGCCTCCTCGCCTGCCGAGGCAAAATCGGCGAGCCGGACGTCAATGCTCGAGCACGAGATCTGCGGATACTCTTGTGGGGTGACCCGGCAGGGCCCGAGCACGAGTGCCTTGGCGACCTCGAGAACCTCGTCGCCGATCACCTCGTGCAGGCCGTTCGAAACTACCGCGAGGCGGACCTGGGCATCCGGACTCTGCTTGCCGAGCGCTTGGGCGAGGAAGAGAAGACTGTAGAAACCCAGCCGCTCCTGCCCGCTGCCGGCGGCAGGATCGAGTTGGGGAGCCGTTTGCGGTGTGACGGTCCAGAGGTGGACGACGATCTCCGGCAGTGAGCCGGAGCGATCGAGCTCTCGCAGCAGGGACACGTAGCCTTCGGCGGCGGCGGGATCCAGGCTGAACACCTTACGCTCCAGGCGGGCGAAGCCGCCCCCGGGCAACACCGTGGTGACGTCCTGGCCCAGAGCGGTGAGCCGCGAGGCCAGCCGGGCGCCGAGGCCGGCCGGATCGGCGAACAGGAGCCATCTCCTGCCACCGGCCAGCGATCCGGCGACCGCCTGACGTGGCGCCAGGGACCGTTGCCACGTGGGAAGGGAGAACCAGTCCGCGAGCGCTCTCCTCTCGGCGCCGTGGCCCGTGCCGGCTTCTCGCGCCGGCGAAGCGGGCTCGATCCAGTACCGCTGCCGTTCGAAAGGATACGTCGGCAAGGGGACCCGGCCGGGCCGTTCCGGGGAGCGGACGGCCGCCCAGTCCACGGCCGCGCCCGCCAACCAGAGCTGCCCAACGGCTTGCAGCAGCACAGCGAGGTCCGTCCGCTTGTCCTCTCGGGACCGCATGGCCGGTATGGCCGCCGCATCGGCCAACGACGATTTTGCCAGCGCAGTGAGCGTCTTTCCGGGCCCGACCTCGAAGAGGACCCCCAACCCCGCCCGGGCCAACTCACCGAGGCTGTCCCCGAACCGGACGGTCGCGCGCAGGTGGCGTGCCCAATAGAGCGGGTCCATCGCTTCGGAGCTCTCGATCCAGCGCCCGGTGACGTTGGAGACGTAGGGGATTTTCGGCGGCGCGAGCCGCACCCGCCGCACCTCGGCTGCAAAGGCCTCGAGGATGGGATCCATCGCCGCCGAGTGGAAGGCATGCGAGGTCCGCAGACGACGTGTAGGCCTTCCGGCCGCACTCAGACGGCTCTCCAGGGCTGCGATCTCCTCCACCGGCCCGGCGAAGACCGTGGACGCCGGGCCGTTGACTGCCGCCAGGGAGAGCCCACCACTCAGCAGGGTCCTGGCCTCGTCCTCGGAAAGCCGGGTTGCGAGCATCGCGCCGCCCGGCAGCGTTTGCATGAGGCGGGCCCGCGCAGCGACGAGGCGCAGCCCGTCTTCCAAGGAGAACACCTCCGCGAGGCAGGCGGCCACGTACTCCCCCACGCTGTGCCCGATCATGGCCGCGGGACGCATGCCCCAACCGATCAGCAACCGTGCCAGGGCATGCTCGACGGCGAACAGCACCGGCTGCGTTAGGCCGGTCTGATCGAGCCGTATACCGGCGGCCTCGGCCTCCTCGGCGCGGGGATCGAGGAGGCACCGCAGGTCGATTCCGAGCAGCGGCAGCAACAGCTCGGCGCTACGGTCGATCTGCCCCCGGAAGGAGCCTTCGAGCTGGTAGAGCTCACGGGCCATGCCCGGGAACTGGGCTCCCTGACCGGGAAACAGGAAGGAAACCGGGCGATCCTTGCGCGGCTGAACGCTGGTGAAGAGGCGTTTCGGATCGAGCGTTTCCAAGGCTTGCGCCGCGTCCTCGAGGTCCCGGCAGACCAGGATTCGCCGGTGGTCAGCGGTTCTGCGGCCCACCTGGAGCGTGTAGGAAACGTCACCGGGGCACAGGTCGGGATGCGTCCTGAGGTGCTCCCCCAGCTCGACGGTTGCACGGTCGAGCGCGGTCCTGGTGTTCGCCGAGAGAACGAAGAGCTGGCAGGGGCGCCGCTGTGACGAGCCTGCGCGGGGGGGCGCCTCTTCCAGCACCACGTGGGCGTTGGTGCCGCCGATCCCAAACGAGCTGACGCCGGCGCGCCGCGGCATATCTCCCGTCTCCCAGGCCGCGAGCGCCCGGTTGACGTAGAAGGGGCTCGCTGCGAAGTCGATTCGCGGGTTCGGCGTATCGAAGTTCAGGCTCGGGGGGAGCAGGCGGTGATGCATCGCCAGCGCGGTCTTGACGAGCCCCGCGATACCGGCCGCGGCGTCCAGGTGACCGACGTTGGTCTTGACCGACCCGATGGCACAGCGGTGCTGCTTCCGGGCACGCTCGCGGAAGACTTCTTCCAGGGCCGCGAGCTCGATGGGATCTCCAAGCGGTGTCCCGGTGCCGTGGGCCTCGATATAGGTGACCGTCTCCGGCTCGACGCCGGCCAGGGCTTGCGCCAGGGCGATGACCTCCGCCTGTCCGTCCTGGCTCGGGGTGGTGTAGCCGGCCTTGGCCGCGCCGTCGTTGTTGATCGCCGCACCTTTGATGACCGCGAAGATGAAGTCCCGGTCGGCGACGGCCTCCGCGAGCCGCTTCAGCAGGACCACGCCCGCGCCGCTGCCGAAAACGGTACCCTGGCCGGCAGCGTCGAAGGCCCGGCAATGACCGTCGGGCGAGTAGATGCCCTCTTCCTGGTACAGGTAACCCGAGAGGTGCGGGACGCGGACGTTGACCCCTCCCGCCAGAGCCAGGTCGCAATCGAATTGGAGGAGGTTCTGGCACGCCAAGTGGACCGCCACGAGCGCGCTGGAACAAGCGGTCTGTACACCGATCGCCGGTCCCTTCAGATCGAGCTTGTAGGCCACTCTCGTCGCCAGATAGTCCTTCTCGTTGCCGAGGAAGGCCTGGAGCGAGCTCATCGCGCCGAGGTTCGCCAACGCGTAGTAGGAGGCTCCGGCGCCGGCGAAGACTCCCGTTCGTGCAGAGAGGGTATGGGGCGCGTAGCCGGCGCTCTCGCATGCCTCCCAGGCGCACTCCAGGAAGAGGCGGTGCTGCGGATCGATCAGCTCGGCCTCGCGCGGGCTGAAGCCGAAGAAGGAGGCGTCGAACCCTTCGATATCGTCCAGGACGGGTGCCGCCCTCACATAGGCCGCATGGCGCAGCAGGGCCTGATCGACACCGGCCGCGAGCAGCTCGTCCTCGGAGAAGAACCGAATCGACTCGACGCCGTTCTTCAGATTCTCCCAGAACTGCCCGACGTTCCTGGCCCCGGGGAATCGCCCGGCCATGCCGATGATGGCGATCCCCTCGAGGGGATCACTCGTCGCGATCTTGCTCATCCGACCTTCTTCCATGCCTCGCCTGACCTTGGCGTTTTAGGCTCTCCTTCTGCCGGGCCGCCCGGGCGCGGACCCCATCGAAGGACTTTCCGCCGCCTTCCTGCTCACCGAAGTGCTTCGCCAGGGCGTTCACGCTCGCGTGCCGGAAGACTTCCGTGATCCGGATCTCGCGACCGAGTAGCCCCTGCAGCGCGGCGTGGATCCGCACAGCGTGCAGGGAGTTGCCGCCCAGGTCGAAAAAATTATCGTCGATGCCGATCTCTTCGACCCCAAGCACTGCGCTGAAAATGGCCACGATCGCGCTCTCGAGCTCCGTCCGCGGTGCTGCGAAAGCAGACCGTGACTTCACCGCCGGACCGGCGGCCTGAGGTAGAGCGCTGCGGTCGACCTTGCCGTTCGGTGTCAACGGCAGGGTGTCGAGGACGACGAACGCCGCGGGGATCATGGGTTCCGGGAGCTGCTTTGCCAGGAACTGCCGCAGCTCGTCGGCCAACCCGTCACTGCTTGCCGTGGCTGGCCTGGGCGCGCCTGAGACCTGCGGCGGCTCACCAGGGAGCGGACCGCCCAGCAGGCTATGGACGAGCACCTGCCCGTCACCGAGAGAGAAGAACCGGCGGATGGCGCCAAACTCCAGGCTTCCCACGGGGCAGAGCCCGATCCCGTGCTCGGGAGCTACGGTCATCAGGAGCTGGCCCATGCACCCGGCCTCGAGCAGGCAGAAATCCCTCGCCAGGCCGCCAGCGACCGGCTCCAAGGTACGGAGCTGCGCGATGAGGAAAAGCGAGAAAGCGGATTCCTGGAAAATCTCGCGATTGACGTCGGCGTGCACCCCTGGACCGATGGGAGGCTCCTCAGCGATCAGGATGAGGCTCTGCTCCTTGGGTTGATAGGAATACGTCCCGCCCGGCAGCCCCTCGACCTTCCCCGGCTTGACGTATAGATACGTCTGTACGGGGTAGAGGCCGCCAGCGGAAGGGTAACCATACTTTGGCTGCGGTCGCAGCGGCAGGTCCACCTGCCGTAGGCAGGCGAGCAGGCTGCTGAGGCGCTCGAACGGGAGTGGCTCGTGCAGGAAGCGGCGGTGGCTGCTCCGCGCGGAGAACGCCGCCATCCGAGCCGCG
>DASUEN010000316.1:0-6563 GCA_036275055.1 Thermoanaerobaculia bacterium
CGGGGTGTGGAAAGCCGCCATCGCCGGCGCGCCGGTGACCGACTGGCGGCTCTACGACACGATCTGGACCGAGCGCTACCTCGACCGCCCGCAGGACAACGCGGACGGCTACCGCGACTCCTCCCCCATCACCTATACGGCCAACCTCAAGGACCATCTCCTCGTCATCCACGGCCTGGCGGACGACAACGTCCACCCGCAAAACTCGGTCAACTTGTCGAACGACCTGATCAAGGCCGGTGTCCCCTTCGAGCAGGCCTTCTACCCCGGCCAGAAGCACGGCTTCCGGGGGGCGGCGTCACGGCACTTCTACGAGCGGGCCACGGAGTTCTTCGAGCGCGAGTTGGCGCCCTGAAAAAAGAAAAAAGGGACTTCAGGGACAACAGGGACTCCAGGGACAAGCTCTGCTTTTTCTGCCGTCCCTGGAGTCCCTGAAGTCCCTGTTGTCCCTTTTTAGCCCTCGTACCTCTTCATCGCTATCGAGGCGTTGGTGCCGCCGAAGCCGAAGGAGTTGGTGAGGGCGTACTCCAGGCTGGCCTTCCTGGGATGGTGGGGGACGAAGTCGAGGTCGCACCCCTCGCCCGGCTCGTCGAGGTTGAGGGTAGGGGGGAGGACCTGGTCGCGGACGGCGAGGGCGAGGATCCCCGTCTCCAGCCCGCCGGCCGCGCCCAGCAGGTGGCCGGTGGCGCTCTTGGTGGAGGAGACCGCCAGCTTGTAGGCATGCTCGCCGAAGACCCGCTTGATCGCCCGCACCTCCGAGAGGTCGCCGAGCTGCGTCGAGGTGCCGTGGGCGTTGACGTAGCCGATCTGCTCCGGGGCGATGCCGCCGTCAGCGAGGGCGGCGCGCATCACGCGCACGGCGCCGTCCCCTTCCGGATGGGGAGCCGAGATGTGGTAGGCGTCGGCGCTCATGCCGTAGCCCACGATCTCGGCGTAGATGGGGGCACCTCGCCGCCGCGCCGACTCCAGCTCCTCCAGCACCACGATGCCGCTCCCCTCGCTCATCACGAAGCCGTCGCGCTGGGCGTCCCAGGGGCGCGAGGCCTTCTCCGGCTCGTCGTTGCGGGTGGAGAGGGCGCGCATGGCGCAGAAGCCCGCCACGGCGAGGGGGGTGATCACCGCCTCGGTGCCGCCGGCGATCATGGCGTCGGCCTCGCCGTTCTGGATCAGCCGGAAGGCGTCGCCGATGGCGTGCAGGCCAGTGGTGCAGGCCGTGGCCGGTGAGGTGTTGGGGCCCCGGGCACCGTATTGGATGGAGACCTGGCCGGCGGCCATGTTGACGATCTGGCCCGGGATGAAGAAGGGGGAGACCCGGCTGGGACCCCGCTCGAGCAGGGTCTTGTGCATCGCCTCGATGAGCGGCAGGCCGCCGATGCCCGAGCCGATGACCACCCCCACGCGGTCCGCGTTCGCCTCGCCGATCGCTAGCCCCGAGTCCTCGACCGCGAAGCGGGCGGCGGCCAGGGCATACTGGATGAAGGTGTCGCTCTTCTTGACCTCCTTCTTGTCCAGGTAGTCGAGGGGGTTGAACCCCTTGACCTCGCCGGCGATGCGGGAGGGGTACTCCGCCGTGTCGAAACGGGTGATGGGACCAATGCCGCTCTTGCCCGCGAGCAGGGCTTCCCAGCTCTCGGCCGTGCCCACTCCCAAGGGGGACACGAGGCCGACCCCGGTGACGGCAACGCGGCGCAGGTCTGTTCTCAAGCGGATAGCGGCGGCGTGGCTCAAGGGCAGGGACTAGTTCTGGTCCCCGGTGTTGTTTTGGATGTAGTCGACCGCCTCACGCACGTTGCTGATCTTCTCGGCCTCCTCGTCGGGGATCTCGATGCCGAACTCCTCCTCGAAAGCCATCACCAACTCCACGATGTCCAGGGAGTCGGCGCCGAGGTCATCCGTAAAGCTCGCATCCAGGGTGACCTCGTCCTCGTCGACACCGAGCTGCTCGACGATGATGCTCTTGACCTTATCTGCAACCGCCATCGCTGTTCCCTCCATGATCGTGATCGGCCCGGGGCGCACCCGCGCACGAAGTGGGGTTCTAACACAAAGCCGGACGTTGAGTCCATGCGGACGCTTATCCTTTTCAGATATAGAGGCCGCCCGAGACGTTTAGGGTGGTACCGGTAATGTATCCCGCCTCCTCGCTGGCGAGGAACAGCACGGCCCATGCCACGTCGTCCACGGTGCCCAGTCGCTTGAGGGCGATGGCACGGTTGAGCTCCTCGCGGGCGGCCTCCGGGAGCTTCTCGGTCATCGCCGTCTGGACGTAGCCGGGAGCCACCACGTTCACCGTCACGCTGCGGCTCCCCAGCTCGCGGGCCAGCGACTTGCTGAAGCCGATGAGCCCCGCCTTCGCCGCCGCGTAGTTGGCCTGGCCGGCGTTGCCCATCATCCCCACCACCGAGGAGACGCTGATCACCCGCCCCCAGCGCCGCTTGATCATCCCCCGCACCACCTCCTTGGTGAGGGCGAAGGCGCCGGTCAGGTTGGTGCGCAGCACCCGCTCCCAATCGTCCAGAGACATGCGGGCGAGGAGGTTGTCGGCGGTGATGCCGGCGTTGTTGACCAGGACGTCCACCGCCGTGTAGTCCTCGGGCAGGCTCTTCAAGCGCTCGGCGAAGGTCTCCGGCTGGGTGACGTCGAGCACCAGCGGCCGGGCGCAGCCGCCGCCGGCGTCGATCTCCGCCGCCAGCCGCTTGAGCTTCTCCTCGTTACGGGCCGCCAGGATGACGCGCGCCCCCTGGCGCCCCAGCAGCCGGGCAATGGCCTCACCGATCCCCTGGGAGGCGCCGGTGACGAGCGCCGTCTTACCGTCGAGTTTCAACATCAGCTCTCATCCTCCTCTGTTAGGAGCTGGCCGAGATGATCCGGATCCGAGACCGCCGTGGTGCGGGCGCCGTGAACGATACGCCGCGTGAGCCCCGCCAGCACGTTCCCCTGCCCCACCTCGACGAACACCTGCACCCCAGCCTGATCTTCCATCCACTGCACCGATTCCACCCAGCGCACCGGGCTGTCGATCTGCCGCACCAGGGCCTCGCGGGCGGCGGCGCCCGAGGGCACGGGCACGGCGTCCACGTTGCTCACCACGGGGACCTGGGGATCGTGGAACGGCGTCGCCGCCAGCATCGGCGCGAGCCCTTCGCGGGCCGGCCGCATGAGGGGGGAGTGGAACGGCGCAGAGACGGCGAGCAGGGTCGCCTTGCGTGCTCCCCGCTCTTTGGCCAGGGCCACGGCGCGGTCGATCGCCCCCTTGTGGCCGGCGAGCACCGTCTGCGCCGGACCGTTGAGGTTGGCCACGGCGCAGACTTCGTCCGCGGTACCCGCGTCCGCTGCCACTTGGGCGATGGTTTCCGGGTCCATGCCGAGGATGGCGGCCATGGCCCCCACGCCCACGGGCACCGCCGCCTGCATGAGCTGGCCGCGCCGCCGCACCAGGCGCAGGGCATCGGCGAACCCCAGGGCTCCCGCCGCCACCAGCGCCGAGTACTCCCCCAGGCTGTGCCCCGCCATCGCCACGGGGACGAGCTCCGGCGCCAGGGCTCCCAGGGCGCGGTGCACGGCGATCGAGGTGGCGACGAGCGCCGGCTGGGTGTTCTCCGTCAGCCCCAGCTCCTCCTCCGGCCCTTCCCAGCAGAGCCGCGAGAGGGGGAAGCCCAGGGCCTCGTCGGCCTCCTCGAAGGCGGCCCGCGCCGCGGGGACGGCTTCGGCCCACATCCGGCCCATCCCCACCTTCTGCGACCCTTGGCCGGGAAAGACGAACGCGATCTTTTTATTGGCAAGCTTGCTGGCGGCATTCATCCCGCTTCGGCTCCTGGCCGGCCACCGGCCAGGAGCTTCTCCTCCTGGGCGCGCAGCTCGGCGATCTTGTCGCTGATCTTCCGGTCCAGCCGGGCGTACGAGAACTCCATGGCGCGGCGGATGGCGCTCTGCATGGCCCGCGCGTTGGAGCGGCCGTGGGCGATGAAGCAGCCGCCGTTCAAACCCAGGAGCGGCCCGGCACCGTATTCGCTGTAATCCAGACGCTGGCGGAAGCGGTCGAAGACCGGCTTCGCCAGCGTATACCCGAGCTTGCCACGGGCGCTCGCCGAGATCTCCTCGCGCAGCATCCTCAGCAGCAGCTCGGCGAGCGATTCGGCGCTCTTGAGCACGGCGTTGCCCACGAAGCCGTCGCAGACGATCACGTCCACCTGGCCGTTGAACACGTCCCGCCCCTCGACGTTGCCGACGAAATGGAGCCCCATGGTCTTGAGCGCCCGGAAGACTTCGCGGGTCAGCTCCGTGCCCTTCCCCTCCTCCTCGCCGATCGACAGCACGCCGATGCGCGGCTGCGCCGTGCCGAGCACCTCCTGGGCGTAGAAGTGTCCCATGACGGCGAACTCCCGCAGGTGGACGGGCTTGCTGTCCACGTTGGCCCCCACGTCGAGGAGCACGGTGCGCCCGCGGGCGTTGGGCAGCACGGCGGCGAGCGCCGGCCGGTCCACTCCCGCCACGGTGCCGATCACCATCTTGGCCGCCACCATGGCGGCGCCGGTATTGCCGGCGGTGACCATGGCCTGGGCGCGGCCGTCCTTGACCAGCTCGGCACAGAGGCGCAGCGACGAGCGCCGCTTCTTGCGGATGGGGGTGATCGCCGGCTCGTCCATCCCCACCACCTCGTCGGCGTGGACGATCTCGATCCCCCCCCGCACGCCGAGGCGCACCAGCTCGCCCTCCACCCGCGCGCGATCGCCCACCAAGAGGATCTCCGCGCCGTCCTCTTCGGCGGCGCGGACGGCGCCCTCCACCGCACACTGCGGCGCATGATCCCCACCCATGGCGTCTACGGCGATCGGCATGCTCGGTCCCCAGCGGCCTCGCATCCCCCTAGAGGGGCCGGGCCGCAGGGAGTCGGATTGGGCTTGGCCGGGCGATTCTAATGCAAGGTCCGGAGGCGGGCAGGTTACAGGTTTTCCTTGCCTTCGATCACCTGGTTGCCGCGGTACTGCCCGCAGCTCGGGCAGGCGCGGTGCGGCATCTTGACCTCCCCGCAATTGGGGCAGGTGGAGGTGGCGGGACGCGCCAGCGCGTCATGGGCGCGCCGCTTGTCGCGGCGGGCCTTGGAATGGCGGCGTTTCGGGTTCGGCATGGTCGTCGTGCCTCTTCTTCGGTCTCGGGTCCTTGAAATCCTGGCCGCGGGCACCTGCCGCGGCCGGCGTCACTTCATCCATTCACTTCCCGCCTCACTTGGCGCCGGGCAGCCGGTCTCTGAGCGCCGCGAGGGCGGCCCAGCGGGGATCGGTTTCCGTCTCCTCGCAGGCGCAGGGGCCGGCGTTGCGGTCCGCTCCGCAGGTGGGGCAGAGCCCCGGGCAGTCCTCGCGGCAGAGCGGCTTCATGGGGACGTTGAGCTGGAGCTGCTCGATCAGGATGGGATCCGTCTCCAGGAGCTCGTCCTGGAGGTAGAGGATGCCAAGGTCCTGCTCGTGCAGCGCATGCTCGCCCCCACTCTCGGGACCGTGCTCCACCAGGATCATCAGCTCGACGTCCGACTGCGCCTGCTCGACGATCGGCTTCAGACAGCGGGTGCAGCTCAGCGTCTGCTCATAGGAGAGCCGCGCCCGCAGGAAATACCCGGGATCGGCGTACACCACCTGGCCGCGCCACGTCACCGGGCCGAGGCCCAACAGCTCGGGGCGGTCCAGGCTCTCCGGAGAAACCTGCTTCGTCTCGTCCCAGTTGAAAGGTTCTTCGCGAACCTGATCCAGCCAAATCTGCATACACCCTCCAACCGGGGCAAACGGGAAGGCTAAGGGATTCCCTGCTTCGCTGTCAATTCCGGCAGCCGTGCAGGCGGAGACGGAAGGCGGAGGGGGAGCGCCTCGCCGCCAGCGACAGCCGCTCGCAGGTGGCGAACGGCGCCAGGAGCGTCTCCCAGTCGCGCCAGCGCTGCACCTGGGCGCGGTCAATCAGGGGGACCTTCTCCAGCCCCTGGCGCATCTGGCCCACCAGCCGCGCGGCAGGGCCGGGGCGCAGCCAGGCGCCGATCACCAGCCGCCCGTCCGAGCCGGAGGCGTCCGGGGGGACGAGGGCCGAGACCTCCGGCGCCAGCGCCACCGCGCGGGCGAGGCTCGCGGTGTCGAGCGCAACAACCTCCCATCCGGCGGCATTCCCGTGCGGCAGGTTGTCGGTAAGTAAGCCCGCGAGACCCCGCGCCGGCAGGGCCCAGCGCGTTCCCCCAGGGGGGTTGAGCACCGCGAGACCCGGCAGCTCCAGGGGGCCGAGCTTGAAACCGCTCCCGACGTCGAAGAGCGCCAAGGCCGCCGGGGAGAGCGGCTTGGGCTCCGCGGCCGGCCAGGCGGGGCCGGCCACGGCCAGCAGCACCGGGGCCTCGCTCCCGCTCGCGACCGCCGGCTCGGGAGCCTCGCCTCCGCCGGCGAGCGTCACCTCCAGGTCTCCCCCCTGGCGCGCCAGGCGGTACTCTCCCGCCGGCAGCTCGGAGACGTCCCGCGTCAGGCGCAGGATCCCCAGGCTCTCCTTCTCCTCCGGCAACGCGGAGCCGGAGGCCGGGACCTGCGGCTCCGGCC
>DASUEN010000317.1:0-33037 GCA_036275055.1 Thermoanaerobaculia bacterium
CTGGATCCATACCCACGGTGAGCGCGTCGAGTCCCTGAACCCTGCCACCGGCGAGCCGCTCGCCGCCGTGCGCCTGGCCACCGCCGAGGACTACGAGCGGGTGGCCGCCGCCTCCGTGCGTGCCTTTCAGGAATGGCGCACCTGGCCGGCGCCCCGCCGCGGCGAAGTGGTGCGCCAGCTCGGTGAAGAGCTGCGCCGCCACAAGGACGACCTCGGCCGGCTGGTGAGCCTGGAGGTGGGGAAAGTCCTCTCCGAAGGGCTCGGCGAGGTGCAGGAGATGATCGACATGGCCGACCTCGCCGTCGGCATGTCGCGCCAGCTCTACGGCCTCGCCATGCACTCCGAGCGTCCCAGCCACCGGATGTACGAGCAGTGGCATCCGCTGGGACCGGTGGGCGTCGTCACCGCCTTCAACTTCCCCGTCGCCGTCTGGGCCTGGAACTCCATGGTGGCCGCCGTCGCGGGGGACTCGACGATCTGGAAGCCCTCCCACCAGGCGCCGCTCACCGCCATCGCCGTCACCAAGATCGCCCAGCGGGTGCTGGCGGCCAATGGCGCGCCGCCCATCTTCAACCTGGTGATGGGCGGCCGCACCGGCGTCGGCGAGCGGCTGGTGGCCGATCCCCGGGTGCCGCTCATTTCGGCCACCGGCTCCGGCCGCATGGGGCGCGAGGTGGGCAAAGTGGTGGCGGACCGCTTCGGCCGCTCGCTCCTGGAGCTCGGGGGGAACAACGGCATCCTGGTGATGGACGACGCCGACCTCGACCTCGCTTTGCGGGCCGTGCTCTTCGCGGCCGTGGGCACCGCCGGCCAGCGCTGCACCACCACCCGCCGGCTGCTCCTCCAGCGCGGCATCGCCCCCGAGATGAAGCGCCGGCTGATCGCGGCCTACGGCTCCATCCCGATCGGTGATCCCCTGGAGCACGGCACGCTGATGGGTCCCCTCATCGACCGCGCGGCCGTGGACAACATGATGGCGGCCCTGGAGCGGGTGAAGGCCGAAGGGGGGCGCATCCTCTACGGTGGCCACAAGATCGACCGTCCCGGCTTCTACGTCGAGCCGACCCTGGTCGAGGTGCCGAAGCCGCTCCCCATCACCTGCGAGGAGACCTTCGCCCCCATCCTCTACGTCTTCGAGTTCGCCGACCTCGGCGAGGCCATCCGCATCCACAACGACGTGCCGCAGGGTCTCTCCTCGGCCATCTTCACCCTCAACATGCGCTCCGCCGAAAGGTTCCTCTCGGCGACGGGGAGCGATTGCGGCATTGCCAACGTCAACATCGGTACCTCGGGGGCCGAGATCGGCGGCGCCTTCGGTGGCGAAAAGGAGACCGGAGGAGGGCGCGAAGCCGGCTCCGACTCCTGGAAGGCCTACATGCGCCGCCAGACCTGCACCCTCAACTGGGGGACCGAGCTGCCGCTGGCGCAAGGGGTGGAGTTCAAGGTGGGAGGGTAGGGGCCGCGAAGAGCAGCCAACGGGAAGTGCTGCCGGGCCTGCGGAATCCCCGCCATGAACGTCCTCGGCATCTCCGCTTTCTTCCACGAGTCCGCCTGCTGCCTGCTGCGCGACGGGCGGCTCGTGGCAATGGCCGAGGAGGAGCGCTTCTCCCGGATCAAGCACGATCCGCGGCTGCCGGTGGCCGCGTTCCGTTGGTGCCTGAAGCGGGGCGGCATCGGCTTGCTCGACCTCGACGCCGTGGCCTTCTACGAATCGCCGGTGGCGAAGGTCTCCCGCCAGCTCTGGGCCGGAGCGCCCGCGGAGGTGCTCGATCCCGAGCGGGCGGAGCGGGAGATCCGCGAGGGGCTCGGCTGGGAAGGGCCGCTCTTTACCTTCCGCCACCATCTTTCGCACGCGGCGAGCGCCTTCTTCTTCTCCGGCTTCCCCGAGGCGGCGGTGCTCACGGTGGACGGCACCGGAGAGTGGGATACGACGACGTATGGAAAAGCGTCAGGGACGGGAATCGACCTCTTCGAGACCGTTCCCTTCCCCCACTCGCTCGGGCTCCTCTACTCGACGATCACGGCCTATCTAGGCTTCGCCGTCAACGACGGCGAGTACAAGGTGATGGGACTCGCCCCCTACGGCGACCCGCGCTACCTGGAGGCGATGCGGCGGCTGGTGAACCCCGGCCCGGACGGGCAGTACCGGCTCGACCTGCGCTATTTCGACTTCGTCCGCGGCCCGCGGATGTATTCGGACTCCCTGATCGACCTCTTCGGCCAGCCCCCACGGGAAAGGGGCGCGGAGATCACCCGTTTCCATCAGGACGTGGCGCGCAGCCTTCAGGCCGTGCTGGAGGAGGTGCTGCTGGAGAAGGTCCGCTGGCTTCATACGCGCACGGGGCTCCCCGATCTCTGCATGGCCGGCGGCGTGGCGCTCAATTGCGTGGCCAATGGCCGCATCCGCCGCGAGGGACCGTTCCGCCGCCTCTTCGTGCAGCCCGCGGCCGGGGACTCCGGCGGCTGCCTGGGGGCCGCGGCCCTCGCCCATGCGCAGCTCACGGGGAAAAGGCCGGGAGAGTCCCTGCGGCAGGTCTACCTTGGGCCGCGCTGGACGGCGGAGGAGATCGCCCGCTTGTTGGAGGCCGCGGCGCTGCCGGCCCTCGATTTCCGGGGGCGCGAGGGCGAGCTCCTGGAGGCGGTGGTGGACCGCCTGGAGGCACGCAAGGTCGTGGGCTGGCTCCACGGGCCGTTGGAGATGGGTCCCCGCGCCCTCGGCGGCCGGAGCCTGCTGGCCGATCCCCGCGATCCGGAGATGCGCGAGCGGCTCAACCGGCTGGTGAAGAAACGCGAGGCGTTCCGGCCGTTCGCGCCCAGCGTCCTCGCGGCTCACGCGGCGGCGCATTTCGATCTCCCGCATCCTTCGCCCTTCATGCTGGAGACCTGCCGGGTGACCTCGCCCCTCTCCCTGCCGGCGATCACGCACGTGGACGGCTCGGCCCGGCCGCAGACGGTCGACGCCGCCGTGGCTCCCCGTTTCGCCTCTTTGCTGGAGGCCTTTAGCCGGCGCACCGGCTGCCCGCTGCTGGTGAACACCTCGTTCAACGTCCGCGGCGAGCCGATCGTGGCCTCGCCGGTGGACGCTCTCTTCTGCTTCGGCTCCACGGGGATCGACGCCCTGGTGCTGGAGGACTTCGTGCTCGACCGCGAGCGGCTGCCGGCGCTCTGGGAGGAGCTCCTCCCAGCCTGGCGGGCTCCCGCGCGTAGCGGCTTCGCCCAGGGGCGGAGCGCGGTGAGCGAGGACCTGTACACCTTCGTATGACGCGCCCGCCGGAGCCCATCAGCCTCTGGGAGCCGCGGGAGGAAGGCGGCGAGCGGGTCTTCGTCCGCCCCGCCCCCCTGCCGCTGGGGGACCATTTCGCGGCGGTGCGCACGCTGCGGCCCAAGAAGAGCGAGCTCCCCCTGCGCGCCGTCCTCTTCGGCGAGTCGGTGGCGGCGGGCTACCTCTACGCGCCTCACCTCACTCCGGCGCAGGTGCTGGAGGCGCAGCTCAAGGCGGCAGGGGGCGAAGCCAACTTCGAGGTGATCGACCTCGCCCGCACCAACGAGACGCTGGCCTCGCTGGCCGAGACGGTGCGGACGTCGCTCCAAATCAATCCGGACGTGCTGGTGATCTTCGCCGGCAACAACTGGAACCTGCTGGAGACGCCGGAGGTCTCCCCCTATGCGCCCTCCGCCGCCGCCCGGCGGGAGTACGCGGCAGCCCTGGAGGCGGAAGGCGCCGCCGGCCCCTTGCAGCTTGCCGCGGAACGCCTGCGGCAGCGGGCCGAGGCAGCGCTGGATCAGATCGGCCTCATCGCCCAGGCGGTGCGGATCCCCGCTGTGCTCGTGCTCCCCGAGGTGAGCCTGGCGGACTGGGAGACGCGCCAGCCCCCGCTCTGGCTGGCCGGGGACGGCAATGCCCGCTGGTATGCGCTCTACGAGGAAGCCGTGCGCCATCTCGAAGAGGGTGACTTCAAGGCGGCCTGTGTCCAGGAGATGCAGGAGCTCGATGGCGGCGCCTGTGCCTCCACCTGGCGTCTTTTGGCGCGCGCGTTTACAGGACTGGGAGATTTGGCAAACGCACGGCGGGCGGCGCTCGCCGAGGTGGACGCCGCCGCCTACGCCACCCTGGCCTTCCTCGGCGCGCCCCAGGCCACCACGGCCGCCCGCGAGCTGCTGCGAGCCGCGGCGCGCCGGCACGGCTTCGTGGCCGTGGACCTGCGCGAGGTCTTCGCCTCCTACACCGGGGGAGCCCTTCCCGGCCGCCGCCTGTTCCTCGACTACTGCCATCTCACCGCGGAGGGGATGCACGTGGCCATGGCGGCGGTGGCAGCCCAAGTGCTCAACCTCTCGGGAATGATGGAGGCCGAGGTGGAGTGGCGCACCCTTCTCCCCCGCCTTCCTCCGCCCGCCCTCTCTCCGGAGGCGGAGGCCACGGCCCGCCTCGGCGCCGCGATGCACACGGCCCACCGCCTCCTTCCGGTGAGCCCCAAGGGAGCAATCCTGGAGCATTGGCTCGAAGCGGCCCTTGCCGCCTCCCCGGGAGTCGAGGAGGCGATGCTCGACCTCGCGGAAGCCCGCTGCGCGCCGTGCCCCGCCGTGCTCACCGCGGCCCAGCGGCGCAATTTCGACTCCTCTTTCCGGCTGCTGCTGGCGCACGGCTGGCGCTGGGACCACTTGGACGCGGATCTGCTGGAGGCGATCCAGGCCGTGCTGGAACGGCGGGGGCGGCCGGTGCGGGAACGGATCGCCGCCCTCCTCCTGCGCCACCACGCCCTGCGCAGCGAGGGGACGGACCTCTCCGAGCCCCCCTACCTCTGGGAGCCGCTGGAGCGCTTCTATCCCGAGGTGATGCGCTACGCGGACCTGGCCGAGCGGGCCACCTTCCGCTCGCCGTGGCCGGAGTCGTCCTTCTGCCTGGTGAGCGACGGCGAGGAGGACGTGGTGATCGAGCCCACCCTCCGCCTTCCAGCCGGACGCGCCGGCACGGTGAGGCTCGCCGTCAACGGCACCGCAGCCGCGGCGATGGAGGGCGCGGCGAGCTGGCGCCGCGCGGCTTTGCGGATCGGCCGCGAGCTCCTGCGCCCCGGGCTCAACCGGCTCACCGTTCGCTGGCCCCCTCCTGCCGGGCCGGGCGAGGGCGCGACGAAGGCGGCCGTGGAGCGGCTGGAGAGGGGTCTCGCGGCGGACCTTCATCCGGTTTTCGGCGAGATTTTTTCGCTCGTGGCGCGCCCGATGCGCTGACTTCCGGGAATCGAACGGTTTTCATTTTTTGAAGCACAGCTTGTCTTACTGCGACCGCTGTTCGACAAGCAGGCGGAAATCCCCTATATTTCGTTTGGGCCAAACCGAGTCAACTTTGAATTTCCTGCCGTGCCCGTAACGGAGGGATACTGAAATCGCCTATGGAGCTGATGGCGGGTGAGGATCCTGGAGGTCCCGCCCTTTCCCCTGAGGACTGAATGGAAGGAGGTAGCGATGAAGAGGAATCACCGATTCGGGTTGTGGAGAGCCACCCTGCTGCTGGCGGCCCTCGCCCTGGCGGCGGCTCCGGTGGCACAGGCCGCGAAGCCGCTAGCCACCGTGAGCGTCGGCCCCCTGGGAGTGGAATGGGTACCGGCGGGCGACTACGAACGGATGGCGGTGACCATCTCGGGCCCCGGCGGGGTGATCCTGCAGCGTGAGCTCAAGAACGGCGTCCTCGCCTTCGATCCCGTGGGCGACGACGGCAAGGCGCTGCCGGACGGCACCTACGCCTACGAGCTGACGGCCATGCCCCGCATCGACAACGAGACCCGCCGCGCCTTGGCCGTGGCCCGCCAGGCCGGCGACGACGCCGCCATCGCCAAGCTGCAGGCTTCCGGCAAGCTGCCGCAGGCTCCCCTCACCCAGTCCGGCTTCTTCACCATCCACGACGGCGCCTTCGTCTCGCCGGACGTGCGGGAGACCGTGGAGCACACCCCCGCGCCCCGCACCACCAAGGCGCTGACGCCAATCACCGCCAAGGACGTGGTGACCGCCGATGACGCGATCATCCAAGGGAGCGCCTGCATCGGCCTCGACTGCGTGAACAACGAGTCCTTCGGCTTCGACACCATCCGGCTGAAGGAGAACAACACCCGCATCAAGTTCGACGACACCTCGACCGGCACCGGCTTCCCCAACCACGACTGGCAGCTCACCGCCAACGACTCGGCGAGCGGCGGCGCCAACAAGTTCTCGATCGAGGACATCACCGCCGCCACCGTTCCCTTCACCGTCACCGGCGGCGCGACGACCAACTCGATCTTCGTCGACGCGACGGGCCGGGTGGGCCTCCGCACCGCCACGCCGGTGCTCGACCTCCACATCAACACCAGCAACACGCCGGCCATCCGCCTGGAGCAGAACAACTCGGGAGGCTTCACCGCCCAGACCTGGGACATCGCCGGCAACGAGGCCAACTTCTTCGTCCGCGACGTCACCGGCGGCTCGCGCCTCCCCTTCCGAATCCGGCCGGGAGCGCCCACCAGCTCGATCGACATCAACGCCAGCGGCGCCGTGGGCATCGGCACCGCCAGCCCGAGCCAGAGGTTCCACGTCTTCGAGAACACCGACGCCAACACCTTCCTGCTGGTCGAGAACGCCAGCTCCGGGACCAGCGCCGCAGCGGTGCTGCGCGCCCAGTCCGACGGCGCGCAACTGAACTTCCAGGCCCACTCCAGCACCCGCACCATCTCGCGCTTCGGCAAGACGCTCGGCGGCTGGACCGAGCTCCTTTCGCTCGGCACCAGCAACGGTCTCGCAATCGGCACCGTCGCCGCCGTGCCCCTGGTCCTCGGCACCAACAGCACCAACCGTATCGAGATCGGCGGCTCGGGCGGCGTCACCGTGACGGGTAGTTTCACCGTCACCGGCGGCACCAAGAACTTCGCCGTGATCGATCCGGCCGATTCGCACCGCGCGATCTACTACGCCGCACTCGAAGGCCCCGAGGCGGGCACCTACTTCCGCGGCACGGCCAAGACGAAGAACGGCGAGATCGTCATCGAGCTGCCGGGCCACTTCAGCCGCGTCACCGAGAAGGAGCGCATGACCGTGCAGTTGACTCCCATCGGCGCCTGGGGGCAGCTCTACGTCGCCGAGAAGAGCCCGGAGCGGGTCGTCATCCGCGTCGCACCGGGCACGCAGGACCTGGAGTTCGACTACCTCGTCCAAGGCGTCCGCAAGGGCTACCTGGATTTCGAGGTGGAGCGCGCCAACACCCTGCCGCAGTAATCGTTGCGATTCGCTCGCACGGGAGCCTGGCCTACGCCGGGCTCCCTTCCTCCAGATGGCGCAGCACACAGTCCACGGCCCGCCGCGCCCGCTCCGCGTCGAAATACCGGTCGTTGAAAAGGTTTACGATCTGGCGATGCAGCCGCTCGGCAACGGGAAACTGCCCGGCGGCACCGAGCGAGGCGTAGTGGCGGCTGGCAAAGAGCCCCGCCGCGAAGAGGCGCTCGACGAGGCGGTCCGGCTCGCTCACGCGGAGGTGGAAGCGCCACCCCTGAAAAGGCGCCGGCAGCCGGACCCCCACCGGTAAAGCGGCCTCGTAGATCGCGTTGAGGCGCCGCCTTTGCTCCTGCGCCTTGGGCAGCTCCTCGCGCACCGCGCTGCGATAGGCGTCCCACTCCAGCCCGGCTACGGAGAGGTCGAGCCAGTCCTCGCTGCCCGCCTCGTCGGCAAACCTGCGGTAGGGCACCTCGCCGCGGCAGTGCGCGAAGCCGCCGAAGCCAAGGTCGACCGGCTTGGTGCGGCCAGTGCTGAAAAGGGTCACGTCGGCTGCGGTTGAGAGCCGCTCGCCGTCGCAGTCCGGGGCGCAGAGGCAGCGGTCGTCGATCACCAGGAGATCGGGCCGCAGCTCCTTCAGATCACGAAAGAAGCCCTCCGCCCCGGCCGTTTCGGCGCCATAGGGGCGGACGTAGAGCACGCCCGCCCAATCCTCCGGCCGCTCGGCCACGGTCTTCAAACACCGCTGGACGTCCATGCCGAGGTCTTCCGGATCGAGGTCGAGGCAACGGAGCTCCCGCCCGGCCTTGCGGAAGGTCATGGGAACGACGGGGCAGACGTTCGCCGGCAACAGGAAGGGGCGGTCTCCCGGGAGGGAACGCAGCAGGTTGTAGAGGATGCCGCAGGCCCGGCGCTCGAAGAGGATCACGCGGGGAGCACCTCGCGCAGACGGTGGCAGACGTCGTCGAAAAGGAAGTAGGGCTGGACCTCGCTCCCGCCATCGCCGCGCAGCAGCTCGCAGCGGCGCAGCTCCCCGGCGGCGCCGGCCGCACAGCCTTTGAGCTCCGGGCGAGCCCCTTCGTAGGGATCTGCGAAGCCGCGGATCACCTCCGGCACCGCCTCCCAGGCGAGATCCACCTCGTAGCCGAAGCAGCGCAGCTCCGGCCAGCAGGCGGCCTCCACGTACCGTGCGACCTCGGGAGGTAGGATCTCGCGGTAGCGGGAGACGGAGGCGGTCTCGATGCCGAAACGCTCGCCGTGGGAAGAGTTCCCCGGCCAGAGGCGCCCTTCCTGGTCGCGAAGGGGGCCTGCCAGGAGCTCCGCGGCGAAGGGCTCGATTGCGAGGAAGGAGGAGATGCGCTCCAGGACCTCCCGCGGCCGGGCAACCAGGTCCTCGTAGCGCAGCCAGAAGAAATTGGGATGGTCTTCAAGGTGGAGGACGAACGCCGCGCTCTTGCGCCAGTTGCGCACGTTGAAGAGCGTGGGCTTGAGCCGCCCGGCGTGCTCGGGTCCCCGGCCGTGGTTGAGGGAGGCCAGCACGTCCCGCGGGTCGCGCACGATGACCAGAGCTCGGAAGCCGCGGTCGAGCAGGAAGGGGAGGAGCTCTTCGCCCAAGGCCTCCTTGCCGCCGTACCAGCCGGCCGTGGGCTCCTGGGCCAGAGAGCGGTAAAGCTGCGCCAGAACGGCGGCGAGGTCGCCCGGCGCGAGCGTCTCCAGCGCCGCTGCGAGCCGCTCCGGCGTGAAGCGCGTGTACTGGCCGGAGTAGCCGGCCATGCCGGCGAAGACGGCGCGCAGGTCCGCGGCGTCCAGGGCGAGGCCGGCGAGGAAACGGTGCAGGTCCGCCGCACCGTAACGGGTCTCCAGGAAGAGGTCACCCAGGGGATAGCGCGCCTCCGCCTCCCCCAGGAGCGCCAGGAAACGGCGCTTGACCTCGACGAAGAGGAGTGGGAAGGGTTGCGACAGGAGCGAGATCTGGGGATGATTGGCCAGGAGCTTGTCGAGCAGCGTGGTGCCTGACCTCTGCATCCCGGTTACGAAGAGAGCTGGCATCGGCGCTCACGGCGAGAGAGCCTCATGAAGCGCATCGCCGTCCTCCAGTCCTCGTACATCCCATGGAAAGGGTATTTCGACATCATCGGCCAGGTCGACGAGCTCATCCTCTACGACGACGCGCAGTTCACCAAGCACGACTGGCGCAACCGCAATCGTATCAAAACGCAGACCGGCACGGCCTGGCTGACCATCCCCGTGCTGCACAAGGGGAAATTCGGCCAGACCATCCGCGAGACCGCGATCCGCGATCCGGGGTGGGCCCTCCGGCATTGGAAAACGCTGCAGACCTGTTACTCTCGGGCCGCGTTCTTCCACGACCTGGCGCCGGCGGTGCGCGCCCTCTACGAGCAGGCGGCGGGAGAGCGGTCGCTCTCCCGGGTGAACGAGCTGTTCCTGCGCGCCCTGTGCGCCCTGTTGGGGATCGCGACGCGGATCACGCAGTCCGCGGACTACGAGCTGGCCGGCGACCGTACGCAGCGGCTCGTCCACCTCTGCGAGCAGGCGGGGGCCGGCGAGTACCTCACGGGGCCGGCGGCGTCGGCTTACCTGGAAGTGGAACGATTCGCCAGCCGCGGCATCGCCGTCGAGTGGATGAGCTATGAGGGCTACCCCGAATACCGCCAGGTCCATGCGCCCCCCTTCGTGCACGAGGTCACGGTCCTCGACCTCCTCTTCAACGTCGGCCCCGGCGAGGCGGGGCGCTACATGCTGAGCCGCCGCAGGGAGGGAACGGCGTGAGCGCGCCGCGCCTGGCTTCCATCGTCGTCCCGGTCTACAACAGCACCGTGCTCGCAGAGCTGGCCGCGCGCATCGACGCCGTCTTCGCCGGCCTCGCAGGCACCGACTACGAGCTGATCTTCGTCGACGACGCCTCGCCCGATCCGCGCGTCTGGCCCACTCTGCAGACGCTCACCCGCCGATTCCCCCGCGTGCGCGCCCTCCAGCTCACGCGCAATTTCGGCCAGCAGCCGGCTACCCTCTGCGGGCTTGCCGAGGCGCGGGGCGAGGTCGTCCTCACCCTGGACGACGACCTCCAGCACGCGCCAGAGGACGTCCCGAAATTCCTCGCCCTCGCGGAGTGGGACGTCGTCATCGGCCAACTCGACCGCCGCCGGCACCCCCTGGGGCGCCGGCTCGCCAGCCGCGCCAAGGGGTTCTTCGACCACCTCGTCCTCGGCAAGCCCAAGGGGATCCAGATGAGCGCCTTCCGCATGCTCAGCCGCACCGTGGTGGACGGCGTCCTCTCGATCCGCACGCCCCACCCCTTCCTGCCGGCCCTCATCTTCCACGTCAGCAAGAACGTCACCGGCGTGCCGGTGAGCCACGCGCCGCGCCGCGAGGGGCGCAGCGGCTACACGCTGCTGAAGCTCGCCCACGTCTTCAGCAATTTGCTGATCAACAACTCCTCGCTGGTGTTGCGCGTGGTCGGCAACCTGGGCATCCTGTTCGCGGGGATCAGCTTCCTCATGGCCGGCTTCGTGATCTATCGCAAGCTCGCCCACGGGGTGTCCGTGCGGGGGTGGACGTCGCTGCTCGCCACTCAGCTCCTCATCGGCGGGCTGCTGCTCTTCAGCGTCGGCGTGGTCGGCGAATACCTCGTCCGCATCATCGAAAGCAGCGAGAGCAAGCCCACCTATTTCGTCCGCCGCCGGGCGGGGGGCGGCGAGGACGCCGCGGGAGACCGGGCTTGAGCCTTCCCCAGCGCATTCCCTTCAACCGCCCGTACACCACCGGCCGCGAGCTGGAGTACGTCCGCGAGGCGATCGCGGCCCTCCACCTCTCGGGCAACGGCGCCTTCACCCGGCGGTGCCAGGCCTGGCTGGAGGCGCGCGTGGGGTGCGCCAAGGCCCTGCTGACCCACTCCTGCACGGCGGCGCTGGAGATGGCGGCCCTCCTCGCCGGAATCGCGCCTGGGGACGAGGTCATCATGCCCTCCTACACCTTCGTCTCGACGGCGAACGCCTTCGTGCTGCGAGGGGGCGTGCCGGTCTTCGTGGACGTCCGCCCGGGCACCTTCAACCTCGATCCGGGGCTCCTCGAAGCGGCCGTCACGCCGCGCACCAAGGCCCTCGTGCCCGTGCACTACGCTGGCGTCGCCTGCGAGATGGAGCCGATCCTCGACGTCGCCCGGCGGCACGGGTTGCTGGTCATCGAGGACGCGGCCCAGGGGCTCCTCTCCACCTACCAGGGAAGGCCGCTCGGCAGCTTCGGCGATTTCGCGGCGGTGAGCTTCCACGAGACGAAGAACGTCACCGCGGGCGAGGGAGGCGCCCTGCTCGTCAATGGCGACGAGTGGATCGAACGCGCGGAGGTCCTGTGGGAGAAGGGGACCGATCGCGGCCGGTTCTTCCGCGGCCAGGTGGACAAGTACCGTTGGGTCGACCTCGGCTCCTCCTTCTTGCCCAGCGAGATCAACGCCGCGTTCCTGTGGGCGCAGCTCGAAGAGGCGGAAGCGATCACCCGCGAGCGGCTGCGGATCTGGGAGCGCTACCACGAGGCCTTCGCCGGGTTGGAGAGCCGCGGCGACGCGATCCGCCCAACGTTGCCCGCCGGGTGCGTTCACAACGGGCACCTGTACTACCTGGTGGTGCGCGACCTCCCCACCCGCACCCGCCTGCTCGCCGCGCTCGCCGAGCAGGGAATCCAGGCGCTCTTCCACTACGTCCCCCTGCACGACTCCCCCGCCGGCCGCCGCTTCGGCCGCGCTCAGGGAAACTTGCCCTACACGCAAATGGCGGGCGACCGCCTGCTCCGCCTCCCCCTGTGGCCGGGCATGGACGACGCGACCCTGGAGCGGGTGACCGGCGCCGTTCATCAGGCGCTCAACGAGGCGCGGGGCGAGGCAGCGCCCGCCGCGAGGCGGCCAGCGCCCAGCCGCCGATCGCCGCAAAGAGCCAGAGGAAGGCGCGGCTGAGGAGGGCGATGGCCACCGCGGAAGGCGGCGGAACGTGGAAGAAGACGAGGCAGCCGGCGAGGATCCCTTCCTGCACGCCGAGCCCGGCGGGGCTGATCGGGAGGGTGCCGGCCAGCAGCGACAATGCCACCACGCCGAGGAGGTCTGCGAAGGGGACGCTCTCCCCGAAGCTGCGCACCAGGAAGGTGAGAGAGACCCCTCGCAGCAAGGCCACTCCGAGGCTCAAGAGGAAGATCTCCCCCGCCTGAGCGGGGCGGACCTCGGCCAGCGCCTCCCTCCCCTGGCGCCAGGCTTCGCGCAGCCGCGGCGCCAGCCGGGGCCATCCCAGGCCGAGGGCCGCCAGGCTCAGGACGACGAGCGCCGCAGCGCCGAGGGCCGGCAGAGGAAACCTCCCCGCGAACCAGCGCCCTGCGAACCAGCGCCCCGCGGGCCAGCGCCAGGCGAGGCGCCGCGCGACGGCGCCGAACCCCGCGGGCGCCGCCAAGCCGGCCGCGGCGATGGCGGCCGCCAGTGCCGCGGCTCCCAAGAGGCGCAGCAGCGCCAGCTTCACCACCGGCCGCACCACCCCTTCCCCGCGGCGGTGGACGGCGTAGAGCTTGTAGGCCTCGGCTCCCACCGCTCCCGGCGTGAAGCTCCCCACGAACAGGGAGGCGAGGGTGATGCGCAGGGCCGCGCCATACCTCAGGTCCCAACCGGCGAAAGCCGCCTGGAAGCGCCGTGCCTCCAGCACGACGATGGCGCCGCCAGCGGCGGCCAGGGCCGCTCCCAGCAAGGGCCCATCGGCCCTGGCCACGGCCGCCCCCAGCCGGCGCAGGTCCACCAGGGCGGGGAGCGCCGCCACCAGCGCCACGCCGAAAAGGAACCGCCAGCGCCAGCTTGACAGGGAAAACGGCTTCATGATTTCCTCGACGCCACGCAACGCTTGATGATAAAAATCGCCCAGCGCCCGCATTGTAAAGGATTCCGGAAGAGCTTCGCCCGGCTCTTCCTCCTCACCCTGGCCACCACCGTCCTGGCGAAGGGCGCCTCGTTGCTGCCGGGTTATTCCATCGACGACTATGGCTCGGTGGTGGACGATGCGCCGTCGCTGGCGCTCCTGCTGTACAAAAAGGGGCGGCGGGGGCGCTTCGGCTCGGCGCTCCTCAACTGGTTGCTGCATTTCTTCCAGCTCGATCCCGCGCACGCGAAATTCTTCTTCACGGTCTGTGCCCTGGTGGCCACGGCCCTCTTCGCGGCGCTCGTGGTGCGCTACTGGAACCTGGATAGGAAGGGGTGGCTCGCGCCGGCCATGGCCGCCATCGTGGCCAATCACCCCTACACCGCGGAGATCTTCACCTTCCGGATGTCGCTCGGCGTTCTCGTCTTCCCGTTCGCCATCCTGTCGCTGCTGCTTGCCCCACGCCGGTGGTCGCCGCGCGGGGTGGCGATGGGAAGCCTCCTCTTCGCGGTGGCGCTTTCGATCTATCAAGTGGCGCTCCATTACCTGCTGATGATCGTCGGCACCGGTGCTGCGATCTGGCTTGCCCGCTATCTCCTCCTGGGCAGGGCTGCCGGCTGGCCACGGCGGGTCGTCTCGCTGTTTTCGCTCAGCCGGCTCGTGCGGCATCGGAACAGCGCTCTTTTCGCCATTGCCATTTTCGGAACCGGGCTCTACTCGGCGCTTACCATCGTGCTCACTCGCGTTCTCGGCGTGAGCCCGGCCTCGCGCACCGAGATCCTCCCCATCTCCCAGTGGGGCGAGCGCGCCTGGGTGGTGGCGCGCGAGCTCTACCACCGCCTGCTGGCGGCGGACCCTCTGCTTTCGCACCTCACGCAGGGGATGCTCCTTCTCGTCCTTCTCGCCGCCCTGGCCGGGCTCTTCCTGCACCGCGGCACTTGGCTCGCGGGGCGCCCTTGGTTGCTTGCCACAACCGTCACCGCCCTGCTTTTCGCTTCGCTCCTCTGGAGCCTTGGGGTTCTCCTCTTGCTCACGGAGTTCTGGCCGGCGACACGGGTCCTGTCTCACATCGGGGTGTTCTGGGCCGGCACGCTCGCCATCGCTTACCTCGGAGCCCGTCGCTGGGCACGCGCGGCTCTCGGGGCGCTCGCGGTCCTCATCGTGCTCTCCTTCATCGGCGCCAACAACCGGATTTTCAGCGAGCAGCTCCGCTTGAACTTGCGCGACGCCGCCAAGGCGAACCGGATCATCGCGCGACTCGAAGCCATGCCCGGTTTCGAGGCCGTGGACCTGCTGGCCATCGACGGCGTGCGCTGGGACTATCCGGCGCGCTTCGGCACCACCGATCACGACATGAACATCTCGGCCTTCGGCGCCACGTGGGCGCAGGGCGCCCTTCTGTCGGAGATCTCGGGCTACCGTCTGGAAGCTGCCGAGGACGAGCCGAACCTCGCCGTGGCAGCCGCCTACTGCCGCACCGTGAAGCCCTGGCCCGGCCCCCAATCCATCACGATTCAGGGCCACCTGGCCATCCTCTGCCTCGGCCCGGAAAGAGGGGTCCGCGATATCATGGGCACCATGAAAGACGTGGGGCTCCACCTCCCGAGAGCGCCTGCCAAATGACCACCTCTCCCCCTGCCGCCACCGTGGCTCTCGAAGCCTGCCCCATCTGCGGCGCGAGGTCCTTCGGCGTGCTCGGCGAGCGCAGCGACGGCATCGCCGTCTTGCAGTGCACGAATTGTCAAATGGGAATGGTAGCGGAGCATCCGGCTGACACCGCCGCTTACTATTCCGACGAATACTACGCGCACGGCGAGGCGAGCGGGCACGGCTATTCCGATTACGCGCTGGTGGCCGAGCACTCGCTCGCCTGGGCCGTCGAGCTTGTCCGCCTGCTGGCGCCCGGCGGCAAGGTGCTCGACGTAGGCTCGGCGGACGGGCACCTGCTGCAACGGCTCGGGGCCGCCTACGAGCGCTACGGCATCGAGGTCAACGACCGTCTGCGGAAGGAGAGCAAGCGGCTGGGGATCGAGATGCTCGGCGCGGACGTCTGTGATCCGCGCCTGCCCGAGCGATACGGCGGTTCCTTCGACGTCATCACCGCCATCGCCGTCCTGGAGCACGTGGCGGAAATACGCACGGCCCTCACCCACCTCTCTGCTCTGCTGGCGCCGGACGGCGTGCTGCTCTTCGAGGTCCCCCTGCTGTCTACGGCCGGGGACAACCGCGTGTGGCTCACCACGTCGCTGGAGCACGTCTACTACCCCACGCTGGAGGGGCTGGCGTTCCTTTTCGCCGAGGTCTTCGGGCTTCCTTTGATCGGGCGCGAGGTGGAGATCCGGGGGTACGGCAGTACCTTCGTGGGGCTCGCGACGCGCTCGGCGGCGAAGCACGGAGAGCTGGCAGCGTTTCTCAACCATTTGCTGGCGGCGCCGCTCTCGAACCTCACCGCGCCGCGGGAGCGCTCGTTCCGTTTTTTCTTCGAGCTCGTCCACGCCGCGACGCCGAGCCCCGAAAACGTGGAGATCCTGGCCGAGATCGATCCCGCCCAGGTGACTCCCGCGCTCCTCCATCGCTTGGCAGCGCTCTGGGGTGCCGATCTCGAGCGCAGCCACGCTGCCGCTCATGAAGCGGCGGCAGCCGTGCGCGCCGAGCTCAAGAGCACGATCACAGGCCTGGCAGGCACGATCACGAGCCTGGAGGGCACGGTCGCGGAGTTGGAGCGCACGACCGCGGAGCTGAGGCACGATCTGGCGAGCGAGAAAAATCAGGCCGAAGCCGCGGCGAGCCGCGCCAGCGAGAACGAGGCGCGGCGCGCCGAGCGCGAGCGGTACCTGCTCCAGGAGCGAGAGGAAATGCGCGAGGAGCTGCGCACCATCCACTCCTCGCGCTCGTTCCGCCTGGTCGAGCGCGTGTGGAAAGCCAGGGTCTCGGGGCGGCAGCGGTTCCGCGGTGCCCTCTGGCGAGGAGCCCGTTTCGGCTACCGGCTGCTGCCGCTTGCCACCCGCACGCGGCTGCGGCGGGGCGTGCTGGCCTGGCTCTCGGTGCCGGACGACGCTCCCCCCGACGTGGCCGTGGCCCACCTGCGTGACCTCACACGGAGGTTGACCTGGCGCCGCGCACGAGCGGCCGCGGGCCTGCTTTTGAAAGGTGACCTGGCGGCGCTCAAGCTCCATACGAACCAGCTCGTGCGGCACTCGGTGAACGAAAAGGTCCGCGACGCGGCGATCACCACGCCCGAGGCTCCCTTCCTCTGCCGCCGCCAGGAGCCGTGGCCCGCCTCGCTGCCGCTTTTGAGCATCGTCATCCCCTGCTACGACTACGGCCATTTCGTCGCCGAGGCCGTGGACTCCGTCCTCGCCCAAACCTTTCAGGATTCAGAGATCCTGGTGGTCGATGGCGGCTCTTCGGCACCTTCTTTGGCGGCGCTCGAAGAGCTCGAACGGCCGCGCACGCGAATCTATTTTCGCGCGGGACGGCACCTGGTGGGCGACAACCGCAACTTCGGCATTTCCCAGGCGCGCGGCAAATACGTCTGCTGCCTCGACGCCGACGACCGGCTCCTGCCCACCTATCTCGAAAAAGCCCTGTTCCTGCTCGAAACCCAGGACTACGACCTGGTATCGACCTCCATCCGCTGTTTCGGCGACAGAAACGAGGTCTATCACCTGGAGCGCTTCCCGGCGCTCGCCGGCATGATGCAGGGAAACCAGGTCGCTACCTGCGCCGTGTTCCGCAAAGACCTCTGGGAGCGCGCGGGAGGGTATCGGGACACCGGCACCGGCCGCGACTATATTTACGAAGACTGGCGGCTCTGGGTGCGCTTCGCCGCTTTGGGCGCGCGGATCGCCAACATCGTGGAAGAGTCCCTCTTCCTCTATCGCGTCCACTCGCCGCAGAGCTGGAGCCGGCAGAACGACCTGGTGCCGCCGATCGACCGGCAGCGCGAGGCGGTCGTCGAGCTCAATCGCGACGTGATCGACGACGAAGCCTTGCGCCGTAGCGAAGAGAACCGGCGAATCAAGGTCAGGATGGAGGATGCTTTCGTCAATCTCGAACGCGGTTTTGCGGCGGCGCCCGAGGACGACGAGCCCACGCTCCTCATCGCCATGCCGTTTTTCGTCATCGGCGGCGCGGAGCGATTGGTGAGCGACGTCGCCACCCACCTTGCCGGCCGGGGCTTTCGTATCGTCCTGGTGACGACGGAGCACGTCTACTCCGTCTATGGTGACTCGACTCCCTGGTTCGAAAGAGCCACGGCCGAGATCTATCAACTGCCGCGCTTCCTCGAGCCGGGGCGCTGGCAGGAATTCATCTTCTACCTCCTCGCCACCCGTAACGTTTCTTTGCTGTGGATCATCGGCAGCAGCGTGCTCTACGAATTGCTGCCCAAGATCAAGAGCGCCTATCCCGATCTCAAGGTGATCGACCTCCTGTTCAACACCGTCGGCCACACGGCGAGCAACCGGAAATACGCCGAATTCTTCGACCGGATCCTGGTGGAGAACCGCGAGGTGGCGGCGTGGCTGCTGGCGGCCGGCGAGCGCCCCGAGAAGGTGCTGCAGATCGTGAGCGGTGTCGACCTGGAGGTCTACCGGCCGCGCGACGAGCCCTCTACGGTCTTGGCCGGGCTGGGGATCGCCCCAGGCGCGTTCGTCGCCGGCTGCTCCGGCCGGCTGTCGGAGGAAAAGGATCCCGAGCTGTTCCTGGAGATCGCCCGCCGCTGCCGGCACGAGCCGCGGCTCGTCTTCCTGATGACCGGCGCCGGCCCGCTTTCCGAACAAGTGCAGCAGAAGATCGAGAAGCTGGCGCTGGGCGAGAGCCTCCGCTTCCTCGGCCAGGTCGATCAGGTGCGCGACACCATGGCAGCCTACGACGTCCTCGTCCTCCCCTCGCGCTTCGACGGCCGGCCGGTGGCGGTGCTGGAGAGCCTGGCCCTCGGCGTGCCGGTGATCGCCTCGCGCGTCGGAGCGCTCCCCGATCTCCTTCAGGAAGGAGTAACGGGTTTCCTCTGCGAGCCCGGCGATGCGGAAGCTTTCGTGGAACGGCTGCGCTGGCTGGCGGCCCACCCGCAAGAGCACCGCCGCATGAAAGCCGCCGCCCGCGCCTTCGCCGAATCCGCTCTGGACGCGCGCCAGATGTTCGAGCGCTACGAGGCGGCGATTCGCGGGGTGATGGGTTAGCCCAGCAGGATCTCCGCCATCCCCTCGGCGGTGGCCGCCATCCGGAGCCCCGTCACCTGCGCCAGCCGCGCGGGATCGCCCGCCACCCGCGGGGCGGCGGGAATCGCCAGCAGCTCGGGGCGCTGCACGATACGCAACGAGACGCCCAGCCTCGCGGCCATGGCCGCGAGGATCGCACCCAGCTCGATCCCGGTTCCCGAGCAGACGTTGATCGTCTCGCCGGGAGCCGGTTTCGCGATCAGCCGCCGGAGCGTCTCCGCCACCAGGGCGACGGGAACGTAATCCCTCACCACGTCCAACCGGCCGCACTCGACGGTACGCTCCGGCCCCTCGCCTTCCAGGAGCTGCCGCCGCATGCTGCCGAGCGCGGCGGAGGCGGGCAGGCGGGGCGAGACGAGGTTGAACGGGCGCACCACCGTCAGCGGCAGGCCGGCGAATTCGCAGATCGATTCCGCCAGCGTGGTCTGGGCGAGCTTCGCCCGGCCGTACTCCGAAACGGGGTGCAGAGGAGACGTTTCCGTGAGCAGCCCGCCGTTCCCTTCCCCGTACTCGGCGGCCGAGCCCATGACGATGCAGTAGGGGGGCGCCGCGAGGCGGGCCGCGGCGTCGAGGAGGTGGACCGTGGAGAGCACGTTCTTCCTGTACGTCTCGTGGCGGCCGGCTCCCGTGCCCCCCGCAAGATGGACGATCGTGCCGGGGCGGACCGCGGCGACCAGGGACGCAGCTTCCTCAGCCACGGCAAGGTCACAGCGATGATGCGGATGATGATCCAGGCCGGAGCGCGCGGTGGTGACCACGGGCCAGGGCGCCGCCGCGAGCAGCGGCACTGCTTCGCTCCCGATCAGCCCGCCGGCGCCGGTGACGAGGATCGGGCCGCTCATTCCGGAAGGAACCGGCGGGGGTTGGCGCGAAAGGCCTCGTAGCCCGCTTCGAGATCGTTCAGGCGCCCCAGGTCGAGCCAGTAGGCGTCGATCTCCAGCACCCGCACCCCTTCGCCGGCCGCCAGCAGGCGGCGAACGAGGTCCGGGACGTCCAGGCGCTCGCCGCCGCGAATGTGCTTGGCGACCGTCCACGCCGAGACCACGTTCACACCCATGCTGACCCGGTAGTGAAGGGTCGGCTTCTCCGTGTAGCTTGCGAGCCGGCCGTCGCCATCGGTCTCCAGCACTCCGAAGTCGATATCGACCGAGCGGCGGTTGGCGCAGAGGGTGATGGCGTCGCCGCCGTCGTGAGCGGCGTACGCCTCGGCCATGTTCATGTCGGTGAGCGTATCGCCGTTGACCACCAGCAGGCGGCCGGCGCTTTCGAGGTCGTCGAGCAGGGCCAGGCAGCCGATGGTCCCCAGCGGCTCTTCCTCGTAGACGTAGTCGATGGGGATTCCCCACTGGCTGCCGTCGCCGCAGAAGGCGCGGATGAGGCCGGCGAGGTGCCCCACGGCGATGGTGATCCGCGCGAATCCCTGCCCCTTCAACTGGCGGATGAGGATCTCCAGGACCGGCATCTCGCCGATCGGCACCAGCGGCTTCGGAATGGTGAAGGTGAACGGCCGCAGCCGGCTCCCTTTGCCACCCGCCAGGATCAGTGCGCGCACGGCTTCGTCACACCCGGTAGAGATCGGTACGGTGCGCGGGCGGATGCGCCCGCAGGTGGTCGCGGAGCTTCTCCAGGCCCGCGGTCAGCGGGGTCGCGGGAGCATACTGGAAGGCTGCGGCGGCGCGCGAGTAGTCGCAGACGAGCCGTCCGACCTCGCTCTTCGCGGGGCGCACCCGCTCCTCCACCCGGCGCACGGGCTTCTCCACTCCCGCCACCTGCTGCACCCGGTCCACGATCTCGGCGATCGAAAGCCCCTGGCCGGAGCCGACGTTGTAGACGTTCCCCTCGACTCCCTCCGCGGCCGCGGCTCCCAGGAACCCCGCGACGGTGTCGGCCACGTAATTCATGTCGCGCACGGGGTCCAGGGCGCCCGCGTCGATCTCATCCGCGTAGAGGGCCTGGGCCATCAGGGAAGGGATCACGGCGCGCAGCGACTGGCGGGGGCCGAAGGTGTTGAAGGGGCGCAGGGTCACCACCGGCAGGCCGAACGAAAGGTGATAGCTCTCGGCGAGCTTGTCCGCGGCGATCTTGGTGGCGGAGTAGGGCGACTGGGCGACGAGGGGGTGGCGCTCGTCGATGGGCGTGTACTGCGCGGTGCCGTAGGTCTCCGAGGTGGAGGTGTGGATCACGCGGCGAACGCCCTCGCGGCGCGCGGCTTCGAGGACCGCGAGAGTGCCTTTGACGTTGGTTTCCACGTATTGCGACGGCGCCGCGTAGGAGTACGGAATGCCGATCAAGGCGGCGAGGTGGAAGATGGTGTCCACGCCCTCGGCCATCGATCGCACGAACCAGGGATCGGCGACGTCCCCCAGGCGCACGCTCAAAGCCGGATGATCGAGACTTTGCAGGAAACCGGCGTCCGAACGCGAGTTGTACCTCCCCAACACCGCAACCTGCGCGCCCTGCGCCAAGAGCGCCTCCACCAGGTGGGAGCCGATGAAGCCGCACCCGCCCGTCACCAGCACCCGCCGGCCGCGCCAGGAAACGCTCAACAGGCCCCTCGGCGGAGGGGCTCGCTCACACGGCGAACCGGCACGAGACGCATTGGAAAACCATGCTATCACAGCCGAATTCGGCTCCCTCCTGCTACCATACGCGGCCATGCCCGCACCCCTGCTCATGATCCCCGGTCCCGTCGAGGTCTCCCCCGCCGTGCTCGCCGCTGCCGCCGTGCCGCCTCCCGGCCACCTGGCCCCCCGCCTGATCGAGGCGTTCGCCACCTGCCTCGAGCGGATGCGCCAGGTCTGGCAGGCGGACGCGGCAAGCCAGCCCTTCCTCCTCGCCGGCAGCGGCACGCTGGCCATGGAGGTGGCCGCCGCCAACCTGCTGGAGCCGGGAGAGCGGGCCCTGGTGCTCAACACGGGATATTTCTCGGAGAGGATGACGGCGATCCTGCGCCGCCACGGCGCCGAGGTGACCGAGGTGGCCGCGCCGGTGGGCGAGGCGCCCGCGGTGGACGAGGTGCGGCACGCCCTCGCACAAGGCGCCCCGTACAAGGCGCTCTTCGCCACGCACGTGGACACCTCGACGGGGGTGCGCGTCGCACCCGAGCCCCTCTGTGCCCTTGCCCGCGAGGCCGGCGCGCTCGCCGTGTTCGACGGCGTCTGCGCCACGGCGGGCGAGCGCTTCGAGATGGCGGCCTGGGGAGCGGACCTTTATTTCACGGGCTCGCAGAAGGCCATCGGCCTGCCGCCCGGGCTGGCGCTGATGGTGGCCGGCGAGAAGGCCCTCGCCGCTCGCGACGCCCGCCGCGCCGCGGCGCCCCCGATGTTCCTGGACTGGCACTCCTGGCTCCCCGTCCACCGCGCCTACGAGGAGAGGAAGCCGGCCTACTTCGCAACTCCCGCCACCACCCTGGTGATGGCGCTCGAAGCCGGGCTTGGCGAGATCCTGGAAGCGGGGATCGAGGCCCGCATCGCGGCCCACGCCCGCACTGCTTCGGCTCTGCACGCCGCCTGGGGAGCGCTCGGCCTGCGCACGGTGCCCAAGAGCGAGGCGGTGACGGCCAACACCCTCTCCGTCCTGCTCTTCCCGGAAGGGATCGACGCCTCCCTGCTGCCGAAGATCACCGCCCGCGGCGTCATCGTGGCCGGTGGCCTCCACCCGGCGGTCAGGGCCACCTCCTTCCGCGTCGGCCACATGGGCTACACCGTGACGCGGCCGGATTACTTGAAGCGGACGGTCGAAGCCGTGGCGGGGGCGCTGAAGGAGGCGGGGGCTGACGTTGACGAGGAGGGGGCGCTGGGGGCTTTGGATTAAGCCTTCTGCCGCCGCTTTGGAGTCCCGGCCTTGCCGGCCTTTTCGTCTTTCACATCCGCATGAAAGTGATGCAAAACCCGGTGAAAGACCGGCGTCCCCACGATGGCCGCGACGGTGATGAACACCAGCCCCGCGTACAGCGCATAGCCGCCCGCGAAGAGCTTGCCCGCAGCCGTCTTCGGAGGATCGACCGGCCCCATGCCGCCGAGCAGCATGGAGGAGTTCAGGAAGCCGTCGATCCAGGAGAGCTTCTCGAACAGGTGGTAGCCCACCATCCCCACGAGAAGTGAGAAGGCCAGCACGCCGAACGCCACCATACCGTGCCGGGAGAGCCGCACCAGGAAGGCGCGCCGGGGCAGCAGGGGCTCCGAGCGATGCTCGTACACTAGACGTAGATCTCCGCCCCGCTCTTGCGGAACTCCGCGGATTTCTCCTTCATCCCCGCCTCCAGCGCGGCCGTCTCCTCCACGCCCTGCTGGGCCGCGTACTCCCGCACCTCCTCGGTGATCTTCATCGAGCAGAAGTGGGGCCCGCACATCGAGCAGAAGTGGGCGACCTTGGCCCCCTCCTGCGGCAGGGTCTCGTCGTGGAAGGCGCGTGCCGTCTCCGGATCGAGCGAGAGGTTGAACTGGTCCTCCCAGCGGAACTCGAAACGCGCCTTGGAGAGGGCGTTGTCGCGCACCTGGGCGCCCGGGTGCCCCTTGGCGAGGTCGGCTGCGTGGGCGGCGATCTTGTAGGTGATCACCCCCTGCTTGACGTCCTCCCGGTTGGGCAGCCCCAGGTGCTCCTTGGGGGTGACGTAGCAAAGCATCGCCGTGCCGAACCAGCCGATCATGGCGGCGCCAATGGCCGAGGTAATGTGATCGTAACCCGGCGCCACGTCGGTGGTGAGCGGCCCCAGGGTATAGAAAGGCGCCTCGCCGCAGGAGGTGAGCTGGCGGTCCATGTTCTCCTTGATGAGATGCATGGGGATGTGCCCCGGCCCCTCGATCATCACCTGCACGTCGTGCTTCCAGGCCACCTGTGTCAGCTCGCCCAGGGTGTCGAGCTCGGCGAACTGGGCGGCGTCGTTGGCGTCGGCGATCGAACCCGGGCGCAGGCCGTCGCCGAGGCTGAAGGCCACGTCATAGGCCCGCATGATCTCGCAGATCTCCTCGAAATGCTCGTAAGCGAAGCTCTCGCGGTGATGAGCGAGGCACCACTTGGCGTGGATCGAGCCGCCGCGCGAGACGATCCCCGTCATGCGGTGTGCCGTCAGCGGCACGTAGGCGAGGCGCACGCCGGCATGGATGGTGAAGTAGTCCACTCCCTGCTCGGCCTGCTCGATCAGCGTGTCGCGATAGATCTCCCAGGTGAGGTCCTCGGCCTTGCCGCCGACTTTCTCCAGCGCTTGATAGATGGGCACGGTGCCGATGGGCACGGGCGAGTTGCGCAGGATCCACTCGCGCGTCTCGTGGATGTTCTTCCCCGTCGAAAGGTCCATCACCGTGTCCGCGCCCCAGCGGATGGCCCAGACCAGCTTCTCCACTTCCTCCTCGATCGAGGAGGTGACGGCGGAGTTGCCGATGTTGGCGTTGATCTTCACCAGGAAATTGCGGCCGATGATCATCGGCTCGCTCTCCGGATGGTTGACGTTCGCGGGGATGATGGCGCGGCCGCGGGCCACCTCGTCGCGCACGAATTCGGAAGTGATCACGGCCGGGATGGCGGCGCCGAACGACTGCCCTGGGTGCTGGGCCACGCCGCCGCCCCAGGCTTTCCCGCCCGCCGCCTCGCGGGCTAGCTCGCGGCGCTGGTTCTCGCGGATGGCGATGAACTCCATCTCGGGCGTCACGATCCCCTGCCGCGCATAGTGCATCTGGGTGACGTTCGCCCCCGGCTTGGCGCAGAGCGGCCGGCGGAGATGGGGGAAGCGCACGCCGGAGAGCTTGGGATCGGCGGCCCGCCGCCGGCCGTACTCGGAGGAGACGGCGGGAAGCTCCGCGACGTCCCCCCGCTCCAGGATCCACGGCCGCCGCAGGGGAGGGAGCCCCTGGCGCACGTCGATCACGGCCGCGGGATCGGTGAACGGGCCGGAAGGATCGTAGACCGTCACGGGAGGATTCTCGACCCGCAAGCCGGAGCTGGTCTGCGTGGGGGAGACGCGGACCTCGCGCATCGGCACCCGCAAATCCGGCCGGCTCCCCTCGACGTAGACCTTCGCCGAGCCGGGAAGCGACCCGGTGGTGATGGCCGGAATTCCCACCGCCGGCTCGCCAGCAGGGATGGACGGGTTGAACGTCGGCTCGATCATTTCGGAGCTCCTTTTCTGGGAAGTCCGAGCAAGAGAAAGGCCGCACCCGGTTACAGGTGCGGCCGCGCTGTCAGGCTCGTCATCGCTTCCCTACGCTGGCATTACCCAGGTCAGGTGATGAGGGTCGTCCCTGCAACGGGACTCTCAGCCTCGGCGGCCCCCCTAGCTGGCAGGGTGATCCTACACGGTTCGAGCGGGGAGTCAACGCGGCGGACGTGAATTGGGTGGCCACGGCAGCCCCGCCCGGGCATAAATGCCGGGGCTATGAACAGCGCCCCCTGAAGAGGGCTTTAAGCCGGATTCATCCGGCGTCGTTTCTAGCCCCGGCATTTATGCCCGGGCGGAGGTCGGCGATTTCGACTTGGCTTTCGTCCTCGCACACCGCCTCCTCCTCGGTCTGTTTCTCGTAGCGGCGCCCTGGAAGAGATCCGCCCCCACACCACGGAGCTGCGGGTGCTGGGGAGCTATCCGGCGGCGGAGCGGGAGGAAGGCGGGGCAGCGTCAACCTCGTAGCACGGCGACGATCTCGGCAAGCGACGAGGTAATCACCGACTGGCGGAGGACGGACCGGAGAACCGCCAGGTCGCCGCAGCCATCAAGAGCCGCTCTCAGATCGCCGGCCACCGCGAATCCGCGGGCCGTCAGAACCTCGGCGACAGCCTCCCGGAGACCTTGGGCCTCGCCTTTGGCCTCGCCCACGGCCTCGCCTTCGGCGCGAACCTCTTCCAAGCTGGCATAGCCCTCACGCTGAAGGAGGTTGCGGAAGATGACCTGGTTCGCGGTTTCGCGGTCGTAGAGGGCTTTCACGGGCACCGGATTGGCGAGGATTCCGGGCGCCTCGAGCTGCTCATCCGGATTCACGATGCGCATCCCCTGATCCGGCTGGTGCACCTCCACCCGCCGCGGGCCGGTAAGTCGCACCACCCACACGTAGCGAGTGCCGGCGGCGAAGAGCTCCTGGATCTTGATCCGTAGATCCGCTTCGTCCTGGCCGGTGTCGGCGTACTCGACGGCCAGCGGGGGCGCCCCCTCAGCCCATCCCGGCAAATCGGGGATCTCGCCCACGGAGAGATCGGGAGCCCGCAGCACGTCAGGGGACGGGGAGAAGCCGGTGTCGACCCCGACATCCTGGACCGCCGGATCGCTCGCAAGCAGAGCGGCTCCCACGCTTATCGCTTTCGCTCGCCGGCCACTCTTGGGCAAGCAGAGTATCGGGTGGCCGTTGGAAAGCTCGTACGGGTCGCCGGACCGGAGCTGATCAGCGGTGAAGGGTCCCCGCGACTTGAGTTGCGGCGAGCTCTTGCTCATCAGGGAAAATCATAGCAAAGTGAAGGGACAACAGGGACTTCAAGGACAACAAGGACAAAGCTGGCTCAGTCTTGGCTTCGTCCTTGCTGTCCTGTTCGTCCTTGTCTGCGAGAGCCGGCTACCGTGGCGCCACGTCGTGGCAGGCCGGCCCTTCGCCCAAGGCGTTCGAGGCCGTAACCCGGTAAAGGGGCGCCGTGCCGATCGGCGGCGTGTCATCGTAAGAATGGACGCTCGCGTCGCTCCCCAGGACCTTCTTGTAGTTGCCCGTGGCGATCTTGCGGTAGACCTGGTAGCCCAGCAGCGGACTGCCGTGGTCGTCGGGCGTCGACCAGGTGAGGTGGACGACGCCGCCAGAGAGTGTCGCCTGAAGGGCCGGGGCTGCGGGGACGCCGAGGGGCACGTCGAAGGCGGCAAACACGCCGTTGCCGCTCGTCTGGCGGGCGATCGTCGCCAGCGCCGTGTCGCTGTTGGGACCTCCCGTGATGCAGGCTCCCGTGCAGCCGTCGGCGTAGCTAACCACCACCCGGCCTTGCGCATCGGCCGCGGCGTCGATGAAATCGAGCAGGTTGCGGGTGCTGCCGCAAGTGGTGCCGGCCGAGCAGATGGTCCCCCGCTGCACGGGATCGTTGGGCGTCGCATCCGAAGTCACCCAGGTCGCTCCGCCGTCGTAGGTGTGGGCCACGTAGAGGTGCCAGACGGCGGGGAAGTTGGGGTCTTCGCCCCCCGCGTCCCCCGCAGTGGAGGTACCGAGGAAGGCGAAAGCCGCGCGGTCCGGGTCCCCCGCCACCACCGCCGGAAAGGCGATGTTCTGGAGGCCGAACGCCGTGCCCACGTCCTGGATGTTGGTCCACGTATCCCCTTCATCGTGGGAAACCGCAATGTAAGGATGGCCGTCGCCGTTCATGTAACCGAAGTAAACCGTGCCGTCGCTGGCGATGCCCACCGACGGATCCCAGCTCCCGGACGAGCTTCCCGGGATGGTCTTCACCGTCCAGGTGAGGCCGTTGTCGCGCGTCACCGCCACCCCCTGCCCGCTGCCGCAGCTCTTGTTGGGGACGTACGCCGTGCCGTCCGGTCCCACCTTGACGTGGCCGTGGATCCCCGCGCATTGGGTGAGGTTGTAGATTGGCACCGCGAGACCGAAGGTGGTGCCGCCGTCGAGGCTGGTGGCGCACTGCGCCATGGCGATGTCCTGCGAGCAGTAATAGAGGATGTTGCGGTACGAGGTGAGCGGCTGGAGCACGCCGGGCGCGAAGGGGCCGCCGCCGAGCGTCTGGTGGTCCACCCCGGAATTGATCCCCGAGCCCTGGCTGGGCGACCAGTGGAGGCCGTCGTCATCCGTGAAGGCGAGGAGGCTCAGCTTGGTGGGCAGGAGCTGCGAGACGAAGGTGCGCCCCAGGGCGGGATCGGTGTAGAGGATGGGATCGAAGGTGGTGAGCGAGGTCTGGAGCGCCGAGACGTTCTCCCACACCGCGCCGGCCGGTGACGAGCAATCGTCGAAGGTGGCCCGCAGCGTCTCGGTGCCGGCGATGTACATCACTTTTCCTGTCCGCCGGTCGACGCCGATCGAAGGCTCGCCAGCGCTCGTGCCCATGCCGGCGGGCGGCGTGTAGTTGGCGTAGCGGGGCGGGGTGGCGGTGGAGGGGGGCTGCGCCGGGGGTAGCTGCGAGATCTTGGCGCTCGCGTGATAAGCCGAGAGCGGTGCGAAGGGCGAGGCGCTCACCGTGTAGGTGCCGCCCGCGGGATTGGTGAGCACCACCTTCTCCGCCTGGCCGGCGGAGTTACCGGAATTGCCCACCAGGCTCCCATCCGGACCGTAGACCTCGAGGTCGTAGTCGTCCGTCGGTTGTACCGTGAGGGTGATCTCGACCTTGAAGGCGAACGCAGGCGGGACGATCGTCAGCTTGAAGTTGTCACACGCGGAGTTGCTGGGCCCGCCGCAGGTCGAAGCACCCGAGGGGAGCAGCGGCCCCCCGGTCCAGCTCGCCTGCGGCGAGGATTGAGAGACGGTGCCCGAGGGGGGATTCGCCGCCCGGGCCGCGGCGCATGGAGCGAGCCCCAGAGCCAGCACGACGGCCAGCGGGGCTCTCCGGCATTCGAGGTGGAGCATGGCGGGGTTCTCCTCTGAAAAGATCCACTCCCGCTCCCTGCCCTTTGCATGGCATGTGCCAGTCTATTCCTGCCCCAGCCGCCGCCGAAAATGCTCCCGCCAAGCCTCCGGCAGCGCCTCCACTTCCACCACCCTGCGCAGCAAGTCCCGGTCGGGCCTGGCATTTCGCTCCACGTAGAGGTGAGCGACGTCCGTCACCGAGACGTGGCGGGGATCTTCGTGGATGCGCTCGAAGGGATCGCCGGCTTCAAGCTCGCCCTCTTTGGCGACGGCGAGGTAGAAGCCGGGGCGGACGCTTTCCAGAAAGCGCTCGACGACGTCGTCGCGGTCGAATTTCAGGGCCAGCTTGAAGCAGGGGGTGCGGGGCTGGGTGACCACGAATTCGGCCGTGCCGGCGCGGAAGCGATCGCCGATGTGGATCTCGTCCTCCCACCACCCTTCGGTGGTGAGGTTCTCGCCGAAGGCTCCCCAGGGGAGGTCGGCCAGCTCCAGCTCGTTCTTCCAGAAGGGGTAGTGCTCCGAGGGGTAGGCGTACACGGCCTTGTGGGTGCCGCCATGGACCGAGAGGTCGGCCTGGCGATCCCCCTCCAGGTTGAGGCGGCGCACGGCGACCCGCCCGGCGACGGGCTCCTTGAAGATGCCGGTCATGATCCGCCGGCCGCGCCACTCGACGGGCCTGGGAAGCCCCACGTTCACCGAGACGATCTTCATCCGCTCCCCTCCGGGAGGGAAACGATATCTCAGGAAAGTTAGCGCCCAACGGTGGCCGGGAGAGACCCACGTCCCGACTCGCCGAAGCCCGCCACTCCTCTACCCTCGAACGGGAACCTGTAAGGTTTGCGGCGCGGTTCTCGGGAACCCGCCCGCAGGTGGGCATCGAAACTGTGAACCCAGCAGTCATCGCTGGGCACCCAGCAATCATTGCTGGAGACCCAGCGGTCATCGCTGGACGGCCAGCAGTCGTCGCTGGACACCCAGCAGTCGTCGCTGGCTACCCAGCAGTCATTGCTGGACGCCCAGCAGTCATTGCGGGGTAGCCAGCAGTCGTTGCTGGGCACCCAGCAGTCGTTGCTGGAGACCCAGCGGTCGCCGCTGGACAGCCAGCGGCCACTGCTGCCGAGGCGGGCGGTTCCCCAAGATCTGGCCCGCTGATTCCGTGACTTTTTCGAGCTCCTTGGCCGAGGGAGCCTCCCCGTAGGGGCTTGCCGCTGGAGGCGGACCGCCCTAGAGTTCCGGAGCCGAGATCGACATGACCCGATCTTCTGCGAGCCCGAATGCCCGGCCCTCGACTCGCCTCTCCCGCCGATTTGGAAGCCATCCTGGCGCTTCATCGGGCGTTCTTTGCCGAGGACCATTATACCTTCCACGAGGAGGAGTCGCGGGCGAACCTGACCCGTTTGCTGGCCGATCCCAGCCTGGGGCGGGTCTTCGTCGTGGAGGACGGGGAATTGGTGGTCGCATACCTCGTCCTCACCTTCGGCTTCAGCCTGGAGTTCGGCGGGAGGGATGCCATCGTGGACGAGCTGTACGTGGCTCCGGACCACCGAGGCCGCGGCCTGGGCACCAAGGCCCTGGCCACGGCAGAGGAGACGTGCCGCGAGCTGGGAATCCGCGCCGTTCACCTCGTCGTCGAACGCTACAAGGAGGGCGCCCAGGCTCTCTATCGCCGGGTGGGGTTCGTGGCCCATGACCGGGACTTGATGACGAAGATTCTTGGTAGACCTTCCTCGTGAGGCTGGAGCTCCTCCCGCCTCGCCTACACCTTCGCCCCCGCCCCCACCAGCAGCTCCACCAGCGCGTCCTGCTTGCCGACCTGGGCGTGGCGGACGAGGGGGATGCCGTGCGGTCCCTTGAGGTCGACGACTTTGGGATCGTCCGCCAGGAAGGTTTTCACGATCTCCGTCTTGCCCATCATGGTGGCGCAGAAAACGTCCATGCGGGCGCCGTGAGCGAGCAGGTACTCGGCGATGGGCTTGTTCCCCATGTGCGAGGCGCCTCCCAGGGCGGTCTCCCAATCCCCTCCTCCCCAATCCCAGGTGGCGTTGATGAGCGCCGGCTGATGCTCCAGCATCTCCTTGACCAGGTCCAGATTGCCGTGGCCGGCGATGACGAACTGGCGCACGAGGTCGGCGTCGAGGCGCGGGCCGCGATCGGGGATCTTGGCCTGCGCGGGCTGCGGCGGTGGGGCGGGTGGGGTCTGGGCGAGCAGGGTCGAGGCTCCAGCGGCTCCAGCGATCATTCCGGCGGCCATGAGGGCTCCTCCTTTGAGGACGTTTCTGCGGGACGGGTTCATCGGTCTTCCTCCTTCGCTTTCCATCGTAGTGAGCGCTCCGGGCCGCCGCATGTGGCGCCGGGAGTAGGTGGGGACTATGCCTTTCGGCCTATGCGGCGGGCGCGGGTAGGGAGCTATCATCGAGCCCAGGATGAGCATGACCGCCGAGACTCGCGAGCACGTGGGGCTCCTGCGCTGGGGCGGCCTCGCGGCCTGGCTCGGCGTGGGCCTGCCTATCTGGATCCAGATCTCGGCGGTGACGCCGGTGCGGCTCGCGGGCTGGCTTCCGGCGTGGCTCCTCTTCGCCGCCGCCTTCTGGATGACGGCCGGCGGCCGGGAGCTCCCCCACCGCATTGCCTTGGCGCTGCTGGCGTTCCAGACGGCGTGCGTGATCGTCGTCGTCGCCCTCCTCTGCGACGGCTTCGAGGGGACTCTGCTCGTGTTGATCGCCATGCAGCTCGCTTCGCGGGTCTCGCGGCGCACGGGGCTCACGTGGATCGCTGCTCAAACCCTCCTCATGGGAATCGCGATCGGCTTCCACTGGTCCCCGCGGCCAGCGTTCCTGCTGACGCCGCCCTATCTCGGGTTCCAGATCCTCGCCTTCCTCGTCGTCGTGGCCCTGGAGCGGGAGGCCCGCGGACGGGAGGAGCTGACGCGCACCAACGCCGAGCTGCGCTCCGCCCGCGAGCTGCTGGCCCAGAGCAGCCGCGCGGCGGAGAGGCTGCGCATCGCCCGTGAGCTCCACGACGCCGTGGGGCACCGGCTGGTGGCCCTCTCCCTCAACCTGGAGGTGGCCTCACACCGCGTGGAGGGGGAAGCGCTGGAGCCTCTTCAAGTGGCGCAGTCGCTCAATCGCCAGGTGCTGACGGACATCGGCGAGATCGTGGACACCTTGGGACGCGCCCAGAGGCTCGACCTGCGGCGGGCGCTGGAGGCGATGACGGAGGAGATCCCGCGACCGCGGGTGCACCTGCGGCTGCCGGAGGATTTGACGGTGGAGGACGCCGGAGTCGCCCACCTGCTGCTGCGCTGCTGCCAGGAGATCGTCACCAACGCGGCCAAGCACGCCGGGGCGGAGAACCTGTGGCTCGACGTCACCCAGGAGGACGGCTCGATCGAGGTTCAGGCCCGGGACGATGGCCATGGCGCCGAAGTGGTGGCCGCCGGCCGCGGCCTTGCCGGCATGAGGGAGCGGCTGGAGAGCGCGGGCGGGAGCCTGGAGGTGGCCACCCGGCCGGGGATGGGCTTCGCCGTGGCCGCCCTGGTACCGGTGCGGAGGGGGGCATGACGCTGCGGGTCCTGATCGCCGAGGACGAGACCCTCGTGCGACAGGGGATTCGCAAGCTGCTGGAGCTGGATTCCCGCATCGAGATCGCCGCCGAGGCGGGAGACGGCGAAGAGGCCCTGCGTCTGATCGCGGAGGCCCGTCCGGACGTGGTGCTCCTCGACGTCCGCATGCCGCGGCTGGACGGCCTCGGCGTGCTCCGCGCCCTGCAGGGTCAAGCGGACGCGCCTCCCTGCCTCGTGCTCACGACCTTCGCCGATCGCGACCTGGTGCTGGAGGCGATCCGCGAGGGAGCGAAGGGGTTCCTGCGCAAGGACGTTTCGCTCGCCCAGCTCGTGGGGGCCATCGAGGCGCTGGCGGCCGGCGGCACCTGCCTGCAACCCGCGGTGACGGAATCCCTCCTGCGGGGCCTCCAATCCCGTCCGCCTCTGGCGACCTCAGCTCCGATGCTGACTGAGACCCTGACGCCCCGCGAAACCGAAGTCCTCCGTCTCCTCGCCGCCGCCTACACCAACCGCGAGATCGCCGAAGCCCTGGGCACGGCGGAGGGGACGGTGAAGATCCACGTCTCCAACATCCTGGGCAAGCTGGGAGCCCGCGACCGGACGCAGGCGGTGCTGCGGTCGCTGGAGATGGGGTTGGTGTAGGGCGTCCTCAGGCGACGGACCGGCGCTGCTCGTTCTGAATGACGACCGTCGGAGCAGAGTTGACCGGCGGCACGGGAAGCCCGCGTTCGCGGAGCAGCCCCACGTGCTCCTTCATACCCCACCTCGCCTTGTAGAGGCAGTCCTCCACAGAGCTCCCAATTCCCGAGAAGCCTGCCAGCTCCGGAGAGTAGAACCCAAAGTAATCGGGCTCGTCTGTCGCTTCGATGACCAGTGAATATGGAAGGTCGAGCATGTCGTCTCCTGCGCCTACTTGATCCCGGCGGCCTTCAGAATCGAGCTACAGGTGCCACTCGGAACCTCCTTGGTTCCATGATAGTCGACCCGGACGAGATTTGGCCAGCCAGGCTTGGCATAGTAACGGATCGAACCTTTCTCCTTGACCAGCGTGAAGCCGTTTTTCCTTAGAAGCCTTACCAACTCGCTGAAGCTCAATCTACTCCTCCAGGATGACCGGCTTGCATTCTTGCAAAAAACAGCGGTAAGGGGAATAGGTCTGGCCAGTAGCGCAGCCTTTGCCCTCCTGCTAGCATCTATGCGCCAACAGCGCTCACTTGCGAGCGGAAAGGAGAATGTATGAAGCGCTTGTTCTTCGTGGCCTTACTCCTGACCTTGGCTCTCCCGACTTGGGCAGCGGACCAGCCGGCGCCAACTCAACCGTCCATCGAGACCCTGCGGGCGGCGATCTTCTCACCGGCCGACCCATCGGCTGCCCCCGAGGGTGCCGTCTGGAAGGCGTCGTGCACGGTCACCAACGACTGCGGCCCTAACAGCCCCACGATCTCCTGCACCAGCGCCAGCGGCAACTGCACCTCCGGAGCGGACTTCGTGCAGTGCGACGGCGTGCGCAAGAACTGCGCGCCCTGCCACGTCTCGACCAATTGCAGCAACGGCAGAACCTTCTCGTGCACCGGCACCACCATCAACGACTGC
>DASUEN010000318.1:0-32645 GCA_036275055.1 Thermoanaerobaculia bacterium
GATACCTGATTGGCGGTGGGGAAGGGAAGCGGGTGGGGGGCCGGCCTTCCCCCGCCCAAGACCCTCATCACCCCGGCCCTCTTCTCCCGACCACGCCACCCCCTCCCCGGGAGAAGAGCGAGAACAGCCAGAAAGGGACGAAAGGGACGGCAGGGACAGCAAGGACGAACAGCAAGAACGCCCCAACCGGTTCCCCTCTCCCGGGGAGGGGGATCTCGGGGGTCGGGAGAGGGGCAGGGGTGAGGGTCTTGGGTGGGGGAGCTCTGAGCAAAGTTGGCGCCTATGGGGATCACACGGTGCCGGCGCGCCGTCTTGAACCCGCCTCCCCTAGGAGGTATCTTTGAGCGTCCGGAGGGGGCGGGGATATGAACCATTGGAAGGAGACGGCTGAGATCCTCGCGCGTCTCGCTGAGCTCAAGGCGGCGGGGCGGCGGGCGGCGCTCGCCACGGTGACCCACATCGTGGGCTCCGCCTACCGCCGGCCCGGCGCCAAGTTCCTCATCGAAGAGACGGGTGACACCCTCGGCAGCGTCAGCGGCGGCTGCCTGGAGGCCGACGTGCGCGAGGTGGCCAAGACCGTGCTGGCCACCGGGACGCCGAGCTTGCGGCACTACAGCACCGGAGCGGACGAGGACATCGTCTGGGGCCTCGGGCTGGGGTGCAACGGTCTCGTGGACGTCTTCATTCGGCCGGCCACGGAAGGGGCGCTGGCCGATCTCGCGGACCGCCTGCGGGTTCTCCTCGCCGGCGACGCCTCCTTCGCCCTCGCCACCGTGGTGGAGGGCGAGAACCTGGGCGCGAGCCTTCTGCTGGCGCCGGACGGCTCCGTTCAGGGTTCCCTTGGATCGGCCGAGCTCGACCGGCTCGCCGGAGAGCAGGCCCGCAGCCTGGTGCCGGGGGGGCGCTCCGCGGTGCTGAAGGTCGCCGGGCGTGGGATCTTCGCCGAGGTGCTGCCGGCGCCGCTCCACCTCGTGGTCTGCGGCGCGGGCGACGACGCCCGGCCGCTCGTGGCCTATGCGGCGGACGCGGGATTCCGCGTCACCCTCCTCGATCATCGCCCGGCGCTCTTGGCCTCCGAGTGGTTCCCGCAGGCGGCGCGGCTGATCCTGGCGCGGCCCGAGGACCAGGGGATCGAGCTCCCTCCCGCCGGGCGTTCGCTGGCGGTGGTGAAGACCCATTCGCTGGCCCAGGACCGCGAGTGGGCTCGGCGGCTCCTCGCTGTGGGAGTTCCCTACGTCGGCCTGCTGGGGCCTCGCGCGCGGACCGAATCGATCCTCAGCGAGATCGGCGCCTCTCCAGAAGCCGGCCGGCGAGTCTACGGCCCGGTGGGGCTCGACCTCGGCGCCGATGGGCCGCGGCAAGTGGCGATGAGCATCGTCGCCGAATTGCTGGCGTTCACCGCCCACCGCGAGCCGCGCCACCTGGCGGAACGTAAGGAGGCCATCCATGCCGCCTGAGCGCACCGGTAACGTCGCCGGCATCCTCCTCGCGGCCGGCACCTCCAGCCGGATGGGGAGCAACAAGCTCCTCTTCGAGCTGAACGGGGAGAGCGTGCTGCGGCGAGCGGCGAAGCGGGCGCTGGCCGGCGGTCTCTCCCCTCTGGTGGTGGTTCTGGGCCACGAGGCCGACAAGGCGCAGCGCGAGATCGAAGACCTGCCCTGCCAATGGGCGCTCAATCCCCTATATCAGCAGGGGATCAACTCCTCGCTCAAGAGCGGCATCATGGCGGTGCAGGGCTTCAAGGCGCCGGCGGCCCTGGTGATGCTGGCGGACATGCCCTTCGTCACCTCGGAGATGATCGCCGCCATGATCGCCCGCTACCGCGAATCCACGGCGCCGCTCGTCATCTCCGACTACGACGGCGTCAACGCGCCGCCCATGGTCTACGATCGCAGCCTCTTCATGGAGCTGCTGATGATGACCGGTGAAGGATGCGGCCGGCAGGTGGTGAAGCGCCATCGGGACGAAGCGGAAGTGCTCTCCTGGCCGGCTGCGGCCCTTGCCGATATCGACGTGCCGGAGGATTATGCGCGGGCGAAGGGCGGGGGCGCCTCGAATTCATAGCCTCATGATCTCTGCGCGCGGACGCGCGCTGTTCCCACCGGAGCGCCAGGACGAAACGATCACTTGTGAATCGCTTTGAACTCTGGTAGTCTTGGTGAGGCTGGCAGCAGGTGATCATGAACATATCGAGATAATCAAATTTCGGATGGAAGATTTTGTCGGCTGAACCTTGCGGAAACGGGGTGGTTTCCCGTGGGAGGATGACATGGCGGACGATCCGAAGGATGACGAAGTCGTGAACGGCGATATGGCGAGCTCGGACGAGCCCATCCGTGTAGTGGCGGCCCAATTCCGAGACGCTCTCGAAGCGAAAGACTGGGAGGGACTGGCGCGTATCCTGAGCTTCCCCTCGGTATGGGTTCAGGATCGCCCTCTGCGAACGGCAGACTTCATCGAGAGGGCCCGCGAGGTGCTTGGAGAGGCCGAGGACGTCGAGCTGCTCCTCGTGCGCGTGCTACGGGCCGACGTGGGCGAGTCCTCAGGCCATGCCAGCGTGACGACCCGCCTCCTCTGGTCGTCGGCGAAGACCTGGGAAGAGCACCAGCTCGAATTCGACCTCCACTTCGGTTTCGAGAAGCACGACGAGACGTGGAGGCTGGCTTTCCTTGGCGTGAGTCGATCCACCGGAGAAGCTGGTGCAGCGGTCAGCAGCGAGTCCGGCTACTTTTCCGAGTACTTCGGCGCCGCAACCCTTCTGAGCCGGTACTTCCAGGATTTCCCGATGGCAGCACAGGGCGTCGCTGACCTGGGCCGGTACTTCGAAGCTGCGGCGCGGAAAGGGGTACCCTACTTCGAGGGCTTCGCAACCGAACCGTACTTTGCTACGAGAGCCGTGCCGTATTTCGAGGAGCGTTTCCGTGCCGTCGCGCCTGAAGAGCCTCCAGGGCCTCCGGAGCCACCGCGGATGGTGCTTTGCTACGTGCCGGTCCTGCTGCCCGCAGAAGCAGCCCGCGCTCTGTTGGGGAAGGACAAGTGATCCGGGCACGGCGACCAGGCGTCTCTCACCATGAGGCAGTCGTCGATGTCTGGCAATACGGAGGGCGCGTTGCGCCCGTTCGCTTTCTCCGTGGCTGCGGCGGATCTGTCGCGACCGTTGCTGGCGGCAGGTCAGATGGCCCGGGAGATCGCTTCGTCCTTGATTTCCCGGCCCATCAGCTTCGGCAACGCCACCTACGTCAAGGAGTGCCTGGAGAGCCTCGCCGCGATTCGAGACGAGGTGCTTCGGCTGACGGTTTTTGACCGCCGGTCCGATCTTGTTCGCGATCTGGTAGACCTTCTTGAAGACCTTCTGAGGAAGCCGTCTCCCGTTGCCTTCGAGCAGAGTGTGGCGGTGCTCGACCGGCTTCTGGAGGCGCATCTGTATTTTCCTGTCCAGCCGTATGGCATGGTGCCTGCCGGCTTGCTCTCCGGGAAGGCGTACCGGAGGGTGATCGCGATGATCGGCCCGGGTATTGGAGTCGGGGACGAGATTGCCTTCAGCGTTTTCCTTCAGGGGTTGAGGGCACGGTTTCCTGAATCCTGCTTCGAGGTTTACTCCTTTTTTCCCGGGATCTGGCGCACGCTGGTGCCCTCGGTCCGGGTACGGAATCTCGTGGGACGTCCACTGCGCGCCTATGAACGGATCGAGAACAGCCTCGCTCTGGAGCTTGCCGGCGATCTGCTGGTGGTCTTCGCCACGTTTTCCGAGCAGATGATGTTCCTGCCTTTCGCCCGGCTGCGCAGTCCCTCGGACTTGGTGGAGGTCTCGGTAGGGCGAGGCAACCTGTGGTGGCTGCCGGGGGACGGCGGCGCACCGAGGCGGCATTGTGAGCTGGAGCCGGAGCTCCCACATCAGGGACGGGCTCTCCAGGGGCTCCTGCGGCACCTGTTCGGTCGCCGGTTTCGCGACCCACGGCGGCGAGAGGCGCCACGGCTGGCACCGCTGCAGAGCAGCTCGCCGGGAGAGCCCTTCCGCCTCGTGGTCAATCCGTTGACCTCGAAACGGATTCCGCTGACTCCCGGAGACTGGGCGGGCTACGTCGGCGTGGTTCGTCGTGCCCTGTCCTCCTCCCGGCGTTTGGAGTGCACGATCTATCCCGGCCTCTCACTCCCAGCCTCGGGCTACGCGGCGGAGGTGGGGCGTCTCTGTCGCGAAAAAGGGTATCTGGCAGCCGGCGATGCCATCCGTCTCCTGGCTCGATCCGACGGTAAGCCCCTCGACAGCTCGCAGGCGATCCCGATCGTCCATGCGGCCATCGCGGCCGGGGACCTGTTGCTGGGATTGGACACCTTCACCGCCCATCTGGCGGCGCACACGGGCACTCCCTCTCTCACGCTCTGTTTGTCGCGCAACCCCGAGTTCTGGGAGGAAGCGGGCAACACCCTCTGGTTCGATTTGAACGCGGCCCCTGGTGTGGTGGAGGAATTGGTCCGGCTCGTCATGGAGATCGTGAACGGTGGCTCAGGCGGTCCCCGGCGCTCCGCTTTCGACTGGGAGCACTGCCGAGCGTTGTCAGAGTGGGAGTCTCCCTCGCGACTGGTGGGCAACGTCCTCGACCTTTGCGACCTACGGTTCCGGCGCTGGACCGCTCTGGTGGACTCGATCTGGTCCTCCCTTCCCACCCCGGCGCGCCGGCTCTTGGACCGCGTCGACGCCGTGTACGCCTGGCCGGGAGTCAGGAACCGTCTGGGCGAGACCGGCCTCTCTCTCCGGCAAGCGCGGCAGCTCCTGGCCATGGTGAGCGATTCGGTATTTTTCCGCCTCGCCGTCCTGGCAGGCCGAAGGGAGGCGGCGTGATCGCAGCCTGGTCCGGTTCGCCTGTCTGGTTGCAGTTGGAGGCCGGCCGCCAGGCGCACCACGAGCGCTATCGGCAACGTGTCTACGCCTTCTTGGAGAAGTACCATGCGGCCTATCGAGCCGAGATCACGCGAGCTGCCGATTCGTTGTGCCGTGACGACCTTTTGCGGCCGCACTTGAGCCCCTTGGCTCAGGCCCTCGATCAGTACCTGTACTGGCTGCGCTGGGGCGGCTGGCTCTCGGCGCAACTGGCACCCCCTTTGGCGCTGGAAGCGGAGGAAGATGCCCGGCGGCTGGCCGTGGCAGTGATGACTTATCTTGGAGCTCGCCTGGTGGACGACGGGATGGACGACCACCGGGATTTCAAGCGTAAACAGGTCACGGTCCTGGGAACGCTCGAGCGCCTTTGTCCCCGCGGCTCTCCCGCGGCTTTGTGCTGCGCATCGGCACTTCTCGGCTTTTGGGTTCTGAATCATGGTCAACGCCGGTTTCGGCAGCTCGGGCTCGACGTTTGCGCCGATACCACCGCACAGCTTTTCGCCCGCATCCCGCCGGGAGCTCTGGCCGAGGTGGTCTGCGGCGCCGCGATCACCCGGGACGAGTACGCACGCATCGTGCAGCGCAAGGCCGTCGCCTACGACATGATTCTCTACCAGAACCTTTTGGCGCCGGCAGATCCCAGATCGCGCGGGCCTCTCCTCGCTGCCGTGGCGATCTCCTCCGAGATCGCCCAGTACCTCAACGATCTGATGGACCTGGAGGACGACGCCGGCCGGCGGCAACTCAACCTGATCCGTCACGGCTTCGAAACACCAGAGACCTTCTGGGCTTTCTGCCTCGAACGAGCCGCCAGCGGCCTCAGCGCCGTGGAGCACCTGTCGCAGCCCTTGCGGGACGCCGCGGCCGCCATCCTGGCCGAAGTGTTCGAGGCCTCCCTCACCCTCTGGGGAGAGGAATCTCCGGCGGCAGCCATGCCCGCGAGCCAGGACTCCGCATCGTGAGATTTCTGTTGGCCACCTACTGTTTCGCGAGGACGAACGGCGAGGCACAGATCGGTGTCTACAAGCGCTCCCTGCGCCTGGCGCTCGAGATGATCGGGCGGGGCCACGAGGTCGTCGTCTTCTGTCCCGGGCACGAAGACTACGGCGACGCGCTGACCAGGCTGCTGGACTCCCGGGTACGCTATGTCGAGATTCCTTTCACTCGTCCGGACCTGCTCGGCGCGCGACAGAACCGGCGGGTATTCCGCCGCGCCCTCCGGCAGATTCGACCGGACGTCGTGGTAGTGGGCGAGGCGCCGCTGGCGGGGACTCTGCTCGAGACGACCTTGGCTGCCATCGAGCTGGGCATTCCAGTGGCGATGCTGGACAACGTCTACAATCCTTGTGTCACGGGACTTGCCTGGCGAAGCTTCGGCGGCATGATGGACGCGGTGATCCTCAATGGCCCCAACTCTTTCCATCTGCCGGAGAAGGAGACGCCGCGCCGGATGCTGCAGGTCTCGCCGTACGTCGAAGTCTGGAGGGAGGAGGCCAGCCGGCTTCTCGCGGAGCTGGGCCTCTGCGGCGAGCGGCTGGTCGTCGTGCTCGGATATGACAGCGAGGTGCTGAGCTTCGGCCTCTCGCTCATGGAAGCGCTCTCGGCGCAGGGTTTCGAGGCCCTGGTCGTCGTCTCCAGATGGACCGGGGAAGAGGAACGGCTCGCCAAGTCGCGGCAGGCACCGGGCCGGGTGCGGATCATTCACCCGCCGGCGGATCCGGTGCTCTTCGGCCTGGTCGAGCGAGCGCGGCTGGCCGTGGTGAAGTACGGATACATGCAGGTTACCGAGTGCATGACGCTGCGGACGCCGGCCGTGGTCGTCTATCGCGGCAGCGTACCGTGGCTGCGCCAACTCCCTCCGGGCTTCGAGCCGTTCCTGCACGTGGTGCAACCGGGGGCAGCGAGCCGGGAGGCGGTCGGCGGGGCACACCGCCTGTTGGCCTTGGACCGGAGCACGATGCCAGCGGCGGGCCATGCCGGCTGTGCCGGTGCCGCCGCCATGGCCGTGCGCTTCCTGGAGAAGCTGGAGAGAGCGAGCTCCGAGATCGGGGAGGCCTGCTCGCAATTGGGGTTTACACTGGAGCGCGCGTCGGCCGCTTTGGCCTGCCGGCACCCTGGCCGCAAGGTGGAGGCCGGGCAACTGCGAGCCCTGCGCTTGCGGACCCTTCCGTGTTGCGATTTGTACTCGTTGGCCTGCAATTACCGGTTGAATGGAAGCGAGCGATCCGCCCGCTTGTGGGGACGTCTCTACGAAACGCCGGGCCGGGCGCGGGCGGACTTCCGGCGGGCTTCCACCCCATCTTCGGGGCGTCACGTGCTCTTTTTCGATCCGGACACGCGCGTTCTCTTCGAGGAAGACCTCGGCGAAGCGGCACTGCCGCCGGCAGGGCAGCCGTTCCCGTCGTGAGCCGGCGCACGCCAACTCGCGAGGAGAGAGAAGATGGAGATGTGGAGCGAAAGAAGCGATCGGCAGAGGCAACGCACCCGTTCCGGCAAGCCGGCGGAGCGTGGCAACGTCTTGGGCCTCTGCTTCACCGGCCATGGTGCCAGCGCCGCTCTGATCTCTCCGGAGCACGGAATCCGGGCGCTGCTCCTCGAGCGCTTCACCGGGCAGAAGGACGCTCTGATCTTCGGACGGCAGGAGCTCGAAGGCATCCTCAGCAAGAGGAGTCCTGTCGAGGCCTCGATTCACTGGCTCCTGGTGGCCGCGTTCCGCAAGTTTCCCCCCAGCTTCGTCTTCGAAGAGACCTTCCGGCCTTTTCTGGAAGCGCTGCTGGCCGGCCTTCCCATCGGCCCCGAGGACATCGACCTCGTGGTGACCAGCAACTGTTCGTTCACGCTCAATCAATGGTGGCCGAGCAACCTGCGGAAGCTCCAGCGATGTTTTCCCCAGTCCCAGGTCTTCCTCGACATCGAGCACCACGCGATCCACCAGCGGCAAGCGTTCCTCGGCAGCTCCTTCGCGGAAGCGGCTGTGCTGACGGTGGACACCTGCGGCGAGGATCTGAAGAGGCTGGGAGGCGCCAAGCTCGCCATCACCCTGGGTGAAGGGCGGGGTACCGACGTTCGGGTGTTCCATGAGCACGTCTTCCCTGTCTCCAGCCCGGGCCGGATCTATGCGGCTTTCACCTCGTATCTCGGCTTCCGTCAGGGGCAGGAAGGCAAGACCATGGGATTGGCCCCCTACGGCGAAGACACGGTTTACCGCCACCTGATCCTCAACTTGACTCTGTTCCCCGACGGCTCGTTCCGGTTCTTGTCCGACCGGGCGCTCTTCCAGGCCCTCCGCCAATTCACGCCGGAGCGCGAGCCGGGGGAGCCCCTCCAGCAGGTCCATGCCGACGTCGCTTACGCGGGCCAGGCGCTCCTCGAGGATATCGTTCTGAATGCAGTCCATGCGCTGGCGAGGCGGAGTCGTTCAGGGAACCTCTGCATCGCGGGCGGCGTGGGGCTCAATAGCGTCGCCAATGAAAAAGCGTTGCGGGCCTCACGGTTCGAGAGGCTGTACGTGATGCCCAACTGCGGAGATCCCGGCCAGGCTTTGGGGTGCGCCCTGTTTGGCGCCCGTCATCTCCTGGGCCAGCCCTGGAGCGAGGGCGTGTCCCACGACTACCTTGGACCCTGCTACAGTGATTCCGACGTCGAGACCGCCCTCCGCCGCTCGGGCCTGGAGCTGCGCCGGCTGGAGGCTCCCGAGCGGTTTGCGGCTCGGCTGCTGGCCCAGGGGCGGATCGTGGGCTGGTTCCAGGGGGGCTCCGAGTTCGGGCCCCGTGCCCTCGGGAACCGGAGCATCCTGGCGGACCCGAGGCCGGCCAGGATGAAAGACCACCTCAATCACCAGGTCAAGCACCGCGAGTCCTTCCGGCCCTTCGCTCCTGCCGTATTGGAAGCGGACGCTTCGGCGTGGTTCGACGTCGCATCTCCCAGCCCCTACATGCTCCGCGTGGTGCCGGTGCTCGCCGCAAAACGGAGCGTGATCCCTGCTGTCACGCACGTGGACGGCACGGCCCGGGTACAGACCGTGAGCCGCACCACCAATCCACGGTTCCATCGGCTCCTCGAGGAGTTCCGCAACGTCACCGGGGTGCCGGTCCTCCTCAACACGTCGTTCAACGTCAACGAGCGGCCCATCGTGGAGACGCCGGCGGATGCCGTCGAGTGCTATCTCTCCACCGGTATCGACGCCCTCGTCCTACACGATTACGTGGCGACCAAGCCGGGAATCGCATAAATAGCAGTGATGGATCAGCCGGTATATCTGGATATCATCGGGCGTGGTCTCGCCTGGCTCGCAGCGGAGCAAACCGGCACGGGCGAGTTTCTCACCCTTTGGGCCGATAATCTGGAGATGCGGGGGTGCCATCCGGTGGAGTCACCTTTCGTTACGGGGTGGATTCTCTTCGCCCTGGGTCGGGAGTTGGGGGAGCCAGTGGGGACGATGCTTGGGCGTGGGCTCCCCTTTCTGCTGGAGAAGCGCCGCCCGGGAGGTCTCTACGCTTTTCTGGAGAAAGGGATCGGGCCCGACCTGGATGACGTCTGTCTGCTCCACACTGTCCTGCAACGGCATCTTCCAGAACGCTTCGCCTACCGGCGCGTGGCCCGCCGCATTGCGCGCCAGATCACGGCGGAAGGCTGGTTTCCCACCTGGATCGAAGACGAGCTCAGGCCGGAAGACGTCGATCCGGTGGTCAACGTCAACGTCATTCGCTTCCTGTTCCGCAACGGTTTCGCTTGCTCCGAAACCAGCCGCTGGCTGCGGCGCGTTTTCGCCGATTGGAGCTTCGAGGAGGGAACCCGGTACTATCGGTCTCCCTTCTCCCTCCTGTACTTTGCAGCATTGCTACCTGGAAAGCTCCGGCAGCAGGTGTTCCCGCCGGATTCGGCCTTTCTCGTTCGCCGATTGCAGGAACGCGTAAACGCCTCCCTTTCCGTGATCGACGAAGCTTGCCTTCTGCTCGGCCTCGCGACTCTGGGAGCACCTCGGCGTCTGACCACAGATCTCGCTGAAAGGCTGGCCAGCCGCCAGCTCCCGGAAGGCTGCTGGCCTGACCACGCGGTGTTCCGTCCCCTTGGCTTCTGGAGCTCGCCAGCGCTCTCCACCGCCTTGGCCGTGCAAGCCCTTCGCAAGCACTGCGGTGCCCTCGAAAGTCTCTCTCAAGGATGTACGAACCGTCCGGCATACACGGCAGAATATAACGGCGCCTGACCTTGAACCCACCGCCATCCAGGCGTATCGTTGGCCGGCCATGCGTGCCGACCTTCTCCAGATGGCCGCGGACCTTGCCCGCCGGGAGGAGCCGTTCGTCCTCGCGGTGGTGGTGCGGCGCCAGCCGGCGAGCTCGTCGCAGGCGGGGGACATGGCGCTCATCACCGCCTCCGGCGCTTTCCACGGCTTTCTGGGCGGCAGTTGCACCCAGCCGACGGTGGTGCGGGAGGCCCGGCGGGTGCTCGCGGAGGGGCAGCCGCGCCTCGTTGCTCTGGCGCCCAATCCCGAAACCGAGCGGCGCCCCGGGGTCACCGTGTTCCCCATGACGTGCAACAGCGGAGGGACCGTGGAGATCTATCTCGAGCCCGTCCTGCCGGCGCCGCGCCTCGTGGTGTTCGGCGTCTCCCCCACGGCCCGGGCCCTGGCGCGGCTGGGCAAGGCCATGGGCTATGCGGTCGTGGCCGTCGATCCCGCGGCCGAGCCGGACCTCTTCCCCGAAGCCGACCAGGTGCTCACCGATCCCGGCCGGTCGCCACGGCTCTTCGCACCGTCCCACGGCCCTCGCTACGCCGTGGTGGCCACCCTCGGAGAGCGCGACGAGGCGGCCATCCGCGACGCCCTGGCCATGGCGCCGGACTACCTCGGCGTGGTGGCCAGCCGGCGCCGCTTCGCCCAGATGCGCGAGGTCCTCCTCTCGACCGGCGTCAAGGCCGCCGCCCTCGATGCGATCCACAGCCCGGCGGGGCTCGACATCAAGGCCGCACGGCCGGAGGAGATCGCCCTCTCCATCCTCGCCGAGATCGTCGAGCTGCAGCGGGCCGCTCCCGCCGTCCCGAAGGAGGAGACGAAGACGGCCGCGTCCCCCGGTGCGGCGCCAGCCGATGCGATCGATCCCGTCTGCGGTATGACGGTCGCCATCTCCGGCGCCCGCCACACCGCTGAGTACGGCGGGCGCACCTGGTACTTCTGCTGCGGCGGCTGTCGCGAGCGTTTCCTCACGGCCCCGGAGAGCTTCACGGCCCTGGAGGGCGCGGCTTGAGGCCGGAGATCGCGGCTCTCCAGGAGGCGATGGAGGCGCAAGGGTACATCGCCGATCCGGCGATCTCCACTGCCCTCTTCCTGGCCCGCGAAATGCGCCGGCCGCTGCTCATCGAAGGCGACGCCGGCGTGGGGAAGACCGAGATCGCCAAGGTCATGGCGCGGCTCTTCGAAACCGAGCTGATCCGTCTCCAGTGCTACGAAGGGCTGGACGTTTCGACCGCCCTTTACGAATGGAATTATCAGCGGCAGATGCTGCGCTTGCGCATGGCCGAGGACGAAGGGAAGAGCGCGGAGGAGATCGAGGACCTGATCTTCGGCCGTGAATACCTGTTGGAGCGCCCGCTGTTGCGCGCCATCACGCGCCCCTTGAGCCCGGCGGTGCTGCTGATCGATGAGATCGACCGCGCCGACGACGGCTTCGAAGCCTTTTTGCTCGAAGTGCTGTCCGATTTTCAGGTGACGATTCCGGAGCTGGGAACCATCCAGGCGGAGCACGTCCCCTACGTCGTCCTCACCTCGAACCGCACGCGCGAGATCGGCGATGCCCTGCGCCGCCGCTGCCTTTACTTGTATATCGAGCATCCGACGCTGGAGAAAGAGGTACGCATCCTGCGCGCCCGCGTGCCGGGCGCCAGCACGCGGCTGGCCGCGGAGATCGGCCGCTTCATGCAAGCCTTGCGGCGGCGCCGGCTCTCCAAGGCGCCGGGCGTGGCGGAGACGATCGATTGGGCGCAGGCGCTCTGCCATTTGCACAGCGAGCACCTGGACCGCGAGACCGTGGCCGAGACCTTGGGATGTATCCTCAAGGATCAGCACGACCTGCGCGAGATGGGGGAGGGCGGCATCGAGGCCGTGCTGGCGGAGGCCGCGGGATGAGCGCGACCGTTCCGTCCGACCTCGTCCGCCATTTGGCGCATTTCAGCGGGGCGCTCCGCCATCACGGGATCAACGTGAGCTTGAGCGACGAGGCGGACGGCCTCGCGGCGTTGACGTTGATCGATCTCGGCGATCGCGACGAGGTGCGCCGGGCCCTGCGGACGGCGCTCAAGATCCGGCAGCGCGACGTGGCGCTTTTCGAGGATCTCTTCGATCAGTTGTGGAGCGCACCGGCAGCAACGGGATCGTCCAATCCGATCGTTCGCGACCCCACCCGCGCCGCCCCGCCCAGGCCACGGAAAGGGGGCAAGCTCCCTTCACGGCGGGAGAGCGAGGCGGGAGAGGTCGCCGTGGCGGAGGGAGAGGAGCCGGGATACAGCCCGGAGGCCGTGCTGCGCCGCAAGTCTTTCGAGGACTATTCGGCGGCTGACCAGGCCGCGATGGAGCGCCTGCTCGGGCGATTGATCCTGCGCCTCGCCACCCGCCCCAGCCGGCGGCGGGTGCCGGTGCGCGGGCGCGGCGAGGCCGACCTGCGGCGCAGCTTCCGGCGAGCGGTGGCCCACGGCGGCGAATTCCTTTCCCTCGCGCGGCGGGCGCGGCCGATCGAAAAACCGCGGCTGGTGGTGCTGTGCGACACCAGCGGCTCGATGGACCCGCACACCCGCTTCCTCCTCACCTTCGTGCTCGCCTTGCGGCGGGTGACGAAATCGGATCGCTCGACGGAGATCTTCGCGTTCAACACGGCGCTGGTGCGCCTCACTCCCTGGCTGCGCCCCGGCAAGGTCGATCTCACCCTGGAGCGCCTTGCGCATCAGGTTCCTGACTGGTCCGGCGGCACCAAGATCGGGGAGTGCCTGGCGGAGTTCGTGAAGTACGATCTCGACGAGCGGGTCAACGGGCGGACGATCGTGATCGTTTTGAGCGACGGTCTCGACCGCGGCGACGTGGCACCGCTCGCGGAAGCGATGCGGGCCATCCGGGCGCGGGCGCGGCGGGTGCTGTGGCTCAATCCCCTGGCCGGAGACGCGCGCTACGAGCCGACGGCGCGCGCCATGGCGGCGGCGCTGCCGTTCGTCGATCGCCTGCTTCCGGCTCACAACCTGGAGTCGCTGGAGCGGCTCCTTCCCCTGCTCGCGGCGTGAGGGAGAGAAACCTTTATGGGAATGGAGATCACCCAGAGCGTCGTCGTCCAGGCCCCTGCCGCGGCGGTGTGGGGCTTCCTCACCGATCCAACCAAGGTGGCCCGCTGCCTGCCCGGAGCCGCCATCACCGAGAAAGTGGACGAGACGACCTACACCGGAACGATGACCATCAAGGTCGGGCCGGTGACGGCCAGCTATAAAGGCAAGATGCGGTTCGACCGCCTGGACGAGGCCGCCGGCGAGGCCGACATCGCCGCTTCGGGCCAGGAGACGCGCGGCAAGGGCGGCGCCGACATGCGGATGAAAAGCAAAGTCGTGGCGCGCGGGCCGGCCGAGACGGAGGTGACGGTCGTCTCCGACGTCAACGTCATGGGCGTGCTGGCGCAGTTCGGCCGCGGCATGATCCAGGACGTCAGCGATCAACTCTTCCAGAAGTTCACCGACGGCATGCGCCGCGAGCTCGAAACGACTCCCGCTGCGGCGCCGGCGGAGGCGCCGGTTGTTGCGCCGCCAACGGAAGATCCCGTCCCCGCCATCGCGCCCGCGGCCAGCTCGGAACCGCAGCCTGCTTCGCCTCCGCCCCCGCCCCCGGCTCCTCCTCCGGCGGCTGAAGAAAACGTTTTGGACGTCGGCGCCTTGGGAGCGCAGGCGGCCGGCCGGGCCGCGGTTCGCACTCTCAGCCGTCCTGGTTTTTGGATCGTAGTGATCGTTCTCGCCCTGCTGGTCTATTGGTTCCTGCTCAAGTAGGCTGTCGCGCGGAAAGGAGATAAGCGATGATCCCCGCAGCGTTCGACTACCATGCACCGCAGACTTTGGAGGAGGCCCTGAAGTTCCTCCAAAGCCACGAGGAGGCCAAGGTCCTCTCCGGAGGGCAGAGCCTTCTGCCGCTGCTCAAGCTGAGGCTCGGCTCCGCCAGCCACCTGGTGGACATCGGCCGCATCCCCGGCCTGGAGTACGTCAAGGAGGAAGGCGGCGTCCTGAAGATCGGCGGACGCACTCGCGAATCGGCGCTGGAGCACTCCGAGCTGATCCGCACCAAGTACCCGCTGCTGGCCGAGACCGCGGAGGTGATCGCCGATCCCCTGGTGCGCAACCTGGCGACCGTGGGCGGCAACCTGGCCCATGGCGATCCGGCCAACGATCATCCGGCCACCATGCTGGCGCTGCGCGCCGAGGTGGTGGCGACTGGCCCCAACGGCGAGCGCACCATTCCCATTGATGAGTTTTTCGTCGGCCTCTTCACCACCGCGCTGGCGGCGGACGAAATCCTGACCGAAATCCGTATCCCGGTGCCGCCCGCGAAAAGCGGCGGCTCGTACGTGAAGCTGGAGCGTAAGGTGGGGGATTTCGCCACCGCGGCTGCCGCCGTGCAGTTGACGCTCGGCGGCGGTGGAGAAGTGGCAAAGGTAGGAATCGGCCTGACCAACGCCGGCCCGGTGCCGCTGCGTGCCACCGACGCCGAGAAATATCTCACCGGCAAGCAGCCGAGCGACGACGTGATCGCCGAAGCCGCGCGCCTGGCGGGAGCCGCCGCCACGCCCAACGCCGACCGGCGCGGGGCCGTCGAGTACAAGCAGAACATGGCCCGCGTCTTGACGGCGCGCGCCATCAAGCGGGCCATTCAGTGGGCCGGGGGGCATTGAGCCATGGCGCAACATCAAATCCAAGTCAAGGTCAACGGCAGCGATCACAAGGCGGAGGTCGAATCGCGCCTCCTGCTCGTTCATTTCCTGCGCGAAACCCTGAGCATGACCGGCACCCACATCGGCTGCGACACCACGCACTGCGGCGCCTGCACCGTGCTGCTCGACGGCGTGCCCGTGAAATCGTGCACCGTGCTCGCGGTGCAGGCCGACGGCCGTGGAGTGACGACGGTGGAAGGTTTGGAGCAGGGAGGCCAGCTCCATGCCATTCAGAATGGCTTCTGGCAGGAGCACGGGCTGCAGTGCGGCTTCTGCACGCCGGGGATGATGCTCACCAGCTCGGCCCTGCTCGCGAACAATCCTGATCCCAGCGAAGGGGAGATCCGCCAGGCGATCTCCGGCAACCTCTGCCGGTGCACCGGTTACGTCAACATCATCAAGTCCGTGCAGCACGCGGCGGCCGCGCTTCGGCAGCCTGCGGAAACCGCCGAATTAGCCGCGAAATAAGGGAGACGCCATGGCGACGACGACACTTCGAACCAGTCCGGAAGTCTGCGGCATGGGCCACTCGATGAAGCGCAAGGAAGATCCGCGCTTCATTCGCGGCCAGGGGCATTACGTCGACGACATCAAGCTCCCCGGGATGCTCCACATGGACATCGTGCGCAGCCCCTACGCGCACGCCAAGATCCTCGCCATCCACACCGAGAAAGCCCTCGCCATTCCGGGCGTGCTGGCGGTGATCACCGGCGAGACGCTGAAGGCTTACAAGCTGCACTGGATGCCGACGCTGATGTCGGATACCCAGATGGTGCTGCCGGTCGAAAAAGTGATGTATCAGGCGCAGGAGGTGGCGGCGGTGATCGCCACCGACCGCTATGCCGCGGCCGACGGCGTGGACGCCGTGGAGGTCGACTACGAGCCGCTGCCGGTGGTGGTCGATCCCAAAAAGGCCCTGGAGCCAGGCGCGACGGTGCTGCGCACCGATAAGGAAGGGAAGACGGACAACCACATCTGGCACTGGGAGACGGGCGACCGCGCGGCGACCGACAAGGCCTTCGCCGAGGCCGACGTGACGGTGAAGCAGGACATCTACATTCCGCGCATCCACGTCGCCTCGATCGAAACCTGCGGCTGCGTGGCCGACTTCGACAAGACGAACACGCATTTGACCGTCTACATGACGACCCAGGCGCCGCACGCCATCCGCACCGTCATCGCCCTGGTGGCCGGGCACGTCGGCCTGTCGGAAGAGAAGATCCGCGTCGTCTCTCCCGACCTGGGCGGCGGCTTCGGCGGCAAGGTGCCGGTCTATCCGGGCTACGTGATCGCTATCGCGGCGTCGGTGGTGATCGGCAAGCCGGTCAAGTGGGTCGAGGACCGGATGGAAAACCTGCAGGCCGACTCCTTCGCCCGCGACTACCACATGACGGCCGAGCTTGCCGCGAAGAAGGACGGCACGATGACGGCGCTGCGCATCAAGACGCTTGCCGATCACGGCTACGCCGACGCCGCGGCCAACCCGTCGAAATTCCCGGCCGGCCTGTTCTCGATCTGCACCGGCTCCTACGACATCAAGACGGCCTTCACCGAGATGGACGCGGCCTACACCAACAAGCCGCCGGGCGGTGTGGCCTACCGCTGCTCCTTCCGCGTCACCGAGGCCGTGCACGCCATCGAAAGGGTTACCGACGTGCTGGCCCAGGAGCTGAAGATGGACCCGGCCGAGCTGCGCTTCAAGAACTTCATTCCGGAAGACAAGTTCCCCTACAAGTCGGCCTTCGGTTGGGAGTACGACAGCGGCAACTATGCGGGGGCTCTGAAGAAGGCGATGGACAAGATCGGCTACGCCGAGCTCCGCAAGGAGCAGGCGGAGAAGCGGGCGCGCGGGGAATTCATGGGGATCGGCATCTCCACCTTCACCGAGATCGTGGGCGCTGGTCCGTCGCGAGACTTCGACATCCTGGGCATCAAGATGTTCGACTCGGCGGAGATCCGCATCCATCCCACGGGCAAGGCCATCGCCCGCTTCGGCACCAAGTCGCAAGGGCAGGGGCACGAGACGACCTACGCCCAGATCGTCGCGGAAGAATTGGGCATCCCGGCGGCGCACGTGCAGGTCGAAGAGGGGGACACCGACACCGCTCCCTACGGCCTCGGCACCTACGCCAGCCGCTCGACACCGACGGCCGGAGCCGCCGGGGCCATGGCGGCGCGGAAGATCCGCGACAAGGCGAAGAAGATCGCGGCCTACCTGCTCGAGGTGAGCGAGGACGACCTCGAGTGGGAGCCCGGCAAGTTCTCCGTCAAGGGCGCACCGCAGAAGTCGAAGACCATCCAGGAGCTCGCCTTCGCCGCCTACACCAATCATCCGCCGGGGATGGAGGCAGGGCTCGAAGCGGTGGACTATTACGATCCGCCGAACCTGACCTTCCCCTTCGGCAGCTACATCTGCGTGGTGGACATCGACCGCGGCACTGGCGAGGTGAAAGTGCGCCGCTTCCTGGCGGTGGACGACTGCGGCAACATCATCAACCCGATGATCGTGGACGGCCAGATCCACGGCGGTTTGAGCATGGGCCTGGCGCCGGCGCTCTTCGAAGAGATCAGCTACGACGAGAGCGGCAACATCTCGGGCGGCAGCTTCATGGACTACCTCGTCCCCACCGCCATGGAGACGCCGAAGTGGGAGACCGACAAGACGGTGACTCCCTCCCCCCACCACCCGCTGGGAGCCAAAGGCGTCGGCGAATCCGCCACCGTAGGTGCCCCGCCGGCGATCGTCAACGCCGTGGTCGACGCGCTGGCGCACCTGGGAGTGCGGCACATCGAGATCCCGATGACGCCGGAGAAGGTGTGGAACATCCTCAAGGAGAAGGGGGTGGCGGAGTAGGGATTCAGGTTTGTCCCACGCTGCGGAGACGCCTCGGTGGCGTCTCCGTTTTCCCCTCCCAAGACCCGGGAGAAGAGGGAGAAACAGCAAAGAAAGGGACAGCAAGGACAACAGGGACGGCAGGGACGAAAGGCAAGACCGCCCCAGTCGGGTACAGGTGAGGGTCTTGGGCGGGGCTGATATGCAAGGCAACTCAATCTACCGCGGGCAGCAGATCCTCCAGGCTGGCAGCGTCCCCAATGCCCCTGACCCGTGATCGGGGGACTGTGTTAGAGTTGTGTGGCGCGGAATCCCTTGATCCGGGCAAAGGGGGATCTTACCGATGTATACGATCTATAAGCTTCGTGCGGACGAGCTCGATCAGCACTTCCTCGACACGCTCAAGCATCAGTTCCAGGACCGTGAAATCGAGATCGCCATCTGCGAAGCTGCCGAAGCCTCAGAGGACGAGACGGCCTACCTTCTCCGTTCCCCCGCCAACCGCGAGCGGCTGTTGAAAGCGATTGAGAACGTGGCCCAAGGGCGGGATCTTGAGGTCGTCGATCTCGGCGATCTCTCATGAGCAGGAAGATTGTTTTCGAGCGGACTGCCTTTGAAGACTTCACAACTTGGGCGACAACGGATAAAAAGATCTATGGCAGGATCGTCGCTCTCATCCTGGATATCCTGAGAGAACCATTTTCAGGTCTGGGCAAACCCGAGCCCTTGCGCCACGAGCTTCAGGGGTACTGGGCGCGCCGCATCGACGGCGAGCATCGGCTGGTCTACAAGGTGGACCAGGATTCTGTAACGATCGTGGCGTGTAAGTACCATTACCGCTGAGGTTGACGCGATCAGTCCTCAAGGTCAGCCGAAGTAGAGTAGGGTCGGCCGGGTCTGGAGGTCCCCGCTGCGATGCCGCTTCCCCAAGCCGACGTGAATCGGATCAAAAACCCCGCAGGCCATCACTAAAGACGCCTTGCCTGGCGTCGAGCTCATTGTAGGTCTCGATCGCATCGCGATTCTCCTCCAGCCAGATCTCGCGATTCCTCTTCCTGATCTCCTCGACCAAGGCTTCTTCGAGAGTCGTGGCAGGGTTGATACCCAACTCGTGGGCCTTCTTCAATAGATCGCTGTTGACGCGGAACCGGCAACCTGGCGAGATCGGGGATACCCCGTGGTAATACGGCGCCACGGACGGCATCTTCAACGGTGAGGGGCTCACCCTGGCACGGCCTCAGCCGTTCCCTTGAAGGGTGCAAGCCAAAGACAAGGAGATGCCATGAACAGAGCCGCCCGTTTCCTCGCCGCCGCGTTCCTGCTCGGGGCCACCGCCGCCTCGGCCGGGAACATCACCGTCCAGAACCTCTCTTCGGTGACGGTGCCGGAGACCCGGGTCTACAAGACCTGCCTTTGCGCCTGCTCGGCCCAGATCTTCGGCAGCCTGGCGCCCGGTTTCAGCTCGACGCAGACCCGCACGTCGCCCGTCTCCGGCTGCGTCTGGGCGCGAGAGATCGATCCTGACCGCTTGTATCCCAATTGCAGCCAGAACACGGTAGGCATTGGCCTGCCCGACCCTTCCGATCCGGCGCAGATTACGGTGACCTGGACCGGCACCACCGCTGCGAATCTCTCCTGCACGATCACGGTGAACTGACCCCAGGATGGACCCGGGCCGCAGGATGCCAACCGGCGGCTCGGGTCTGCTGGCCGTGACTTCGATGCTTGAGCATCGTAGAGACCGGTCCGCCGAGGCCGGCGTTCTGCTAGGATCTTCCGGTGTCACCTCAACCCGATCCTCTAGGAGACTCCCGTATGACCTCAGCTCGACGCTGCGTTCTCGTGTTGTTCGTCCTCGGTGCCCTGCTGGCGCCGGCGATGCTTGTCCATGCTGCTCCGGATGCCCCAGCGGTGCCGGCGGCCGGCTCGCCGGCTCCCGACTTCAGCCTCACCACCAATGAGGGCCACGCGGCTGCCCTCAAGGACTTCCGGGGGAAGTGGGTGGTGCTCTATTTCTATCCCAAGGACTTCACGGGCGGCTGCACGCTGGAGGCGCACAATTTCCAGCGCGACCTGGCCAAGTACGAGAAGGCCAATGCGGTCGTCCTCGGCGTCAGCGTCGATACCGCCCAGTCCCACAAGGAGTTCTGCACCAAGGAGGGGCTCGCCTTCAAGCTCTTCTCGGACCCCGATGCCAAGGTCTCGGCGCAGTATGGCTCGGTGATGGAGTACAACGGCAACAAGCTGGCGGCCCGCAATACTTTCATCGTCAACCCCGAGGGGAAGATCGCCAAGGTCTTCACGGGCGTCAAGCCGGCCACGCACAGCGAAGAGGTGCTGAGCGCTCTCTCCAGCCTGCAGGCTCATTGAGCCCAGCCTAGCCGGATTCATCCGGCACCGTTCACAGCCCGGGCATGCATGCCCGGGCGTCCCTCACCGTACCCCCCACTCCCAGATCCCGTACGCCGTCTTCTTGTCCACCGGGTGCCCCGGCCTGCTTCAGGGTCAGCACGATCTGCCCGCGGTGGTGGGATTCGTGGGAGATCAGGTAGCCGAGGAAGGCGGCGGCGTGGGGTTTGAAACCTTTGACGCGGCCGCCGCTGGCGAGGCTCTTGCGTAATAGGGCTTCGACGGCTCGTCCCGAGGCGGTGAGGGCGGCGGCGAGAAAGTCCTTGTCCGTCGCTGCGCCTTTTTCGATCTTCTCCAAGCCTTCCAGCAGCTCCGGCGCCGCCGAGCCGAGCCACATCAGGCGCACGTTGTGGACGTGGGCGAATTGCTCGGCGACGGTCCGTCCTTTCGAAGCGGAGACGGAGGCGAGGGCCGCCGGCGCGACGGCGTCCAGCAGGTAGAGGTTGATCCGGTCGTGAATGCTCCACGTCTCGGCGAGTTGGTCTTCCATGGCGCCGGAGATTATGGCCGATGAGAGGCGGACCTCGACTCCGGGAGGGCGGAAGAGGACAATTGAGCTACTTGAGGGGAGAAATTCAGCTCTGTTCGCGTGACCCGGAGCACTGAGTATTTCAGTGAAGGTTGCACTGCGGGCGCTTGGATCATGCCGGTCCCGGCACGCCCCGCTCTTTCCTAGGAGGTTTGCGATGTCTCAGCAGATTCGACGTGTCCTCATCGCCTCGGGTTTGACGGCGACTCTTTTCCTGGCACTGCCAGCCCCGTCCCGGGCTGCCGGGATCCGGGACACGGGGCTGGTTCCCGGTCTCACGGCCCGTGCCTGGGCCTGGCTGGAGAGTCTGCTGGCTGGGGTTCCCGCACCGCCGGCCCCCGCTCCCCGGCCGGGCCGGATCTGGGAGAAGCAGGGCTCCGCGATCGACCCGAACGGCCGGGCGCGCGCGGTAATCCACAGGGTCCCGGCCGACGAAGCCGCCGCGGAGCAGGGGAGCGCGATCGATCCCAACGGCAATTCGTGAGCGACCGGCTGCCGGGGCAGGCCCGATTGCGGGCCGCCCCGGCGGTGCCGCAGGCGCCGGAAGGTGGTACGCTGGGCGTTCGTATGAGACAATACTCCGATCCAAGGAGGGGGTCCCCTGTGAACCAGCACCCGACTCCGGCAGAGCTGGAAGCTTTCGTGTGGGGCCAAATGCCCGATGGGCGTGCTCGCAGCGTCGTCGCCCATCTCTTGCGCGGATGCGAGGTGTGCTGTGCCGTGGCGGTTCCTCACCTGGCCGGCTTGCTGGGCCTGGCCGACCCTCCCGAGCGGGTCTTGTCGCCGCGGGAAAGCGCCCAATACGACGCCGCGATCGAGCGGGCTTTCGCCTCCTTCTTCCGGCGCGCCGGGGAGCTCGACCCGCAGCACAAGCGCGAGGTGCTGGCGGTGATCGAGGGCGTTTCGCTGGGCGAGTCGTCGCTGGTTCCGCCGCATCTTCAGGGCATTCCCCTCTTCGAGGCGCTGCTCGAGCAAAGCTGGGCCCTGCGTCACGAAAATCCCGAAGAGATGGTCAGGATCGCCGAGCGCGCCCGCACGCTGGCGGAGCAGCTCGGCCCCAGGGAGCTGGCTGCGCGGTCGCCGACCGACCTGCAATGCCGCGCCTGGGTGGAGCTGGGCAACGCCCACCGCGTCGCGGATCACCTGGCCGAGGCCGAGCTCGCTCTGGGGCGGGCCTCGGAGCTCTATCTCGCAGGCACGCAGGACGAGCTCCTCGCCGCGCGCCTCTTCGACGTGCAGGCTTCGCTAATGGGCGACCTGCGCCGCTTCGACCTCGCGGAAACGGCTCTCGACCTGGTGCTTTCCATCCACCGGCGCCGGGGCGACGAGCACTCGACCGGCCGGGCGCTGATCAGCAAGGGGATGTACGCGGGCTATCAGGGGAACGCCGAGGAATCCGTGCGCCTGATCGAGGAGGGGTTGGACCTGATCGACGAGGAGCGCGATCCCCGGCTGGTGCTGATCGCCTTCCACAACCTGGCGCGGTTCCTCATGGACTGCGGCCGGCTGCGCGAGGCCCGCATCGCCCTCTTCAAGGCGAAGGCCCGGGGAATCGATCTCGGAGGGCGGATCAACGAGCTGAAGCTGCGCTGGCTGGAAGGACAGGTCAACGCCGGCCTGGGCGAGCTGGAGCGCGCCGAGTTGGCCCTGGCGGAGGTGAAGCAGGGGTTCGAGGAGGCGGGGCTCGGCTACAAGGCGGCGCTGGCGGGTCTGGAGCTGGCCTCGGTGATGCTCCGCCAGAAGCGGACGACGCCGGCGATCGCCGAGGTGCTCGCGGCGGTCGAGACCTTCCTTTCCCTGGGCATCGCCCGCGAGGTCACCGCCTCCGTCCTGCTGCTGCGCAAGTCTTTCGAGCGCAAGGCGGCGGACGCCGTGCTCCTCGAATACGTCATCGGCCTGCTGCGCCGCAGCGACGAGGCGCCCGCCAGGGGCGCCGGGTCGGCGGCGAAGGAATGATCGAGACCGAGCACGACCAAGGAGGTCAGGATGCGAAGAATCAGCCTGGTTCGTCTGGGAGTCGCCCTGCTGCTCGCCGGCATGGCGGCGATGTCCGTCCCCGCCTTCACCGTCTGCCCCCGCCCGCCCGTCACCTCGTGCCAGGACTGCGTTCTCCCCACCTTCCCGGCCACCCACAGCGTGCATTCCTGCACTCTCTTCTGCCAGAACGGAGTGCTGCGGCAGGTGTGCACGGCGTGCGGCGAGTGCTGAGCTCGGGGAGAAAAGCAAAAAGGGACACCAGGGACGGCAGGGACAGCAGGGACGAGGGAGAAAAGCAACGACGCTCCAGCCGGGTTCCCCTCTCCCGGGGAAGGCATACCCGTTGGGTACACCCCTTCCCCGGACAGGTACACCCCCGTACCCGTCGGGTACGCCCCCCTCCCCGGACAGGGCATAGGTGATGAGGGTCTTGGACGGGCGGCGCTCCTGGAGTTAAGCTGGGGAGCCATGACGACGCCCGGTTTCTCTCCCCCGCTGAGGATCGTCCTCTGCTGCTCCTCGCCGCTGGAGAAGAAAAAGGAGAAGAAGGGGAAGAAGCCGGCGGCTCCCTGGGGTGCGACGACCGCGGGAGCGGTTGAACTGGCGCTGTTCGGGGACCTCACCGAGGACGGCGAAGAGCGGTGGGAGCCGCTCGGCGTGGCTTCAGCGGTGCCCTTGGGCGACGATGTCGAGCTCCGCTCCTTTACCACTCCTCGCGGCCTGCCCAGTCAAGCGGGAACCTTTCTCGACGAGGCTCTCCACACCCTGCTGGTGATTTTCGTCGATGGCGAGCTGCTGGCCAAGAAGGATTTTCTCGACTGGCTCGCCGCCTGCGCCCGGGACCCTGGGATGGCTTCGGGCCGCCATGCTTTCCTGCCTGTGCTGCGTGGCGAGGAGACCCGGGACCGGTGGCTCGGTCTGGATGGCTACGAGGTGTTCCGCAAGTTTCAAGCGCGGCTCTTCTCCTCTTTGGGTGAAGATGCGGAGAGGGTGGACTGGCTCGCGCTGGTGCTGCTGAAGGAAGCGCGGCAGCTCGCAGCCTATGGCGTGGACCGCAAGAGGTCGAAGCTGAAGCTTTTCGTCAGCCATGCCAAGCACGATGGCCTCGCTCTCGCCAAGAGCCTGAACCGGCTTCTGGATGGCGTCGAATGGCTGGAGAAGTTCTATGACGTCGAGAGTCTCAGCTCTTTTCGTCCCTGGGAAAGCCAGCTCGAAGAGGCGGTGGCCACTTCCATCGTCGTGGCCTTGCGTACCGATATCTACGACCAGCGGCCCTATTGCCAGAAGGAGGTGATGTGGGCCGAGCAGTATGGCTCTCCCCTCGTGCTGGTGGATGCCCGCGGCGGCCTGGTCCACGCCGGGATGGGGCTGCCGTTCGAAGCGGCTCCCTGTGTGCGGATTCCCGACGGTAACCTGGTGCGCGTGCTTCACGTGGTGTTGCGGGTCTCCCTGCGGTCCCAGGCGTTCCTGCGCCGGGTCACGGAGCTCCAGCGGCTCGGGGTCCTTCCCGAAGGAGCGGCAATCCGTGTGATCCCCGTCACTCCGGGCATGCCAGCTCTGCTGGCCGCGTGCGAGGCCCTCCAGGGGAGGCGCGGTGTGATTTGCTATCCGGATCCCAAGCTTCCCAAAGGACGGCTGGAAGCGGCCAAGGCCTGGGCCGCGACCGTCGAGGCGGAGCTGGTGACGCCAGCGGAGCGCCTGCTGGCCGCGGAGGCGGCTCCGTGAAGGCTGCGCGTCCCCTGGCCGGGCTCCGCGTGGGGATCTCCGTCTCCAACAGTGCCGATCTCGAGGACCGCGGCTTCACTCCGGCGGGGATGAACCGTCTGACGGTGAGCCTCGCGGGCGCTCTGCTCGATGCCGGAGCTACCCTGGCTTTCGGCCACGATTGGCGGCGGGAGGGGATCATGGAAGCGGTCTGCCATGCCGCCCTCGATTCCTTCGGCTGCCCGGAAGGGGATGCCCCGCCCTTGATCCTCAACCTCATTCCCTGGCCGGAGAAAACGGTGGTTCCGGCCGGCGTCCTGAGCCGCCTTCCTGGGCTCATGGCCATCGAGGAGGCCGGGTTGCCGCCAGAGCTGCGGGAGGCTGGTGAGAGAGTCCCCACCCGCGACTCAGAGGCCTGGCGAGACCTGCGCGCCCGGGGGCTCACCTACCTGCGGCAGCGGCTCACCGAGGTCTGCGAAGCCCGGGTCTGCCTGGGGGGCAAGGAGAGCGGCTACGAGGGGCGGTATCCGGGAATTCTGGAAGAGGCCCTCTTCGCTCTGGAAGCCGGGCAGCCGCTCTACCTCGTGGGGCTCTTGGGCGGCGCCGCCCTCCACCTGGGGCAGACGATTCTCGACGATGCTCCGCCGCCCGCCGAATTTGGCGCCGAGGTGCGGGACGCCTGGAGCCGCGCCCGCGGCCTCGGGGTCGAGCGGCTGGCCGCAAATGGCCTCTCCCTGGAGGAGAACCGGCGCCTGCTGGAAACGAGCGTCGAAGGGGAGGTCTTCCACCTCATCCTGGCGGGGCTGCTGCGGCAGCAGCGCGAGGCGCTCCCCCCGGTTTGACCCGGCGCCCGCCTTGTGGTAGTTTCCGCCGTCCACGCGTCTGTGGCGACTCAGGGAGCATTTCCAATGTACGCAGTGATCCAAAGTGGTGGTAAGCAATATCGTGTCTCCCCCGGCGACCTGGTGGACGTCGAGCTCCTCTCCACGGAGGAGGGGAAGCCGGTGCGCTTCGAGCGCGTTCTGGCGATCGTGGGGGATGACGGTCCCCAGGTCGGCGGCCTCGACGGCGCCGCGGTGACCGCGTCCCTGGTGGGCGAGGTGCTGGGCCCGAAGATCCGGGTGTTCAAGAAGAAGAAGCGGACGACGTACCGCCGCACCACCGGCCACCGGCAGCACCTGCACCGGGTGCGTATCGACGAGATCCAGTTGCCGTCCTCCAAGTAGGGGACCGGCGGAGGTTTCAAGCTCATGGCACACAAGAAAGGACAGGGCTCCAGCCGCAACGGCCGCGACTCCAATCCCCAGAACCTGGGGGTGAAGGCGTACGGCGGCCAGACGGTGAACGGGGGCACGATCATCGTCCGCCAGCGGGGCACCAAGTTCTTCCCCGGCCAGAACGTCGGCCAGGGCAAGGACGACACGCTCTACGCCAAGATCGGCGGCATCGTGAAGTTTCAGGACCGGGGACGGCGCGGCAAGTTCGTCCACATCCTCAAGCCGGAAGCTCCGGCGGCTCCGGCAGCCGGCGGCGAATAAACCCGCGAGCAATCCGGAGGCCGGGCTGCCCGGCCTCCCGCCTTCCCACCCCTAAATCACCTTGATCTTCCTCGACGAAGCCACGATTCACGTCCAGGCCGGGCGTGGCGGCAACGGCTGCATGGCGTTCCGGCGGGAGAAGTTCGTCCCGCGGGGCGGCCCCTCGGGGGGCGACGGCGGCAACGGCGGCTCGGTCTTCCTGGTGGGGCACGCCAACCGCAATACCCTCTATCACCTCCGTTTCGCCTCGCTCTTCGCCGCCGAGCGCGGGCGTCACGGCGAGGGCTCGAACAAGACGGGGAGGGACGGCGACGACTTCGAGGTCGCGGTGCCGCTGGGCACGGTGGTCTACGACGCCGAGAGCGGCGAGCGCCTGGGGGAGGTCTTGACCGACGGCGAGCGCCTGCAGGTCGCGGGGGGAGGGCGCGGCGGCCGGGGGAACGCCCGCTTCGCCACCGCCACCAACCAGGCGCCGCGGCGCGCCGATCCCGGGCAGGACGGCGAGGAGCGCCATCTGCGGCTGGAGCTCAAGCTGCTCGCGGACGTGGGCGTGATCGGCCTGCCCAATGCCGGCAAGTCGACCCTCATCAGCGTCGTCTCCGCGGCGCGGCCGAAGATCGCGGACTATCCCTTCACCACCTTGGTGCCGCAGCTCGGCGTGGTGGCCGAAGGGCCGCTCTCGGAGCCGTTCGTCATCGCCGACCTGCCGGGGCTCATCGCCGGAGCGGCCCAGGGCGCGGGGCTGGGGATCCAGTTCCTGCGCCACGTGGAGCGTTGCCGGGTGCTCCTGCATCTGGTGGATCTTTCGAGCTTCGAAGAGGAGGGGAGCACCGCGGATGCCACGAAAGCCGGAGAGGACCTCGCGGTGGTGGAGCACGAGCTCGGCGCCTTCAATCCGGAGCTGATGACCCGGCCGCGTCTGATCGTGGGGAGCAAGCTCGACTCCGCCGTCCCCGCGAGGCGCGAGGAGCTGCGCCGGGCCGCGGAAGCGCGGGGTCTTCCCTATCTCGAGATCAGCTCGGCCACCAACGAAGGGATCTCCCGGCTGGTGGGAGAGCTGGCGCGGCGGCTGCAAACGCCGGAAAAATCATGAAGATCGGCCTTTTTGGCGGCAGCTTCGATCCCATTCACCGCGGCCACGTCGAGCCCGTGCGGGAGGCCCGCCGGCTCCTGGGGCTCGAGCGGGTGATCTATCTCCCCACGGCCAAGCCGCCCCACAAGCCGCGGCGGGCTCTGGCTCCCGCCCATGCCCGATTCGCCATGGTGGAGCTGGCGCTGCTGGCGGAGGAGGGGCTCTTCGCCTCGGCCTACGAGCTGACTCCGGACCGCCCCGCCTATACCGTGGAGACCCTGGCGCATTTTCGGCGGGAGATGCCGGAGGCCGAGCTTCACCTGCTGATCGGCGGCGACTCGTTCGTCGAGTTTCACCACTGGGTGCGCTGGCCGGAAATCGCCGCCGCGGCCCGGTTGGTGGTCCTCGCCCGGCCGGGCTGGGACCTGGAGTCGCAGGCTTTGGACCCCGGCGTCGCCGCCCTGGCGCGGACCGACCGGGTCGTGATCCTGCGGCAGCCGCCGGTGGACGTGTCGTCCACCCGGTTGCGTGAGATGCTGGCTGCCGGCCTGCCGCTTCCGCAAGGAGCGGTGCCGGAGTTGGTGGTACGATACGTGCAAAAATACGACCTATACCGATGAATCCCGAACCCATCGCCATTCCCGACACAGCCCAGAGAGTCCGAGAAGCCATCGCCGCCGCCGACGACCGCAAGGCGTTGGAGCTGAAAGTGCTGCAACTTTCGAAGGTCAGCGACTTCACGGATTACTTCATGATCTGCAGCGGCACCAGCGAACGCCAGGTGCAAGCCATTGCCGACGCCGTCCAGGAGCGGCTGCGCGAGAACCGGGTGCGCCCCCTGAACGTCGAGGGGTACAACCGGGGCCAGTGGGTGCTCCTCGACTTCGGCGACCTCGTCGTCCACGTCTTCCAGGAGGAGACGCGGCGGTTCTATGCCCTGGAGCGCCTCTGGGGCGATGCGCCGGACGTGACGGCTGAGCTGCGCGAGTGAGCGCCGCCTCTCCTCTCGCGCTTTCCCGTCTGTTGCAAGACTTCCCTGCCCTGGCCGAGAGCCTGAAGGGAATCGAGCGCGCCGCGGCCACCGAGGCGCCGGTGCTCCTCCTCGGTGAGGCAGGCACCGGCCGCTCGACGGTGGCGAGGGCACTGCACCACGCGAGCCCGCGCGCCGCGGGTCCCCTGGTCGAGGTGGACCCGGGCTCCATTCCCAGCACGCTTTTCGAGAGCGAGTTCTTCGGCTACCGTGCCGGCGCTTTCACCGGGGCCGAGACGGCGAGCGAGGGGCGGGTGGCCCGCGCCGCGGGAGGCACGCTCGTGCTCGACCACGTGGAGGAGCTGCCTCTCCCGGCTCAACCCAAGCTCCTGCGGCTGGTGGCGGAGCGCCGCTACTCGCCGCTGGGCGGAGCGGAGACCGCCGCCGACGTCCGCTTCGTGGCCATCGGCTCCGAGGACCTCCCCAGCCGGGTGACGCGCGAGACCTTCCGGCCCGATCTCTTCTACCGTCTGGAAGTCCTGGCTTTCCGGCTTCCCGCGCTGCGGGAGCGCCGCGCCGACCTGCCGCGCCTCCTGGACCACCTCCTCGCCGATCTCGGCGAGCGCTTTGGCGTCCGCGAGCCCTCCCTGTCGCCGCGGGCGCGGGCCTGGATGATCGAATACGCCTGGCCGGGGAACCTCCGCCAGCTCCGCAACACCCTGGAGCGGGGGCTGATCCTCGCCGGGGACGGACCGATCGATCCGCCCGCTCCCGAAGGCTCGCACGAGGCCCGTCCCCGGACCCTGCTCGAAGTGGAGAAGGAGCAGATCAGGAACGCCCTCGCCTACACCCGCGGCCACCAGGGGCGCGCCGCGGACCTGCTGGGGATCAGCCGCAAGGCGCTGTGGGAGAAGCGGAAGCGGTATGGGATTCCGTAGGGGCTAGGGTCCCTCACCGAACCGCCGCGGCATCCACGACCCGCACCACCGGCACTGGTGGCAGCTCCCCCTCCTTCGCCACCAGCCACTCTTCCCACACCCTCACGTCCTCCAGCAGAGCCTCAATGTCCAGGCCGCAGGCGATGGGCGCGAAGGGTTCCAGCCGAATCCGCGCCTTGGCCAGGGTGCGGCCAGGCGCTTCCTGCCGGTGGAGGTCGAGGAACTGATGAAGGGCGGCGGCGATCTGGATCAGCCCCTGAAACAGGTTCTTGGGCTCCGGCGTCGTCGAGCGCCAGACGTCCTCCCAAACCTCATGGGAATCGTAGAACCGGCCGCCGTTGAACAGCTCGATCCCATGCAGGAACAGCCGCCGCCGCTCCTCGGGAGTCAGGTTGGGATGAAGCACTCGCGGTGCGCCGGCCATGGCTGGAGTCTGGCAGAACGGCTCCGATTTTGCATTCCGTCTTAGAATCCATCGAGCCGAGTTTTTCGGCTGCCTCGAAAGCGTAGGGGAGATCTCGCAGACATGGGACAGCCGGCCGGGAGGATGCGCGTAGGGGTCTTGTCGGACACGCACGACCTCCTGCGCCCGCGGGTGCTCGAACGGCTGGCAGGGTGCGAGCGCATTTTGCACGCCGGCGACGTGGGGAACCTGACGATCCTGGAAGCGTTGCGGCGGATCGCGCCGGTCGAGGCGGTGCGGGGCAACACGGACACGGGAGCGGCGGCCGTGCTCCCCGAGTCGCTCGCGGGCGAGATCGGCGGGCTCCCCTTTCGCATGGTCCATCGCCGGGAGGACGCCGATCCCGCCTGGATGCCCCGGCTGCGGCTGCTGATCTTCGGCCACTCGCACCGCCCCGAGCTCGAATGGCGGGGCGACTGCCTCCTGCTCAACCCCGGGGCTTGCGGTCCGCGCCGCTTCCATCTCCCCCTGACCCTCGCTATCCTCACGGTGACGGACCACCGGATCGTGCCGGAGATCCTGGCCGTGGAATGAGGACCGATCGATCCGGCCGGGTCCGTTCCCTTCGCTTATCCAGATCCCTTCAAGGAGAGAGAGCATGCGATATCAACTCCGCGTCGTCTCGCTGGGCCTGCTCGTTGCGCTTGCCGGCGCCGCTCTGGCCGGCGCATCAGGGTTCGGGCTGTTTCAGCATGGGGCTCGCGCCATGGGGCAGGCGGGAGCGTTCACCGCTCGCGCTTCCGAGCCCTCGGCCGTCTTCTACAATCCTGCGGCCATCACCAATCTGGAGGGCTTCCAGCTCCAGGCGGGGCTCGACTTCAGCAATGCCTCCGATAAGTACACCAGCGCTTCGGGGAGCTTCGAGGCCCACCACGTGATCCAGTTCCCACCCCACTTCTACGCCACGTACCGGGCCAAGGGGAACCCGTTCGCCTTCGGCATCGGCATCGATGCGCCGGTCTATTACACCCAGGACTGGCAGGAGGTCTTTTTCCCCGGCCGCTTCCTCACCCGCCGCTTCGAGCTGCGGCTGTTCGAGGTCCACCCGGTGGTGGCGTACGACCTGAGCGAGGGGTGGAGCGTGGGAGGGGGACTGCGATACCTGCGCGGCAATTTGGATCAGGAGAGGAACGGGCTCATCACCCTCACCTCGCCACCCACCCACGTGGTCGAAGTGCAGAGGAATGCGGGAGCCAACGTCGACGCCTACGGCTGGGACCTCTCCGTCCACTACGGGGCGCCGACCTGGGGGTGGGGCGCCGTGTACCGCAGCAGGACGAAGCTCGACGGCAACGGCAGCGTCGGCTACGCCGTGCGCGACGCGCCCACCGATCCCGCCCTGCAGGCCATCATCAACGCCCGCTTCGGCTCCGGCGGGAGCATCAGTGAGTCCTTCACCATCCCCCAGGAGCTGCGGACCGGCATCTGGTACGCGCCCTATCCCGAGCTCCGCTTCGAGCTCGACGCCTCCTATCAGACCTGGTCGGACCTCGATACCACGGATATCACCTTCCGCCCCGATCCCTTCGGCGACGGCCCCACGGTGCACACCATCCGGGACTGGAAGGACACCACCGCGCTGCGGCTGGGAGTCGAGGGAGACGTCAACAACAGCGTGACGCTCTTCGGCGGCATCGCCTCGGAGCCCTCCCCCGTGCCGGGAGCCACTCTGGAGCCGGGTTTCGCCCGCGGCGACGCCATCGTCTATGCCGCCGGCTTCACCTACAACTTCCCGCAGATCTCCTTCGACATGGCCTACTCCTACTTCGCCTATAGCAACCGCGGCGCGGCCGACCAGGAGCTCCTCAATCCCGGCCGCACGGGCACCTACAGCACCCACGAGCAGCGCTGGGGTGCCTCGGTGAGGTGGCGGTTCTAGGGGAGCGGCTTCAGGCCATCTCCGCTCGCCGTTCCGGCTCCGGCTCGGCGAGCGAATCGAGCAGGGCCGCGGGGAGCGACAGGCCGGGGTGGACGCGCTTGCACAGCTCGCGCAGGCGGCGCAGCTCGACCTCCGGCAGCTCGGCGAACTCTTCCACGATCCTGGGATCGAGCTGCTGGCCCGCGACCCGCTGCAGCTCGTGGACGGCCACCTGGTGTGTGCGGGAGCGCCGGTAGGGGCGGTCCGAGGTGATGGCGTCGTAGGTATCGACCACGGCGAAGATGCGGGCCGCGAGGGGGATCTCCTCGCCGGCGAGGCCGCGGGGATAGCCCTTGCCGTCCCACCGCTCGTGGTGGCTGTAGATGATGTCGAGCGCCGCCGGCTGCAGGAAGCTCACCTCGGCGAGCATGTCGAACCCCCAGGTGGGGTGCTGCTTCATGACGTGCCACTCCTCCGGCGTGAGGGGGCCCATCTTGCGCAGGATCTCGTCGGGGACGACCATCTTCCCCACGTCGTGGAGGAGCGATCCCCATTCGATGGCCTTGAGCGCCTCGCCGCGAATCCCTATCGCCTTCGCCAAGGCGATGGCGTAGAGAGAGACGCGGAAGGAGTGGCCGGTGGTCTCGTGGTCGCGGGCGTCGGCGGCCGTCACCACGGCTCCCACCGCCTCCACGTACGAGCGCTCGCGGGCGCGCTGCGATTCTTCTAGAGAGAGAGTGAGCGCCCGCAGGGTCTCCTCGATCAGTCGTACTTCCCGGCCGCCGCCAGCGGAGGGGAAGTCGCTCTGGAGCTCACCCGTGCGGGCCATGCCCGACATCGCCTCCGAGAGCCGCCGCAGGGGAAGAGTGATGCGCCGCACCACCCAAAGCGCCGCGCAGGCGGCGAGGATGCCCGCCGAGAGACCGATGAACAGAAGGTTCCAGCCGATCTGGCGGGCGAACTCGGGATCGTTGGAGACCGAGACCAGCTTGAAGACCAGCACTAACGCAATGCCGAGGACCGTCAAGGCGACGGTGGCCGTGAAGAGGGCGGACCTGGTACGCAGATTCAAAGCCAAAGACTCCATTCCCCAAGGGCCGCCAAGCCGCTGCCCTGCTACAGCACGATCTTTTTCGTGCGCAATGAAAGAGAGTATACGCGAACCCTGGGCGTTTGGCGAGGCGCGGCGCGCCCGCACCGGCGGCCAGAAGGCGAGAACGCCGGAAACGGGCTCATCCCGAGCGCCCGGGGCGCCGCTGCGCGGAGGGTCATTGATTACCATTCATCTAAGAAGGTGCTTCTCACCGTCGTTTTCGGGTCAACGGGCCTGTTACGATCTCGCCCCGTGCTTGCGACCGTCATCAGACGAGGGGGAGTCGTGGCCCTGGTGGCCGGCTTTCTCCTCGTGGCTCCCCCCTCGCGAGCCCTCCCGGCGCCGGATGCGCGCGAGGTGGCCGCTGGCTTGGCGGCTCTGGGGCCTCGCGCGGACCCGGCGACCCGCGGACGGGCACGGGTCTTCCTCCTAGAC
>DASUEN010000319.1:0-29639 GCA_036275055.1 Thermoanaerobaculia bacterium
ACTTTGCTAAGCTCAATCACGGTCAACCTCCTTTCGCGTCTAGCCGCGCGATTACCCTGTTTGCAGGCCAGTATTCTGACACTGCGTCACAGGAGGTTGGCCTTCTCATCCCATCTCTACAGTGGGGAGGGGCCGGCGACGATAGAGGAGTGGTAACGTGTACCCACTTAGTTAGCATTTATGGGATTAGCGGGGACACTCGGCGAGCGCGAATCCCGACGCCACCAGCCCCTCGATCAAAGCCCTCGCCCCCAGCGCCTCCCACGCTGTGACGACGCCCCGCGCGGTGACGGTCCCTTCGCAGAGCCCCTGGGCCACGAGGGCCGCGGGGAGGGCCGCCATCCGCTGGCCGTCACGGTCTCCGCCGAGCGCGGCCGAGGCTGCCGTGCCGTCCGGAGCCCAGAGCTCGACTTTTACGGCGCCGCCGGAGTGGCCGAAACGCGAGAGGATGCGGGCGAGCGGGGTGAAAGCTTCCAGGAGCGCGCCTCCGATCCGCGGGCCGAGGCGGGCCAGGGTGGCGGCGGCGGTGTTGGCGAGGCGCGATTCGAACCCCACCTTCACCCGCACCTCGCCGGCTCCCAAGAGGACGGGGAAGAGGTCGAGCTCCGGGCTCTCCCAGTCGTGAACCGCCCGGGCGCCGAAAGGCGGAGGAAGGACGACGATCTCCCTTCCACCAAGCCCCCGCAGCAGTCCCTGGGGCGCCGGGAAGACCTTGCCGAGCTGCGCCGCGGCGGAGCGGACGGCGGCCTCCCCTTTGGGATTGCGATTGCCGATGAACAGGGTCACCCGGGCACGCTCGACCGCCGGCAGGCGCTCCGCCGCCAGGACGGCGAGGGCGCCGGAGATCCCCGGCAGGGAGGAGCAGCCGAGCGCAGCCGCCAGGTCTCGGTCCCGGAAACGGCCATCCCAGGCACGGAGACGGCGGTGCCACTCCCGGTCGTCCGCGATGTCCACGTAGTGGGCTCCGGCGGCGAGGCAGGCCTCGGGGAGGGCGGTGCCCAGCACAGGAAAAGGCCCGGCGCAGCTCACCGCCACGCGGACGCCCTCCAGGGCGCGGGCGCAGGAGGAGGGATCGCTCGCATCGGCGGCGATCCCTTCGTGCCCATCTCCAAGGCTCGCGGCAAATCGGCACGCCCGCTCTCCGTCCCTCCCAGCGATCCGTAGGGGCAGACCCGCCGCGGCCAGAGCGCGCGAGGCATGGGCCCCGAAAGTGCCGTAGCCGCCGAAGACTGCGATCACGGGCGATCCTGCCGGAGGTCCCGCGCCATCAGCACCGTCCAGAGACTGTAGAAGCCGATCGTGGGACCCGTCGAAGCCACGAGCAGTGCCGGCGAAGGCAGGAGGCCCGCGACGACCATGACCGCTCCCGCGATCCCCGTGGCAATGCCTGCGAGGCGCGCCGTAACGCTGGTGACGGGCCGCAGACAGAAGACCATCAAGAGGATGCCGGCCGTGTACAGGCCGTTGGCCACCGTGGCGCCGCCGGTGAAGGCGATCCGTTCGAGGGCGAGGAACAGGGGGACCTGCCCCGAGCCGGCCGCGGCCACCAGAGGGAGGGCCTGGATCTGGATCACGTCGCAGAGGAGATCGGCGCCCATGCCCGCGGCGGTGAAAACGAGCGCCAGATCCGCCCCCAGGCTTGGGCCGGGGACGCGGCTGCGTAGCGCGGCCATGAAGGAGACGAGGAGGAGGGTGCAGATCATCCAGACTCCCCAGCCCCAGGTCCATCCGGCGGGCCTGCCTGCCAGGTAGGCCATGCGCTCGGTCAAGTGAGCCGCGACGCTACCGGGACGCATCCCATACCAGGCGAGCGCGAGGCCGCAGACGTGCATCGACACGTTGGCCCAGGCGAGGGCGGGGAGGCGGGCTCCCGGCGGGAAGGGTGGTCGCAGGCTGATCCATCTATTATGGCGCCCATGGCTCCCCGTCGCATCGCCTTCCTGGGCGGCAACGGCCACTGCGCCGCCCGGCTGGCCGAGGCCCGTCGCCATTTGCCGCCGGGGGTCGCGCTGCTCGACGTCCCGTACCCGGGCTTCGAGGGGCGCCCCCGGTCCGGGGATTTCGCGGCGTTTCTGGACGCGGTGGGTGCTCACCTGGGGGAGGCGGCTCCTGATCTCGTCTACGCCATGGGCATCGGCGGCCTCCTGGCGCTCTGCCTCCGCGCCCGGGGAGAGTTGCTGGAAATCCCCCTGCTGTTCCAGGCCCCCATCCTCTGGGGACTGGAGAAGCGCCTCATGCCGAAGGTGATGCGGCTCGGGCTGGCCCGGTTCGCCTTGACCCGGCTCTTCGCCACGCGGTCGTTCCAGCGGCGGTTCGTCGCCAAGTACTTCACCCATCCTCCGGCTCCCGAGACGGTGGCGGCTTTCTTCGACGGCTACACCCGGTGCAGCGCGGCTTCGGACCTCTTCGCCTGGCTCGATCCCGCGCTGCTGCGTGCTCTGGAGGGAGACCTGGAACCGGCGGCTTTGAACGGCATCGGGATCTGGTGGGGAGGGAAGGACCGGGTGGTCACCCTGCAAGAGCTCGCCTGGACCCGCGATGCCCTGGGCCTTGGGCGACGCTGGCCCGAGCGGGTGTTCCCGGAGTGGGGGCACTATCCCATGATCGACGACCCGGAAAATTGGGCGGAGGAGCTGGTCCGTGCTCTGGCGGCCCCTGGCTCGGTTTAGGGACCCTTCCGTTCCCAAGCTCCACAACCTCCGCCGGGCCGCGGCGGCTGGGTTGCGGGTGCCGGAAACCTGGTGGCTCCCCGCGAGGGAGGCTGCCGGGGTCACGGTGCGCCCGCCTTCCCTCGCCGGCCGGCCCCTGATCGTCCGCTCGGGCTCGCCCACCGAGGACACGCAGGCGACCTCCAACGCCGGTCAGCTCCTCTCGCTGGCCGTGGCGGAGCCGGCAGCCTTCGCCTCCTCTCTGGCCCGGGTGGTGGCGGCGTTGCCCCGGTCTGGCGGGGGCGATCCGCTCGGGGCAATCTTCGTCCAGCCCCTGGTGAAGGCGGAAGAGGCCGGTGTCGCCTTCTTCGACGGCTTCTACTGGGAGCGGACCACGGCGCCGGGCGGCAACGAGGGGCTGACCTCGGGCCTCGCTCGCGGCAACGTGGCCCGCGGCCATCTCGCGCGGAACGATCCCTGGTCGCGGTGGCTCGCCGCCGTCCATCGCCCATTCCGCAAGGAGGCGCCGAGGATCGACGTCGAATTCGCTCGCGACTCCCGGGGGTGGATCCTCCTCCAGGTGCGGCCGGCCCTGTTCCCCGTGGAACGCAACGAGACGCTCTCGCTGGCGAATCACAAGGAGATCCTGGGGGACCCTCCAAGCCCATGGATCGTCTCCGTCCTCGTGGACGCGGGCCAGGACGCCCTTTCCTTTTTCGCGGCCGTGGACCCGGAGGTGGGGCGATGGGGCGAGGCCTACGCCGTGGAGCTGGCCGAGCGGGCGTGGATGAACTTCTCCTTCTTCTTCCGGCTGATGGACCACTGGGGCCTGCCGCGCTCCTTCGTCACCGAAGGCGTGGGCGGCGAAGGCGGGGGAGCCGCGGACCGCCGGGTCCTCCCGGGGCGATTCGTCCGCAAGTCTCCCCGCCTGATCCTGCTCCAGATCCGGAACCTCGCCGCCATCGCCGGCATCCGCCGCGAGCTCTCCCGCCTGGACGAGCACATCGCCACGGCCTCGGGGCTGGCCGGCCTCCACAGGGCGTGCGCCGAGGGGCTGGCGCTCGCGATCCGCACCAACTTCGCCATCAATGGCGCCCTTTCGGGAGTGGTCCGGCTGCGGCGGCTCCTCGGCATCCGCGGCGCGGCCCGGGTGATCACGCAGGAGATGATGGAGGAGCACAGCCGCCTCGCCACAATCCTGGAGCCCACTGCGCGCGAGGCCGCCCTGGACGCCTGGCTCGGCCGCTACGGCCACCGGGGACCGCTGGAGAGCGACCTCGCCCGCCCCCGCTTCGCCGAGTTGCGGGAGGTGCTGCTCCAGGACCTCGCCGCGTCAGCCTTCGCGGATACTCCTTCCATCCCGAGGAGCCGATCCCGGCCGGCTTTCTTCCTCCGCCCGTGGTTCCGGATCGACGAGGTCCGGGAGCGCTTTCGCGACGAGCTCATGCGGCGCTGGCAGCGGCTGAGAAGGGCGATCCTGGACGAGGGACGGCGTTTGGCGGCTGCCGGCGAGTTGGACGCTCCGGAGGACGTCTTCTCCCTCCGCCGCGCCGATCTCGAAACCGGGGCAGCCCTGTGCGAAGCCGCCGCCGCCAACCGGGAGCGGACCACCCGGGCCGCGGCGCTCGACCTCCCCCTCACCGCCTCGCGGGAGGAGATCGAGACCGTCGTCGCGCGGGTCGAGCAGTCCCAAGCCGCGGCCGAAGGGCGGCGGATCTTCCCCGGGATCTCCCTCGGCCCCGCCGTGGTGGAAGGGAGGGCCGTAAAGGCGGACGACCTCGTCTCTCTCCTCAGCCGCCCCGGTGAGCTGGGGCCGGAGCGCATCCTCGTCGTCCCCGCCCTGGAGCCCTCCTGGGCCGTGGTCTTCCCCCGCGTGGCAGGCGTGGTGGCCGAGATCGGCGGCGAGCTGAGCCACGCCTCCATCCTCCTGCGCGAAGCCGGCCGCCCCGCTATCGTCAACTGTGCCGGGATCTGGCGCCAGGTCTCCACGGGAGACCGGCTGCGATTGGACGGAAAGAGAGGGAGGGTGGAGATCCTGACAGATTGATTTGGTACTCTTCCCCGCACCATGACCACACTCGAGGCCCCGACACTCGACGAAATCCGCGCCGCCCGCGAGCGGCTCGCCGGAGTCACCCTGCGCACGCCGCTGGTGCGGCTGAACGCGGAGGGCGCTCCGGCGGAGATCTGGCTCAAGCTGGAGAACCTGCAGCCCATCGGCTCGTTCAAGCTGCGGGGCGCCACCAATGCCATGCGCCTGGCCGGACCCGAGGGCTTGCGGGATGGCGTCTACACGGCGAGCGCGGGGAACATGGCGCAGGGAGTGGCCTGGAGCGCCCGCGAGCTGGGGGTGCCGGCCGCGGTCGTCGTCCCCGATCATGCCCCGGCTACCAAGCTGGCGGCCATCGAGCGGCTGGGGGGCCGGATCGTCAAGGTGCCCTTCGACCGCTGGTGGCAGGTGATCGTGGAGCACACCTTCCCGGGGCTCGACGGCCTCTTCATCCATCCCGTGGCCGACCGGGCGGTAATGGCAGGCAACGGCACCGTCGCCCTGGAGATCCTCGAAGACCTGCCGGACGTGGATACCGTTCTCGTCCCCTTCGGCGGGGGCGGGCTCTCCTGCGGCATCGCCTCGGCGTTCGCTGCCCTGCGGCCGGAAGCGCGCGTCTTCGGCTGCGAGGTGGAGACGGCCGCGCCGCTCTCCGCCTCCCTCGCCGCCGGCTCTCCCCAGATCGTGGACTACAAGCCGAGCTTCGTCGACGGCATCGGCGGCAAGAGCCTCCTGCCGGAGATGTGGCCCCTGGTGAGCCGGCTCCTGGCCGGGGCGCGGGTCGTTCCGCTCGAAGCGGTGGCCGCCGCCCTCCGCCTTCTCGCCGAACGCCACCGCGTCATCGCCGAGGGGGCCGGCGCCACCTCCCTCGCCGCCGCCCTCGCGGGCGTGCCGGAGGCGAAAAAGGTGGTCTGCGTCGTCTCCGGCGGCAATCTCGACGCTGCCAAGCTGTGCGCCATCCTGGACGGGCGCCTGCCCTGAAGCCTCAGCCCCCAAGGCGTCCTCCCCCCCTTGTCTCCCTTTGCGTTGCCGAAGCACTACTCTCAGTAGAGTGCTCGGCGTTGCTCTGGCCGCGGTGAAGTATCTCGCCATAAGCTGCAGGTTTCGAGAAAGGGGTTGGATTTCATGCGCAATGCGTACTTCCGTCGTCCCGTCCCAGTGAGCGTCCTCCTCGTCCTGACCGCCGTGGCTCCGGCGTTCGCGGCGAACACCCGCAGGCAGAATCCGCCCATCCAACTCGGCACGTCCGGCGGCAGCGTCAACGCGTCCTCGAGCTCGACTTGCTGCGCCGGCACCCTCGGCTCGCTGGTGTCACGCGACGGCGTGCTTTACATTCTGAGCAACAACCACGTCCTGGCGCGCTCCACCCCGGTGGGAACGAACATCATTCAGCCCGGCCTGGCCGACAATAACTGCAGCACCAACCACGTCAACACCGTCGCCACCTTCCAGGGCGACTTCGTGCCGCTTGGCAACAACGTCGATGCGGCGGTCGCGCGGGTGATCTCCGGCCAGGTCCAGACCTCCGGCGCGATCCTCGGCCTCGGCACGCCTTGCTCGTCGACGGCTGTGCCATCGGTCGGCCTCCCGGTGATCAAAGCCGGCCGCACCACTGGCACCACCATTGGCGTAGTGCAGGCGATCGACCTCAGCGCCACCGTCCAGTACGTCACACAGTGCGGCAGTACGACCACGTTCACCGAGTCGTACACCAATCAGATTGCGATCACACCCCCCACCTTCAGCAACGGTGGCGATTCGGGCTCGCTGATCCTCACCAACACCAGCACCAACAATCGCCATCCGGTGGGCCTGCTCTTCGCCGGCAACGCCGACGTCACCATCGCCAACCCGATCTCGGACGTCGTCGCCGCGTTCCAGGCGGGCGGCCACACCTTCAGCTTCGTGGGGAAAACGTGCGCCACCGCCATCGTCTCGCCGGACCGGCTCTTGACCGGCCCCAGCCTGGCCGAGGTGGAGCACACCCGTTGGATCAAGAAGGATCACGAGTCCGAGCTCTTCGCCCAGAACGGCGTGATCGGCGTGGGCGTGGGCCGCATGAGCGATCGCGAAGACGAGACGGAAGCGGCGATCATCGTCTACGTCAAGTCGAACGGCGGCGTCAGCCTGCCGCGCGGCCTCAAGATTCCCCAGGAAATCGACGGCGTGAAGGTGCGGGTGATCCTTTCCGATCCCTTCATCGCCCGCTGACCGGAGGACGTGATGACCGAAAGGAGGTTTGGAATGGATGACGCGAAGCCACGGCGCCGGACCTGGCTCTGGAGCCTCACGCTGTCGCTGCTGATCGCGGGGCTCGGCACCACCTACGCGATGCACCGGCCGGCGGCGGTGAAAGTGGAAATGAAAGGTTATACGGCGCAGCCGGACGACTTGGGACCGGTGATGGACATCTCCACCTACGTCGTCGAAGGCACGGCGACGAAAGTCTACACCCCGCGCTGGACGACGCCCAACGGCCGCCGCCCGCAGGGTCTGCAGAAGGCCCTGAGCCATTCCGACGTCCAGCTTCGCACTCCCGTGCTGCTGCGCGTCGAGCGGGTGATCAAGGGAGAGAACGTCCCTGCCACCTTACTGTTCACGTTCCCGGGCGGCCGTGATCAGGACCTGGAGATCGTCAACGAAGCGGCGCAGCGGATCGCGCCGGGCACGCGCATCGTGGCATTCCTGAGCGTCGCGCCTCCCAACGCCGGGCCATGGGCCAAGATCTCGCCTCTCTATCCACAGATGATCTTCACCGTCCAGGGCGGCACCGTCCGCGGCCCGCTCAAGGAAGTGGAGCGCAGCGAATTCGAGCGCACTCTGCGGGGAGGGATCGAGAGATGAGCCGGAGAAAAGCCCTGATCTATGGCATGCCGCTCTTGGCCATCGCCTACGTCGTCGCGCTCCTGGGGCTTGCGCAGCCCGGCGGCGCCTTCATCACCATCGCCCGCTGGATCGGCAACTCCTCGGAGTGGGCCTCGGGTTTCACCGCCGGAGTGGCCTCCCCGCCCTTCCCCGCCACCACTCTCGCCAACGTCCAAACGGCCGGCGCGCGGTGGAGCAATCCTTCCACGGGCAAGAACTTCACGTTTTTCGATTACACCAACCTCGCGGGCCCGACCCGCATATGGGTCGACAAGCGCTCCTTCGCCGCCCAGGGTTGGCCGGGCGATCCGGGAATTACCTTCATCACCCGTTTCACCACCGGCGCCAACGCCGGCCGTCTGCAATTCGCGAACGTCTACCTCAACTCCGACTGGACCTGGAACACCACCTGCACGCTGAACCAAGCCGGCAAGCAGGCCGACGTCCTCACCATCATCCTGCACGAGATGGGTCACGCCGTGAGCCTCGATCATGATCCGGCCTTCCCCAACGCCGTGATGTGGCCCAACTACGTCTGCAAACAGAACCTCACCGCCGACGACAAGAACGGCATCGCCGCTCTGTATCCGTAGGCACTTTCCCGGTCTCGGGGCGCGTCCCGCCTGCGCCCCGAGCGGTTTTATTCCCATTCCACCGCTGAAATTTCCGCCGGCCTCAAACGGTTCGGTCCTCTCAGTCGTAGAAAGAGTGCTCCTCGCTCCGAGCGGCAGGCACGGACCCGAAATTCCGGATCGGCTCGCCTCAAGTCATCCAAGCACATCTGAGCAGGGGCAACACGGCAGAGCCGCCGGTTGAAGGAGGAAGAATGCGCGGAAAGAAAACCCATCTTGATCCCACCTCGATCGTGCGCGCGGTCAGCCTGTCGCTGATCGCTCTCGTGCTGGCCAGCCTGCCCGCTTGGGCGGGTGCGAGCGTCGTCACGGCCAATCCGCATCACCTGACCTGCGGAGCGACCACGCCTCCAGAGTCTGCCATCGCCAGCTATGCAGGCGTCAAGGCCAACGCCTACCACGTGGACTTGACCGCCCCGAATTGCGAGCTCAGCACGGCTCTCGGGTTTCCCACCTACAGCAAACCCAAGATCATGTCGGACGACTATGCCAAGGTCACTTCTGTTGACGTCATTCCGGCGATCCGGACCGTTGCCACCGCCATGGGCCACTACGAGCACTGGTCTGGCCCTGAGGATTCGAAGCTGGTCAACGGTGGTGTGATCGATGGGCCCGAGGACTTCGATCCGGACAGCCTCACCATCCTCACCGAGCTGGGCGCCCACGCCACCTGGCTGCCTTCCAACGGCACTCTCACCCAGTCCGGCACCGGGTTCAACTGGAACGGGCAATCCGTCTCGCTGATGGGCTTTACCGTCGCTCCCATCCTGGCGACCAAGAACGTCGACCTGACCAAATATCTGGACGTCCTGGCCAGCTATGGCGTCAATTACCTGCGCGTCGACGCGGTCTCCCAGTGGGCGGCGCTCACCTCCGGCGCGACTCAGCTCGACCCGACCAACGGCCTCAACCCCTACTTCATCTCGACCCCCGGCGGCCCGGGTACGACCCTCACCACCAAGTGGGACCTCACGCAGTTCAACACTCAATATTTCACCCGATTGAAAGACCTGGTTTCGCTGGCGGCGGACCGCGGCATCGTCGTGCAGCTCTCGGTCTTCGATCGTCACGGCTTGTTGAACGTCGCCAACTCGGGGGGAAGCCTGATCGAATACGGCCGCTTCCTGGGCAGCCCCTACAACACGGCGAACAACGTGAACGGTCTGCTCTCCGCGGGTCCCTCGGGCAAGGCCCCGTCCGACTTCACGGGTATGGACGGCACGACCATCGGCGGCATCACCAAGGCGTACATGCAGAAGGTCGTCAAGGAGATCGGCGCCTACGGCAACGTGATGTTCGAGATCATGAACGAGCCGCTGGAGTCGGCCAACGACTGGACGAACACCGTCGCCTGGCACCAGTGGGTGGCGGACACTCTCAACACCGAGCTCGCGAAGCCGCTGGTCACGAGACCCAGCCCCGTCGCGTTGACGACGATCATTGGCAGCACCGCGGCCTTTACCGTGGCGACCTCGGGCGTTGTGTCTCCTACGTATCAGTGGCAGGTACTGAGCGGTGGCACCTATGTGAGTCTGATCGATGACAGCCGCATTCAGGGCAGCCAGACGGCTCGCCTGCGGATCGCCTCCGTCAGCCTCGCGGACGGCACCTCCTACCGGTGTCTCGTCTCCGGCGGCCTGAACTCCGGCCCTGCCACTCTGACCGTCAACGCCGGCGGCCTCGTAGTGAAAGATGGATTCACGGCGGCGGATGGAACGCTCGTCCACGGCCGGACGACCGAAGCGGGAGCGAAGACCTGGTCGGCGGACGACGTCAAGATCAGCGGCCAGAAGGCGCGCTCCAATAACGATACCGGCAAGTTCCGCATCCTGGCCAGCGTGCCCGTGAGCCTCGGCGGCATGCAGACCGCGGCCGTGCAGGCGGAGGTCGTCCAGCAGGCGACCGGAATCGCATCGATTGGATTCCGTCCCTCCGCGCTGACCTCCTTCGACGGCGTGGACAACACCCTGTGGCTCGACCTGACGCGCGCCGGCTCGCTGAGCTTGAAGAAGCGGGCGGGGGGAACGGTGACGGCCGTGAAGACCCTGGACCTCACGACCCTGGGCTTCGTCATCGGCAACACCGTCCACCTGCGGCTCGTCTATAAAGTCGCAACCCACAAAGCCGACGTCTACGTCGACGACATCAAGCGCATGAACGACGTCGTGCTGGGCAACACCTTCACTCCGAGCACCGCCTTCGCCGGCTTCCAGGGCCAGCGCGGATTCAGCACCGACACCTATCTCGACACCAACGGCTCCTTCGACAACTTCGAGGTCGTCCTGAGCCCGTAGCTGAACGCCGTAGCTGAACGCAAGAGACAGGGAAGAGAGGGCGCCCAGCGGCCGGCGCCCTCTGGCCGGATCGAGACTCGACGTCGAAGGGGCCGTCTTCGCCTCGTCCAGCCGGCCCGATGAGACAAGATCAAATTAGCGCATATTCTTGTATAATGGTGATAGCCGAAGAGGGGGGACGCGGGCGGGCAGCCGTGGGGCACAGCCGCGCAGCGTCTTTCCGGCCGGAGTCGAAGCATCGCAATCGAGCTTGGCGGCCCCGGCGAGCGAACAGGCTTTCACGTCTTCAAGGAGAGTGACTCATGAGAAGGACTGGATTTCACGTCGGAATCGTATTGATGCTCGCCCTCGGCCTGAGTGCCGGAGCCAGCCGTGCGGAGCAGTACGATGCGCCGATCAACATCGCCACCGTGGCCTGCCCGGCCGGGTCCACCGGCTACGGCAATGCCCGCTTCATCGTATTCCCCTTTTTCGGCGACGCGAACTGGCGCCTGACGATCTGGTGCAACGCCGCCGGCAGCGGCCTCCGCAGCCACTTCGAGCCAGGTGCAGGCGGTGTGCTCACGGCCTGGCCGAACGTCGCCAGCGCCTCCGGCATCGGCTGGCCGCCACCGGCGAGCTATGGCAACCAGTACCAGATGCTCGACATCGACATCGATGGCGATCTGGACGTGTTCCGGTTGGTCGAGACCTCGCCCAACACCTGGTCAGTTTTCCTCAGCAGGAGGCAGTAATCGCGGCGACGCGCCGGGCGCTGCGGGATGGACGACCGCTGCACGCATGACGAGCCGGTGGGTTCGATTATACGAGGGCCCGCCGGCTCAGACTGCACCGGATCCTTCGTCGGACTCGACCTGCGTATATTAGGAAGCCAGCCCCTTTGAGTCTCCTCTTTAGCAATCGGGGACAGGAAGCCCCGCGCAGAGTGCGTAGGACACACCACACCGACAACTACAATCCACCTCGCCACGGCATCGATTCAGGCAGGTTAAGTACCGGCTGTCGCACGCGGTGGCACTCGCCGATTGCGCGACGCCGAGCAACGTCAACGTCAGCATTCCGACCAGCCCCAGAAGCCGAGCGAATCCACGCATATCCGTTCTACTTTCCATCTCTCCTGTCCGGAACGCCTATTCGTTGCCGGCGCAGGAGGAGTCCACGCCGGCCAGAATGTACCTCAATGGACGTCCGAGGCAATCGTTTCCCCAGGGTCTACCTGGAAGTCAATTACCCAGTAGTAAAAGACCGCGACCGGTTTGCCGTTCCGGGTCGCCGGCACGAAGGCCTGCTTCCAGATGGATTGGGCCGCGGCGTCGTCGAGGTTCGCGTTGCCGGAGGACTTTTTGACCTCGACGCTCACGACTTTGCCCTGCTCGTTGATGACCACCTCGCTGGTCACTTGTCCTTCGATCTTTAAAAACTTCTCCTTCGCAGGGTAGTCGACTCCCATGGAGTGGATAGGTTGTGGGGGCTGGACGTCTCCCCCGATCTGGACCGGCTTGTCAGCGGCCCAGGCGGTCCCGGTCATCGGAAAGGCGAGGATGCCGAGGATCGCCGTCAGGGCAAGAAGACCGGCGGACGTGGCCACGAGAGTTGCGATACGGGGACGTGACATCGAGACCTCCTGGCAGAGATGGATCACCCGCTCGCGCAGGTGCCCGCGGTGGAAGAAGGGCAGGCCCGGGACGGCAGCCTGCCAGGAACGGCTGGCGACGGCTTGCAGCGCTTCGAGATAGGCGCGGCGCGAGCCGGTGCGGCGGACGACCTCGCGGTCTACGACCTGCTCGCGGCTCAAGGCGATGCGGGCGAGGAGCATCCAAACCGCTGGATGGAACCAGAGCAGGGCACGGACCGCTTCCTCGAAGAAGATCCATAGCCAGTCGCGGCGCCGCACGTGGAGCAGCTCGTGACAGAGGATGCAGCGCTGGGCATCGGGGTCGAGCTCCAGGAGCCCGATCGGCAGCAGGACCACCGGGTTCCGCCAGCCGAAGGTCAGCGGGCCTTCGATTCGTCCGGAGACCAGCAAGCACGCTCGCGTCCCCGCGTCATCGAAGGCTCGAGTGGCCGTGGGCGACAGCACGGCGAGGACGGCGTCGCGGCGCAGGGACCGCAGGCGCGACAGGCCGAGCCCGAGCCAGGCGAGCCGGATGAGCACGCCGAGGCCGATCGCCAGGAGCAACAGGCGTTCAGCGGTCCAGGTCTCCTCCTTGGCTCCGCTCGCCGCGATCCCGCCCAGCCAGCTCGCGGTGACCGTCAGGTTGCCGGCGAACATCATCCGCCCCGGCTCCGGCTGGAGCAGGGGCAGGGCGAGGACCGTGAGCAGCAGTCCCCGCCAGTAGTGGAGACAGACGCGCGGGTCCCGCAAGCGGAAGAGGTTGGGCAGGAGCAAGCCCACTCCCAGGACGAGGGCGGCCTGGAGGGAGTAGGCGGTCAGGGCGGCAACTAGCTCGGCAGTCGACAAGGATAAGTTCATGGCTCGTCCGGCGTCTCCTCGATGAGGCGGGAGATCTCCTCCAGGTCGCTCTTCGACAGCTTCCGCTCCTTGATCAGATTCAGGAGCAGCCCCTGGGCAGCGCCGTCGAAGACGCGGTCGACGAAGTCTTGGACCATCCCCGAGATCACCTGGGTCTGGGCCTGCGACGGCTCATAGACGTAGGCGCGCCCTTCCGGCTGCTTCACCAGGTGTCCCTTGGTCTCCAGGATGTTCATCATGGTCGAGACCGTGGTGTAGGCGACCGCCTTGCGCTCCCGCAACGCCTCGTAGACCTCGCGCACGGTGGCGGCCTTCTTTTCCCAGACCACCTTCATGATCTCCAGCTCTTGCTCGGTCAGGGTTCGGCTCTTGGTCTTCATCCTACTAATAAATTAGTACTAGAAAGTTCGTTCGTCAAGCCCTTCGCCTGAAGCGGAAGAGAATTGGTGTCGCGAAGCTGTCGCAAACTATGGAATCGAATGGCGGAGAGGGTGGGATTCGGTCGCCCCCGGGAAATGATGGCTGCTCCCACGGGTACGGCGGTCGTTCCCGCTTCTGGGCCCGACGGGCCGAGTCGTTGGCGCCCTGATCCCAAAAAAGCCGGCAGAAGCCGGCTCTTCGGATCATCCTTCCGGGCCGGGCCGGACTAGAAACAGCAAGACTGGGACTCGCCCGATCCGCAACTGCAGCAGTAGCTGCCGGTGCTGCCGCCAGCCACTTCGCGGAGGGAATCTCTCGGGACGTCCGCCAGCGTCCGCAGAGTTTCCTTGCTCAGGACCAGGGGCTTAGAAGTCTTCTTCTTCATCGAAGCACTCCTTTCATTGGATAAGAGTCGATCTGTGCGGCGATGCTATTCCGAAACGACCATCGGAGCAAGTTCGCGGCCCGGGGTGCCTTCTGGGGTTCCCCTGTGTCACTGCCGTGTCACTGGAGGAGCAAATTCGGGGAAAAGGAAGCCTGCGCCCGGTCTGAAGATCCTCCGAGAAGAGAATGGAGCATCCAGACTGAAGAGCTGCCCGGATCACCAAGCCACCCCACAACGAGAACTGGTGGAACCGGTGAAGGTCGATCGCGGCAAGAATGTCGTCAAGCTCGATCCGAAACAGGCTGAATCGACCAAAGAGCTCCGCCTTCCGCTTCGCGTCTTCAGTGGGCACGCGGAGCTTTTTCGTCGCCGTGACGAAGTATTCCTGAAGGACCTGAGTAGAGACTACGCCCGTTCTCTCACGCCGACATCGCTCGACGATCTCGAGAGCTTTCGACTGCTTCTCCGGAGCGTCCGCGTCGTCCGTATAGGCCAGAATGTTGGTGTCGAGAAAGCTACGAGCGCTCATAGATCTCGTCGCGATTGAACTGCCATCCCTTGGAGTGGCCGCGACCGGAGAGGCGGCGGATCTCCGCGATGTCCTCCTCGGCAGAGGCGTTGGTGGTGAGATCCTCCAGGTAGTGCCGAATGAGCTGGTTCAGGCTCATCCCGAGGCCTTCCGCCATCTCCTGGACATGGTTGGCAAGCTGGTCGTCCAGATCTACGATGACAGTCATAGCAACCCCCTTGGTCTCTGAGGTTACTACAAGTGTAGTATGTCGGCGACGAATGGCGGAGGGGGTGGGATTCGAACCCACGGGCCGCGTGAACGACCGGCGGTTTTCAAGGCCGCTGCTTTCCCTCCCCTTCCGTCATGTATCTCCTTGGTTCTTCATGGCTTAGGGACTTGTGGGAAGAGAGGACATGATAGGGAGTTAGGCAAGGCCGTTTTGAAGCCGTTTCGCTTGTCCGCTTCATACTGCGCCACGGAGGCATAACCTATGACTTCCCAATCGAGAGCCATATCAGGAGTGTTTGGATGATGAAGATAAAGTACGTTGAAGGCACACATTTTTTTGTGCGCCTTCAGACGGAATACAAACTCCCGCTGATTTCCCTTTTCTGACCGTTCGACGGCCTCGTAAGGCACCCTCTGGCACCGGCTAAAAGTTGTTACCCATGAAATAGTCTGGCTTCGAACATACAGCCCTCCAGAGCACGCACGCCCCGTTCCTTTGAAAGTCCCAGTGAACGGAGAACTCTCACCAGATACAGACGACGCCATCAGAACGACTGCCATGAGCGACCTGAGAAACCTATTCTTCACGGTGGACATTTTATCGTCCTCTTAATCCGTCCCATCACCGCCAGACAGTACTCCAGTTTCTTTGCGTAGTCGTCGTCACCTACATTGTATCTGCCTGCGATCGTGGCTGTGGTTATAGGATTCCAATTGGTAATGACCATCTTTGTCACGGCCTCTTGAAATTTGATAATTTCTTTGGGATGCAGGATATTGACGCTAGGGTTTAGCCGCTGCAGAGTTTCAGTCGTTGAGTGCTGTCTTCGCGCAATTTTGGCAAAACTATCCCCGGGAAGTACTTTGTAATTAGAAATCGCCCCCTGAAGAAAGGTCTTGTAGTCAAATGTAGCAGATCGCATCAAAAGATAGGCGATACCTGCTTTGATATTCATCAGTGGCTTCGTCGTGGCACTGGCGGCAGTTAATTCGGGCTTGAACACGGGGGGAATGATCAAATCTCCGCCACCGGAACGGGAAAACAACGCGAGCAAGCCCGGATCTCCTGGGTTGCCTATCTGCATCGGCTTCGTTTTCCAAGCCTTCTTCGAGGGACCAGATGTTTCAGTCCAGATCATCGCTTTCACCAATATCCAGTCCAACGGCTTAAACCCAGGAGTCTGGGCCAAATACTGATTGAACTGACGGACAATTTTCATGAGATCGCAGTCGTACTCATCCCATGCACTGTCGGTAAGTGCTCCATCAATCGTTTTTTCAAAACCTGTCTTATCATCAACAGGGGGGGCCAAATGTCTATCCTCGCTTTCCGAGAAGGTAGATGCAGCACGACCAAGATCCAAGATGCACTGGGAGCCTTGTTTGGCACGCCTATATAGTGCCTCTAATGGAGCGCATGCCCCTCATACCACCTTTTCCAGAAATGCAACCGTGTAGTATTCCGAGCTCGAGCTTCCTCGCGGGCTGCTCTTAATCTTGTATCCCCGCCCCTGAGCACGTGCTTAGCCATAGGCTTGTCGATAATTATACCGCGACAGCTCGGTCTTCCGCCTGGGGGAGGATGAGTGCGAGCCGCTTGGCAGGAGTTCGGCAGGATCAGGCTCGCCGAGGCAAGAGCGCCGCCGATCCTCCGTCTTCCCGTGGAGTGCTGCTCGAGAGCAGTGTCGCTTGGTCTTCATGTCAAGGTAATCATACCGCAATTTGGCTACTCTTTCAATGCGTTGGTTTCTCTAGGTCCGGCCGCCGGAAAGGGCTCCGTCCCCCACAGAGGTCTCCTCAAGGATTGGGATCGGTGAAGTCTGGAGTGGTGGCGCTTTGGAATCGGTCCAGCAAGAGTTCCTTGGGCATATTCCTATCTCTATGCTCGATGGCTATGAACTGCGCCACCCGGATCAGACTGCCTTCCGAGAGACCTTCCTGATGTACGTCACGGAGCCCGTCTTTACCGCCGTACTCCGGAAGACCGGGGAGTCCCTGTTCACCATGGTCTTGGAGCACTACGGTAACTGGCGTCGAGAAGCTGTCGTAACCTTTGAACCAAATGGCGGAGGGGGTGGGATTCGAACCCACGGGCCGCGTGAACGACCGGCGGTTTTCAAGACCGCTGCTTTAGACCGCTCAGCCACCCCTCCGGGGGGACCTTCAACAGCTTACTTCCTGGCGGTGATCCGCTCCAACCCCCCGGTGTAGGGGCGCAGGGCATCCGGGATCACCACCGAGCCGTCCGCCTGCTGGTAGTTCTCCAGGATGGCGATCAGGGTGCGCCCCACCGCCAGGCCGGAGCCGTTCAGGGTGTGGAGGAGGCGCGTCTTGCTCCCTCCCGCGGGGCGGTAGCGCAGGTTCGCCCGCCGGGCCTGGAAGTCTTCGCAGTTGCTGCAGGAGGAGATCTCCCGGTAGGCCTGCTGGCCGGGGAGCCAGACCTCCAGGTCGTACGTCTTGGCGGCGCCGAAACCCATGTCCCCTGTCGCGAGTGTCATCACCCGGTAGGGGAGCTCCAACCGCTTCAGGATCACCTCGGCATGGCCGGTCAGCTCCTCCAGGGCGTCGTAGCTCGTCTCGGGGGTCGTGAGCTGCACCAGCTCAACCTTGTTGAACTGGTGCTGGCGGATCAGGCCGCGCACGTCCTTGCCATAGGAGCCGGCCTCGCTGCGGAAGCAGGGGGTGTAGGCCGTGTAGCGGACGGGCAGGACGGCCTCGTCCAGCGTCTCGTCGCGGTGGAGGTTGGTGACCGGGACCTCGGCGGTGGGGATCAGGTAATAGGGATGCCCCTCCAGGTGGAAGAGGTCCTGCTCGAACTTGGGGAGCTGGCCGGTGCCGACCAGGGTGTCGCGGTTGACGATGAACGGCGGCAGGACCTCGGTGTAGCCGTGGGCGCCAGTGTGGACGTCCAGCATGAAGTTGATGAGGGCGCGCTCCAGCCGGGCGCCGGCGCCGAAGTAGACGGTGAAGCGGGCGCCGGTGAGCTTGGCGCCGCGCTCGAAGTCGAGGATGCCGAGCTCCGGCCCGAGGTCCCAGTGGGCCTTGGGCGCGAAGTCGAATTCGCGCGGGGTGCCCACCGTCCGCTCGCAGCGGTTGGCGGACTCGTCGCCCACCGGCACGGAGGCGTGCGGCAGGTTGGGCAGGCTCTGCTCGATCGCCAGCAGCTCGGGATCGAGGGCGGTGAGGCGCGTCTCCAGCTCCTCGATGCGGGCCTTGAGCTGCCCCACGGCGGCGATCTCCGCCGCGGCGTCGCCCCCCTTCTTCTTGACCTCGCCGATGGCGCGGCTGGCCTCGTTGCGCTGGCGCTTCAGCTCTTCGGCCTCCACCAGGGCCGCCCGCCGCTCGGCGTCGAGTCGCAGCCAGGCGTCGAGAGGCGCAGGGTCCATGGTGCGGTTCGTCAGGCCCTGGCGGACCTTCTCGGGGTCGTCGCGCAAAAGGTCTCGGGAAAGCATGGCGGGGAAGTGTACCCCAACGCTCGGCCGGCTTCATCCGTAGGAAAAGGCAGCAGGTCAGCGATAACATCCACCGCGGTTCCTCCCGAGGGACGCCTTTGCCCGCGACAGGCTTCGTGTGAACGAAATCTCCCTTTCCCAGCCGCTCCGCAACGTGCCCCTTCGCCTGCTCGTGCCCCTGGGCGCCCTGGCGGCGATGGCCGCCTTCGCCGGACGGGACACGGCGGCGGCCGGCACGGCCGAGGGGCTCTACCTCGCCGTGCTCGCGGCGGCGGCGCTCCTCCCCGTGGGATGGCTGGCTCCGGACCCCCAGATGGAGCTCGGGCTGGGAGCGGTGCTCGCGACCGCCGTCCTCTGGGCCTTGCCGCCGGGACCGGCCCGCGGCGCTACGGTGATGCTGGTGCTCGCGGCGACGCTCGCGGTGGCGGCGGCGCGGCGGCTCCTCATCTCCCCGGCGAGCCCGGCGGTCCTCGTTCCCCTGGCCGTCAGCCTTCAGATGCTGCTGCGCGGGGAGCTGCTCTTCCATCCCGTGCTCTCCGTGCGCCTGCTGGTGGCGCTACTGGCGCTCCCCGTCGCCTCCGCCCTCGCCGTGGCGCTGCTGGCGCGGAGCCGTGGCCCCGTCCTCCCCCTCATCGCCGCCGGGGTGGCCGTGGCACTGGCTCCCGGGTTCAACGTCGCCTCGACGCTCGCCCTCCTGGCCCTGGCGGCAGGGGACGCGCTGGGGCGCAAGGACCTGGGAAAGCCGGCGCGGGCCGTGGCGCTCGCCGTCGTCCTGGCACCCATCGCCTGGCAGCCGAGCTATGGCGTGGCGGTGGCCGTTTGCGGGCTGGCCCTGGCCTGGCCGCGGTTGGGGCTGGCCCTGGCCGTGGCGGTGGCGATCGTCCTGGAGATCGTCTTCAAGCCGTCCGCGACCAGCATGATCCTCCACGTCTCCGCTCTTCCCCTACTGCTGCCGGCGGCCCTCCTGCCGCAGCGGGAGCGGGCGTGGAACGTGCTCGCCGCGGCCCTGCTGGCGGCGACCGTCCCCCTGTTGCCGGACCTTTCCACCCTGGCCGCGCCCCTGGGGCTCGCGGCGCTGGCCGTCCGCCCTGGCGCGCCCTTCACGGTGCCGCAGCGGGTGTGGACGGGCGCTCTCCTCGCGGGCACGGCCCTCCTCTCCTCCTACCCCTGGCTGCGGCAGGGTCCCCTGACCGAGTCGATCGCGCTCTTGGGCCTCCCCCCGGGTCCGGGGCTCGCGGCGTGGGTGGCCGTCCTCTTCCTGGGGCTCGCGGGCCTCGGCGTCTGGATGGGGCGCGGCTGGAGCGATCCGCTGCGCTCGCTACGGCTGGCGGGGCTCTCCGCGGCCTGTCTGGCCCTCGCCCTCCTCCTGCGGCTGCCGGCCACGGGCACGCCGCTCCTCACGCCGCAGCTCCCCGTGGTGCTGGAGGCCAGCCGCCCGGCCTGGGAAGCGGGCCTCCCTCTTGGGCAGTCCGTGAAGAGCGTGGTGATCGAGTCCAGCCTCGCCAACGGCGCGGAGCTGCCGGTGGGGACCCCGGTGGCGATCGTGCAGCTCGCAGGTCCCGCGGGCCGAACCGTCGATTGGACCCTGAAAGCGGGTGAGGACACCGGCGAATGGGCCGCTCTGCGGGAGGACGTGGCCCGGGAGGGGCGGTCCGCTCCGCCGGCCTGGGCCTCCTGGGCGGCCGGCGGCTTCTTCGGCCAGCGCTACCGCGCGACGCACGAGCTCGACCGAGCGGAGCCGTTCGTCCATCTGCGCATCGAGCGGGCTCCCGGCCTTCCCCCCGATCTCACGGTGGCGCTCTATCAACTGGAAGTCCGTAGATGAGGAGCAGGCTGGCCACGGCCGGAGTCTTCATCGCGGCGCTGGCGGCCACGGCTCTCCTGGTCTGGCGCTCCCCGCTGCCAGCGGACGACGCCTTCCGGGGGACGCTGACGATCCTCCCCCTGATCCTTGCGGTCCTGCGGGAGATCCACCTCCGGGGGCCGCGCCCGCTGTCCTGGGCGGGAACGGCGGGGGAGCTGGCGGGGCTGGTCATCCTCGGCGTGCTGGTCTTCACCCGCTCGCATCTCAGCCTGGCGCTGGCGGACGAGGTCCTCGCGGCGGGGCTTCTGCTGATCCTGGCCGTCCGGGTGGCGCGGCAGACCCGGGCGCTGCGCCCCCTGCTGGGCGACCGGCTCCCGGGGCGCCCTTCCTTCCTCTTCTTCTGCCTGCCGCTCACGGTTTACCTGGCGCTTCTTCCATGGTCGGCCGGGCACCGGCAGGTGGACGGCGACGAGCCCTACTACCTCCTCGTCACCCACAGCCTGGCCTACGACTTCGACGCGGATTTGACCAATAACTACGCCCATGGCGACTGGCGGCACTTCATGAGCCGCCCCATCGCGCCGCAGCCGGGCGATCCCGTGGGGACCCACGGCGAGCGCTACTCGCGGCACAACGAGATGCTCCCCCTGATGCTCGTTCCCGCCTACCGCGTGGCCGGCAAGATGGGGGCGCTCGCCACCATGGCTGCGCTGACCGCCGCGCTCGCCTGGCTCGTCCTGCGCCTGGCGCGGCACTATTCGCCGGAGCGGCCGGGCGAGACGCTCGCGGCCTATGCGCTGGCCGCCTTCGGACCGCCCCTCCTCCTCTACTCCTACCAGGTGTGGGTGGAGGTGCCGGCGGCGCTCCTCGCGGCGCTGGCCCTGGACCGCATCCTGACTCTCGACTCCCGCGAGACTCGGGGGAGCTGGCGGCTCAAGGAATGGCTAGGGATCGGCCTCCCCGTGCTCTTCCTGCCGCTGGTGAAGATCCGCTTCGTCCTGATCGCCGTCCCCATCCTCCTCCTGGCCTGGTGGTACGCGGGGCGGCCGAAGCGGCCGGTGCTCATCCTCGGAGGTCTCCTGGGAGCGCTCGCCGGGGGAATGCTCCTCTACAACCAGCTCGTCTACTCGAACCCCCTGAAGATCCACACCTGGCAGGAGGTCGATCCCGCCAGCTACGGCCTGGCCTCGTACCTCAAGGGGGGCTTCGGTCTGTTCTACGACGCGGCCTTCGGTCTCTTCGGCTGCGCTCCGGCGTGGCTGGTGCTGATTCCGGCCGTGGGCCTCCTCGTGGCGCGGCGCAGCCGCCTCCTCTTCCACCTGACTGCCCTGAGCGTGCCGTACCTGGCCGTGGTGGCGCCCCGGCTGGAGTGGTACGGCGGCTGGTCCCCCCCGTTCCGCTATGCCCTGATCGCCCTGCCGCTCCTCGCCGTGGCCCTGGTGCCGCTCCTCGCGGACCTCTCCGGCCCCGGGGGGGACGAGCGCCCCGGGGCCTGGACGCTGCTCGCGGGTTTGGGCGCGCTCACCCTGGTGCTGACGCTCCTCTGGGTGACGGTGCCGGGCTGGACCTACAACTTCGCGGACGGCCGCACCTATCTCCTCGACACCCTGAGCGGCCGGCTGGGGATGGACGTGGCCCGTTTCTTCCCCAGCTCCGCGCGCGTCCGCACGGCGACCTGGGTGTGGCCGGTGGTGACGATCCCCCTGCTCCCCCTCCTCTGGTGGCTCCCCCGCGCCCCCCGTTCGCGGTCCGCGGCGGTCCTCGTGGGAGTGGCCCTGCTGCTGGCCGCGGCGGCCCTGCTGCCGGCGGCGGCCGCCCGCGTGCCCTCGGGCGTGATCGAGATGGAGGACCCGCAGGTCTGGAAGAGCGGCGGCCATCCCCAGCCGGAGCGCTGGGTCATCGAGCGCACCCGCCACCGCGGCGGCTGGACGCTGGGGGTGGGCGAGACGCTCAAGGCGCCGGTGGTGGCCGGAGGGCGGCGGGTGAAGATCCGCCTCTACGGCGAGTTCATCCGCAACCAGCCCGTTCCCTTCACCCTGGATATCCAAGAGGGGGATTGCCGCCTCGCCACCTGGCGCCCGGCGCGCTCGCGGGTGTGGGAGGTGATCGAGATCGGTCCCGTCGATTGGAAAGCCGGGGAGCCGCTCGTCCTCTCCGCCCACGGCGAATATCCGCCGGGGGAGATCAACGGGGCGATTTTGGACCGGGTGGAGATGGAGTGGCGGTGAGGGTGGTGAAAGGCGCCGGGCCCTCACCCCTGTCCCCTATAGGCGGCGCTACCTTTGCCTCGGAGCGCCCCCGCCCAAGACCCTCATCACCCCGGCCCTCTTCTCCCGCCCCCTCGCCACCCCCCTCACCGGGAGAAGAGGGAGAAAAGCAAGAAGGGACGAAAAGGACGACAGGGACAGCAAGGACGAACAGCAAGACTGCCCCCGCCCAAGACCCTCACCCCTGCCCCTCTCCCGACCCCCGAATCCCCCCTCCCCGGGAGAGGGGAACCCGCCGAACCGTTTTTGCTGTTGGGTGGGGGCTCCCTCTTCTCCCGGTGAGGGGGGTGGCGAGGGGGCGGGAGAAGAGGGCCGGGGTGATGAGGGTCTTGGGCAGGGGAGCTGCCGGCATCGGCGAGGGCCTCAGCCCATGAAAACCACCGCCGTCGTCCTCACCCTCGGTCGTTCCCCTCTGCTCGTCCCCTGCCTGGAGGCTCTGCGCCGGGAGGGCGGGGGCGATCTGGAGATCGTCCTCGTCGATCAGGGGGAGACGCCCGTCGCCCTCCCTTCAGGGCTCGCCGATCGCGTTTTTCGTCCTGGCCGGAACCTCGGGTTCGCGGCGGGGAACAACCTGGGGATCGCCGAAGCGGCTGGGGATTGGATCGCTGTCGTCAACGACGACGCGATCGTGGAGCCCGGCTGGCTGGGATCGCTCGTCGCCGCCCTGGAGGCGGACCCTGGCGCCGCGGCGGCCCAGGGGGTGAATCTTCAGCTCGTGGCGCCGGGGACCGCGGACGGCTGCGGGCTGGCGTGGAACCGCTGGTGGCAGGCGGTGCAGGCCGGCCACGGCGATCCGGCTCCCCCGCTCTCTCTGGGTGCGACGGAGATCCTCGGCGTTTCGGCCACGGCCGCCGTCTATCGCCGCGAAGCTCTGCGGCAGGTGGCGGCGGGCGGCGAGGTTTTCGATTCCCGTCTATTCGCCTGGTACGAGGACGTGGACCTGGCTGTCCGGTTGCGGGGGGTGGGATGGCGGTCCCTCTTGGTGCCGGCGGCGCGGGCGCGCCATGCGGGCTCGTCCACCGGGAAAACGATGAGCCGGGAGCGCTGGCGCCTGCTCTACGGCAATCGCTGGCTCGTGGTGGCTCGTCTCCTGGGACAGTCGTTCTGGCTGCGGGTGCCGGTCCTGGCCCTCCGGGACGGGATAGACCTCCTGAAGGCGATCGGCCGGGGGGATTGGGATCTGGCCGCGGGCATCCCGGCAGGCTGGATACGGGCGCTCCGGCTCCTCCCTTTGGGCGAAATCCGCCGCTTCCGATAACCTCCACGCCGTGAGCGCTCCTCCCTTTGAGCCCCGGCTGACGGGTGTCGTCGTCCACTGGCACAACGAGGAGCTGTTAGCTGAGTTGGCGGCGGCGTGGCCCCGCGACTCTCGCTTCGAGCTGCTGGTGGTGGACAACGGGTCCTCGGCGCCGCTGCCGTCCGGTCTCAACGTCCTGCAGCCGGGGCGGAACCTGGGGTTCGCGGGCGGCGCCAATGCGGGCGCGGAGCTGGCGCGGGGAGAGATCGTCCTCATCCTCAATCCCGACGCCGTCCCGGAGGCCGGGGCTCTCGAAAGCCTTCTGGAGGGCTTCGCGGCCTGGCCGGACGCGGCGGGGCTGGCTCCCCGGTTGGTGGGGGCGGACGGTACGCCCCAGCATGAATGGCAGCTCCGGCGCCTCCCCTCCCCTTTCTCCCTCGTGCTCCAAGCGCTGCCCGGTTTCGGCAGAAGCGCCAGGGTAAAAGAGCCGGCGGCGGGAGCGCCCGTGGAGCAGCCGGCCGCGGCGGCCCTGGCCCTGCGGCGGGAGGCGTTGGCCTCGGTGGGCGGGTTCGACGAAGGTTTCCAGCCAGCGTGGTTCGAGGACGTGGATCTCGCTAAGAGAATGAAGGACCGAGGGCTCATCCTCCGCTATTGGCCGGCGGCGCGGTTTCGCCACGGCTTGGGGAGCACCGTGCCGCGGCTCGGCTACGGCCCCTTCCTCTATATCTATTACCGTAATCTCACCCGCTACCTCGCCAAGCATCACGGGAGGGCCTGGGCCGCCGCGGCCCGGATGGCCCTGATTCCCGGGACTCTTCTGCGCCTCGTCCTCCTTCCCCTCTACCGGCCGCGGCGGGCGGCTTCGCGACGGGAGGCCCTGGCCGGCCTGCTGGGTGTGCTGGCGGGGGCGATCACGGGATGGAGACGGCCGCGCCCCCACCCGGGACCCTCATCACCCCGGCCCTCTTCTCCCGCCCCCTCGCCACCCCCCTCACCGGGAGAAGAGGGAGCCCCCACCCAACAACAAGAACGGTTCGGCCAGGTTCCCCTCTCCCGGGGAGGGGGATGGGGTGGTCGGGAGAGGGGCAGGGGTGAGGGTCTTGGGCGGGGGACCTCGGATGCTGGCGAGCCGGTCGCCATCCTGATCGTCACCCACGACTCCGTGGCAGACCTCCCCGGCTGCCTGGAGGCGGTGGGGGCCCTGGATCGTCGCCCCCTGGAGATCATGGTGGTGGACTGCGCCAGCCGGGACGGGAGCCCCGAGGTGGCTCGGAGCCACGCTCCCCAGGGAATCCCGATTCAGGTCGTGGAGCTGGGGGAAAACCTCGGTTTCGCGGGCGGGATGAACGCCGCTCTGGCCCGGACGGGCGCTCCCTTCGTGCTGACCTTGAACGCCGACGCTCGCCCGGAGCCGAGCTTCGTGACCCGGCTCCTCGACCGCGCGGCCCAGCCTGGCCTGAAGGTGGGAGCCGTCGCCGGCCGGCTGGTGCGCCCTCCTGAAGGGACCGGCCCCCGGCTTTTGGACGCCTGTGGCATGGTCCTCACCTCCGCCTGGCGCCATTTCGACCGCGGCTCCGGAGAGTCGGACCGGGGGCAATACCCCCAACCCGAGCGGGTCTTCGGAGCCACGGGCGCCGCCTCCCTTTTCCGCCGCGAGGCTCTGGAGGACGCGGCGATCGAGAGCGACGAGGTCTTCGATCCCCGCTTCCACTCTTTCCGGGAGGACGCCGAGCTCTGCTTCCGCCTCCGCGAGCGGGGCTGGGAGGTGCTCTACGAGCCCACGGCCGTGGCCGAGCACCGGCGCTTCAACCTCCCGGAGCGGCGATCCGCCATGCCCCCCCTCGTCAACTATCACTCGCTCAAGAACCGGTACCTTTTACGCCTCTATCACCAGACGGCTGGTAATTTCTTCCGCACGTTCCTGCCCGCCACGGCTCGGGATCTCGGCGCCCTGGCCTACGTGCTCCTGCGCGAGCGCTCCTCGCTCGCCGCCTACGGCTGGCTCTGGCGGCACCGCCGGGAGATCCTCACCCGGCGGCGGGCGATCCAGGCGCGGCGGACCGTCCCCCCGAGGGAGATCGACCGCTGGTTCCGGTCCCAGGGAGAGCCACTGTGAAGCCCCCGATCTCCGTGGCGCTGATGGGGAGCCGCGGCATCCCCGGGCGCTACGGCGGCTACGAGACGCTGATGGAGGAGCTGGGCGTGCGCCTGGTGGCGCGCGGCTTCCGGGTGACCGTCTACTGCCGATCGCACTCGACGCCCCGGGACCTCAAGTCCTACCGGGGGATGAACCTCGTCGTCCTCCCCACCCTGCGCACCAAGTACCTGGACACCCCGGTCCACACCCTCCTCTCCGCCTTCCACGCCGCCTCGGTGGGCTATGACGCGGCCCTCATGGTCAATTCGGCGAACGCCCTCTTCGTTCCCCTGGTGCGGGTGGGGGGCACGCCGGTGGCCCTGAACGTCGACGGCATCGAGAAGCGGCGCGCCAAGTGGGGGGCCTTCGGCCGCGCCGTCTACGCCCTCTCGGAGCGGCTCGCCTGCGTCCTGCCCGACGCCCTGGTGACCGACGCCGAGGTGATCCGCCGCCATTACCTGGAGCGCTACGGCGCCGAGTCCGTGCCGATCGCCTACGGCGTCGATCCCCGCCCGCCGGCCGAGACGGGCCTGCTGGCGCGGCTGGGCATCGAGAGCCGCCGCTTCTTCCTCTACGTCAGCCGCTTCGAGCCGGAGAACAATCCGCACCGGGTGGCCGAGGCCTACGGCCAGGTGGGAGGCGACCTCCCGCTCGTGATGGTGGGGGGAGCGCCCTACGCGGGCAGGTTTATTGCATCTTTCACGAAGAGCGCCGATTCCCGTATCCTTTTTCCCGGGCCGATCTATGGGGAAGGGTATCGCGAGCTGCTCGCCCACGCCCTGGCCTACGTACATGCCACGGAAGTGGGAGGGACCCATCCGGCGCTGGTGGAGGCCATGGGCTACGGCAACTGTGTGGTGGTGAACGACACGCCGGAAAACCGCGAGACGGCGGGGGAGGCGGCCCTGTGGTTTCGGGCCGGCGAGCCTGCCAGTTTGGCGGCGGCGCTGGAGTGGGTGCGGTCCCATCCGGTAGAGGCCGGGAAGCTGGGGGACGAGGCGGCGCGCCGGGCGGCAAGCCGCTTCTCCTGGGAAGGAGTGGCGGACCGCTACGCCGTCCTCCTCAGGCGCCTGGCTGGACGGGACGCCTATGTTGAGCGAGCATAGACGAAACGGGCAGTTCGCACGTTAGAATAGGTAACGAGCCATGAGGCGGTAAGCGGTGCACCGGAATCCATGCTGAAAGAACGCGCCCGCATCCTAGCCGTCAGTATTTTTCTCCTCGATCTGACACTCGTTTCTGCCGCCTTTCTCTGCGCCTTCCTGGTGCGGAGCTCGGTGATGCCGAGCCTGGCGCCGCACGCCTTCCCGAGCTCCCTCTATCCGCTGTCGAGCTACCTGCTGCTGCTGCCGCTGGCGCTGCTGATCTGGGGAAGCCTGCTCCTCTCCTCCGGGCGGTACCGCTCGCACCGCACCGTCCCGCTCCTCGACGAGGCGTGGGCGATCCTGCGCGTCTGCGCCAGCGGCTCGATCCTCTTCACCCTGGCCCTCTTCGTCGGCCGGCTGGACGAGAAGCTCCTGGTGGACGACCGGGTGAGCCGCTTCTGGGTGCTGCTCTTCGGCATCTTCGCCTGCCTCTTCCTCCTCACCGAGAAGCTGGCGCTGCGGCTGACCTCGCGCTACGTCCGCTCGCACGGCCTCAACTACCGCACGGTGCTGATCGTGGGCACCACGCCCACGGCGGTGAAGATCGCCGAGTCGATCCACGGCCACCGCTTCTGGGGTTTCCGCATCCTCGGCTTCATCCAGAACAACGGCAACGGCGAGAAGACGGAGATGGGCGCGATCGGCCCCTACCCGGTGCTCGGCCGGGTGGAGGACATCCCGCGGATCGTCGAAAGCAACGTGGTGGACGACGTGATCTTCGCCGTCACCCGGCGCGACCTCGACCGCATGGAGGACCTCTTCCTGAGCCTGGAGGAGCAGGGGATCCGCACCCGCTTCGCCATGGACCTCTTCCCTCACACCCGGGCGCGGGTGGAGCTGGAGGAGCTGGACGGCATGCCGCTCCTCTCCTTCGCCACCACGCCCACCAGCCAGCTTCAGCTCATGGCCAAGCGGGCCTTGGACGTGGTGCTCGCCTCCCTGGTGCTGATCCTGGGGCTGCCGCTCGCGGGGTTCATCGCCCTGGCGATCAAGCTCTCCTCCGGCGGCCGGGTGCTCTTCCGCCAGACCCGTTGCGGTCTCAATGGCCGGTTCTTCACCATCTACAAGTTCCGCACGATGGTGGAGGACGCCGAGGAGCGCCGCCTCGACCTGCTGCACCTGAACGAGATGGACGGCCCCGTCTTCAAGCTGCGCAGCGATCCGCGGGTGACCGCCTTCGGCCGCTTCCTGCGCCGCTTCAGCCTGGACGAGCTGCCGCAGTTCTGGAACGTGCTGCGGGGGGACATGAGCTTGGTGGGCCCGCGCCCCCCCATCCCCGAAGAAGTCGCCAAATATCAGCGCTGGCAACGCCGGCGCCTCTCCATGAAGCCCGGCCTCACCTGCCTCTGGCAGATCAGCGGCAGGAACGACGTCGATTTCGACCGCTGGATGCAGCTCGACCTCGAATACATCGATTCCTGGTCGCCCATGCTCGATTTGAAGATCCTGCTGCGCACCATCCCCGTGGTGTTGACGGGGCGGGGGGCTTCGTAGGGTGGTTCACACGTTGAACCGGAAATGCGCCACGTCGCCATCCTTCATCACGTACTCCTTCCCTTCCAGGCGAAGCACGCCGGCGTCGCGGCAGGCGGCCATGGTCTTCAGGCGGATCAGGTCGTCGCAGTGGACCACCTCGGCGCGGATGAAGCCGCGCTCGATATCGGAGTGGATGGTGCCCGCGGCCTCCCGGGCCTTGGTGCCGCGGCGGATCGTCCAGGCGCGGACCTCGTCCTCGCCCACGGTGAAGAAGGAGATCACCCCCAGGAGGTCGTAGCTCGCCCGGGTGACGCGGTCGAGGCTGGGCGCTTCGAGACCGAGATCGGAGAGGAACTCCTTCTGCTCCTCGGGAGGTAAGGTGCTGATCTCCAGCTCGATGGGAGCGGAGACGGTCACCGCCCGCACGGCCGGACGCACCTTGATGCCCAACTCCTCCGGCGACTTCGCGGCCCGCGCCTCGTCGACGTTGATCACTTGCAGAATGGGCTTGGCCGAAAGGAGCTGGAAGCCGCGCAGCCGCTTCTCGTCCTCGGGATCGAGTTCCACCTCCCGCAACGGCTTCTCGGATTCGAGCGCCGGCATCACGATCTCGGCCAGGATCTGCCGCTCGCGCAGCTCCTCGGGGGTCAGCCCCCGCTTGACGGCCTTGTCCAGCCGCTCCAGGCGCTTCTCGACGATCGTGTGGTCGGCCAGGATCAGCTCGAGGTCCAGAGTGTCCACGTCGCGCGCCGGATCGACGCTCCCCTCGGGATGGAGAATCTCGGGGTCCTCGAAGGCCCGCACCACGTGGACGAGGGCGTCCACGGTCTTCAGCTTGGCGAGGTCCAGGCTCTCGGCGCTCTCCCCCTTCTTCATGCCGGGGATGTCCACGTACTGCACCGTGGCGGGCACGTAGCGCTTGGGGTTGAAGAGGTCGCGTAGCGTTTCCAGCCGCGTATCGCGCACCGTCGCCATGCCCATGTTGGTCTGGGACGAGCTCGAATACTTGTCCGTCGCCTGATGGGAGGCGGTCAGGGTGTTGAACAGCGTCGTCTTTCCCGACTTGGGCAAACCGAGGATGCCGAGTTGCAAGGGGAGTCCCTCCAGAAAGGCCGGCTGGCCGGGGGGAGGTTACCCGGCCCGCGGCAGGGAGGTCAAATCGGCGCCCGGGGGCCTCTCGCCTATGGGCGGCCGGGGTGATCCTACGGCAGCGGCAGCAAAGGTCCCCAGTCCCACTCCGGCCGCTCGCCCTCGCCGGCCGGGCCCATCTCCTGCTTCTCCGTCATCAGGTCCAGGGGCTCGGCGGCTTTCCGCAGGCTGTCGTATTCGGCGCGGTTACCGCGGACGGCGCCTTCGATCCAGGCGGGCTTGCGGGCGGCGGTGAGGTCCTCGGCGGTGTCGAGCGGGAGGAAAAAGGCGTCCGCCGGGTCCGCGAGGTGCCCTCTCCGGGCCGCGTCGCGGGCCAGGGCGAGGTAGACCGGCGCCAGGTGGGAGAGGGCGGCGCGCCAGGCTTCGCGAAAGCGCCCCCGGTAGCGGTCGTGCCCCGGCAGGGGATGGGGTTCCAGGGCATGGCGGGCGGCCTGGACGATCCCGGGCTCCTCCGCCCAGGAGGGAG
>DASUEN010000320.1:0-27205 GCA_036275055.1 Thermoanaerobaculia bacterium
TCCGGCGCGGGCTGTTACCCCGCCCGGGGCCGCTTCAAGGGATCGCAGAGGGGAACGCTTCCCCCCTTACAGGGGGAAGCTACAGCGGAATCAAGGCGTTAGGGGCGGCCCGCGGCGCCAACACCCACTTAGGACACCACCGAGTAGCCAGCGGTCGTTGCTGAGTAGCCAGCGGTCGTTGCTAGGTGGCCAGCAGTCGTTGCTGTCGCGGACGGCGGCTCCCCCGATCCGGTAGCGGTCGCTGCTAGACTTAGAGGATATCTCGAAAGGGGTTGTCAGCAACTCCTCTGGCGCCGGGGATTGAAATCCCCGGCTACCAACGGTGTTCCCTGCGGGACCCAGGGACAACAAAATTGCGGTCCCGCAGGGACTACCGTTGGTAGCCCAGGATTTTAATCCCGGGCGCTATCAGCGTCGCTGTCTACCTTTTGAGACACGCTCTTAGAGGAGCGCCCCGGACACAGTTCGCGTAGGATATCGCCATGAGAGCCAGGGGCCGGTCTTGCCTGAGGTTTTCATTCTCTAGCTTCCACGAGATCCGCAACCATTTGGTAGAGCTGTTCGAATTCCCTCAGGGGAGCGGTGGAGAAGCTGATCACGCGATAGAAACCCTCATCGACGAGCACCAAGCTGGTCATATATTCAATGCCAACCAGAAGCGGCTGATTGGGTTTTTCAGCGTTGTCCTTTGGGTTGCTCCAGATTTTGTTGCACAGGGAAATCATCTGATTGGCTTTTTCTTGGCTCAAATCGCGATGCCCCACCGCCGGAGCGGCCCCATTGCGGTAATAGTCGTAGAAGATCTGCTTTGCCTCCAAGTCTACGACGATGCGGCTAATGTCGCGCCAATACCTGCCTTCCCGAAGAATGACAAACCCCTTTTTCGTTTTCTCCCTTGCCTCTGGCTGGACTTTCTCTAAAGGATCGATGCGGGCTTTCTTCTTCCCAAAGCCTGCCAACCCAGGAGCCCCCTCCTGCCCGCCGGCCAAAAGAGGGCTACCGATCAGGAGTGCGAGACATGCGATCAGGCAGTTGCCGAAGGGTCTCAAAGCAAGAGTCATGATTCATCCTCCTTCTCGGCTTCTCTCGAGGTATCTTACCGCATCAGCGCGAGCCGGTGGAACGCCGTACCGGGGCACCGGCAGGTCGCTTTTACGGTGTCGACATCGCGACAGGAGGTCCGAGAGGGGCGAGGATGCCGTCTAGAAGATCTCGAGCCCGAGGCGTAGAAGCAGGCGGATCCCCCACCAGCCGCTCCCGCAGCCGCACCACCTCCCCCACCACGATCGTGGCCGGGGCTTTCAGGCCTGCCAGGGCCACGTCCCCCGCGATGGTCCCCAGGGTTGCCACCACGACCTGCTCTCCCGGCAGGGTCCCCTGGGCGATGACGGCCACGGGCGTGTTCGCTCCACGGCCGTGGAAGAGGAGGGCGGCGGCGATCTGCGGCAGGCGGGTGAGGCCCATGAGGATGACGAGGGTCTCGACGCGGGCCAGGGCGGCCCAATCCTGGCGATCGCCTTCAGCACAGTGACCGGTCACCACGGCGAAGCCGGCCGCCATCTCGCGATGGGTGACGGGGATGCCCGCCCGGGCCGGCACGGCCACGGGGCTGGAGACCCCGGGGACCACCTCCCAGGCCACGCCCGCCTCCGCGCAGGCGAGCGCCTCCTCCGCGCCGCGGCCGAAGACGAAGGGGTCTCCCCCCTTGAGGCGCACCACGATACGGCCCGCCCGGGCGTGATCGATGAGCAAGGCGTTGATCTCTTCCTGACGGCAGGAGTGCTCGCCCGGAGCTTTGCCCACGAAGATCCGCTCCGCCCCGGGGGGCGCCTCGGCGAGGAGGGCTTCCGAGATCAGGCGATCGTAGACCACCACCTCGGCCCGCCGCAGACAGTCCAACCCCAGCACGGTGATCAGCCGCGGGTCGCCGGGGCCGGCCCCCACCAGGTAGACGATCCCCTGGGGATTCATCCCGCGAAAGCTTCCGAGATCTCTGGGATCTCCGGCCGCACGCCCAAAATCTCTTCGATGCGGGCGAGGGCCTGCGGTTCGTTGCCCCGCCGCAGGAGATGTAGGACGTCGGAGTCGATCAGCCGGTACCAAAGGGCGCGGCGGGTTTCGAAGTCCGGGCAGCGGCGGGCGAGGGGAGCGCGCAGACCGCCCGCGATCTCCAGGAACCGGGCATGCTCGTCCCCGAGCTCCGCCTCCAGCCGCTGGCGCAGACGCACGGCGAGCACCGGGGCTTTGCCTCCCGTCGAAATGGCCACGGCCAGGTCCCCCCGGCGGACGATGGCCGGCGCGATGAAATCGCAGTGAGGAACGTCGTCCAGGGTATTGACCAGGACGTTTCGCCCCCGGGTCTCCTCCCACACGCCGTCGGTGACCGAAGGGGGCTGGCTCACCACCAGCACGAGGAAGGCCGTGCGCAGGTCTCCCCGCCGGTAGCGCCGGTCGACGAGATCGATCCGCCCTTCCATCGCCAGCCGGGCGAGGCCGGGGGTGACCTCCGGGGCGATTACCGTCACCTTGGCGTCACCGGCCAGCAGTCCCTTCACCTTCTCTTCCGCCAGGGCGCAGCCGCCGATCACGAAACAGTGCCGTCCTGCAAGGCTCAGATACACGGGATAGTGCTGCACAGCTTAGACCTCCAGGCTCTCCACGGTGATGCCGTGGCGGTCGATCTCCAACGTCAGCCGGCAGAGGCCGGTCGAGACCCCGAGGCGGTAGACCCCGGGGCCCTGGACGGTGAACAGCATCCCTTCGATCGATTGCCCCGCCAGCGTCGCGAGGGCATCGTTGACGGCCTGAGTGGCCCGCCGGGCGGCGGCGCCCCGCGGCGTCTGCTGAAAGAGGCGCAGCAGGGCCTGCTCGCTCTGCGCGCCGTGAACCCGGCGGACGCGGCCGGTCTGGAGCGTCATCTCCAGGATCCCTTCGAGCCGGCGCAGGTGCTCCTCCTCCACGTCTCCCGCGGCCACGGCGGCGGCGAGGTCCTCATAGGGAGCCCGGGCCACCGGATCGTGGAGCGAGGCCGCGAGCGCCGCCAGCTCTTCCCCCAGCACCTCCTGCTGGAGGGCATCGAGACTCACGGTGCCCGGCGCAGCCACCGCTCCCCTCATGCCGTCGCCCGCCGCGGCCCGGCGGCCGGCCTGAGCTGCACGATGGACTTGAGCTCGTGCTCGAAGGCGCCGGTCTCGATCGGGCAATGGATGCCGCACTCCTTGGGCGCGTTCTTCTCCCACCACCAGCGGCCGGCCCGCGGGTCCTCCCCCACCTGGGTGGGACGGGTGCAGGGGTTGCAGCCGATGCTGGTGTACCCCTGGGCATAGAGCGGATGGACGGGGACGTCGAAGGCCTCGTTGTACTCCTTGACCTCCTCCAGCGTCCAGTCCGCCAGCGGATTGATCTTGGCGAGGCCGCCGTGATCGTGATCGATCTCCACCTTGCGGATGTTGGCCCGGCTCGCCCACTGATCACGGCGCAGGCCGGTGATCCACGCATCCAGCCCTTCGAGCACGCCGCGGATGGGCTCCACCTTGCGCACGTTGCAGCAATGCAGGCGGGCCTCCACGCTCTTCTGGAAGAGGTTGGGGCCGAAGCGCCGCACCATCGTCTCGATCTGCCGGGCGTCGGGGAAATAGACCTCGACCTCGATGCCGTAGCGCTGGCGCACCATCTCCATCACGTCGTAGGTCTCCTGGTGCAGCCGGCCGGTGTCGACGGTGAACAGCCGAACCTGGGGATCGATCCGCCAGGCCATGTCCAGAATCGCCATCCCCTCGGCCTGAAAGCTCGTACAAAGGGCGACTTGAGATCCCCAGCGGTCGAGGGCCCAGGAAATGACCTCTTGGGGCGTGGCGTCGTCCAGCTCGACGGCGAGCTGTCCAGCCTCGAATTCGTCCAGAAGGTCCCGGCTGTCGATCTTGATCGCGGTCGCTCTTTCGAACATCGTCGTCTTCCTTTCCGATCATGCTTCGATGGACACCGCCGCGTCCGAAACCAGAGCCAGCAGCTCCTCGTCGGCATGGCGGGTAAAGAACTGTTGAATGCGCTCGCCTTCCCGGCGCCCGTCGAGATAGGCGCGGAAAAGCCTTTCGATCACGAGGTGGACCTCCTCGCCGTGCACCCGCTTGAGGACAGGACGGCCGATGGCGGCCTCCCGCCCCAGGCCGCCGCGCAGGAAGAGGTCGTACCCTTCGAGGCGCTCGCCGTTGGGACCCCGCTCGCGCAGCGTCGTTCCCTGCAGGCCGACGTCGCCGATCCAGTGGTGGGCGCAGGCGTGGGGGCAGCCGTCGAGATTGAGGCGCAGGCCCGCGGCCTCGGCCCCGAACACCCGCTCCAAGTGCAAGATGATCTCGTCGAGCTTCCCCTTGGTCTCCGCCACCGTGAAGTTGCAGAAGGGATCGCCCGTGCAGGCGATGCCGGAGCTGCGCAGCCCGTTGCCGGCGAGAGGGAAACCCAGCCCCTCGACCTCCCGCACGACCGCGTCCACCCGCGCCTCGGGAACGTGGCTGAGGATGAAGTTCTGCCGCCGGGTGAGGCGGATCTCGCCCCCCCAGCTCTCGGCCAGCTCCGCAAGGCGCAGCATGGTGGCGCCGTTCAGCAGCCCGAGGTGGACGGGGAAGCCGGCATAGAAGAGCCCGTCCTGCTTTTGCGGATGGACGCCCGTGTGGTCGTATTCGTCCGCGGGGGCTTGAGGGACGGCGCCGTCCGCGAGGCGATACCCCAGCTTCTCCTCCACCCGCGCTCGGAACGCTTCAGGCCCAAGGTCGTTGACCATGAACTTGAGCCGCGCCTTGGCGCGCGACATCCGGTATTTCAAGTCCAGCCGCCAGACGTCCACGATCGCCCGCAGCACGGGCACGGCCTCCGCCGCCGGCACCCAGACCCCGAGGTCGTCCGCTAGGCGCGGCCAGGTGGAAAGGCCGCCGCCCACGCGCACGGCGAACCCCGCCTCGCCGTCGCGCGGAGCTCCGATCAGGGCGATGCAGTGGATTTCCGGCGCGTTGCACTGGTGCGGGCAGGCCGAGATGGTGATCTTGTGCTTGCGGGGGAGATCCGAGTACTCGGGATGGCTGACGAAAAAATCGGACGCTTCGGCGATCAGCCCGCGCACCTCGAACAGCTCGTCGCGATCGAGCCCTGTCAGCGGGCACCCCGTGATGTTGCGCACGTTGTCGCCGCAGGCACCCGTGGTGGAAAGGCCGCCGGCCGCGAGCAGGCTCAGGATCTCGGGGAGCTTCGGCAGCTCCAGCCAGTGGAGCTGGACGTTCTGCCGCGTCGTCAGCTCGCCGAAGCCGCGGCCGAAGCGCTGCGAGATGTCACCGATCGTGCGCAGCTCCGCGGGCGTCAGGATGCCGCCCGGCGTCTTCACCCGCATCATGAAATGCCCGAGCTTCGGCTTGTCGTGGTAGAGCCCATACCACTGCATGCGCACGAAGTCCTCTTCCGGCACGGCCTCGTAGCCGGCCTCGATCATCGCCGGCAGGTCGCGGATCACGTCGAGACCGCCCTTCTCGTGCTTCAAGCGCTCGACGAAATTGCGCTTGCGCACCAGGTCCCAGGTGATCGCGGCCGCGGGCGTCTCTGGACTTCTCTCGGGCATGCACGGGCTCCCAGCCTCCCGCCGCAAAGCGCAGCGGGACGAACCTGTCGCGTCCGTGCCCAAAAGTGGCACGGCGTTTCAGTCAGCGCGGGTTGTCAGGTCAGGAGAGGCGGATGCAGACGGTCGGCGCGAACCGTCACACCCGCCAGCTACAGGTACAAAGCACCTGGGCGGGAGAAGCTTGGGGGGATATGGAGCGCCGGGGATTCATTTGTGAGTAGTCTAGTCGTGTTTCCCGCCGTTGTCTAGACCCCTGTGTTACGGGCCTGTAACCACGGCTGTCACCTTCCTCTTGAACGTACCTTCGGGGCGGAGACCCTCACCTGGGCCTCCCTGGCTGATAGACTCCACCCCTGACCGCATTCCGGTCCGCTCTTCCTGGAGACCAAGACATGCCCCTTCATCGCGCCTCGGTATGCCGCCTCGCAATGGCCGTGCTGATCTCGCTTCTCGTCCTACCGCTCTCCAGCCGGCCGAGTCGTGCGGCAGCCGGCCCCGATCTTCTCGAGTGGGCCCGGCGGCTGGTTGCTGGCGTCACCCCGGAGACCAACGTCTACGCCTCGCGGCCGACGATCGTCACCTGGACCGGGGTGAGCGGCGCCTCCGAAACGCGGAACCGGAGCGTCTGCAGCGCCCTCGTCGCTCATTTGATGATGCAGACTTACGGCTACCGGCCCGCCGACTTCGCCTCCTGGCTGGGCGGCCGTTTCCCGCGCGCCGCCGGTTTCCACGACGCCATTGCCGCCGGCCGCGGCTTCGATCCCATCCTCCGGGTCACGGAGATCCGCCCGAACGACGTCCTGGCGATCAAGTATCCTCCGGGGAGTCATCCGACCGGCCACGTGCTGCTCGCCGCGTCGCGGCCCGTCGAGCGCCGCGCGACGGAACCGATCGTCCCCGGCAGCGTGCAGTACGAGCTCTCGGTGATCGACTCCTCGCACACCGGCCACGGCCCCACCGATACCCGCCACTACGCCAAGGGGAAGTTCCATTCCGGCGTGGGGGAAGGGCTCTTCCGTCTCTACGCCGGCCCGGACGGCGCCCTGATTGGCTACTCCTGGAGCGTCACCAAGGCTTCCGAGGTCTATACGCCGAACGAGCGCCACCTCGTGATCGGGCGCCTGAACGGCCAGGTCAAGCCGACCGGCCACCCCGGCCATGTCGATGCCGAAACGGGCGACGATTCCAGCGACGACGACGCCGAGCCGGGCAGCTCGCGGTAGGAGGAACGGCAGGAGCGAAGAAACGGTGGGAGGGCCCGCAGGCCCTCCCACCGCTGGACCGCTAGACGACTAGAAGCACTGCTGCGGCGGGCAGGGGGTGCAGATTCCCGTCCAACCGCAGGAAAGGTCGGCGCTGGTGGGGCGGGCGCCGGTGATCTTCTTCAGGTCGTCGACGCTCACAGCCAGCGGCGCGGACGGATGGACCGGAAGACCGGCCCGATCGGCCTCGCTGAGGCTGAGATAGTAGTTCTCGTCTCTCATGGCACGGGCGATGTCGACTTTCTTCATGTACTACTCTCCTTTGTTCTCCGGCGCGAGCTCATCTCACGCCGGGCCTTTCAGGCGCTGATCGGTGGTGCGAGGCGAAGGACGGAGGGCACGCTCCGCGGCGCGGCGAGGCGGAGCAGGCCGTAGCCGATGCCGGCGAGCCCAACCATCAGTCCCGGCGCCTCCGCGGCGGTGCGCATACCCTGATGCCAGCCATGCCGGCGTGCGCTGTCGAGAATCCCTCCTGCCAGGCGGCCGGCGGTTTCGGCCAGGGCGGAATCGTCGAGCGTCTCCGCCGCGAGGGTCACGGCTTCCAGGTTGCCGAAGTCGCCATGACAAAGGCAGTGCCCCTTGCCGAAGCCCGTGGCCACGGTGGTGCGCACCGCGATCACGGCTTCCTCGCGCATCTCGATCCTGGCGGCGCCCTTCACCAGGGGCAGGCTGTCCAGGCGTGCGATGGCGATTCCGGGGGCGCCGTGGCACCAGGCGGACAAGAACCGCGGCGCCGTGGGATCTTCCAGGCGCGTGGCGCCGGTCCACTCCCGCAAGTCGGGCCAGTTCGCTTCGGTCGCATCGAAAAGAGAGCGCTCGTAGTCGATGGCGGCGAGCGCCACCTGGCGGAAGCGGTTGTCGCCCACCGCTGCCGCGAGGTGCAGGAGCGCCCAGGCAATGCCCGCCGCGCCGTGGGAAAAGCCGGCCAGGGGCGTGGAGCCGGCGATCGGAATCGTCCATCCCAGCCCGCGCTCCATGGGGCGTGCCCGCTCGAGGATGCGCTCGCCGCAGCGTACGGTCAGGTCGAGCAGGCGCTGTGCCGGCCGCACCCGGTAGAGCCCCAGCAGGCAGACCAGGGCGCCTGCGGCTCCGGCGATGACGTCGCAGGTTTCGTCGCCCTCGATCCCCGGCGCCAGCCGCTCCGCAACCTGCTGGGCGTCGTCGAGAAAGCTCTCGTCCTCCCACAGGACGCCGAGATGCGTCAGCGCGTAGAGGATTCCGCCCCAGCCGGAAAAGGCGCCGATCGAATCGAGGAGAGGGGAATCCGGCTTGGTTTGATCGAGGAAAACCTGGGCTCGGAAGGTGACGACCGCGGCACGGGCGAGACGGCTGAAGCGGGGCTCGCCGCTGACGGCGCCGAGATGAGCGAGGAAGAGGGCGATTCCCGGGATCCCCAGGTGGAGATCGGGACCGGCGGCCTTGAGCACCCAGCGCGAGCCTTGGTACTCCGGTCCGAACCAGCAAGCCGCCTTGCCGCCGGTGAAGGCGATCTCTTCGAGCCGCCGGCCGATCGCCGTCGCGGCCGCGAGCAGCTCGTCCCGGGACGGAGACTCGGCGGGTTGGATGCTGTAGGCGCCGCGTGCGTCCGGGGCGCCCGCGGCCAGGGAGCTGCGCACGAGCCAGGCCTGGCGCTCGATCTCCGCGGCGTCGAGGCTCAGCAACCGTTCGCGCACGCGCTCTAGGCCGGTTCCCTCCAGGAAGGAAGGGACCCTCTCGCCATCGCTCGACCAGACGTCCCGCGAGTCCGGCCGCGTCGTGAACAGCGGAATGTCGCCGCGCGTCAGGTCGCGGTGCTCGGCGGGGACGAGCCGCTCCAGCGCCGGCAGCTCGGGGACGACCGCCCAAAGGTGATCGAGGAGGCGGTCGCGGTCCAGCGCGTCGCCCAGGACGTAGGGGTGCTGCCCCTCGACGAACAAACCCGAGTAGGCGAGGGTCGGGCGCATGACGACGCGGACCGGGACGGCGGCGAACGCCGCGAGCGGACCGTCCGCCGCCAGCAGCTCGTCGCGGTGCGCCGCGAGCAGGCCGCACATGGCACGAAAACCTTTTTCGACCACGCCGGCATACGACGCGACAGGAACCTCCGCACCTTGGAGGCTCGGCCGGTGCTGGCCGACGGGAGCCGTGACCTGCCGGCGCTCGAAGCGCATCTGGTCCGTGCCGGCGAGCTCGGCCCGCAGCACCGGACGCGGCAGGACCTGTCCTGCGACCGCGGCGAGGCCGCTCAGATCGGCCCCGCCCTGGTCCGCCGCCGCGCGCTCGGCGATGGGGAGGAAACCCACGCGCAACACGGTGTCCGGAGCCCCCTCGCTCTCCCCCGCCTGCCCCAGCAACTGATCGGCCGGATGGAACAGCGCCTCCAAGTCGACGAGGATCGGATGCTCGCCTGCGGCGATCAGGTTTTCGCTGTGCATGTCCGTGCCCGAAAGCGCGAAGAGCAGGGCGAGGTAACCACCTTGCCGGAGGTAGAACCGCTCGATCCCCGCCGCCTCCGCGCAGGGAGCGGCCTCCACCAGCTCGACCCAACCATGTTGTTCACCCGTGGCATCTCCAGAGTCGATGAGCTGCAGGCGGCGGAACGCTGGAGTGAATCCCCGCGCGCACGTCCAGTCGAGAAGGTCCTGGAAAGCGGCCTCGGCAGCCATGGAGCGAGGCTTGTAAATGAGCCCGAGGCCCGACTCGAAACGCAACCGCGTCACGGTGCGGCCGCCGCGATGAGCATCGCCCAGGCCGGTGCTGACCTCGATCAGTTTTCCGGGATCGCGCCCGGGTGAGAAAAACTTGCAGAGGCGATCCCGGTCGTCCGCGAGGTGAGCGACGATCTCCAGGCTGAAGCTCACCCAGCGGCGGACGGTCTCGGTGACTTGCCGCGCCAGGACCGGATACTGGCGCAGCAGCTCGAGCGCCACGGCCGGTTCGCGCAGCCGCTCGATGAAGCTCTGGAAGCGCTCTTCCGGCGTTTCTCCAGAGAGCAGCCCGGCCTGCCCTGCCAGGTAGAGCTCGAGAACCAGCGTGCGGTTCAGCAGCAGCAACAAATGACTTGGGACTTGGCGCGCGAGGAGGGGGGCAAGATCTTCAGGACCCTGGCCCGGCAGGCTTCGCAGCCCGGCCACGAGGCGCCCATAGCCATCATCGAGAACTGGGCGCACGGCCTCCAGGAATCCGCTTTGCGGACCGGTGTCCGAAAGGTCCAGCGAGCGTGGAAAAGGATGAGGACGAGGCTGCGTGAACGCGTCCTCGATCTCCTGCAGCCAGACGGGCTTCGCGGTATCGGCTGTGCTCGCGCTGCGTGCCGCGAGCGCCTCCGGCGGCTCGCCGAGCAGCCTTCGCAGGTCTTCCACGCCGATCCCTTCCTGGGCCAGCCGAAGACCGAAAAAACTGTCCTGAACGAACGGCTCCTGGGAACGCCATCGTTCGAGGCGCTGCGCCGCCAGCACGTCATCGCCTGGCGAGCGGAGCCCGGGCACCGAGGCCCCGGCGGCCCGCTCGCTCAGGGTGAGAGCCCGGTACCAATCCGGGGACGAAAAGAACTGAACCGCATCGAGCTCGACCAAGGATGGACCTCCGATTCAATCCAAACCGGGAGTACTAACGAAGGGAATGGGTGAATCCCCTCACTCCGGGCTCAGATCGTCACGGGAGACGTCTGCCGGCACGTCAACGAGAAGGAGCGATCAAACCACGATGACCTGCCAGCAACCCGTAGAGACGTCCCAGCCCGTCCACGAAAACCGCCCATGAACCTCGACGGCGGGACGTCTCTTCGAAGCCATACCCTTTCGCCAATCCGCAGCCGTGAGAAGACCGTCAACGTGCCCCGGTCCGCCATCGCAACTCGCGCCGGAATGCCCCTGCGGAGACGTCCCGCCGTCGTTGACCTGCAAAGGGCGACGTGGACGGGCTGGGACGTCTCTACGGGCACGTCGACGAGAGAAACCGATCAACCACGATGACCTGCCGGTTCACTCCTGGACGCACGGGCGCACGAGCACCCCTTCGAACGTACCCTTCACGTCGCTGCTCACCGACGCGGCATAGAAGTGGATCCGGTAGGCGCCGAAGACCTGGCTGTTCTCGAGCTTGGAATCATTGGCCTTCACGACCGAGCCGCAGAGCCGCCCTTCCATCACCTCCCTGGTGTCGCATTGCTGGCAAGCCGGAAAGAAGGCTGGCTCCCGGTGGGTGCCGACGTTCGTCATGCCCGAGATTCGGCCAGTCACCTGCACGCCTGCGCCGGTCCAGAGGAAGTCCCCGGCGTGCAGACCGCGTCCCATGTCATCCTTGTCAAAGATGGTGACCAGCTTCTGGACCGTAAAACTGCCGTCGAAGACCGGTCCCCATTCCGGGTCGTCGCAGGGCAGATGCATCTTCACGCTCATTTCCAGGTCGTGCACGGTCGTCAGAGTCTGGCAACCCGGATCTTGACAGATGTGCGGCCTGATGTTCTGCGGGTTCATTACGCCGTCCAGGTCTTTGGACAGCGCTCTGAGGCAGACGTCCGCCTTCTCCAGCACTGAGGGGTCGTCCGGGCAAGTCCATCCATACTCGTTCGTTGACATCGGGTTCTCCTTTTGGGTCTCGGTTGATCGTGCGCTTCCCTCCTTACTGTCGCGAGGCCGCCAACTATCTCAGCGCCAAGCCTCCTTTGGCTCAAGGAGGGAGAGCGCGCCGGCTGGATCGCTCCAAGACCAGCGCTTCGCAACCCTGAACCTAACGCCGCGCCGCCGCATACCCCACCTGGGAGCGCGGTACGAACAGATCGAGATGGACGGGCTGCAACGGCAGGATCCGGCCGCTGGCGTCCTTGAGGGAGAGAGCCAGGTCGAACCTCATCACCCCATGGGCGCAGACGTTCTCCTGTCCCTCGTAGCTGCGGGGGACCTTGTCGCCGAGCTTGACCGGGATCGTTACCGCGTCCGCGAAAGAATCCAGGTGCATCGAAAACGGACGGTTCCTCATGAGATCCCGCCCGGGCATAAATGCCGGGGCTATAAACAGCGCCCACCAGCAGAGCCGCGCTCTGCGGCCTGCTGAAGCTTCCCTTTGATTCTTTCCAAAACTGGGAGTCAAGAGGAGTGAGATAGCTGCCGGCTCCGCGACAGCTCTGGAAAGGAGGACAGCAAAACCCAAACCAAGGAGGTCAATGCAATGAAACGATTCTCTGGTACTTCGAAAAAGGGTAACTTGGAGGAGGCCCTGGATCACGCGATCAAGGCCGCCAGGAACGGGCTGAGCGCCGAAAGGGTCGAATGGACGCTGCTTCTGGTCTCTGGGGTGAACGGCGGTTTCGCCCCTCAAAACGATCTGACGGTAGAAATTGAGGCGTCTGTTCCTTAGTTCTAAGCCCCTTCCCCGCTATGATAGGCCACCATGAGCGTGGCCACGGCGGAGACCCAGAGCCGCTCCACTTGGAGCCCGCTGCGTCATACCGTGTTCCGCTGGCTGTGGATCGCCAGCGTGGCCTCGAACGTCGGTACCTGGTTTCAGAACGTGGGAGCGTCGTGGATGATGACGACGCTCACGCCGTCGCCGGCTCTGGTGGCCCTCGTGCAGGCGGCCACCAGCTTGCCGATGTTCCTTTTGTCGCTCCCCGCCGGGGCCGTGGCGGACGTGCTCGACCGCCGGCGGCTGCTCCTCGTCACCCAGATCTGGATGACGGTCGCGGCTTTCGGGCTCTGGGCGTTCACGGCCGCCGGGGCCACGACGCCCTGGCTCCTTCTCGGCTTCACCTTCCTGCTCGGGCTCGGCGCGGCTCTGAACGGCCCGGCCTGGCAGGCGAGCATCCCCGAGATGGTGCCGCGAGAGGACCTCCCCGCCGCCGTCACCCTGGGAAGTATTGGCTTCAACATCGCGCGGGCGGCGGGACCCGCCCTCGCCGGTCTGGTGGTGGCGGCTTCCGGGCCGGCCGTCACGTTCCTGGTGAACGCCGTTTCCTTCCTGGGCGTGCTGGCCGTCCTCTTCCTCTGGCGCCGGCCCGAGGAGGAGGCGATGCTGCCGGCCGAGCGGATCTGGGGCGCCATGACGACGGGGCTGCGCTACGTGCGCCACGCTCCGGAGGTGCTCGCGCCCATCGTCCGCGGCACCGCTTTCGTGTTCTGCGGCGCGTCGCTGTGGGCGCTCCTGCCGCTGGTGGTGAACCAGAAGCTCCATACCGGGGCCGAAGGGTATGGGCTCCTGCTCGGCGCCCTGGGGCTGGGCGCGGTAGCCGGGGCCATGGTCCTCCCCCGCCTCAAGCGGAGCAACTCGATGGGCGGCGTGGTGACGGTGGCGACGCTGGTCTTCGCCGGAGCCACGGTGACCCTCGCCTGGGTGCACAGCTTCTGGCTGCTGCTGATCGCCATGCTGCTCGCCGGCGGCGCCTGGCTCTCCCTCCTCTCCAGTCTCAACGTGGCGGTGCAGACGGTGGTCCCCTCCTGGGTGCGGGGACGGGCGCTCTCGGTCTACATGCTGGTTTTCTATGCCGGCCTCGCCGGAGGAAGCGCGCTGTGGGGCGCCGTAGCCGAGCGGTTCGGCCTCTCGAAGGCCCTGGTCGTCTCAGCCGCGGGGATGCTCGCGGGGCTCGCGGGCACTTTCCGCATTCGTCTCCAATCCGGCGAGGGATTGAACCTCGCGCCCTCGCGGCAATGGCCGGCGCCCATCGTCGCTCACGATCTCGAGTTCGAGCGCGGCCCGGTGCTGGTCGAGGTCCACTATCGTATCGATCCCGCCCGCGCCGCGGAGTTCTCGGCGACCATGCGCGGGGTGCGCCGCATCCGCCTGCGCGACGGCGCCATGCAATGGGGGCTCTTCGTGGACTCTGCCGATCCGGCGATCTACACCGAGGTCTTCCTCGTCAAATCGTGGATCGAGCACCTGCGCCAGCACGAGCGGGGCACCCACGCGGACCGCGACGTGGAGACGCAGGCCTACGCCTTCCACCTCGGCGGCGAGCGGCCGGCGGTGACGCACCTGATCGCGGTACGCCGGGGGTGAGGCGCCTCCGCTTACCGCCCGCCCTCCAGCGTGAGCTCCAGCTCTGTGGTGGTGAACGGCGCGAGGCTCGCCGCGGTCAGGAAGCCGTTGGGCAGGCCGCTGGCGATGACCTCCGGGTTGGTGGCTTCCGCCAGGTAGACGTCGTAGGTGCCAGGAGCGAGGCCGGCCAGGAACAACCGTCCGCCGCCATCCGTCGCCGTGGGAAGGTGCAAGCCGCCCAGGTGCATGGCCAGGACGTCATTCGGAATGACGACTCCGTCCTTGCGCACGAAGACGTCCTTGCCAGACACAGGTTTTCCGCGCGGATCGAGGAAGCGGAGCTCCAGGGAGGCCGGCAGCTCGGCGCAGTGGATCACCGTTTCCTCGGCGGCAGGCACCAGGTCGAAAGAGGTGAGCGGACAGCCCGCGCCGGTGGCGAAGACCCGAGTCGGTGCTCCGCCGGAAGCCGCGAGCTCGAACCGTCCTTCTCCGTTTGCGACGGCCATTCCCAGGGCCGTCGCCGTGCCGCCTGGTTCCAGGCGGTAGCTGATGAGGGTGGCTCCGGCGGCAGGTCCCATGGGGCCCAGGAGCTTGCCTGAGAGGAAGCCTGTCCGCTTCAGCCGCAGGACCAGAGGCAGTGGATAGGCGCCCGGGCTCGCCTCCACCTTGACGAGCGGCGGCTCTACGTAACCTGCCTTCGCAACTCGCACGGTCCCCTCCCCGTCCTCGGTCAAAGGGAAGGAGAAGGTGCCCTTCTCTCCCGTCCAGGCGAGCCGGTGGGAGCGTTGGTTCCAGGAAAGCTGGACGGTAGCGTTCGCCACCGGCAGGTCGTGCTCGTCCAGCACCACGCCGGCGACGTCGTGCTCCTCCAGCGAGAAGTCAGCTTGCTCGTCCGCGCTCTCCAGTCGAACCTGCTTGTGTCCGGCCGGAGTGCCTTCAGGAGTCCTGACCATGAAGTCGTAGTCTCCGGCAGACCAGAGGAGCGTGTCGTAGTCGCCCTCCTCGTTGGTGGTGGCCTCCGCCTGAGCGTCGTGGCGTGTGGCGTTCGGTTTGATCTCGTTCTCGTCGGAAAAAGTGACGACGTAGGAAGGGGCGGGCTGAGAGCCGCGGTGAACCGTGCCATGGACCCGGATCGAGGCCATCGCGACCTCGACCTCTGTTTCATCGCCATTGCTGAGGACCACGGAGCGATCCAGGAAGGAGCGGCTGCCGCTCCTCGCCAAGCGCAGAGTGTAGGGTCCTGCCGCAATCCGGCCGGAGCGGCAAATCCCGGCCTTGTCGGTAGTCGCCTGGAAATGAACCTGGGGCTCCGGGGCGGGTCCGCGCGGATTGGCGTCGTACTCCAGCACCCGGCAGTCGACCCCTGGCAGGGGCTTGCCCTCGGCGACGACCTTGGCGCGTAGCCTGCCGCCTTCCTCCAGGAGAGCCTCACGGAACGCGAACGTTCCAGGAGAAGCCGAGATCCCCTCCTCCCTGTGAGGCACGAAACGCGGATGGTCCACGACCGCTGAAGCCAGAAGATGAGGGACGCCGGAGAACAGGGCCAGTCCACTCTTCCCCGCCGTCTGCCGCTCTTTCTGGCTGTTGATCGAATAGCCGGCCATGGGGCACAGCTCGATCTGCGCGCCCGGCACGGGTGTCCCCTCTTTCTCGGACCGGCAGCGCACCACGAACGACCATCCAGGCCGCGAATGATAGACGAGCCGCTCGTTGCTCCCCGGTTTGGCGTTCAGAAACTGGAGGTCCGGTGCCTGGCCTGCTGCCGCCAGAGAGACCAGATGGTCGCCGGCCGGCACTTTGAGAGACGAGTCGCCTCGCAGCTCACGTCTGAACGAGGGAGCACGGAAGGTGGGATCGTCTTGGGGGTACAGCGACACGGAGAGCCGCTCGGGGCTGTTGGCGATCTGGAGCGTAGCTTTTCTTGGGACGGCAATCCGCAGATCGCCGTTCGGGTCCGTCTTGAGCTCTTCGCGGCGCAAGAAGACAGGGCCATAATTCGGGCCCTCGATCCGCAGAGAGAGGAAGTCGGCGGGACTCTGAAGCGTTTCCCGGCCCGACACGCAATCGCTGCGAGTGTCAATCTGAAAGCAGACCTCCACCTCTCCGGTGATCACCTTGCCGCGGTCGTCCACCAGCCGCAAGGACTCCTTCGCGGCCGCCTGGTTCGGAGCGAGAACGATCGTCATCAAGAGCAGCGCGAAGACGAACCGATGCGCGGCCATGACAGCTTTTCGCTCTCAGCTCCGAGCAACCAGTCGTTGCACCTTCAAGACCCTGATTGTCGAGGCAGGTGCGGAAGTCGCGGCGCAACCTTCACTCCTGGTAACGCCCGAGGCCCACTGATCCACCGTGGAAGGGAGAAGAACCGATCCGCAATCGATCGTATCGCAGGTATCGCAATCCCTCCGGAAGCAAAGGACGTTACTGAGCGCTCTGAAACCACAAGTCAAACATGGATTGGGCATGGTAGGAAAAGTGAGCGAGCAATCTGTATGGCACCCCGCAGCATTACCGCTTCCAGCAAAGAGGCCGAAGAACAGAACGACTCCGATCGCGAAGCTCAGGACGCGAAAGCGCGGGCGGCTCATCGGTACAACTCCTTAGTTGAAGCAGCTTAGCAGCTCCTTCTGAGATGTCAACGGTGGTGGGATGATGGGGGGGCAGCCCCTTAGCCGCGAGCGCCCTACTCGTACCGCAACGCTTCGATCGGATCGAGCCGCGAGGCCTTGGCCGCGGGGTAGATGCCGAAGAAGATGCCGACCGCGGCCGAGAAGCCGAAGGCCAAGGCCACCGCCCACAGGGGGACGTGGGCCGCCGGGAAGCCGGGGATGAGCTTCGCCGTCATCGCCCCCAGGCCGTAGCCCAGCAGCAGACCGATGCCGCCGCCGACAAGGGAAAGGGTGACAGCCTCGATCAGGAACTGGATCAGCACGTCCTGCCGGCGCGCGCCCACCGCTTTGCGCACCCCGATCTCGCGCGTCCGCTCGGTGACCGAGACGAGCATGATGTTCATGATGCCGATGCCGCCCACCAAGAGCGCGATCCCCACCACGCCGCCGACCACGGCGGTGATGCTCCCGAGGATGGAGTTGACGGTGTCGAGGATCTCGTCCTGCGTCTGGATCTGAAAATCGTCCGGCTCGGCCGCGGGGAGGCGGTGGCGCTGGCGCAGCAGACGGGTGATGTGATCTTTCACCGGCTCCACGGCGTCGGCGTTCTCGGCCTGGAGACGGAGCTGCACCTGATCGGCGGCGTTGCGGCCGAAGAGGGTCAAGGCAGAGTCGAAGGGGACGAAGACGAGGTCGTCGGCATCGAGCCCCAGACTCTGCCCCTTGTGCTCCATGACGCCGATGACGGTCGCGGGATAGACGTCCAGGTAGATCTCCTTGTTCAGGGGATCGGGGCCGAGGGCGAGCTCGTCCACCACCTTGGAGCCCACCACCACCACTTTGTGGCGCTTCTCCAGGTCGAGCTTGGAGAAGAAGCGCCCCTGGTCGACGCTCTGGTTGGTGACGTCCTGCCAGTTCTCGTTGACGCCGATGATGGCGAAGGGAGTGTGTTTCCTGTCCTTGTACTTCAGGGTGGCACGGCCGAAGATGGATGGGGTCAGCATCTTGACGCCGGGGACCTGCTCGATGGCCCGGCCGTCGTCGTAGGTCAGCTTCACCTGGTGGGCCACCATGCCGGGGAAGTTCCGCTCGGCCTTGGCCTGGATCAGCATGAAGGTGGCGCCCACGCCCTGGAGCTGCTGGGTGATGGTGTACTGGAGGCCCTGGACGATGGAGACCACGGCGATCACCGCGGCGACGCCGATGATGATGCCGAGCGTCGTCAGGATCGAGCGCATCAGGTTGGCGCGCAGGGCCGCCAGAGCGATGCGGAAGTTTTCGAAGAAGACCACGGGCGTCCGTTCTCCAGCCGTCAGGGGGTCGTGGCCGATTCAGCCGGGATGGCAGCCGCCGCGGACCCGGCCCGCGCCGTCGGCTGATCGGAGATGACCTTGCCGTCTTTGAGCATCACCTTGCGCCAGGCGTGCTCGGCGATGTCCGGCTCGTGGGTGACCAGCACCACGGTGTTGCCGGCCTGGTGGAGCTCGTCGAACAGGGCCATGATCTCCTCCGAAGTGGTGGAGTCGAGGTTCCCCGTGGGCTCGTCGGCCAGCAGGATCGAGGGATCGTTGACCAGGGCGCGGGCGATGGCCACCCGCTGGCGCTGGCCGCCGGAGAGCTCGTTGGGCTGGTGGTGCATGCGGCTGCCCAGGCCCACCTTCTCCAGGGCCCGGCGGGCTTTGTCGCGCCGCGCGACGCGGGAGAGGCCGGCGTAGATCAGCGGCAGCTCGACGTTGTGCAGGGCGTCGGTGCGCGCCAGCAGGTTGAAGGTCTGGAAGACGAAGCCGATCTCCTTGTTGCGGATCCCCGCGAGCTGCGAGTCGTCGAGCTCCTGCACCGCCACGCCGTTCAAGACGTAGCTGCCGGAGCTCGGCGTGTCGAGGCAGCCCACGAGGTTCATCAGCGTCGACTTGCCGCTGCCCGACGAGCCCATGATGGCCACGTACTCGCCGCGCTCCACCACCAGGTCCACGCCGTTCAAGGCGCGCACCTGCTCCGCTCCCATGTCGTAGACCTTGTGGACGTCCCTGAGCTCGATCAGCCCCATCGTTGATCCCTTCTTCTTCGCCCTTCTTCAGCTCTTCTTCGCCGGCGTCGTGGAGGTGCCGCTCTTGCGGTCCTCCTCTTCGGAGGTCGTGCTGACGGTGACGGCGTCGCCGTCCTTCAAATCCTTGAGCGTGCGGTAGGGGCCGGTCACCACCTGCTCGCCGGCCTTGGCGCCCGAGGTCAGCTCGACGTGCGTTTCGTCGGAGAGCCCTGTCGAAACCTTCCGCAGGTGGACCTTCCCCTTCTCCGTCACGAAGACGACCTTGTCGGTCTCCCCTTTCTTGCCGCCGCTCTCGGGCTCGCGCTCCACCACCGCCTGGATGGGCACCACCAGCGAGTTGGTGTGAGCGGCGGTATGGATCTCGGCCCGCACGGACATGCTGGCGCGCAGGTCGGGGTCGGGATCGTCGAGCAGGACCTTGACCTTGAAGAAGGTCACGTCCGGCTGGTTGGCGCGGCTGAAGCCGGAGCTCCCCACCTCCACCACCTTGCCGTGGTACTCCTTGGCGGGAATGGCGTCGACCTTGAGCACGGCCGGCTCCCCCACCTTGACGGTGACGATCTCCGTCTCGTCCACGTCGACGGTGGCGAGGATCTCCGACATGTCGGCGATGGTGCCGATCACCGACGCCGGGTTGTTCATGGTGCCGGAGACGACCACCTCCCCCTCTTTGGCGTTCAGGGCGATGACGCGGCCGGTCAAGGGGGCGTATATGGTGGTCTTGGTCAGCGCGTCCTGCGCGTTGACGAGGTTGGCCTGGCTGCTCTGCACCTGCTCGTGGGCGGAGTCGAGCTGCAAGCGGGCCGAGGCTTCGGCCAGCACCGCGGCTTCGAGCTGCTCACGGGTGGCGATGCCGTCGGTGGAGAGCTTCTGGGCGCGGGCGAGCTTGACGCGGGAGTCGGCGAGGGAGACCTCGGCCTGCTTGACGGCGGTCTCGGAGCTGCGGAGCTGGGCGGCCCACTGGTCGCGCTGGGCGATGAAGGCCTGCTGCTCCAGACGCAGGAACGGCTTCCCCTTCTCGATCCAGTCCCCCTCCTGCACCCACAGCTTGTCGATCTTGCCGATGACGTGGGCCGAGATGTTGACCTTGACGCGCGGCTCCAGGCCGCCGCTCGCCTTGACGATCTGCGACAGGTCGCGCCGCGCCACCGCCTCGGCGTAGACCTTGGTCCCCTTGTCGTGGCTCCCGGCCTTGATGCTGGCGAAGACGATGGCCGCCAGCAGCAGGGCGGCTACGACTCCGATGACGATCTTTTTCACGCAGGCTCCTTATCCTTTATCCGAAGAAGGCGGCCCCAGCGACCCGGACTCCCATTCCCAGCAGGAAGAGGAGCACCGCGGCGGACACCGCGACCGCGGTCGAGGCGCGGGCGACGATACGGTAGCCGATGACGTAGAGCACGATCGTCCAGAGGTTGAACACGTCGAAGCTGGCGAGCACGGCTTTCAACGCCACACTGGAGCCCTCCGGCGCCAGGAACGCCGGGCTCGACGCCAATAGTCCTCCGGTGAGCGCATCGATCGGCTGCACCGTAGCCCGCGACAGGACCACCGGGATGGTCAGCAGGATGGCGACCGCGATCGGCAGGGAGCCGTGGAGGTACGTCGAGAGGCCCGACTTGAAGGACATCTCCGAGCCCGTGACCTTGAAGATCAGCCAGAAGAGGAAGGCCGGGAACAGGGAGAAGACAGCTTGGAAGAGGAGCCCGACCACCACCGAGATCACACGCACGATCGGGTTGGGATGGGAGGCCCTCTCCACGGCCTCGTCGAGCTGCTTTTCCGTCGGGTTCTGGCCAAACTTCGCCATCGTCTTCTGAATCGTCGCCCGCTGGTCGGTGCGGGCGTTGACGATCTGGCCGATGCCGGTGCCCAGGAGGACCAGCACCAGCAGCGCCGCCACCCAGGTGGGGCGCGCGGCGATCGACTGGAACGTCTTGACGGGCGAGATGAGGACGCTGATCAGGCGTCCGCCACTGCTGTCTTCCATGGCCATGGCTCATTTCTCCCCGGGCAGCTTGTCCCGATGAAGGCTGAAACGGCTGTAGTTGGGATCCTGCGGATCGTCCACGGTGACGCCGTCCTGCGCCGGCAGCCGGCCGATCGAGCGGTAGTACTCGGCGAGCGCCGTACGGTAACCCACGATGGCCTGTACCAGGCTGCTCCGCGCCTGGGTGAGCTGATCCTGGATCTGGGTGATGTTGAAGCTGGTGGACATGCCGTTCTCGTAGCGCTTGCGCTCGGCGTCCAGGTTCTTCACTTGATACTCCACGGACTTGCGGGCCGCGTCGATCTGCTTGGCCGCCGTCTCCACGCCGCGGGCGGCCTGCCGCACCTCGGTGGAGACCACCGTCTTCTCCTGCTCCAGGAGGAGGCTGAAACGATCGACGTCGAGGTTGGCGATGGCGCTCTGCGCCCGCGCCGCGCGGTTCTGGATCGGATAGGCGAAGACGAGCTGCGCCTGCCAGCTATTGAAGCTCAGGCCGGTCAACTGGCTGTAGGTGTCGTTGAAGGTGGTGGCGGCGCCGTTGTAGCCGTAGCTGACCTGCAAGCCGAGCTGGGGTTTGAGCTGGTTCTTGAAGAACTCGGCGTTGATGCGCGCCAGCTCGAGCTGCAGGTCCTGGGTGCGCAGCTCGGGGCGGGAGTCGTAGGCGGTGCGGATGGCCTCGTCGACGTTGATGGTGAGGCGGTCCGTCTCCGGCCGCGTGGTGGGCTCGATAGGGGTCTCCCACAGGTTTCCCGGCGGGATGTTCAGCAAGCGGCGCAGGGTGTCCTCGGCATTGCCGACCGCCGCCGTGGCGCCGATGATCCCCTCTTCGCGAGTGGCGATGGCCGCCTCGCTCTGCACCAGCTCCAAGGGGGCGAGGGTGCCGACCTCGACCTGGATGCGGTTGCGTTCGTGCAGCTCCTTGGCGAGGCCGAGGCTCTGGTTGGCCACGTCGAGCTGGTCGCGCGCCTGCACCAGCGCCCAGTAGGCGTTCTCCACCTGCTGGATGGTGGCCGTCACCTGCAGGTTGAACTGCTGGCGGCCGACGTCGCTGTTGCTGCGCGCGACGATGATCCCCCGCTCGTTGGCCAGGCGGCCATAGTTCTGCAGCAGCGGCTGGTTGTAGCTGAAGCTGAAGCCGGAGTTGAAGAGGGTGGCGGCGGAGCGGAACGGGCTGTTGTTCACCGACCTCTGGTTGGTGAAGCCCACGGTCAGGTCGCCGCCGACGGGAATCCTCTGGGTGAAGCTGAAGTTGGCGCTCTGGATGTCGTTCTTCGAGCCGCTCACCTGCGAGACGTCGGGCGAGGTCGAGGAGAGGTCCGACACCGTGGCGTTGGGCAGCAGGTCGTAGATCCCCAGGCTCTGGACGATGCTCAGCCGCTGCTGGGTGCGAGCGTAGCGCTGGACGACGAGGTCGAGGTTCTGCCGCAGGGCGATCTCCACCGCCTGGTCGAGCGAGAGCTGCACCTTGCCGCCCTTCATGTCGACCGCCGGGGGCTCACCCGGCGGGCGTACCGCCTGGGTGTTGACGCGGACCTCCGCGGCCCGCGCCAGGCCGCCGGGAACCAGCAGCCCGAGCAGGAGGACGAAGGCCGCCCTCCGGTGTTTCGCTGAATCGAGTCGCAAACGCGTAGTCCTCATTGAGTGGCCCCTCACCTTATCTTGGATGACTGCTTGCACGAATCGCGGCCTCGTGGGTCTCCACGCGACATACGGCCCGGCCGCGCAAAAGTTCACGTTCCCCGTCCCCTCTTACGACGGGCGTACCTCATTCCTTACACGGGTCGGAGGCAGCTCCCCCGGGTAGAAGCATGCCACCAAACGCTCGCTTTCCAAACCACCCCCGCCGATTTTGGCCAGCGGCGGCCGCTCGGCGGCGCAGCGCGGGCGGGCGCTGGGGCAGCGGGGGTGGAAGGGACAGCCGGGCGGCGGCGTCAGCGGGCTGGGCGGCTCTCCGGCGAGAAGGATACGCTCTCCGCGATGGCCGGGGTCGGGCACCGGCACGGCGGAAAGCAGGATCGCCGTGTAAGGATGGAGGGGCCGGCGGAAAAGCTCCGACCTCTGGCTGAGCTCGACGATCCGTCCCAGGTACATCACCGCCACGCGATCCGCGAGTTGCTCCACCGCCGCCATGTCGTGGGCGATGAAGAGGAGGGCGAGCCCCAGCCGTTGCCGCAGGTCCGCCAGCAGCGCCAGGACCTGTCCCCGCAACGAGACGTCGAGCGACGACACCGGCTCGTCCGCCACCAGCAGCTCGGGACCCGGCGCCAGGGCGCGGGCGATCCCCACCCGCTGCCGCTGGCCGCCCGAAAGCTCGTGCGGGAAACGCTCCGCCAGCTCCGGCGCGAGGCCCACCATGGCAAGCAGCTCGCCCCGCCGCGCCTTCCGGCCGGCGCGGTCGAGGGAGGTGTGGATCGCCAGCGGCTCGTCGAGGATCGAGCCCACCCGCTGGCGGGGATCGAGCGAGCCGTAGGGGTCCTGGAAGACGATCTGGAACCGCTTCCTGCGCGCCCGCAGCTCGCGCCCGCCAAGCGCGCCCAGGTCCTCGCCGGCGAAGACGATGCGGCCGGCCGTGGGCTCGATCAGCTTCACCGCGCAACGGCCGAGGGTGGTCTTGCCGCTGCCGGACTCGCCCACCAGGGCCACGCACTCGCCGGCGGCGACCTCCAGGTCCACCCCGTCCACGGCGCGCAGGGTGCCGGCGAGCCGCCGCAGGACGCCCCGCCGCACGGCGTACTCCTTGCGCAGCCCGGTGATCGCCAGCAGCGGCTCCTCGCTCAAAGGTCCCCCTGCAAACGCGGCACGGCCGCCAGCAATTCGCGGGTGTAGGGGTGGGCCGGGAGGCGGAAGAGCGCTTCCACCCCTGCCTCCTCCACGATCTCCCCGCCGTGCATCACCGCCACCCGGTCGCAGGTTTCGGCCACCACTCCCAGGTCGTGGGTGATGAGCAGCACCGCGAGCCCCAGGTCGCGCCGCAGGTCCTCCAGCAGCTCCAGGATCTGGGCCTGGAGGGTGACGTCGAGGGCCGTCGTGGGCTCGTCCGCCAGCAACAGGTCGGGTCCGCCTGCGAGGGCCATGGCGATCATCACCCGCTGCTTCTGACCTCCTGAAAGCTGGTGAGGATAGTCGTCCAGCCGGCGGCGGGCGTCCGCGAGGGCCACCCGCTCCAGCAGGCGGACGGCCTCCTCCCGAGCCTCCTGGTGTGAGAGGGGGCGATGGGCGCGCACCGCTTCGACCACCTGGAAACCGATCGTATAGGCTGGGTTGAGCGCCGTCGAGGGCTCCTGGAACACCAGGCCGATGCGGCCGCCGCGGACCTGCCGTAGCTCGTGCTCTTTCAGCTTCAGGAGGTCCACCGCCCCCGCCGGACCTTGCAGCTCGATGCTGCCGCCCATCACCCGGGCGTTGGGGGGGAGGAGACCCAGGATGGAGAGGGCCGTCAGCGTCTTGCCCGAGCCGGACTCCCCCACCAGGCCGAAGACCTCGCCGCGCTCGACCGCCAGCGACACCCCGCGCACCACCGGCCGCCACCCCCTGTTTCCAGGAAAGGCAATCGTGAGCCCCCGCACGCTGAGCAGCGTCATAGTTCTTTATCCGACCGATCCGACGGATCGGACGGATCCGTCCGATCCAGTGAGCCGCCGCAGCCAAGCCACCAGCGAGGCCACGCCGAAGCCGGTGGCTCCCGTCATGGGAGCGCCCTGGTCCGCCCTGACGTTGGCGACCCCGGCGATGTCGAGGTGGGCCCAGCGCTCCACGTCGCCCACGAACTGGGAGAGGAAGGCCGCGGCCAGGCTGGCGCCTCCCCAGCGCCCCGCCGAGTTGCGGAGGTCGGCGTGGGTCCCCTTCATCTCGTCGAGGTACTCCGGGTACAGGGGGAGCCGCCACAGGCGCTCGCCTCCCTCGTCGCCCGCGGCGATCAGCTCCCCCGCCAAGCCGTCGTCGGTGGTGAACAGGCCGGCCGCGGCATGCCCGAGCGCCACTACGCAGGCGCCGGTCAGGGTCGACAGCTCGACCAGGGCGTCCGGCTTCTCCTCGGCGGCCCAGCCCAGGGCGTCGGCAAGGATCATCCTTCCCTCGGCGTCGGTGTTGGTGATCTCCACCGTCCGGCCGTTGTAGCACCGCACCACGTCGCCCGGCCGGTAGGCGCTGCCGGAGAGCATGTTCTCGGCGAAGGCGGCGTAGACGGTGAGGCGCACGGGGAGGGCGAGCTCGGCGGCGGCGCGGGCCGCGGCGAGCACGGCGCAGGCGCCGCCCTTGTCGTACTTCATCTCGTCCATGTCGGCCGCGGGCTTGATCGAGATGCCGCCGGTGTCGAAGGTGATCCCCTTCCCCACCAGGGCGATGCGGGGGCCGCGGTCGCCGTAGCTCAGGCGCACTAGCCGCGGCGGATGGGCGGAGCCGGCTCCCACCGCCAGCAGCCCCCCCATGCCCCGCTCCGCGAGCTCCGCGGCATCGAGCACGGTGACCGCGAGGCCGCTCGCCGCCGCCAACTCACGGGACTGCTCCTCCATCCAGGTGGGCGAGGCCTCGTTGGGCGGCGAGTTGGCGAGGTCGCGGGCGAAGGCTACGGCCCCCGCCACCGGACCGGCCACGGCGAGGGCGTCCCGGAAGGCCCCTTCGGCGCCGGCCGGGGGGATCACTGCCACCCGCTCCACGCGGCCGGCCTGGTCGGCGTCGCTCAAGTAGCGGTCGAAGCGGTAGCCGCTGAGCGCCAGGGCGCGCAGGATCCGTCCGGCGGCGGGGGCCGAGGTCTCGCGATGGGGAGGGAGCGCCACGGTGAGGCGCCTCTCGCCGCCGTGGCGGGCGTCGTCGGCCGCCCGGTGGAGCCAGCGCAGGAGCTTGGCCCAGGTGAAGTCGCGGCGCGCTCCCAGGCCGTAGAGGGCAACGATGGTGCCGCCGGGAGCCACCTCCGTCTGCCCCCACTGCTCCTCGCCCCCCTTGAAGCCGCTCCGCGCCGCCAGGCGCTCCACGGCCCGCCGGCTCTCCTCCTCCCAACCGTCCGCGGCCGGAGCCTCCCCTTCGAAGCACCCCACGGCCAGGCGCTCGGCCTCCGGCATAGCTGCGGAGACGACGTCGATCGCTGCGATATACCCCATGAGACCCGTTCCTCCGACTTCCATCAATTCCAATGTCCTGGCAAAGATCCTGCGATTCCGGCCCTCCGGCTCTCCAAGCTTAGCAGCAGCGCAATAACGCTAAAGGAGGCAAAGCCCACCCTTCCCGGCCCTCTTTCCCCGCCGGGCTGAAGGCGCTCCATGGCCAGTCACGAGGCGGTATGGTATACGTAATCGCTCCTTTTCAAGCTGAAGACTGCCCGTACCGAGCGCGAGCATGAACCCTACGTCTCTTCTCCAGATGCTTCCGGGCCCGTTCAACTTCCTGCGTCCGGATCCGGACGAGGTCCGCCGCCTCGTTCCCGACCTCCAGCGGCTGCTCCCCCAGCCCCGCCCCATCTTCCTCGAAGACGAGATGGCCACCCCCCTCCAGGGCTTCCCCATCTCTCTCTCGCGGGGGATGCTCGAGCTGCGCGCCGCCCTCAGCGGATACGTCCAGGCCGAGGAGAGCGTGCAAATGGCTGGCCTGAAGCGCGAGGCGCACGACCCCCGGGTGCACGCCCAAGCCTGGGAGCGCTACGTCGCCCTCCTTTCCCAGGCGGTCGAGAACGCGACGATCTCCAGCTACGGCCGGCAATTTCCCGCCGTCTTCTGGCTCTTCCACTCCCTGGACGTGGCGCGTCTGCTCAAGGAAGTGCCGAAACGCATCCTGCGGCGGGACACCGAGATTGGCCGGCGTTACGGCGACACCATCAAGTACCGCATCTTCGATCGCTTCCTCGACCGCGTCCTCTCGACCAGCTACGACCTCGTGCAACGGCTGGCGGGCACCACCGACGAGGTGGAGGAGGAGCTCTTCCCCCGCGTGCTCACCCGCATGCGCGACAACGTCCTGCTCTTTACCGAGGACTACATCAGCCGCGACCTCTCCGAGCTGGGGAGCTACTTCGCCGGCTCGCTGGGGATCGACGGGCGCGACCTGCGCAAGCGGCTGGACGAAGTCGCCCGCTGGCACTTCGAGCAGCTCGCGGCCGACCCGGGCCTGCGCGCCATCGTCAGCCACCTGCTGCACGCCGATCCGCGGGGAGACAGCCGCGACCTCCTCGCCCGCCCCGGCTACCTCGCCTATCTGGCGACGCTCAAGGCGTACGATCCGGTGCGGCTGCTGCCGCCCCCCCTCGTCCAGGTGTGGGAAGGGCTCCTCGTCAAGCTCAAGGAGTTCGAGTTGCTCCACGGCCTGCGCCGCATGCTGGTGCCCATCGAGGTGCTGGCCGATGGCCGCATGGTGGGGCGCGAGCTGCCGCAGGCCCGCTCCCTCCCTGCCGGCGACCTCGTGCTCTCTTCGGCCACCCGGCCGTTCGACTTCATGGAGCCCTGGGTGGTCGATCCGCGGGTCGAGCGTTTCGGCATGATCTACGACATCAGCGACTTCTCGCAGACCCTGTCGATGCTCCACCGAGCGGGCAACGAGCGGCAGGACGACGCCTTCCTCGCCATGTTCCGTTTCCAGCGGCGGATCAACCGCCTCGCCGTCTCCCACCGCGCCAAGCTGGAAAAGTACCTCGGCGACGGCGCCTTCTACTCCAGCCGCGAGGCCACCAACCTCCTCCTCTGCTCCCTGCGCCTTCAGCGCTACTACGTGGAGGCCATCCGCGACGGCCTCCCCTTCGACCGCGGCATGCGCATCGCC
>DASUEN010000321.1:0-65217 GCA_036275055.1 Thermoanaerobaculia bacterium
TCGAAAGCTCCGTCAATTCCGGGTTGCGCCGGATCAGGCTCTGATAGAGCTCCATGGCCCGCTCGACGCTGCCATACAGCAGCTCGATTTGCGCCAGCTTGGACTGGGCGGCATAGTGGTCAGGATATTGTTCGAGCAGCCGGGAGAGCTGGTCGCGGGCCGCCGCGAACCGGCCGAGGTGGTACTGCGCATCCGCCAGGAAGAAAAGGTTTCGCCAGGAGGGTTGGCGCCGGACCGCGGCTTCGAAAAGCGGGACCGCCTGCTCGGGCTTGCCCATCGCCGTGAGCAAGCGCCCCCGGGCCACCAAGATGCGAGGATCGCCGGGCAGGAGGGCTTCGAAATCGTGCAGCGCGCTCTCCGCACGATCGAAACGCCGGCCGCGCAAGGCCAGCCCGAATTCGCCGAGCAGCAGCCGCGGGTCCTGGGGTGCGAGCTCATGGGCCTTGACCAGCAGGGCGATGCCCCGCTCCAGGTCTTCCGGATCCTGGCTTTCCACGTACTGCGCTTCCCATATCTCGCTCTCGAATTGATACGCCTCCACGAACCGCGGAGAGGTCTCGCGGAGCGCCGCCAGACGAGTGGAAAGCTCGGCTGGGGAGAAGCCCTTCTCGCGCAGATCATAGGCCCGGCGCAGGCGCAGGTATTCCGTATAGTCCTCGGGGCGCGCCTCCGTTCCGGTCCAGCTCGCGAGCGCCCGGCGCTCCGCGTACCCCTGGCGGAGATTGCCCTGGACGGCGGCCGGCAGCAACGATTGTTGATCGACGGCCACACTGAAGCTGGCCGTCCAGAGCAACCGCCCATCTCTTCCCGCAATGCGGCTCAGCGAGATGCGGCAGACCTCACCCGGGCAATCGAGCCGGGCCGCCAGCACCTCTCCAGCGGCCGTCGCGCGGGCGATCTGGCGGGGAGTGCCCTTGACGACGTCCACCTCGCTGGTGGCCAGAGGCCTCACGTCCTCCAGAGAGAGAAGGCCGCGCAGAAGGCTCTCCCGGAGGCTGGTCGCCATCAGGTACACCGCTTCACGATTGGCACCCTCTCCCACCTCGGGCTTCGGCACCGCCACGTAGACCGGCCCCGCCGGCTCCCGGACTGCGGCGGGAGCGGGGTGCCCGTTCTGCCAGAGCAGTGCGGCAGCCAGGGCAACCAGGATGGCGGCCACGATCACCCACCGCAGGCTCGGCCGGCTCACGCTGTACCCTTGCGACGACGGCGGGCTGGCCGCAGGTGGGGCCACCGCCGCCGCCGAGTGCACCCGCGGCCGCGGCTCCGCCCAGGTTCCATCCTCGTCCGGAGCCACGGTCCCCGCCCTCGCCAGGCGTGCCGCCACTTCGTTCGCGTTCTCGGGCCGTAACGCCGGCTCTTTCTCGAGGAGGTGGTCCACCAGAACGGACACCTCTTCGGGAGTCGCCGGCCTCATCTCCCGCAACGCCTTCTGCCGGTGCGTGCAGATCCGCGTCAGTGTCTCCAGCGCCGATCCGCCCTCGAAAGGCGAGGCTCCGCTCAGCATCTCGTAGAGGAGGATCCCGAGCGAAAACAAATCCGACCGGTGATTCAGGGGCAACCCTTGAGCCTGCTCGGGCGACATGGCGCTGAAGGTCCCCAGCACGCGGTGATCCTCGGTCAAGGAGGCCTCGCCTTCCAGCAGCTTGGCGAGGCCGAAATCGAGGATCTTGGCCCTCCCCTCGGGGGTAAGCATCACGTTTTCGGGCTTCAGGTCGCGATGGACGATCCCTTTCGTATGCGCCGCGGCCAGCCCCTCGGCGATCTCGCGGCCGATCCGCACCGCTTCGTCCACCGGCATCGGCCCGCGGGCGATCCGGCGCGCCAGGCTCTCGCCTTCGACGAGCTCCATGACGATGGCGTCGCTGTCGCCGGTTTCGACGATGTCGTGGATCTGGACGATCGAGGGATGGGAAAGGCGTGCTGCGGCGCGGGCTTCGCGGCGGAAGCGCTCGCGGGCCGTCGGGTTTTGGATCCGTTCGGAACGGATGAGCTTGACGGCCACCCAGCGGTCCAACCGCTGGTCGTAGGCCTGGTAGACCTCGCCCATGCCGCCGGCCCCGAGCCGCTTCTCCAGGGCGTAGGGTCCGATCGTCTGCGCGGGTGCTGCCATCAGCTTTTCCTAGGTATCCCGAGTTGCGTCATCCGCCGTTGAAGACCGCGTTTGGAGACTTCGAGGCCCTCGACCATGGCGTCGAGGTCGCCGCCGCACCGTTGCCAGTGCTCCTGGATCTCCTCGCTGGAAAGATCCGCCGCCTTCTTTATCCTTGGGCTCTTTTCGATCCTATCGTAGAGCGAGCCGCGGGAGATGCCGAGCTCGGCCGCCGCCCTCTGGATACGCCAACGGTGAGCGCGCAGAGCGGTGATCAGCTCGTCGTCGGTGACGTCCTCGGGGCTACGGTAGCTCTTGCGCTTCGCCGGCTGGGGAGGGTGCTCGAGGGGGGCGTCGCGAGTCGGACCTTCGTCCAGCCCCGTCGCACGAGCCGATTCCTGAAACAGCCGCTCAGCTTGGAGCCACATTCCGGGCTCGCCCGCGTCACGGCCGGCGATGACGATCTGGCGCACCGCGTTCCGGAGCTGGCGGACGTTGCCCGGCCAGTCGAGCTCGGCCAGCCGGGCGACCAGGGCCGGCGGAACCCAGGGGCGCTCGTCGGGGGGCGTCGCCAGCCGGCTGGCGTCCCCGTGGCCGGCGAGCTCTTCCCGGAGGAAGTGGAAGAAAAGCCGGCCAAAGTCGTCCCGGCGTTGGCGCAGAGGGGGAATCCTGATTTCGTAACCAGCGAGACGATGGAGGAGAGGCGCGCGGAAGCGCCCGGCGGCCACGGCCTGCTCGAGGTCGGAGTCGGTGGCGGCGATGAGCCGCACGTCCACCCGCCGGAATTCCTCGCCGCCCACCGGCTGGATCTCCTGGGTCTCCAGGGCACGCAGGAGGAGGACCTGGACTTCGAGCGGCGTCTCCCCCACCTCGTCGAGGAACAGCGTGCCGCCGTCGGCCCGCTGGAAGTAGCCGTCGCGCTTGCGGTCCGCGCCGGTATAGGCGCCGCGGGCCGCTCCGAACAGCTCGGCCGCCGCCAGAGTCGCCGGCACCGCGGCCATGCTCACCGCGAAGAAGGGGCGCAGCCGCCGGGAGCCGGTCTGATGCAGGGCCTGGGCGACCAGCTCTTTGCCCGTGCCGGTCTCGCCGCGCAGCAGCACCGGCACGCCGAGGGGGGCGACGCGCACGATCTCGCGCCGCAATTGCAACATTCCGGCGCTCTCGCCCACCAGGCCGAGCCCGGGCAGACCGGCAGGCCCCACCGGGTCGAGCAGCGAAAGGAGGAGGACGACTCGATTGGCCAGGGTGAGGACGACTCCCCGCTCGACCTCGGCCGCGGAGAAGACGCTCTCTCCCTCGACAGGCCGGCCGCCGGCCGTCGCCGCCGTGCTCGTCTCGTGGCAGCTCAACCGGATGGACCCGGCGTCAGGACCTGGAGTCAGTTGGAGAGGACGCCGGCTCAAGTACGGATCGGCAAGGGGGCGCAGAACGCCACTCCCCGGCGCTGAAAACTGGGGCTCACGGCGGGAGATCAGCTCCTCCCTCCCGGCCGGGAGACTCGAAAGGATCGCTCTCTCTCCCACCCGAACGAGATCGGGATGGGCCAGGACCGTCAGGCCCGGGGCCAGTAAGGAGGCGACGGGAGCCCTGCCTCCGCTGTCCCCGCGGGTTTCGGCCTGCAGCAGGTGCCGCAGGACCTCACTGTCGTTCGGCACGGAGCGAAGTGTAGCGCTAAACCAGCGTTTGCGGAACTTCCCGGCCTCACCGCCTCGGCGCTTTCAGTACTCCCCCCGCGTATTCCGCCGGCACGGCGGCGTTGGGGAACTCGACGTGCGGAGGGGCGCATGGTCACAAGGCCAGCTCCTCAGGGCACCGTCCCGCTCCAGGCCCCCGTGGTGCCGCTCTCGAAGCCGTCGGCAAAGATGAGAGCGAGCGTGTGGTCAAAATAAAGGAACGCCGCGTTCAAGGTGGCGTTCTGGGTATCCGGATTGGTGACGGTTACGGAGACCGTGCCAGGGCTTTGCGCCGGAGCGACGGCTGTGAGCGAGGTGTCACTGTTGAAGGTGACGGAGGGCGAAGCCACGGCGCCGAAGAGCACCGTCGCGCTGTTGACGAAACCGGTCCCGGTCAAAGTGACCGCGGTGCCGCCCGTGAAGGGGCCGCTGGTGGGCGCGATCGACGACAGCGTGGGCGGGGGGGCGCCGCTCTCTTCGGTAATGGTGAAGTTGGCGTTCGAAATATCGAAAAATACGTTTCCCACGCAGGAGACGCGGATGCGCGCCTGAGCCGTCAGCGTATTGGGAAGGGTCACGGCCTGGGAGCCGTCGTTGGGAGTCGATGCCACCAGGGAAACCGGGAAGGTGTTGCCGCCATCCGTCGAAAGATCGATCGCGACATTGGCGCAGCTCACCGGCGCGACGTCGGTCCCGGCCACGTTCCACGTTACCGTCTGCGTGCTGTTGCCGGCCCAGGTCAGCGCGGTATCAGGTTGAGTCACGATGAAGGGGCCGGCAGCGGCATTCACCGTCACCGTGGTCGCGGCCCAGTTGACGCCGCCGCCACCGGTGCGATTGTCGCGGGCGGTCAAGCGAAAGGTCATGGTGCGATTGCGCGTCGACATCGACTCGCCGAAGGTCGCGACGTTGTTGAGAATATCCGAGAGGCGAGGGAAGGTGCGGCTCGGCACGGTCAGCGGCACGAAGGAGCGGAAGATCGGCCGCACCGCGGCCACGTCGTCGTTGGGAGGAGCGGCGGAGCCGAGGTCGAATTCCTCCCACATGTAGGTCAAAGCGTCGCCGTCCGGATCGCTGCCCGAGCCTGTCAGAGTGAACGGGGTCAGCTTCGGGATGGTGAAAGCGGCGCCGGCGTTAACCGTGGGCGCCCGGTTGCCCGTGGGCGTGGTGACCGCGCAGGAGTTACCGGTCGCCCCCGTCGAGAAGGCCACGATCTGATCGAAGCTCCGGGTATGGAACGTGTCGTCGCTGTGCGGCTGGAGGTCCTCGGCGCCGCAAATGCCGGCATAGGCCATGATCGTGGTGCCGCTGCCCGGCTCATAGGCCGAGGTACCACTGCGGTTGTTGTTGCCGCAATTGAGGGTGGTGCCGTTGAAGGTGTGGGCGGCGCCGAACTGGTGCCCCATCTCGTGGGCCACGTAGTCGATGTCGAAGCCGTCACCAATTGGGTTGGATTGGCCGGTGACTCCCTGCGCCTTTCTGGTCATGCAGGGTGACCTCGCGGCGATGCCGCCTCCACCAGTCGAAAAGACATGGCCGATGTCGTAGTTGGCAGTGCCGATGACGCTGTCGATGTTGCTCTGATTCTCATCCAGCATGGTGGCGCCGTCGCCGTTGGTGTAGGGATCGGTCGCACCGTCGGTATAAACGATCAAATTGTCATTGGCAATCAGCACCATACGGATCGCCACCTCGCGCTCGTAAACGCCGTCGACCCGGTTCATCGACACCGCCATGGCGTTCAGGGCACAGGCGACGGCCGCCGGATTGGGGGCGCAAACCGCCGTGGTGTATTCGCCCGTGGCAGCCAGGGCCAAGCGATAAGTCCGCAGGTTCGTGCCCGAGGAAACGGCCGCCGTAACCGGCGTCAGGGAATCCGGCGCGACCTCGAAATCCGGCTCCAAATCGTTGTCCTTGACTTCGCAGTGGAACGCCGGGCCGGCCGGCTTCTTCGCGTCTTCCTTGTAGTAGGAGAGGACGTAACGCGCATCCCAGCGGCGGTAGGGATCGATGAAAACCGTACCCGAGAACCCCAGTACCATGGCATGGAAGCCCAGCGAGGTGAGGCTCAAGCGGGCGGTGGCGGTGGGATCGTCGATCCCCTGGGCCACGAAGGTGTGGATCTCGGGGAACTTGGCCGCCAGCTCCGGCTCCAGGATCGGCGACTCCTCGACGCGGAAGAGCTTGTCCGTGCCGTCCGGATACGGCAGGGCGAGGACGAGGGGCGCCACCGCGGCGGCCGCGGAGCGTTCCGCCGGCGCCCGGGCAAGCAAATTCTCCAGGGCCTTGACGTCCACTTCGAGGGCGCGGAAGTGCCCCGGCAGGGGGATCTCCCAGGCGCCGCCACGCGGCGGCAGGGCCTGGAGAGACCTGAGGGAGAGGTCCCGGAAGGGACTATCCGCGGCCAAAGCCGGCGTGGTCGAAGCGCACAGGGCGATCGAGAGAGCGAAGAGGACCAGGCGTCGGCATTCGAACATGGGCCGGCATGCTACAGCAAGATGGCGCCCCCGCTCTCTGTCTGCACGTTGACACTGATCCGCTCTATCCGCCCGCCACGAATTTCACCGCCGCCTCCACGCACCCCGCGTCGCGCAGGATCCGCAGATGGCCGAGCCCGGCCGCGGGGCGCAGCTCCGCTCCCGGCCAGCGGCGGGCGAGCTCGGCGCCCTCGGCGAAGGGGACCTCGCGGTCTTCCGGATCGTGGAGGACGAGGAGCGGCACCGTCATGCTGGGAGCGAGGCCGGCGGGGCCGATGCCGGCGAAGCTCACGTTGAGCCACTCCTCCGCCTCGTGAAGCATGCGGTCCATGACCTCCTGCGACACGCCGACCCCCGCCTGGAACCGTGCCCAGAACGATTCGAAACCGGCGGGCGGCGCGAAGAAGACGGCGCGCTCCACCGCGAGGCCCGAGGACATGGCGTACGTGCCGGCCGCGGCGCCGAAGGAGTGGGCCACGAGGCCCCGTACGGGGCCGAAGAGGGCCGCCACGCGCACCAGGGCCGAGGCGAAATGGATGAGGGAGGAGACGCTCCCGGCGGATTCGCCGTGCCCCGGAAAATCGAGCGCCACCACCCGGAAGCCCGCTTCGACGGCGGGGCCGGCGAGCCAGGTCATCTGCCCGGAGTGGCCTCCCCAGCCGTGCGCGAGGATCACCGTGGGCCCTTCGCCCCAGACGCGCCCCACCACCCGCTGTCCGCCCACCGGCAGCGAAAAGACCTCGCCGCGCGCCAGCACCTCGCGCTCCTCGTCGCGCAGCCTGGCCCGCAGGGGCGTGAAGAACAGCTTGCGCGCCAGGAGCGCCGCGGCGCCCGGGGCGAGGGTGCTCGCCACCCGCATCCCCGCGCGCAGCCAGGACGGTGCGGGCACGGGACGTAAACGACCGATCGTGCTGTTTTGAATGGGGTAGGCGTACGCTGCGTCCATGGGTTGCATGGCATCTCCTCTTGAGAAGCTCGGGTCAGGAACGGCTGCGCGCGAGGAGCATTTCGAAGGCGCTGCGCGCCCGCTCCTCGGCCTGCGGATTTTCGAGCAGCTTGGCGACCTGCTGATAGACCATGCCGATGCCGACGAATTCGTAGGCGAATTGGTCGAGGTCGAGACCGGCGCGGAAGTGCCCTTCTTCGACGGCGGTGCGCGCCGCGCGGGCGATGGTGTCGTACCAGTCGCGCTGCGACTGCACGAGGAGGTCGCGAATGGGGCCGGGGCGGTCGTCGTACTCGTGGGTGAGGGCCATGAAGAAGCAGCTTCCGCCGCGGCCGTTGCCGTAGGTCCAGGCGAGGTAGAAGTCGAAGAGCTTGCGCACCCGGGGCTCGCCCCGCGGCTGCCGGAGCGCCGGCACCACCACGTCCTGAATGAAGTTGTCGATGGCGCGCTGCAGCACGTCGATCTGCAGCGCCTCTTTCGACCGGAAGTGAGCGAAGAGGCCGCTCTTCGAGAGGTTGAGGCTCGCCGCGAGAACGCCCAGCGACACTCCCTCCAAACCGACCTCACCCGCCAGGGCGAGGGCCCGCTCGACGATCTCCTGGCGTGTCTGCTCTCCCTTGCTCACGGAGGGAGAATAGCACGGTCGGTCGGTTTCGGCAAGGGGCGCGGGTTTCCCCTCTCCCGGGTGAGGGAGGTTTGACCGTACTTTACACTCCTTACATATTCCTTACAGTCTATTAAAGACCGCCCTCGCGGCGGCTGGCTATCCTGCCGCTGTCGAGCGCGGGAGAGGTGGGGGACATCCAGGAGAGACTTCGACTTGCCCAGGCTTCACCTCGCCAGATTTCGCCTCACCGGTGGCGTCGTTTTTGGGTTGGCGGTCCTGGGCGTCGCCGCGGCCTTGTACGCCGCCCGCGGCACCGGTCTCAAGCAGCATCTGTTCCCGGTGGTGAAGGCCGGCCGGTCCGCGCTCGCCGCCAACTTCCTTCAGGACATCGTCCTCAACCCGTGGTTCTACCTCGTGGTGGGCGGAGTCATGGTGCTCGAGCGCCTGATTCCGGCGGTGAAGGATCAGCCGGTGCTTTCCCGCGGCTTCTTCCAGGACCTGGTCTGGGCGCCGTTCACCCTGATCATGCACGCCTTCCTGCTGCCGCTGCACATCGCCCTGCTGGCCTTCCTCTACAACCGCTACCTCGATTTCCTCACCGTCCACTCGCTGGACTCCTGGCCCTGGCTGGTGCGGGTGATCCTGGCCCTGCTGGTTTCCGACTTCCTGTTCTGGGCCAGCCACTACATCCGGCACAAGGTGCGCGTCCTCTGGTACTTCCACGCCGTTCACCACTCGCAAAAGGAGCTGAACTTCTTCACCGAGTACCACGTCCACCCGCTCGACGACGTCTTCCTCTACACCCTGGGATTCATCCCTTTGTTCATGGTGCAGAGCTCGTTCGTCGAGATCGCGGCCGTGACCTGGATCCGCAGTTGGCAGACGCGGTTCTATCACTCGAACATCCGCACCAACCTCGGCTGGCTGCGCTATGTCTTCGTCACTCCCCAGTCCCACCGGGTCCATCACTCGATCGAGCCGCAGCACCACGACCGCAACTTCGGCTTGATGTTCAGTATCTGGGACCACCTCTTCGGTACACAGTACCGTGGGTACGACGAATATCCGGCCACGGGGATCGAAGAAGAGGCCTTCCCCTACGAGCTCGAAGGCGGCCGGCTGGCCTGGTTGCAGCGCCTGTTCAGCCAGTTGATCTATCCGTTCGAGGCCATCGGGCGTCACGTCCGGTCCAACCGGCCCGATCAGCTAGCGCCGGTTCCGCCCGCCGCTCCCAGCAGCCCCTGACTCCGCCCGGCCGAAAACCTCCTGGAACCGCCGCACGCCCCGGCTGCTGCCGCAGACGTAGACGGCGTCCGTGGGTTGGAAACGAAACTCGGGGCCGAACTCCACCAGCACGTCCTCTCCCCGCTCCACCGCCACCACGGAGCAGCCGGTGCGCTCGCGGATGGCCAATTCCGCAGGGTGGCGTCCGGCGAGGCCGGTGGGGGCGACCTTCAACACCTTGAGCTGCTGATCGACCGATACCGCCTCCTGCCCCAGGAGCTTCTGGGCCAGCATCTGGCCGGAGACCTGGCTGATGGAAAGGGAGAAGTCGGCGCCGGCGCGGTGGATGCGGTCGACGTTCTCCGCCTGGTTGACCCGCGCGATGACCGGCACCTCGGGCGCCAGGTCCTTGAGGATGACGGTGGCGAAGAGGGTCGCGGCATCGGTGTCCAGGGCCAGGATCACGGCCTGCGCGGCTTTGACGCCGGCCGCCTCCAGCATGCGCGCGTCGAGCATGTCCCCCACCTGGTCGACCTCGGGGCCTTGCCGGCGATCGATCAGCCACACGTCCTCTCCCACCGCGCGCAGCAGCTCGGCCACTTTGCGCCCCACCTCGCCGCCGCCGCCGACGAGGAAACGTCCCTCGTGCCGCAAGGTCACGGCGCCGCCGGCCAGATCGCGCAGCCGGTCGATGCTGGCGTGGCTCCCCACCACCACGAGGATCCCCTCGGCCTCCAGGCGGAGGCCGGAGCCGGAGGGGACCTCGAGCTCGCCGCCGACCCACTGGCCGATGATCGTGGCCCCGGTGCGCGAGCCCACGGCGGATTCGTCCAGGGTGTGGCCGGCGAGCGGGCTCTCGGCATGCACGCGGATCTCCGCCACCTCCAGGTTGCGCCCGAGCTGCTGGATGCCCCCCACCCGCGGATTGATCCGCAGCGAGGCGCGGGCGGCCAGCGCCGCCCCCAGGATGTGGCGCGGGGTGAAGACGGCGGTGGCGCCGGCGAGCATCATGGGGCGGCGGTGGAAAGGCTCCTCCACCAGCGCCAGGATGGCGCCGCGAAACCCGAGCTGCCGGGCCGCCAGGACCACGGCGGCGTTCTCGTCGTCCGTGCCGTTGGCGATCAGCGCCCGCGCCTGAGAGAGGTTCACAGCCTCCAGGCCGTCGTCCACGAGACCGCCGAGGACCACTCTATGGCCGTGGTCGAAGAGGCGGCGCGCCTGGCCCTCGTCCGGCTCGATCACCAGGGAGGGAACGCCCGCCCCGGCGAGCTCGTCGAGCAGGGTCTCGACGGCCGGGCCATAGCGGTAGAGAACGGCGTGCCCCGTGAGCCCCGCCTCCGCCCGCTGCGGCAGCCGGGTCTCGAAGCGCTCCTCCAGGAAGGGGATGAGGTAGATGGGGAAGATCAGGAAGACGAGGAAGACGCCCACGAACTGCACGCCCACCACCAGCAGGACCATCACCGGATGGCGCCAATGGGAGTCGTAGCCGTAGCCGGTGGTGCTCAGGGACTCGGCGGCCCACTCCAGGCTTTCCCAAAAGGTGCGCGGCTTCCCCTCCAGGCCCGCCATTCCCCACTGGTAGAGCAGGGCCGCGGCTACGACCAGCAGGGCGAGGCCCAGCATCAGGAGGAGAAGGCGCTTTTGCGAGCGGCGCACGGAGGGATTCTATGCCGAGGGTGGAGGATGCTATCTCTGCCCGGGAGCGCCCCCGCCCAAGACCCTCACCCCTGCCCCTCTCCCGCCCCCTCGCCACCCCCCTCACCGGGAGAGGGGTCCCGGTTGGAGCTGTCCTGCTGTTCGTCCTTGCTGTCCCTGTCGTCCCTGTCGTCCCTTTTGGCTGTTCTCACTCTCCGAATAGCGCTCACGATCCGAAACGAATCCCGCGCGATCAGCAGCTCCTCGTCCGTGGGGATGACGAACACCCGCGAGCGGGCGCCTGCGGGGGAGATCTCGGCTTCCTTGCCGCGGGCGGCTTGGTTGCGGGCGGGATCGGCGGCCAGGCCCAGGGCGTCCAGACCGTGGAGGGACCTCTCCCGCACCGCGGGTGAGTTCTCGCCGATGCCGCCGGCGAAGACGAGGGCGTCCACTCCCCCCAGGGCGCCCACGTAGGCGGCGACGTATTTTCGCAGCCGGTAGCAGAAGACGTCGATCGCCAGCCGTGCGCGGTCGTTCCCCTTCTCCTCGGCCTCCAGCAGGGTGCGCATGTCGTTCGAGAGCCCCGAGAGGCCGAGGAGGCCGCTGCGCTTGTTCATCAGGGCGCTCGCCTCGGCGGCGCCCAGCTCTTCCCGACCCATGAGGTAGAGGAGCGCCGCGGGATCGAGGTCGCCGCAGCGGGTGCCCATCACCAGCCCCTCCAGGGGAGTGAAGCCCATGGAGGTATCCACCGACTTGCCGCCGCGGATGGCGCAGACCGAGGCGCCGTTGCCCAGGTGGCAAGTGATCAATTTGAGATCGGGATCGTCCGTCCGGCCCAGCAGCGCCGCCGCGCGGCCGGAGACGAAGCGGTGGGAGGTGCCGTGAAAGCCGAAGCGGCGGATGCCGAAACGTTGGTATTGATCGTAGGGAAGCGCGTAGAGGAACGCCTCGGGCGGCATGGTCTGGTGGAACGAGGTGTCGAACACGGCCACCTGGGGCGCCGCCGGCAGCACGGCCTTGGCGGCGCGGTACCCCTGGAGGTTGGCCGGGTTGTGGAGCGGCGCCAGGGCGATGTTGGCCTCGATCCCGTCGATCACGTCCTCGTCGATGAGCACCGATTCCTTGAAGCGCTCGCCGCCGTGCACCACCCGGTGACCCACGGCGGCGATCTCGTCCTTGTGGGGGATCACCCCCGTTTCGGCATCGGTGAGCACGGCGAGCGCCTTCTCCACGGCCGTCTTGTGCTGGAAGGCGCCGATCGCGTCACGCACGGGCTTTTTGCCGTCCGCCTCGTAGTGGAGGGTGGCGGTGCCGCCGTTGTCCTCCACCAGACCCTTGGCCAGGGTGCGGTCGTTTCCCACCGGATCGTCCGTTTCGATGAGCTGGAACTTGAGGGAGGAGGAGCCGCAGTTGAGGACGAGGACTTTCATGAGGACTCGTTCGCAGGGGGGACCAGCTTACACCCATGCTAATCTTCCGGGCCTCATGAAGACGATCCGCATCGGCAACGGCCAGGGGTTCTGGGGGGACAACGTCGATGCCCCCGTGGAGCTGCTGCGCGGCGGCCCCATCGACTACATCGGCATGGACTACCTGGCCGAGGTGACCCTGTCGATCATGATGCGGCAGAAGCTCAAGAACCCGAAGCTCGGCTACGCCACGGACTTCATCGGCTTCATCCGCCGGGTGCTGCCGGACCTCGAGAAGCGCAAGGTCCGCATCCTCACCAATGCCGGCGGCCTGAACCCCCATGCCTGCCGTAATCGCATCGGGGAGCTGGCCCGCGAGGCGGGGATCAAGGGTCTGCGGGTGGGCGTGGTCGAGGGGGACGACCTGCTGCCGCGGCTGAAAGACCTGATCGCCGCCGGCCATCCGCTGAAGAACATGGACACCGGCGAGCCCCTGGCGCCTCACGTGGACCGGGTGATGAGCGCCAACGCCTACCTGGGGGCACGGCCGGTGGTGGAGGCCCTGGAGCAGGACGCGCAGATCGTCCTCTGCGGGCGCATCACGGACACGGCCCTGGCGCTGGCGCCCATGATCCACGAGTTCGGCTGGCGCGAGGGGGACTGGAACCACCTCGCCGCGGGCACCATCGCGGGGCACATCATCGAATGCGGCGCCCAGTGCACGGGCGGGAACTTCAGCCGCTTCTGGGAGGTGCCGGACCTCTGGAACGCGGGCTACCCCATCGTCGAGGCACGCGAGGACGGCACCTTCGTGGTCACCAAGCACGAGGGGACGGGCGGCATGGTGACGGTGGACACCGTCGGCGAGCAGCTCGTGTACGAGATGGGCGATCCCACGGGGTACATCACGCCGGACGTGATCGCCGATTTCACCTCCATCCGCATCCGGCAGGACGGCAAGGACCGGGTGGAGGTCTCCGGCATCGAAGGGCGGCCCAGGACGCCGTTCCTCAAGGTCTCGGCCTCCTACCTCGCCGGCTATAAAGCCTCGGGGCAGATTACGCTCTCCGGCCCGCGCGCGGTGGAGAAGGCGAAGCTCGCGGTCGAGATTGTCTGGAAGCGGCTGGAGCGGGCCGGGGTGACCTTCGCACCCGAGGACCGGCAGGAGGAGATCCTTGGCACCGGCGCCTGCCTGCCCGGGATCTTCCAGTCGCCGGAGGAGCTCCCGGAGGTCGTCCTGCGACTTGGAGTCAAGGATGCGGAATCCCGGAAGGTGGAGCGCTTCGGCCAGGAGATCGCGCCGCTGGTCACCGCCGGTCCGCCGGGAGTCACCGGTTTTGCCGGCGGCCGGCCGAAGCCGCAGGAGATCGTGGCCTACTGGCCAGCCCTCCTCGCCCGCGAGGAGGTGGAGAACCGCATCCGGGTGACCGTGGAGGAGGTGTGAGCGGCGAAACTGGCGGCGAGGTTTCCGCCCGCGCCTGGTACGGCCCGCTCATCGGGGGGCTGCTCCCCATCCTCCTCCTGGGGTTCGTCTACAGCGCGCTCGCGGACCGCACCGTCTTCGCCCTCTGGGCGCTGGTGGCCGGCGCCCTCTGGGTGGTGTTGCTGCGCCAGGGGCTGGCCTGGGGCTGGCCGGGGCTGCGGCGCGCGGGGTCTCTATTGCTCCTCCTCGCCGCCGCTTTCGGCGTCTTCGCCGCCCTGGAATCTGCTCATGGCGAGATCCTCGACCTGGGGTTCCGGGCCGTGTTTCCCGCGGTCTATCATCCCCTCGCCACCCGGGCGGGAACGGCGGGAGTGCTGGCTGCCATCCTGGGGATCGCGGGCGCGGCCGTGCTCGTGCCCGCGCTGCTGCGGAAAGAGAAGAAGGAGATGGAATGAGGGTCAAGCTGGAAGAGATCGCCCATGCGCGGTCGGGGGACAAGGGGGATGCTTCGAACGTGGGGCTCATCGCCCAGACGGCGGAGCTTTTCCAGGTGATTCGCGAGGAGGTGACGGCCGAGCGGGTGAAGGCGCATTTCCAGGAGGTCTGCCGCGGCCCGGTGCAGCGCTACGAGCTGCCGAACATCCTGGCCTTGAACTTCATCCTCCACGATTCGCTGGGCGGCGGCGGCACCGAGAGCCTGAAGAACGACGCCCAAGGGAAGACTCACGCCCAGGGGCTGCTGCAGATGGAGATCGAGGTGCCGGAGGAGCTGCTGGAGGCGCGGGGATGAGCGGCGTCCAAGTGCAACAGGAGAGGGACCTCCTGTGGGTGACGCTGAACGATCCCGAGCGGGCCAACGCCCTGTCGCCGGCCATCATCGCCGAGATCACGGCGATCTACCGCCGGCCATGGCGCGAGGAGGGGGTGCGGGCCATCCTCCTTTCCGGCGCCGGCAAGAATTTCTCGGCCGGGGCGGACCTGGAGCACCTGCGTTCGCTGCGCGACGCGGGGCACGAGGAGAACCTCCGCGACTCGCTCCGCCTCAAGGACCTCTTCGAGTCCGTCCTGCGCCAGGACGCCCTGACCATCGCCCTCGTCCACGGCGCCTGTGTGGCCGGCGGCTGCGGCCTCGCCACGGCCCACGACTTCGTGGTGGCGGCCGACGACGCCCGGTTCCTTTACAGCGAGGTGCGCATCGGTTTCGTGGCGGCGCTGGTGGCCACCTATCTCCCTCTGCGTTTGCGGGGATCGGACGTGCGCGAGCTGCTGCTCAATCCCCAATTCGTCGATGCCAGGAAGGCGCTGGAGATCGGCCTCGTCAACCGCCTGGTGCCCTCCGCGGACCTGCGTGGCGTGGGCGAGGCGCTGGCCGCCCAGGTCCTGGAGACCGGCAGCTCCGAATCGATCGCCCGCACCAAGCGGTTGCTGCTGGACGTCCTCGGCCGGCCGCTGGGCGAAGCGATGACGCTCGCCGCCGAGGTCAACGCCGCCGCCCGCGCGACGGACGACTGCAAGCGGGGGATCGCCACGTTCCTGGAAACCAAGAAGCCGCCCAAATGGCGGTAGACTGTCCGTCAGGAACCATGAAGCTCGTCCTCTTCGACATCGACGGCACCCTGGTCAACTGCGGTCCCCAGGTGCGCCCTCTCTTCGCCTCGGCGCTAGAGGAGGTCTTCGGCACGGCGGGGGACGTGGACGGCTACGATTTCGCCGGGCGGACGGACCCGCGCATCGTGATCGACCTGATGACCGGGGCCGGAATGCCGGAGGCGGAGGCGCGGGCGCGGCTGCCCCGGATGCGGGACCTCTACCTTGCACGTCTGGAGCGTTCGCTGGAGCGGCAGGGGATGCAGCTCCTGCCGGCCGTGGAGGAGCTGCTCGGGCGGCTCGCGGCGCGCGACGACGTCGTCCTCGCCCTCCTCACCGGCAACTGGGAGCGGGGGGCGCGCACCAAGCTCTCGCGCTTCGACCTCAACCGCTTCTTCGACTTCGGGGCCTTCGGCTGCGACGGCATCGACCGCTCGGACCTGCCGCCGGTGGCGCTGGCGCGGGCGGAACGGTTCGCCGGCCGGCGTTTCCAGCCGGCGGAGACGCTGATCGTGGGCGACAGCGTGCACGACGTCTCCTGCGGCCAGGCGCACGGCATCCCCGTCCTCGCCGTGTCCACCGGCCGCACCCGCCCCGAGGCCCTGCGCGCGGCCGGCGCCGACTGGCTCATCCCCGATCTGCGGCAAGCCGGCCAGGCCGTGGCCTGGCTGGCCTGACTCAGGCCGCAGCCTCGACCAATCCGCCGGCCCTTTTCCACTCCCCCATGCCGTTCGTGAGCTCCACCACCCGGTGGGCTCCCAGCTTGCGCAGCGACAGGCTCACCCGGCGGATGGCTGGATCCTGCGGCCCGCTGCCGACGACGATGAACTCGGTTCCCGCGCTGGTGCCCGCGGGCAGGGACGTGAGCCCGTCAGGTCCGGCGGGAACGGCTCCGGCGATGTGGCCCTGGTTGTAGTCTCCCCGCCAGCGTGCGTCCACGACGCAGAACGGCGGAAAGGGGCGGCGCAGCCGGCGGATGAGCTCCGCGGCGTGGGTCTGAAAGATCACCCCATCGAAATGCGGGTCCATTGGGCACCCTCCTTGATGCCCCGATGGTATCTCATGCGCCCCTCAGGCGCGCCGGATCGAGCGCCAGGGACCGCCGAGAGCCCGTGACCGCGTCGCGGACCTCCCCTTCAGGCGGTCCAGCAGGGGCTCGCTGGGATCGCCCAGAGGATCGGTGCCCCGCAGGAGCATCAGCCGGAAGCTCCTCCTCTGGGCGATCTCCCGCAGCAAGCGCCCACAGGCGGGGCATTGCCGAAGGAGGTGACGCACGAAGAGAATGGCGTCGGGCTTCGGCAGCTCGGAGCGGAGAAATTGTTCGGCGGTGTCGCGCGAGAAGTGTTCATCCCTCATACCAATTCCTCCCAAGGACCGTCCAGGTCGAAGACATGCCTTCATTAAGATCGTTGCCAGTGGGCGGAAATCTGGGACAAAAAGAATGCGCCGGGTTGAATCACTCGGATCGTGAGAACCCGGAACGTATCGCCCCGGCGGAGATTTCCTCGGGCGAACGGCGCTCTTCCTGCTAGGAAGAACCTGAAGAAGGCTTAAAGGTTAGTGCGGAACCAGCGTTGCGTGGCGTTCAGGGCCTGGATGAGCTGCGGCGTGGGGCCGGCGAACGGGTGGCGGACCCCGAAGGTGTGGCTGGCGCCGGGGATCTCCCGTAGCTCATGGGGGCCGCCGGCTCCCTCCGCCAGCCGCCGCCCCTCCTCGGCGGGCACCGTCTCATCCTCCTCGCCGTGGACGATCAGCCAGGGGGCGCGCAGGGCCGCCGCCGCGGCGAGGACGTCCAGCTCGGGCCGCTTCGCCTCGACCTCGGCGAGCATCGCGGGGCCTAAAGCCAGGCGCTGGCCGGTGCGGGAGTTGACGACCGGCCACTCGCCCTCCCGGCGCCACTCCTCTTTCTGGGCGGGCGTGAAGCGGTCGATGCCGGCGATGGCCGCCCAGGTCACCACGGCCCGCAGCCGCTCGCGCCAGGGGGAGCGCGCGGCGGCGAGGATGGCGTTCCCTCCGCCCCGGCTGTGGCCGAAGAGCCCCAGCCGGCTGCGGTCCACCCGGCCGGGCGCGATCGTCTCCCCCGCGGCGGCGAGCACGGCGAGGAGCTCCGCCAGCTCACGGCCGTAGGTGTTGGCCCGGAAGGCCGCGGTATCCGTCACCAACTCGTCCCCGGGCTGCATCCCCGTGCCCGAGAGGTTGAAGCGGATGGCGACGAAGCCCCGCTCGGCGAGAAGAGTGGCGAGATAGGGGAAGAACCCCCAATCCATGAACCCCTTGAAGCCGTGGCAGATCACCACCGCAGGGCGCTCGCCGGGGGCGTCCGGCAGGTCGATCCGGCCGTTCAGAACGGCCTCCGGCGTCTCCAGGCGGAAGGGGATCGTCTCGCTCATGACTGGGGATTGTAGACTTGCAGGATGACGAGCACGCCACAGACCTCCTCGCCTCCCAAGCCCCTCCCCCTCGCCAAGCTCCATCAGCGGCTGGGAGCCGTGAACGGACCGGTGGACGGCAACGCCAACGCTCCCTTGCGCTACGGTCCCGTGGCCGGGGAGGTCCGCGCCGCGCGCGAGGGGTGCGCCTTGGCGGATCGCTCCTGGACCGGGCGCCTGGAGGTCCTGGGGGCGGACCGCCACCGTTTCTTGAACGCCTACGTGACCTGCGAGGTCAAGGGGCTGGCGCCGGGCGAAGGGGCCTACGGCTTCTTCACCAACCCGAAAGGGGGAATCCTCTCCGACGTGGCCGTGCTCGTCCACCCGGACCGCATCTGGCTCCACCTCCCCGCGGGGCAGGACGGCACCATCTCCGCCCATCTCAAGAAATACGTCCTGGCCGACCGGGTGGAGATCCGCCCACTGGAGGACATGCTCCCCATCTCCCTCCTCGGCCCTGGCGCGGCCGCGGCCCTGGGGACGGAGCTGCCGGCCGGGGATTGGCACCACCTCCGCGCCAGGGTCCACGGCACCGAGGTGGCCCTGCAGCGCACGGGGCGTCTGGGGGCCGAGGCCTACACGCTCTGGGTGTCGGCGTCCATCGCGGGGCATCTCGTCGAGACCCTGCTGGAGATTCCTGGCGTCGTCCCCGCCGGCTTCGAGGCCCTGGAGGTGTTGCGCACCGAGTCGGGGATCCCCCAGTTCGGCCGCGACTTCGGTCCCGAGAGCTTCCCGCAGGAGACGGGGGCGGAGGACGCGGCGGTGAGCTACACCAAGGGGTGCTACCTGGGGCAGGAGGTGGTGGCCCGCATCCACTATCGCGGCGGCGTGCAGAAGACCCTGCGGGGGCTCGATTTCGGGGCCGGCCCCGCCCCCGCGCCGGGATCTCCCCTCCTCCATGAAGGGCGCGAGTCCGGCACCGCCACCACCGTCGTCGACTCCGTAGCCCTCGGCCACCCGATCGGTCTCGCCATCCTCCACCGCCGCGCCGCGGAGCCTGGAACGCGGCTGGAGGTGGCGGGCGGGGGAGTGGCGGAGGTGCGGGAGGTGCCGTTTATTTGAGCTCCGCCAGGATCACCGGAAGTCTTCTCCTTCAGCGACGGCGAGGGCCTCGGAAACGTCGTCGAGATCCTGGATCAGGCACTCGCCAAGGGAGACCGGAACCGTGGGCGGGTAAGGCGGCGGCGACTCCAGCCTCGCCAAACCCTCGCGGATGGCCTGATTGAGCACCTCGTCAAAACTGAGCGCCCGCTCCTGCCGAAGGCGGTCGAGCTTCTGAGCAAGCTCATCTTCGAGGCTGATGGTCGTCGTCATGAGACAAGAATAGCGCAGGTCGTTTCGCGGCGGGGCAGAAAGCGAAAGGCCGGAGGGTTTCCCCTCCGGCCTTCAACCTCTTTCATTCCACCCTGGCGGTGGCTCCAGACTCTGGATCAGACGGCGAACGAGGAGCCGCAGCCGCAGGTGCCGGCCGCGTTGGGGTTGTTGAACTTGAACCCCGCTCCCGCCATGCCGAGGACGTAGTCGATGTTGGTGCCCTGGAGGTAGCGCGCGCTCACGGCGTCGACGTAGACCGTCAGGCCGCTCTGCTCGTACACCCAGTCCGTCTCCCGGGCTTCGCTCTCGAAGTCGAGGGCGTATTCGAAACCGCTACAGCCGCCGCCCCGCACCGCCACCCGCAGGCCGTGGGAGGGATCGATCCCCTCCTGGTCACGGGTGATCTTCACCATCTCGACCGCCTTGGGGGTCAGCGTGACGGGATGGTCCTCCTGCGGAGGCGCTGAAGCTTGCAGGGACGAGGCCGGGACCTGCTCGGTATTTTCCATGGTGACGCTCCTTGCCCCGGACGGTCGCCGGGATCGTCCTCCAAGATAGCCGGGGGTGGGATTCTTGTCAAATTCCGCAGCCTGAAAACACCGTGTAAACTGGCCGGCCCGGGGCGGCCAGGGGTCCCCGGGGGGAGAGAAGGAGAAGGAAACCACGATGAGCGACATCTCGGCACGGCTCGCCGGGCTCTCGCCCAGGAAGCGCGAGCTCCTCCTGCGGCAGCTCGCCGCCAAGCAGGCTCCCACGCCGGTGGACCGCATCCCACGCCAGCCGCGGGAGCCGGGGGGGCGGTACCCGCTCTCCTTCTCCCAGCTCCGGGAATGGCTCCTGGAGCAGCTCGACCCCGGCACTCCGGCCTACAACATGTCGGGAGGCGCCCGCGCCCTGGGGCCTCTCGACCTGGACGCCCTGCGGCGGAGCGTCGGCGAGATCGTCCGCCGCCACGAGTCGCTCCGCACGAGCTTTCACGCCACGCAGGGCGAACCGGTTCAGGCCGTCTCCCCGGAGGCCACCGTCGAGGTGCCGCTCCTCGACCTCTCGGCGCTGCCGCCGGAGAGGCGGGAGGCTGAGGCCTCGCGGCTGATCGCGGCGGAGCGGCGGCTGCCGTTCGACCTCGGCGAGATGCCGCTGCTCCGCTTCTTCGTACTGCGCCTCGGCCCCGAGGATCACCTGGCGCCGTTCACCATGCACCACATCGTCTCCGACGGCTGGTCGATTGGGCTCTTCTTCGCGGAGCTGGCGGCGCTCTACGAGGCGTTCTCGACCGGCGCACCGTCGCCGCTGGCGGAGCTCCCCATCCAATATCCGGATTTCGCCGTCTGGCAGCGGGAGAGGCTGCAAGGCGACCTCCTGGCGGAGCAAGTGGGCTACTGGCGCGACCAGCTCGCCGGCGCGCCCCCCCTCCTGCTGCTCCCCACGGACCGGCCGCGCCCGCCCATCCAGCGGCTGCGGGGAGGGAGGCTCCCCTTCGCCCTCTCCGCGGACGTAGTGCGCGCCGCCCGCGCCCTGGCGCAACGGGAAGGCGCCAGCCTCTTCATGGTCCTCCTCGCCGCGTTCCAGGCGCTCCTCGCCCGCTGGACCGGGGAGGACGACGTGCCCGTGGGTACGTACACGGGCAACCGCGGCCGGGCCGAGCTGGAAAAGCTCATCGGCTTCTTCATCAACACCCTGGTGCTGCGCACGCGCCTGGAGGACGGGCCGGGCTTCCGCTCCCTGGTGAAACGAGTGAGGGACGTCACCCTCGGCGCCTTCGCCCATCAGGAGGTCCCCTTCGAGAAGCTGCTGGAAGAGCTGCGGCTCGATCGCGACCTTTCCCATACCCCTTTGTTCCAGGCGCTCTTCGTCTTACAGAACTTCCCCCTTCAGGAGGTCGAGATCTCCCGGGTGCGCCTGGGGCCGCTCGTCGAAGGGGGCACCAAGACGCACGTCAACTTCGACCTGGAGCTGATCCTCACCGAAACGGGCGACGAGGTGCAGGGGACGACCGGCTACAACGCCGATCTGTTCGACGCCGGTACGATCGAGCGGCTCAATCGCCATCTTGCCGCGCTCCTAGAAGGCGCCACGCGCGAACCGGAGCGGCCGGTGCACGAGCTGCCCATCCTGGCCGCCGCGGAGCGGGAGCAGCTCCTGGGGGATTGGAGTGGCGCCGCGGTAGCCGTGCCCGACCCGCCGCCGCCCGTCCACCTCCTCTTCGCGGCCCAGTCGGCCCGCACCCCCGAGGCCGTGGCCGTGGAGCACGAAGGGGTGCGCGTCACCTACCGGGAGCTGGAGGAGCGGTCGCGCCGGCTCGCCCATTTCCTGCGCCAGCAGGGAGTAGGGCCGGAAACCATCGTGGGATTGTCCGCGGACCGCTCGATCGAGCTGATCGTAGGCTTGCTGGGAATCCTCGCGGCCGGCGGTGCCTACCTCCCCCTCGACCCAAACTATCCCCCAGAGCGCCTGACCTGGATGCTGGAGGATTCAGGAGCTCCCCTGCTCCTGACCCAGCACGAGCTGTCGTCGTCCGTGCCGTCCGCTTCGTCCAATCCGTCCTATCCGTCCGATTCCCCCGAGCCCTGCAACGCGGCCTACGTCCTCTACACGTCGGGCTCCACCGGCCGGCCCAAGGGAGTGGTGGTGGAGCACCGCTCCCTCGCCGCCTATGCCCTGGACGCGGCGGCGGCGTATGGCCTCGCGCCGGGCGAGCGGGCCTTGCAATTTGCCTCGATCAGCTTCGACACCAGCGCCGAGGAGATCTATCCGGCGCTGATCTCCGGCGCCACCCTGGTGCTGCGGCCGGAGACGATGCTCGATTCGGTCCCCCGCTTCCTCGACGAGCTGGACCGCTTGGAGATCACCGTCCTCAACCTGCCCACGGCCTGGTGGCACACGCTGGCGGCCGGCCTCGGAGGTGCGGCTCTCCCTCCCCGCGTGCGCCGGGTGATCCTCGGCGGCGAGCAGGCCCTGCCCGAGGCCCTGGCCCAGTGGCGGCGGGGGACGGCGGGGCACCCCGCGCGATTGGTGAACACCTACGGCCCCACGGAGACGACCATCGTCGCCACCCGCCAGGAGCTGGCGCAGGAGCTGCCGTCGATCCCCATCGGGCGCCCCATCGCCGGAGCCCGGGTCTACGTGGTGGACCGCCGGCTCCAGCCAGTCCCTCCCGGCGTGGCGGGGGAGCTGCTGGTGGGGGGCGTAGGGCTTTCCCGCGGCTACCTAAGGCGGCCGGAGCTGACGGCAGCAGCCTTCGTGCCCGATCCCTTCGGCGGCCGGCCAGGGGAGCGCCTCTACCGCACGGGCGACCTCGTGCGGTTCCAATCCGGCTCCGGCGTCCTGGAGTTCCTGGGGCGGATCGACGGGCAGGTGAAGATCCGCGGCTTCCGGGTGGAGACTGGGGAAATCGAGAGCGTCCTCACCGCCCATCCGCAGATCGAGGCCGCGGCCGTGATCCTGCGGGAAGACGATCCCGGCACGCCGCGCCTGGTGGCCTACGTGATCCCCAACCCCGGCAGCGAGACCCCCACCACCAGCGAGCTGCGCCGCTTTCTCGCTGATCGCCTCCCGGAGCACATGATGCCCGCCCTCTTCGTGCCGCTGCCAGCCCTGCCGCGGACGGGGAGTGGCAAAGTGGACCGCCGCGCCCTCCCCCGGCCGGAAGGGGATCGTCCCCGCCTGGAGCGCGAGTACGTGCCGCCGGCCTCCGAAGTCGAAGAGGCCCTGGCCGCAATTTGGGCCGAAGCGCTGGGGATCGCCCGCGTGGGAGCCCAGGACAACTTCTTCGAGCTGGGAGGTCACTCCCTCCTCGCCACCCAAGTGATCGCCCGCATCCGCGAGCGCCTGCGCGTCGACCTCCCCCTCATCACCCTCTTCCAGATGCCGACCGTGGAGCAGCTCGCCGTGGCGGTGGAGGAGAAGATCCTCGACACTCTGGAGGCGCTGGAGGATGAGGAGGTTCGGGTGCTGATGGGGGTGGCAGGTGAGGCGAAGCTTGACCGCTCAGCCTGAAAGCTGTACAGTTTCCTGTACGTAAGGAGAGTAACCATGGACTCGATCTCTTATACTTCCGCTCGCGCAAACCTGACCAAGACCATGGACCACGTCTGCGCAAGCCACGAACCCTTGATCATCACTCGCAGCGGTCAGGCGTCGGTGGTGATGCTATCGCTCGAGGACTATAACTCCCTCGAAGAGACGGCCTACCTCCTCCGCAGCCCCAAGAACGCGAAACGCCTGATCGAGTCGATCGCCAGCCTCGAACGGGGACAGGGCACGGAACGAGAGCTCATCGAGTGAAACTTATCTTCTCTGAGCAGGCTTGGGAGGAATACCTCGACTGGCAGCAGACCGATCGCAAGGTCTTGACACGAATCAACCAGATCATTCGCGAGATCCAGCGTGAGCCATTCCGCGGGATCGGCAAGCCAGAACCCTTGAAGCATAACTTCGCTGGTTACTGGTCACGCCGCATCAGCAGCGAGCACCGAATCGTCTATAGAATCCAGGACGATTCCGTCCTCATCGCTCAGCTTCGTTACCACTACTAGGCTTGCCGACTCACGTCGGTTTTGGAGCAGCGGCTCCTAGCCGTGCTAGAATTTGCTACGGCCTGGAGCGATCTTGCTGTTCTCCCTCTTCTCCCGGAGTTCCTGGCTTTCCTGTACCGATCTCCAGGTCATCCAGCCCGACCTCCAAGCCTTCCAGACCAAGTTCCAGAACCCTAGACCGAACTCCCGGTCCTCCAGACCGATCTCCGGGCCCCTCAGCCCATTCTCCAGACCCTCAAGACCTCGCTCCCGGTCCTTCAGACCGAGGTCTTGAACCTCCAGACCTCGGAGGGAGTCCCGTAGGCCAAGCTCCAGGTCGTCCGGACCAAGGTCTGGATCACCTGGAGCAAGGTCTGGGCCGCTTTGAATTCGGCTCCGATGATCTTGCCGGATACGATTCGCGCTGAATGAGGCCCCAAAGACACCCCGCGCGGCCCGTCGGAGATCAGCATTCTGCAGATACCCTCTTTCACTTCCGCGCGTCAACCTTTACTCATCACTCGCAGCGGTCGAGCCTCGGCGGCGGTGCTCTCGTTCGCGGGCTACAACTCCCTCGAAGGGGCGGCCGTCCTTCTCCGCAACACCAAGGACGCGAAACGCCTGATCGAGTCGGGCGCCAGCCTCAAGCGGGTCCAGGGCACAGAACGAGAGCTTATCGCGTGAAGCTTATTCTCTGCGACGATCCAGCCCGAAGGGCCGGCAGCATAGAGCCTGGGCGCGTCAGCCCCAGGAAACGGGCCTACCCCAATCCCTTCAAGCCCTGAAAGGGCGGCAGAGCGCTCCTTCCGTTCCTCCGCAAGATCTCCGATAATACGGGCACTCAGGAGCGAGACACTGAATGCCCACTCTGGCCAAGAAGATCTTCTTAAGCAGTACCTTCATCGACCTCAAGGAGTACCGCGAGGCCGCTGTCCATGCCTGCCAGCGGGTCGGATTGCTCCCTGTCTACATGGAGGACTTCCCCCCGGACCCGCGAGATGCGGTGGCTGTCTGCAAAGCCAAGGTGGAAGAGGCCGACCTCTCTCTGGGTATCTACGCCCACCGCTACGGCTATGTTCCAGAGGGATCCGATGTCTCCATCACCGAGATGGAGTATGACAGGGCAATAGAGCGAACCTGCCCTCGATCTCTTTGTCGTCCTACATCCTGCCGACTCACTTCGTCGGCCGGCGGCAAGAGTTGGATACGCTGGATGCCTAGGCGCTGTGCCCCCCGTCCGGCACGTCCAGCTGTGTCTACCGTGTTAGGATCGCAAGGCTTGTTCCGTAAGGGCAGCGGGGTGATCGGATGGAGAGGATGTTGTAATGCCAAAGAGAGACAATGAAGAACAGCCAGATAACCCTGTCAAAGGTGATTTTATCGCGCCGCTGGAGTTGAGCGACGCCGACGAGCGCGCGGACGCGCTGCCGCAGCAGGAGGATTTCTGGCGGCCCCCGACGCGCTTCGGCAGTGTGCCGGTCGAGAAGGAGCCGCTGGGCTGGGACCGTCGTAAGGGCTTCCGCAAGCTTTTCCCTGCTGTATATCTGCCGTTCCAGGTGGTCGAGCGCGTCCAGTTTGGCCATCCCGGAGTCGAACCCAACCGCCTCTTCTGGGGTGACAACCTGCACGTAATGCGCCAACTGCCCAGCGAAAGCATCGACCTGATCTACATAGACCCGCCGTTCTTCTCTGGGCGGCGTTACAACGTCATTTTCGGCGACCAGAACGAACTGCGCTCGTTCTCCGACATCTGGGAAGGCGGGATGTCGGGGTACCTAATCTGGCTCAACGCCCGCCTTTACGAGATGAAGCGCCTTCTCAAGAAGACCGGCAGCATCTATGCCCATTGCGACTGGCACGCAAGCCATCACATTAAAGTTGAAATGGATAAAATTTTCGGATACGAGAATTTTTTGAACGAAGTTATCGTGCATTACTCCGCCGTAGGCCTTAAAGCTAAATCAAAAAAATTTCACCAGAATACCGAACCACTCCTGAGCTATACGAAGATCAAGTATCAGCATACTTGGAATGACGTTATCATTCCAGACTGAGTCTCGAAAAGCATCCAAACACGTGTTTAATCCTGTGACTAAGAAGGCCGAGCGAGTCCGGAACAGCGATGGTAAAATCGAATACTTCGATATTGCTGAACAAAAGGCAGACAATCTCATCGAAGTGCCCGCATTGAGGGGGTCTGAGAAAATTGGTTATCCCACTCAGAAGCCTGAGGCAATACTGGAAAGGATTCTTCTCGCTTCCTCCAACGAAGGCGACATAGTGGCAGACTTTTTCTGTGGGGGCGGGACGACCGCGGCGGTAGCGCAGCGCCTTGGGCGGCGATGGATCGCCTGCGACCAGTCGCGGGTGGCGGTGGCGATTACGGCGGACCGCCTGACGCGGCAGGTCGAGGAGCAGATCGGCAAGATATTTCCCGTGCCGGACTTCACGGTCGAGCATTGGGGCGTGTACGAGGCGCGGAGGCTGGCCGAGGCCCCACCCGGGCAGTTCCGTGGCTTCGTTCTCCGTGCCTTTGGCGCGGTAATCGAAGAACATGAAGAGGGTATCGACGGATACAAGGGCGCGGTGCCCGTCTGGGTCGGCGAGCCGTACCAGAAGAAAGGCGTGACGGCGGCGGATGTGCAGGCGTTCGCCAACGCGTTGCGAAAGACCCTGCGCTACAAGCAGGACAACCTGCGTGACGGAATCATGCTGGCTTGGGCGTTCCGGCCCGACGCGGTAGAAGCGGCGGAACGGTTGCGGCGGCTGGAACAGACGGACCTGAACTTTATTCGACTAGATATGCTCCGCATTGATTCTCTACGTTTCCGTGAGCATGTGACGGCGCTTTCGACCCAGAACGCGGACTACGGGAATTTCTTGACCTTCGTGCAGCCCCCGAGGGTCGAGGTGGGCTACAAGCGGATTTCCCCTCGCACCTACAAGTTTGACGTGAGCGAGACGGTAATCATGAATGCTGGCGGGAAAATCGTCAACGTGCAGTGGGATTTCGACTATGGCAATAGGTTCTCAAGCACGAAGGGATATTCCTTCGTGCATGGGAGCAAGAAGGAGCCGGAGTTGCAGGCGCAATACGAGTTTCCGACCACGGGCAAGAAGCGCGTGGCGTGCAAGGTGCAGGACGACATGGGTGGCGAAGGACTCTGGACGGCAGAGATCGAGGTCAATTGACGCATGTTCAATCGATTCGCACGATACGAAGACGCCTTCCGCGACTGGCGGCGGGACGGGATGGTGGGCCTGAAGGCGGACTCGTACAAGTACATCGAGTTTCTGACCTCGAAGGACGACGACCAGGAGGCACGGGCGGGCACGCTTTGGCCGCATCAATGGGGATCGTTTCTGCGTGTAGTCTATACGCACGAGATTCTGGGCAAGGCGGAGATTGGGGCGGACGGGCTATTGCTCAATATCGTGACGGGCGGCGGTAAGACGGCGGTCATCGCGGCAGTGATCGCATGGCTGCGCATCGCGCACAATGTGCAGAAGTATGTGATGCTATGCCCCAACCTCATCGTACGCGACCGACTGGAAGACGACTTCGAGGGCGGGAAGGTCTTCAAAGACCGCAACCTGCTGCCGGATTGGACGCATAGCAGGCCGCAGGATTTCGTCCTCACAACGCTAGGCAGCGGCAAGGAAGGTGGATGGCCAAGCCTGATTAGCGCGAGCGTTATTCTGGGTAATATCCACCAGTTCTACCTGAGCAACAAGAGGGGACAGAGCAATCTTTCGGCGCTGATGAACGGGCCGGAGTTCGCGCTGTTTAACGACGAGGCGCACAACTCGCCCGCGCCGGAATTCGAGGCGACGCTCAAACGGATGCGGGAGAGGGTCGTGCTGCGGGTTGACACGACGGCAACGCCCGACCGCGCGGATGGCAAGGCCCCCGATAGCGAGATGATCTATGAGTACGGCGTAACGGACGCGCTGGCTGACGGGATCATCAAAACGCCGGTGGTCTATCAGCCGGACATCAAGACCGTGCAATTGACCTATACCGACGCGCGCACTGGCGAAAAGCGAAGGGTCGAAGAGATTGACTGGGACGAGGTGGACCGGCGGGGTTTGAACGCCACACAATGGGTGACGGACGACGTGCCTATGCGCCAGCAGATGGCCATTGCGTTGCGCCGTTTGGAGGAACAGGAACGGCGGGCTAAGGGCCGCTATCAGCCAATCCTCTTCGTTGTCGCTGTGTGCAAGGCCGATGCGGAAAAGGCTGAGCAGACGTTAAACAAGTATTTCAAGCTGAAAACGCTGCTGGTCACCGAAGACAGCGACGAAGCGGACCGCCAGAAGGCCCGCGAACTCGGCAAGCAACAGAAGAGCGGTAAGCCTTACAGGGCAGTGGTCAGCGTGCTGATGCTGCGCGAGGGGTGGGATGTGCCGGAGGTGGGCGTCATCCTGCTTCTGCGCAAGTTCGGCAGCAAGGTTTATGGGCAACAGGTAGTCGGGCGTGGTCTTCGCCGCGTCCGGGTGAAGGGCGTAGAGCCGAGGGAGCCACAGATTTGCGCGGTGGTGGACCATCCCAAGTTGGATCACCAATGGCTGTGGGACATCTTCAACGCGAAAAAGCGGACCGGCGTACTGATCGATGACCAATTCGATGAGACCGAAGACCTGCCGCCGCCTCCGCCCAAGCAGGAACTTGAGAAACCGGACCTGGTGATTGATGTTCCACCTGTTGATCCGACCGTGATAGACGACGGCGAGTTTGACGTGGGTGACGTGCCGCCACCGCCGAAGCCACTGGAAAACTGGAAGGAGGCGCTGGACGGGATCGAATACGACCCCACGGTGGTCGAGATTACGAAGGTCGGCATCGCGGGGGTGGTTGGGCAGGAGTTGGGTGGGCACGGCTGGAAAACCATTCATTCCGCGCCCGACGAAAGCGGCCCCGACGGTGTGGTTGCCCAAGTGACGGGTGTTGCGGTACGTGAGGTCGTGAAGGCGGAACTACTCGACATGGCCGAAGCCCTGACCGTTGAAGCAGGCTACGCTGCGACGTTCAAGGACCGGGTTTACAGCGCCTTGCTTCATCATGTCCGCGCGAAGTTCCTCAACGGCTCTTCGCTTGGTTTGGCCGAACGCACGGATGTGGATTTTACTTGGAAAATGCTACGGCAGGTGAAGGCACAGGTAGGAACCATCCCTGGACTGATAGCGGGAATTATCGAAGATGGCGATTAGCATTCACGGCCAATACGCGAATCCGAAGAAGAGCCCGTGGAACTTCGAGAAGTACCAGAGCGACTTGGAACGGCGGATGATGGATCGCCTGGAGCGGGACCCACATGTCGTCAAGTGGATGAAGCGACACGGGATTACCATTCCCTGGATAGACGGCCAGAAGCACCAACGGCGGTATGTGCCCGACTTTCTAGTGGAATATGAAGACGGCACGAAGACCGTCATAGAGGTGAAAGACCCTAGCCGCGCTGATTCCAATGACGTGCAGCGCAAGCGCAAGGCAGCGGAGATGTGGTGCAAGCAACGAAGGATGGAATACATTCTTGCTACTGTTGGATAAGAAGACGGGTAACAGAAAGTAAGGCTGTCAAAGAGCGGCGGCGATGCAGCCAGATAAAGAGGCGAGAGGGGCAGAGTCGCGGCGGGCGCGATGGCTATAGGTCGAGGGAGTTGCTGTTGGCGGCGGCTTTTGCCTTGATGCCGATACTTCAGTCTCGACCAAGGCTCCGCGCACCCCGCCCCGAGCCGGAACTCTTGAGGAGCTTCCCGCCTTCCCTCCCTTGCATCCCTGGCGGTTCCCTGCAACAATGCCGCGGTTCGTCAAAGAGGAGCGGATGTGGCCGAGCACGATCACGGATACAGACGGCTGTTCTCTCATCCTGAAATGGTCGCCGACCTCTTGCGCGGCTTCGTCCGCGAGGCCTGGGTTCACGAGCTCGACTTCTCCACCCTCGAGCGGGTCCCCGACACTTACACCACCCGCAAGCTGCGCAGCCGCCGCGAAAGTGACGTGGTCTGGCGGGTCCGCTGGGGGAAGGACCGCTGGCTCTACGTCTATCTCCTCCTGGAGTTCCAGTCCACCGTCGATCCCTTCATGGCGCTGCGCTTCATGGTCTACCTGGGGCTGTTCTACCAGAACCTCCTCCGGCACCACGAGCTCACTCCTGATGGCAAGCTACCTCCCGTTCTGCCGTTGCTTCTCTATAATGGTCGTGCGCCCTGGGGCGCCGTCCTGGACGTGTCGGAGCTGATCGACAGGGTTCCGGGGGGCTTGGAGCAGTACCGGCCGCAGCTTCGGTACTGCCTGCTGGACGAGGAACGGATCGCCGACTCCGAGCTGGAGTCCCTGCGAAACCTGGCGGCTGCGCTGTTTCGCCTGGAGAAGAGCCGGGGTCCGCAGGACATCGAGAGGGTGCTGGCGGCTCTTCTGGATTGGCTGGGAGAGCCGGAGCTGGCGGAGCTGAAGCGCTCGTTCGCGGACTGGATCACGGAGGTTCTGTTGCCAGGCCGGGCACCTGGGATCAAGATCCCCCAGGTCGCAGATCTTCAGGAGGTCAAGTCAATGCTCGCCGAACGTGTCATCGAGTGGACCCAGCAATGGAAGCAGGAAGGGCTGGAGGAGGGGCTGGAGAAGGTCCGAGAGGTCTTCTTGCAGGAGCTTGAAAGGCGCTTTGGCCCCCTACCTGAAAGTGTACGGCGGTGGGTAGGCAAGATTGCTTCGATCGAGGAGCTTGCCAAATTGGGTGTCCGTATCGGCGCGGCTTCTTCGATCGCGGATCTAGGTATCTGCTAAGAAGGGATGGGAGCTCCGCTCCCCCTACTCCGCCAACGCCCGCAAATCCCCCTCCAGCTTCTTCACCGACTCCTCGTCGAACGCCTCGTAATACCCGCGAATCCTTCCCTGCCCATCCACCAGCACGAACCGGGTGCTGTGGAGGATGGGCTCGGCCGTGGGCGTCGCCCCCGGGGCTTGCGGAGTGTTGTCGATCGCCAGCTTGAAGCCGTCTTTCGAGAGGCGGTAGATCTGCTCGCCGTCTCCGGTCAGGAAGAGCCAGCGGTCCGGGGCTTTGAAGGATTGGGCGTAGGTTTGGAGGACGGCGGGGGTGTCGAACTTCGGGTCCACGGAGAAGGAGACGAGGCGCACGGGGAGGTTCCGGGGCAGGCCGCGGTTGAAGCGGGCGAGGCGCGCCGTCATCATCGGGCAGGAGGCGGGGCAGCGGGTGAAGATGAAGTCGGCCACCCAGGGCGCGCCCGCCAAGTCTTTCAAGGTCACCGTGCGACCGTCCCGATTGGTGAGCTTGAAGTCCGGAACGTTCCACATGACAGGCGGCGGCTCCGGCCGGCGGAGACGCTGCACGGCCGCGGCGGCGAACACCACCACCAGGGCCGCCACCAGGAAACCCCAGAGCAGGCCGCGGCGGATGGGCGGCGCCATCCCTAGTCCACCCTCCCGCTGCGGGTGGCGGCGAGGCTCGCGGCCAGGCAGAGGAGGCCCAGGCCGGCGGTGATCGCCAGGGAGGCGGGGACCCCGGGCAGGTCCGTCCCCCCCGGACCGGCGGGGCCGTAAAGAACCTCGCGCAGGGCTGAGACGCCGTAGGTGAGCGGGTTGATTCGCATCAGCGCCGAAAGCCAGGAGGGCGCGCCCGTCAGAGGGAAGAAGGCGCCGGAAAGGAGCCACATGGGCATCAGCACGACGTTCATGATGGCATGGAAGCCCTGCACGGAGTCGAGCCGCCAGGCGAAGAAGAAGCCCAGGGCCGTGAGCGTCAGGGCGAGGAGCGCCAGCACTCCCAGGGCCGTCAGCGTCGAGGCCACGGTGAGATGGATCCCCGAAACCGGGGCCAGGGCCAGGAAGACGATCCCCTGCAGCCACGCCAGCGTGGCCCCGCCCAAGACCTTGCCCATCACCAGCGCCGTGCGCGAGACGGGTGCCACCAGCACTCCCTGGAGGAACCCCTCGTGCCGGTCTTCGATCACCGAGATGTTGGAGAAGATCGCCGCGAAGAGGAGCACCAGGACGATGGTGCCCGGGTAGAAGTATCCCAGGTAGTTGAGTGCCGCCGGGCCGCCCGGGGGACGGAACGAGCCGGAGAGGCCGCTGCCGATCAGCAGCCAGAAGAGGAGCGGCGTGGCCACGGCCCCGGCGATACGGCTCGGCTGGCGGAAGAAGCGCGTCAGCTCCCGGAGCCAGAGGGTGTAGACGGGGAGGATCACTTCGCCTCCCCCTCTTCCTGCTCTTCGAAATGCCGGCCCGTGCGGTGGAGGAAGACGTCCTCCAAGGTCGGCCGCGCCACGGTGACGGAGTCGATCCGTCCCGGGAAGGTCTCGGCGAGACGGGCCACCCACTCGTGCGCCCGCTCGCGCTCGATGCGCACGGCTCCCTCCCGCACCTCGGGCGAAGGACCCGGGAAGCGGGCTTCGAGATCGCGGGCCAGGCTTTCAGGGTCCGGCCCCGTCAAAGTCACCACGTCGCTGCCGATCTCTTCCTTGAGGCCGGCTGGCGCGCCTTCGGCCACGATCGTCCCGCGGTCGAGGAGGACGAGGCGGTCGCAGCGGTCCGCCTCTTCCATGAAGTGGGTGGTGAGGAGCACCGTCACGCCAGCGGCGCGCAGGGTCTCCAGAGTGGCCCGCAAATCCCGCCGGGCTCCGGGATCGAGCCCCGTGCTGGGCTCGTCGAGGAGGAGCAGGCGGGGCTCGTGGAGGAGGGCCTTGGCGATCTCCACCCTTCGGCGCAGGCCGCCGGAAAGCTCCTTCGTCCGCTGATCCCGCCGCTCGGTGAGGCCGAAGCGCTCGAGACCGGCGGCGATGCGCCCTTCCAGCTCCCGGCCGGCGAGGCCGTAGAGATGCCCCTGATGCAGGAGGTTCTCGTGCACGGTGAGCTGCACGTCCAGGCTGGGATTCTGGAAGACGACTCCCAGCCGCCGGCGCACCTCCCGCGCCTGGGTGGCGAGGTCCGCGCCGAAGGTCCGCACCGTGCCGGATTCCGGTCGCGCCAGGGTGGCGAGGATGCGGAACAGGGTCGTCTTGCCGCCGCCGTTGGGTCCCAGGAAGCCGAAGATGCTCCCGGCCGGCACGTCGAAGCTCACCCCGGCCAGCGCCGGCCGGGTGGGGCCGCTCTTGCGCTTCGCCGGATAGGAGAACCGGAGGCTTCTCGCCTCGACGGCAACGGTCTCGGCCTGCATGGGAGGGCTCAGGAGACGACCCGGTCCAGCAGCATGATCAGCAGCAGGGCCGGGAAGTACAGGAGGGAGGCCAGCATCAGGCGGCGGGCTCCGGGATTCGTGCGGGCCTGGGCGAAGGCGAAGGAGAACCCGAGGTAGGCCAGGCCGAAGGCGAGGGCGCCCACGAAGTAGACGGTGCCCATCAAGCCCAGGAGCGACGGCAGCAGGGAGACGGGGACCAGGGCCGCACCGTAGAGGATGGCCTGGCGGCCGGCGCGGATCCCCTTGGGATCGAGCACCGTCAGCATGGGGAAGCCGCCGCGGGCGTAGTCCTCGCGGCACAGCCAGGCGATGGCCAGGAAGTGCGGGAGCTGCCAGAAGAAGAGGATGCCGAAGAGCACCCAGGCGGCGGGATCGAGCTGGTTGCGCACGGCGCTCCACCCCATCATGGGCGGAATGGCCCCCGGCACCGCCCCGATCACCGTGGCCAGGGAGCTGATCCGCTTGAGCGGCGTGTAGACGAAGACGTAGCCCGCGAGGGCGACGGCACCCAGGAGGGCCGTCAGCAGGTTCACGGCCAGCGCGAGCTCCGCGAGGCCCAGCACGGCTAGCACGACGCCGAAGAAGAGGGCGGAGTCGGGATCCATCCGCCCCGCCGGCAGCGGCCGGGCGGCGGTGCGCTGCATGAGGGCGTCCGTCTCCCGCTCCAGGACCTGATTGAGCACCGAGGCGCCGGCCGAGATGAGCCCGGTGCCCAGGAGCGTATGGACCAGGAGGACGAAGGCGAACGACTTGTCCTCGGCCAGGAGGAAGCCGAGCCCCGAGGTGAGCACCACCATCAGGGTGATCCCGGGCTTGGTCATCTCCCAGAAATCCGCCAGGCGGGCCGAGATGGGCAGGGAAGTCTCTTCGGCCGCGGCCGTGTCGGGGGATGGCATCAAGCTCATGGGAATCCAGAGTCTAGCGCGAACCGCCGGGGGATTGCACGGGGGTGGTCAGACTTGGGGCCCCAGGGACATGCCCGGGTCCTCCCAGTCCGGCCGGCACCAGGCGTTCGTGCGGCCGGCAACGGGAGCGAGGCCCGCGGCTTCCAGACGCTCTCCCAGGAGGTCGAGGAAGCGGTGCTGGCCCTTCACCACCGCCAGGTTGAGGAAGAGCTCGCGGGCCACCTCGTTTTTCTCCACCACGAAGCGCAGGGCCTCGGTCCCCGCCCGGGGATTGCAGGCGAGGACGCGCGCGAACGCCACCCGGCGAGGACGAAAGGTGTGGAGGGGCTGATAGGCAAAGGCGTCGTCGTCGAGCAGCACCGCGGGCTTCCCCGCCGTCCACCAGATCTTGATCAGGCTCAGCCAGAAGAGCAGGCTGTACGCCAGCAGCACCCCAAACGCCCGCCCCCACGACTCCCGCTCCCCCGAACGCAGGAAGAGGACGGCCACGCCGATGACGACCACCACGGCCACGCCCCAAAGCAGGGCCCGGCGGCTGGTGCTCCGCACCCAGGGGCGGAAGGGGAAGGCGGTGGCCGGCATGCCGGTGATCCTATCCTCCCCGGCCTCGAAACGAAGCCGCCGCCCCCCACCCGGGGAGCGGCGGTAGTCTTCTTCCTTCTTTCCTTCTTCCTTCCTGCCTTACAGGAACAACCCGGCGATCGCCACGTAGCCGTTCGTCACCAGCGCGTCCGCGTCCGCCTGGGGGAGCGAGCCCTGGCTGGCGAAGGTCTGCACCTGGTTGATGAAGGCCAGGAGCTGGGCGGAGGCGGGGACGGCGTGGTTCTGCTGCGCCTGCTGTTGGGCGGCTTGGAGCTTGGCCTTCAAGGCGTTGCCCCGGCCACTGGTGAGCTTGCCGGCGGTGACCAGGTTGGTGACGTCCTGAATCAGCAGGCCGATCTGGTCCGCCGCCGGCCGGTTGGCCCAGAAGACCACGGCCGTGCGCGCCGGCACGGTGAAGGAGCCCGTGCCGCTGGTGAAGGAGGCCGAGCGCTCCGCCGCATCGAGCGAGATCGCCTGGAAGGGATGGAGCTTGAGCGCCTTGCCCGTGAAGGCGGCGTTGGCATAGGTCTGGGCCGCCTTGTTGGCGTTGATCACCACCGCCAGCAGGTTGTGCGCACGGTCGACGCCGCCGTCCGGGTCCGCGACGCTCATCACGATGAGGCCGGGGATCTGGCCGGGGCCCGCGTTGTAGAAGCGCACCCGGTTCTTGACGTCGTCGCCCGTACGCAGCCGGAAGAGCGGCGTGCTCTTGCGAATGGCAAGGGTTTCGAGGAAGTGCGTGTAGACGGTGAGGATCTCCGTCTTCCCCGGCTTCAGCGCCGGATTGGCCAGCAGCGGCTGCATGATCGGCCAGTTCGACTGGTTGTCTCCCGCCTGCGGCAGGCCGACGCCCCAGTTGTTCGAGTTGTAGGTGAAGTCGAGCTTGTTGAACCAGTCGCCCGAGTTGTAGCTGTTGCGGTCCATGGACTTCGAACGCAGCAGCTCGACGCCCGCGTGATAGAACGGAATTCCCTGGCCGAAGCCGAGGATGCTCATCCCCAGGTTTTGCATCCGCACCCGGTCGGCCAGAGTGTCGCCCGGCGCGGCTTTTTCCTGGATGGTGTCGAACAGCGTCTCGTTGTCGTGCGCTTCGATGTAGCTGATCACTTCCTGCGGATCGGCGGTGTAGCCCGAGGGCTGGCCGTTGTAGTCGATCTGGCTCGCGTTCACCAGGTTGCCGTTGCGGTCCGTGAGCTGATAGGTGGCGAGGCCGCCGGCCAGGCCGGTCTTCACCCAATCGGTTTCCAGCAGCAGCTTGTTGAGCTGATCCGAGGCCGAGCCCTGGTTGGTGGCGTTCGGATCGTAGGAGAGGCCGGTGAGGAAACCCTGCTCCTGCAGACCGCTGAAGGGGCCGCCACCACGCACGCCGTCGCGCAGGCGATCACTGAAGGTGCCGATGCCGGTGCCGGCCATGTTGGCCTGCGTGGCGTTGACGCCGCGGCCGTTGTTGCCCGGCTCACCGAAGTTCCACCCCTCGCCATAGAGATAGATCTTCTTGCCGTCGACGCCGTCGGTGGCCGGCGTCAGGGCGTCGAGGGCCGCCCGCAGCTTCAACATGTTGCGCTTCATGTGGAAGCTCATGAGGTCGAAGCGGAAGCCATCGACCTTGTAGGACTTGGCCCACGTCAGCACCGAGTCGATGAGGAGCTTTTCCATCATGTTGAATTCGGCGGCCGTGTCCTGGCAGCAGGAGCTGGTCGTGACGTTGCCGTCGCCGTTCAACCGGTAGTAGTAGCCCGGCACGATGCGGTCGAGCACCGAGTGATCGGTCTGTCCGGAGGCGGTGGTGTGGTTGTACACCACGTCCATCACCAGCCGCAGGCCCGAGAGGTTGAGCGACTGCACCATCTGCCGGAATTCGAGGATGCGGGTGGGGCCGTCCGGATTGGTGGAATAGCTCCCTTCGGGCACCGTGTAGTGCCAGGGGTCGTAACCCCAGTTGAAGCCGTCGGTATTGGCCACCGCCTGCACCCGCGACTGCTGCTCCGTGGAATCAGGTGCGAAACTCGAGAGGTTGCCCGCCGGGCTCTGCCAGGTCGATTTGTCCTCGTTGACCGAGGAGATGTCGAACGATGGCAGCAGGTGGACGTGCGTCAGGCCGGCGAGCGCCAGCGAGCGCAGATGGAGCATGCCGTTGGAATTGAGGGTGAAGGCCTTGAACGTTCCCTTCAGATTGGCGGGCACGCTCGCATCGTTGGCCGAGAAATCGCGGACGTGGAGCTCGTAGAGGACGATGTCCTCCGGAGCGTCGAGCCGCGGCTTCGCAAGGCCGTCCCAGCCGGCCGGCTTGTACGCCGCGTCGGCGAGGCTCACGATCTGGCTGCGCTGGCTGTTCATCGCGAGGCTCACCGAGTAGGGATCGGTGACCAGGTTGGTCTCCACGTGCCCGGTGCTGCGCACGAAGACGTTGACCTCGTAGAGGTAATACTTGCCGTACCAGCTCGCATTGCCGGTGACGCTCCAGACGCCCGTCGCCGGGTCCAGGGTCATGGCTTGCACCGTGGAGGTGGTGGCGGGGTTCGAATCGTTGAACAGACGGAGGTTGACGGAGCGGGCCGTGGGCGCCCAGACGCGGAGCGTCGGCACGTTGCCGGTGGCGAACGTGGCTCCCAGCGGGCCGTTGTAGGTATAGCGGTCGTCCAGGACCCCCTGGATCTGGAGCCCCGTGGCGTCCACCAGCGTGTTGCCGGCGTCCTTGGCATCCACGGCGATCTGCCCCTTGAGCGCCTCGGGGATCTCGGCGAGGCGGTTCGCCGGCACGTGGAACGCCTGGAAGCCCGCGATCTGCGGGAACTTGGCCTGCACGGCGGCGGAGAGACCCGCGGGATCGTAGGTCAGCGGGATCGTGGTGCCGCCCGTGACGCCCCCCGGATCGAGCGTCAGGGCGCCGGTCGCGTCGTAGTGAAGCGAGACGTTCCAGCTCGCCGACACGGCGCCGGGGTTCCAGGCGATGGTGTCCGCCGTCACCCAGTAGGCTTGGGCGCGGCCGATGTTCCCCTTCGGAGCTCCGTTGGCGCTCACGGTCAGGACGTGGGTGGTGGAGTTGTACGAGAAGAACATCTCGACGCAGGCCTGCGGCACCGAGAAGGCGATGTTGGCGCCGTTGGGGGCGCCGTTGGCGCCGTAGTTCTCGTCCCAGCTTTCATTGATCGCGACCTTGGCCTCGTAGTTGCCGGGCGGAATGGCCTGGGTGGAGAAGGTGTAGATGCCGTCGCCGTCCGGGTCTTCCAGCCAGGAACGCAGGCAGTCCGGCTGCCAGTCGCCGGAGCAGCCCAGGAAGTGCTGGAAGCTGCCGGGGACGGTGGCGATCACCGCGTTGCGGTTGCTCGTCACCCAGTGCGTCGCGTGATCGTAATAGAACTTGACCGCCGCGGGCGAGGCGAGGCTGAAGCCGAGGTTGGCGCCGTTCGGCGTGGCGTTGGCGCCGTAGTTCTCGTCCCACGCGTCGTTGATGGCGGCTTTGTACTCCCAATTGCCGGCCGGGATGTTGAACGTCCCCTGCCAGATGCCATCCTCCAGGCCCAGGTGGGTGGTGGCGCAGTTGGGCTGCCAGTCGTCGGAGCATCCCACTTCGGACTGGAAGCTGCCGGGGATGGTGACACTCGCCGGCTGCGTGACACCGCCGCCCGATCCTGCCGAAACGGTGAGAACGTGAGTCGAGGCGTTGTAGGCGAAGACCGTCTCGGCGCAATCCGAGGCCACGGTGAAGGGGATGTTGGCACCGTTCTGCACGCCTCCGGCGCCGTAGTTCTCGTCCCAGCTCTCGTTGATGGCGGCCTTCACCTCATAGTTGCCGGCCGGAATCGAGCGGGTGGAGAAAGAGTAGACGCCGTCGCCGTCCGGGTCCTGCAGCCACGCGCGGAGGCAATCCGGCTGCCAGTCTCCCGGGCATCCCAGGAAGTGCTGGTAGCTGCCGGGGGCGACGGCGATGACCGCGATCTTGTTGTTGGTCACCCAGTGAGTGCCATGCGAATAGTAGAACTTGACGCTGGCGGCCGTGGCGAGGTTGAGCGAGATGTTGCCGCCGTTCGACTGGGCGTTGGCGCCGTAGTTCTCCGTCCAGGAGTCGTTGAGCGCCGCCTTGAACTGCCAGTTGCCGGCGGGCACGTTGAAAGTGCCCTGCCACACGTCGTCGATGGCGTCATAGGTCAGATGCGTGGCGGCGCAGTCCGGCATCCAGTCGTTGGGACAGCCGAGCTCGGACTGCAGGTCCCCGGCGATGGTGACGGTCTGCGGCGCCGGGGTATTGGCGAAGAGGGGAGCCATGGAGACGAGGGCCAGGAGAAGGAGGGGCAGCAGGCTCGCCGGGGACCCACGGAGCGAGCCCGCACGCGAACGGAACACGTGCCTTGGCATTGGAGGACCTCCTGAGCGGATCGGAGCGCTGGGAAGGGATCGTCACACCACACCCGCCCGATTTAAAGAGAGACGTTCCCAGAAATCAGGATAGTAGCAGAATGGCTATTGCTGTGCCCTATCCCGGGGGGCGGAGGCACCGTTGGCTCTCCGTTCGGGATCGGCGGGCGGCGAGCCGCAGGGCGGAGCGTATCGCCTTCGCTACGCTCCGCCGAGTCTCAGGTCCTCAAGGCAGAGGCTGGTTCGTGCAGAGGCAGTCCCACTTGTTGTCTTCGGGGCACCTGTCGCCGAGCCAGAGCGCACACCGGCCCTGCTGATAGCCGAACCGGGTCAGGAAGAAGCAGGTGGAGTTGGCCACCGCGCCCTGGCAATAGCTGTCGCTACAGACGCCGCAGGTCTGGGTGATCACGGGCGTCGGAGCCGGGATGCCGTCGGTGGGCGGTTTCAGTTGCAGGAGGCTCGCGGCGCAGAACGGCGAGGCGGCCACGGGTGCCAAAGCGGGCGCGGCGGGAGCCGGAGCCGCGGGGGCGGCACTGGCAAGGGAGGCGATCAGCAGCAGAAAGGCCAGCATCAGGAGAGTCGGTCGGCACTTCATGGGGGACTCCTTTCAGGGAATGGATGACGTTCAGTCGTCGCCTCCAACTAAGGTGCCGCCGGCCGTGGCGACCGTGTCAACGGCCTGGAAGGCCTCCCTCCGCCAGATGATTCCTCGCTTCCATGGTAGAATTACAACGAGAAAGCTGTAATCTGCCAGGAGGTGGAGTTTGGGCGAAGATTCCTGGAAGGACGACCCGGAGCTCGCACGGCGAGTGGTACGCGAGGGGCTCACAGTCCTGCAGCCTGGGTGCGGACCGGTCGTGAGAACCATCGGCAAGCTCAGCGTGTTTTCCCCGGAAGAGGAGAATGAGTTTGACGAGTTTGGTGATCGCATCGAAGCGTATTTCAAGCTGGAGGAACCAGAACGTCCGCTATGTCTGGGAGTGTTCGGCCCTCCGGGAAGCGGGAAGTCCTTCGCGGTGAAAGAGGTTCTGGCGGCCAAGAAACATACGCTTCACCTTGTCAATCTCTCACAATTGCTCGGCCACGGTGACCTGTCCTTGTCACTTGTGGAGGCGGCGACGGCCGGAGATAAACGCGTCGTGTTCTTCGACGAGTTCGACAGCAAGCTCGGTGGCACACCCCTTGGCTGGCTCCAATGGCTCCTGGCGCCGATGCAGGATGGTGCCTTCAACTATCAGGGGAAACTGATCAGAATGAAGCGCGCGGTGTTCTTGTTCGCCGGCGGGACGGCCGACAGGTTCGAAGAGTTTCCGGACGCTCACGAGGGATACTTTCGAGGCGCCAAGGGGCCGGACTTCATCAGCCGGTTGCGTGGCCATATCAACATCCGTGGCGTCAATGACGGACCGTATCGGCGTCTGCGTCGCGCCATCATCTTCCGCTCCACCGTGGAACGGGTCGCCCCTGGTTTGCTCGTCGATCAGAAACGCCTCCCAGAAAAACGCATGCGAAACGAGCTCATCGATCAGATTCTGGCCGTTGGCCGGTTCCGGCACGGGGCCCGGTCGATCGAGGCGCTCGTAGAGATGTCGACGAGTCCCGACTCGCGGCAGTTTTCCGACCTACCTTCCGAGGTGCTCGCCAGCCATGTCGATCTCGGACCTTTGAGCGGCCTGGTGATCGCGCTGAGCGCTGGCGGTGACGAGAAGGACCACGACAAGACAAAACTCGACGCTGCCTGGCCAGAGGTGGCGAAGCATCTCCTCGAGATCGGTGCCGGCCTGATCTATGGCGGCGCCGAGCAAAAGCAAGGGTTTACTGAGCGCTTGGTCGAGGAGAGACTTCCAAGGGCCCTGGGCTTGGAAGAGACGCCGCCCAAAGATCTCCTCGCTCGCCCTCGCTCCAGCCGGGTAACCTGGATTCGCAGGGAGACCAGCCCGCCCCAGGACGGGGAGCTCCCTGAACGTGTCGACGCCAGGAAATTGCCTGATCTTTCGAAGGAAGAGCTTGCAGAGATAGCGGGCTCCGGCGAGCGGCTCAAGAATTCCCTAACACTATTCCGTATGCGAGCTCTAATCACACGGCTTGCGAACGCTCGTCTAGTCTTCGGTGGGAAGCTGTCGGGCTCTTCGGGTCGATTCCCGGGGATCGCGGAAGAGGTGATGATCAGTCTCGCCGCCGGCAACGCTATCTATATCTGCGGCGGGTTTGGAGGTGCTGCGCAGGCGGTGGGACGGGTGCTCGGCCTGGACGAGCCTTGGGTTCTCGTTCCGGATTGTCTCCGACGCGATACGCATGGCAGGGATGCCAAGCCGCTGGAGAAGGAGGTCCGGAAGTGGGGCTCCCGCTTCCAACTGCCCTACAGGAATGACCTGCCGCTCGATTACAAGCATCTGGTCAAATTCCTGCGCGCCCACGCCATCGGTAGGCCGCAATGGCCCGACAACGGGCTCACCATAGACGAGAACCGCACCTTGTTCATATCCAAGGATGCACGGGAGATCGTCGAGCTTGTGACAAAAGGGCTGCGCCGTCGCTACGAGTCTCCGCCTGTACCTCGCCGCGCCTGATGACTTCCGGGAGATTATGCATTGGCCACGATGAAAGTGACCTCAGGCTACCAACCCTTCCAGCCGAAGAAAATGCATCGTTCCAGCCGCGTCGCCAGCGACCAGGGTCCTTCCATCTGGCATGACGGCGAGAGAGCTCAGTCCTGTATCCAGGTGAAGGTTCACGATGGGTGTTCCAGTCTCCAGGTTCCATACCCTGATCGTCTGATCTTGACTGGCCGAGACCAGGAATCTTGAGGAAATAGAGGCAAGGCCGGTCACTACACCCTTGTGCCCTCTGAGGATCTGGACAGTTTCCTGCGAGCCGAGATCCCAGATGCGAATTGTCTGATCGAGCGAGCCGGAAGCAAGATGACCCCGATCAATGATCGCGAGAGAGAAGACTCCTTTCTCATGGCCTCGGAGAGCAAAGTTTCGGCGGTTGAATTCCGTCGAGATGTCTAAGTGCACTATCAACCCGTCGTAGGTGCCGATCAGAAGAAATCGACTGTCTACGGCGCAGAGCGTGGCCACGCCGCCTGGGAACGCCGGAAGGTCAGACATCTTCTGACCGAGAGCAAGATGCCAGGTTTGTATCGATTGGTCCTTGGCAAGAGGATCTGCCGGCGCCGCGAAGAGAAAGTCGCTGCCGAAGGCCGCCAGTGCGCCGGTTCTCTGCTGTGATTGGATGGTGTTCAGCAGCTTGCCCGTTCGGGGATTCCAGATGCGAATAATGTTTTCCGAGGACGAAGACGATGCGATACGGTCCGAATCAAGGGTGCAGATCGAACTGACAAATCCCGAGTGACCCTCAAAAGTTCGCAGTAGCGCTCCCTCAAGGGCATCCCAAATTTTCAGGGAGCCGTCGGGTGATGCGGAAACGGCAGTCGTGGAGTCCAGCGCTGCAACGGCATAGACGCTTCCTGTTGGGTTCTCGGTCACTCGAGACCGAAGTGCTTCAATTGCCCAGACGGAGAACCTACCATCCTTCGAGCCACAGAGGAGATGATCGGAACCGAACCGCACCAACGCACTCACCCCACCACCGGGAACGTGAATCTTGGGACCCAGAGCGCCGGTCCGCGGATTCCAAAGTTGGATCTCGGAAGAGAATCCTTCCGCCGAGACGCCAAGGTCTCTCTCCAGCAAACAAAGGGCATCCATACCAACCGAGGGATACCTGAACGATCGACGCGGTTGAGTCTCTCGTGACAGCGGCTTCCAGACTTGAACCTCGCCACCGAAAGTGCCAAGGATCACTTCGTTCGAAGCTGTGACTTCAAGGACCTGCGCGGCGAATACGGGAAGGGTTAAGACCTTGAGCTGCGCGCCGCTTGGGATGTTCCAGACCCTGAGAGTCTGATCTTTTCCAATCGAGACCATGGTTCGAGAATCGAGATAGCCTATGCCGTTGATCTTCGACGGGTGACCTTGGAAAAATGTTAGCGGCTTATCGGAATTGAGGCTCCAACGGAGCATCGTTCCGTCCTCGGCACCTGAGAGGAACTCCTCATGCCGTAGCCGTAGAGCCGTGATCGGCGAGTGGTGTTCCTCGAAACTCTGGATAACCTTCTCCTTGTCAAGATCCCAAAGTCGAATGACGCCGTCGTCCGAGGCAGCAAGGAGACGACTTGGGGTGACGGCTGCCAGATGCCGAATGGGCCTGACAGCGGCGCCAAGGGCTACAATCTGCTCGCCCGTGGCAAAGTCCCAAACGTGGATCTCGCCGTCGGTTCCTGCCGTGGCGAAGCGGTTCTCGTCCAACTGGACGATCGCCCGAATCTCGCCCTGATGGGCCTGGAAGGCGAACGTTAGCGGGTCACTGGGTTTCCGGAGTGTCGCGGTCAGGGGCCGCAACCAGGGCCGGATGTGGCTGGCGATCGCGTCATTCAGAAGATTCCTGATCCTCTCGGATGAAGAGCCCACGAGACGCCCATGCAGTTGGCTGGCGAGTTGCGAAGGATCTTCTGTCAGGATGCTCCGGGAAAGAAGAAGTCCCTCGCGAATCGCGGCCGCTTCTGTAAGGCTTGGAAGAAGCTCGTAGTCGGCCATGGCTGCATTGACATCACCTCCGGAGAGTTTCTTCTCAAGCCAGGCATAGGAAAAAAGCAGATCTTCTAGATCGCGTTCTCTGCCGCCTTCCTTCAGGTGATAGGGAAGTCGCGCCACAAAATAGGGTTCCACCTCTCGCCGAGACCCTTCGGCCGCCTGCAGGTAGGCATCCACGAAAAAACCTTGGAAGGACGGCATCATCTCTCGGTGCTCACGCAGCAGGTAGGCGCGCATTACGTCGTGCAGTTGAATCCAGTGGCCGACGCGGTCGAACCGGTAGAGCAAGGACATCTCCGCCAATCGGCGGCAGACGCGAGATACCTCTTCCTCTCCTACGTCCCAGAGGAGTTTGAGCACAGCCAAGGGAACGTGCTCATCTTCAGGGAAGACCGCCAGCCGTGCGTACCGTTGCCGATCCTCGGAGGAAAGGCGCTGAAGGCTCGCCTCGACAGTTCTGCGAACAGCGAGCTCTCTGGCCTCCTCGTCCTCGCGATCGAAGGCTGTGAGTCTCATCTCGCTGAGGGCACTTTCCACGATCCGGAACGCCTCTTCGGCTGCAACACCATTACGGTACTCCTCGCGTAGTTGGGCGTTGACCAGCTTGAGAAGGATTGGCCACTCACCGAGCCTTCCTGCCAGCCGCGCGAGGACGGACATCTGCGGAAGAGGACTAAGACCCTGTCCCAAAAGCTCCACCGCCCGCGGAAGCTCAAGGGCATCGACCACCACCGCATAGGTAGCGGTCGGTAGCGCCCGAGTATTGCGCGTGGTAATGAGCAGCGCAGCCGGGGAACCCATCCCCGCGAAGGGTGCCACGTCTGCCATGAGCCACACGTCGTCCAGCACCAAAAGCACCCGCTGGCCGGAAAGGCTCTCACGGAGGAAGCCTGCCGCAGCTTCCAAGGTCTCGTACGAGGAGGGTTCCCTACGGGTCCACCAACGCAGCAGATCTCGAACTCGTGCCAGGCGCTGTGCCTCGCCGAGAGTGATCCAGAGAATGCCAGCCGGAAAACGCCTTCGCACCGCTTCGTGCTCACAAACCGCCTGGGCGAGGGCTGTTTTACCGAATCCTCCTGCCCCGCGAAGCGCCGTAGTCAGAGCCACCGCCATCGGGACGTGGTCTCCCTCCTCCGGCTCATGCGTGAGCGCCTCCACTACCGCTTCGAGCTCCGGCCGCCGTACAAAACTCTCTGAGCGAGGAGCCATCGAGCGGTAGGGAAGATCGATCGAGACACCGGCTGAGTCAAGGCTCAAGCTGCCCCGTACTCCGTCGACAAGCCGGCGGAATGCTTCTGAGTCGTTGAGGCCGGCCGAAAAGTCGACGCGGAGGAAATGGAACAGCGAAGGCGGGAGCTCACCAAGGTTCGCTCCGGCCAGCATCAAGACAATGATTCTGTAGGCCGGGTCCTCGATCGCTCTACTGATCGCATTATCAATCTCGAAGCTCTGCCATTTGCCGAGTCCGCTTGGTCCGAGCAGCAAAGCGAACGAAAGGCTCTCTGTAAGAGCCGTCGGGATCTCTGCCGGCAGGCTAACTCCTGCTACAAGAGCTCGATCGTCAAGAAATATTCGGAGTCCTTCGTTCCTGAGCTTCGTCTCCAGACACGCCGCCGACTCCTTCTCGCGGCTGTTATGGCAAAGGAAAACGTCGTATCGCACGAGAGCCATGATAATCGTTCTAATTCATTTTCGTGCCAACGATTGCAAATCGAGAAAAAGAAGCCCACGATTCTCAGGGCGGTTTGACGAAGTCGGGAAAGTGGGCCTCGATCTCTGCCAAGGAAGCTTTCGTGGCCATGAAGTTCCCCCGAAGGTCATTCCGACCCTAACGGCTCTTGGTTACGGAGTCAACCCGAGCGGTCCCAGGAGAGGCGCGCAGCAGACCGCGATGCAGGGAGCGCTTCGGCAGGAGCACGAGGATCGCGCCTCAAAGGCGGGAGCGATCACGGACCTGGAAGCCCTCGCGCTGGGCGGCGGTCACCAACCGGTCGTCCAGCGCGACGAGCTCAAGGGTCGAGGGCCTCCCTTCGGATGCGAGGAAGGCGGCGGCAAGTTGAAGGGAGTCGGCAGCGCGAAGAGGATGGACTCGGAGAAGGCGCCGCGCGGTCTCGAGAACGACGTCAACAGGCTCGATGCGGTGCCAATGCCGAGCGAGGGCATCCAGTCGTTCGAGGGCCTCGGTCGCCGCCTGAGGGGTGAGTCGGCCCTCCCTCTCAACACGGGCGACCGCCGAGGCGCACTCGACGGGCGTACCCCACCAGGCGATAGTTCCCGGTTCGCGGAGGTAGAGATCCCGTAGTGAAACCGTGGCCTCCTCCTCGACCAGTAAGGGCACCAACGCCGAGCTGTCCCAGAACTTCACCGGCCGTCTCTACGCTCAGCGAGGAGGGCTTCGAGGATACTCCCGCCTTCAGACGGCCGCGGCGGTGCCGCCATCAGGACCTCACGGGGAAGCGAAACGGAGGCCCGGCGCAGGAGTCCCTGACGCTCCAACCGGGCGATCCGCCCCTCGGGATCGTTCCCGTCTCCCAACACGGAGTCCAGCCGGGCCACGGGACGCCCCCGGTCGAGAATGAGGATGGACTCGCCGTGCTGCACTTGGTCCACGAGGGCGCTCAGGTTGTTTTTGGTCTCCGTCAGAGTGGCTCTCTTCATTTGGCTAGAATAGCCATTTCAGTCCTTCAACTCAAGGGAGACGGCTCGGATCGGCGCGGTTCCCACAATAGGGGCGGGAGTTTTTTCATTGAGAAACGGCCCGGGACGTTGAAAACGAGATTTTGCTCCCGCTCCGCTCTGGCTCACCCCTTGCAGCTTCCATACGCATGGCTACCCGCATCCGCGCTGCTACCGTTCCCGCTGAGGTGTTGGAGGGATCGTTTCCCTCGATCTCTCTGCCGGTTCGGCCACCCTTTCCTCCCATGGAGGCGCGGTCCGCGAGCCGGCTGCCTACGGGTGAAGGGTGGATCTTCGAGCCGAAGTGGGACGGTTTTCGGTGCCTCGCTTTCCGCAAAGGGAAGACGGTGATCCTCCAATCTAAGCACGGTCAGCCCCTGGACCGCTACTTTCCGGAGCTCGTCGAGGCCTTCCGCGCGCTCCCCTGGAAGGCGTTCGTGCTCGACGGTGAGATCGTCATGCGCAGCCGGGCGGGGCTCGATTTCGACGCCCTGTTGCAGCGGATCCATCCCGCGGAGAGCCGCATCCAAAAGCTCGCCCGGGAGACGCCGGCGACCTTTCTTGCGTTCGACGTGTTGGTGGACGGCAAGGGCAAGAAGGTGGCGGACCTCGCCTTGGAGGAGCGGCGGGAGAGGCTAAACGGGATGTTTGCGGAGATCGCGGACAGGCCCAAGGAAGCCGCGGTGAGCCTCTCGCCCGCCACGCCGGACCGCAAAGTTGCCGAAAAGTGGCTGCGGGACCTCGAAGGCGGCGGGCTCGACGGGGTGGTGGCGAAACGCGCGGAGTCCCCCTACCTCTCCGGCGACCGCAGCGCCATGGTGAAGGTCAAGAAGATCCGCACGGCCGATTGCGTGGTGGGCGGTTTCCGCTGGGCCCAGAAGGGAGGCCAGGTGGGCTCGCTCCTCCTCGGGCTCTACGACGAGGAGGGGCGGCTCGATCACGTGGGGTTCTCGTCCAGCTTCACCGCGGCGGAGCGCCGCGAGCTCGAGCCCATCCTCGTACCTCTGATCGAGCCTCCCGGCTTCACGGGCAAAGCGCCGGGGGGGCCGAGCCGCTGGAGCCAGGGGCGCACGACCGAGTGGGAGCCGTTGCGTCCCGTCCTGGTCTGCGAGGTGCGCTACGACCATTTCTCCGGCGGCCGCTTCCGCCACGGCACCAAGTTCCTGCGCTGGCGCCCGGATAAGAAGCCCCGGGCCTGCACGTTCGATCAGGTGTGAGGGGCTTTCGCCCCCCTTCCGCCTCATCTTACCTAATTCCTTACCTAATTCCCCCGCTATTCATTACCCAATTCACTGCGGGCAGCACCGCCACCGGGCAGTCTGGCCACGCCCGAGGCATTCCACCTCACCGGCCTGTCGCAAACGCTTGAGAACATGGCGGATCAGGTCGATGCTAATCCCCGGACATTCTCGCTGGAGGTCAGCGGTGCTGAATTCACCCGACGTTCGACGGATAGCATCGATGACGTGCTCGCTCTTCTCCCCCCGGGGCATCTTGACCTGCCCGAGACGATCCTCGAGCTCGCGGTAGGCTTCTTTGAGGACGTAGAGCTGATAGGTCAGGTAGGGCCAAGGGTCGTGCTTGCCCTCGTGCCAGCCCCCGGAGGACTGCTCCAGGGTTTCGTAGTACCGGTCCTTGGTCTGCTCGATGATGCGTTCGATGCTGATGTAGCGCCCGACGTCGAATCCCAGGTGGTAGCACTGGAGGAGCAGGAGCAAACGGGAAACTCGACCGTTGCCATCGCGAAACGGATGGATGCACAGGAAGTCGAGGTTGAAGGCCGCGACGGCCAGGAGAGGGTGCAGGCTCCGCTCCTCCAAAGCCTCGTCCCAGCGGGACACGACCTCGCCCATGGCCTCACTCGTGTTTTGGGCGGGCACGGTCTTGAACCGCACACGCGAACGGCCATCGGGATAGGTCTCGATGATGTCGATATCCCTCTGTTTGTACTGCCCGGCATCCCCGATGCCGCCTCGTGAGAGGCGGTGCAGGTCGAGAATGGTCTTCTCCGAAATGGCGAGGCGGCGACCGGATTCGTGAATGATCTTGAGGGCGTCGCGATAACCGCGCACCTCTTCTTCGTTGCGGTCGCGCAATGCCGGTCTGCCGAGGACGACAGCGTGGACACGTGAAGCGTCGATCTCCACTCCCTCGATACGATTCGAGGAGACGGCGCTTTCGATCATCGCATGCTCACGCATCGCTTTCAGGCGCTGCGGCGACTGGCGCGTGAAAAGCTCCTGTCTGCCTTTGGCTTCGCCCAGGTCGGCAAGGTACCAGGCCGCGTGCATCGGCACGTCGGTCAAATTGGTTGTGAAACGTTGAAGGGTCATCATCTGCAAACTCCGTATTTCTCTCGACATTCCGCTCTACGGGCGCGCCCGCCGCCCTCCACGCTCCACCACCACCGCCCCACCCTTCATCACCCACACCACCCGCCGCGTCACGGCTTGCACGTCCGCCAGGGGATCGCCATCGACAGCGACCAGGTCGGCGTAGTAGCCAGGCGCTACAGCTCCCAGGCTGTCACTCATGTTGAGCAGCGAGGCACCCACGGTAGTTGCGCTTTCGAGGGCCTGGGCCGGGGTCATGCCAGCTTCCACGAAGCGCTCCAATTCGCGGGCGTTCTCTCCGAAGCCGGTGAAGACGGCGTCGGAGCCCATGGCGATCTTCACCTTGGCACGAAGGGCATGGCGCAGGGTCGTGAGGTTCCTTTGCACGTAGGCTTCGAGACGCTTGACGACCTCGTCGTCGTAGCCGAACTCTTCCCGGTGCGCGATGTAATAGCGGTTGTGCTCGACGGTCGGCACGTAAACCGTTCCACGGCGCGCCATCTCCGCCAGGGTTTCGTCATCCATGTCCGTCGCGTGCTCGACGGAGTCGGCTCCCGCGCGTACGGCGTCCCGCGCTCCGTCGGGACCATACGAATGAATCGAAATCCTTTTGCCGGCCCGGTGCGCCACTTCGACGGCGGCTTTCATCTCTTCGAAAGAGAAGGTCTGGAAGCCCGTGACGTCCTGATCGCTCCCCGTCGAGCCGTACATCTTGATCCAATCCGCGCCCGCTCCGATCTGCTGCCGCGCCACGCGTTGCACTTCCGCCACGCCATCGCACACGCCCGGATCCGGTGCCGCGCCGGGGCGCGGCGGCGCGGTGCTGATGTGAAGCCCATAACCGGCGACGAACATCCGGGGACCGGTCATCGCCCCGCGGTGGATCAGGTCTCGCATCGCGATGTCGGTGTACTCCCACGATCCCAGGTCCCGCACGGTCGTGACTCCCGCTTCCAGCGTCTTGCGGGCGTTCTCCTGCGCCAGGAACACCGTCACCGGCGCGCCCAGCGATCCCAATTGCGTCCAGGGGCGCGTTCCCGGCGCACGGTCCCAATAGAACGTCATGTGCGTGTGGACGTCGACGAGGCCGGGGATCGCGGTGAGCGGACGGAGATCGATCAGTTTCGCGCCGGGCGGTACGCCTGAGTCGCCGGAGCCTACGTGATCGATTCGCTCGCCGCGGATCACGACGACCGCATCCTTGACGACGTTTCCCTTGCCGTCGATCAGCCGGCCGAAGCGGACGGCCGTGGCGGCCTCGGCGACAGGCGCCGCCATGCCGGGAGCTGCCAGCGCGGAAAGCAGGATTGCCGCGAGTATTGCTACGAAAACGGAGCGCATGGGGGTCTCCTTTCCGAAGATCCGAACGGCGCGGGCTCCACGGCAGGAGGAAGCGCCGGAGCGGGAAGCATACCGGAGGAAGCTTCGAACAGCATTGACAGCCTCAAGTGTGCAAGGTAGAGTCGCGCGCCATAACAACTACTGGGGGCTCCGATGAACGCGAACCAAGAGTCCAAGCCGCCCGCCGGACCTCGCCATCAGCCTTTCGTTCCCGAGAACGTCGCGATGCCGGAGTTCACGGCCCGCGCCGTCATTCTCGGCCTGCTGATGACGCTCGTGCTCGGAGCCGCCAACGCCTATCTGGGTCTGCGCGCCGGGGTGACCATCGCCGCGACCTACCCGGCCGCCGTGATCGGCATGGCGGTCCTCCGCCTGCGGAAGGGGTCGATCCTCGAGGAGAACATCGCGCGGACGGCAGGCTCCATCGGCGAGTCCGTCGCGGCTGGCGCGATCTTCACGCTGCCGGCCTTCGTCATCGCCGGCGTGTGGCCGTCCTTCGCCCCGAAGGACGCCTATTGGAAGTCCACGGCACTGATGTTGGTCGGGAGCATCCTGGGTGTCCTGTTCGTCTCGCTGGTACGCCGCGTGATGGTCGAGGATCGCGAGCTTCCGTTCCCCGAGTCGGTGGCGGCGGCGGAGATCCACAAGGCCGGACAGCGCGGCGCCCAGGCCGCCAAGTATCTCTTTTACAGCATGGGCTTCGGTGCGCTGGTGTACATCCTCGGAGTCATCCGCCTGTTCGCACCGGACAAGGACCTGCTGGTGCGGGTGGGCATGGTCGGGGCGAGCAAGATCCGGCTGGGCGCCAGCGCCAACGCTCCCGCGCTGACCGCAGGAGGAGTCACCACCTTCTCCGCGCCCAGTGTGAGCCCGGCCTATCTCGGGGTCGGCTACATCATCGGTCCCGAGCTCGCGGCGCTCAACTTTTCCGGCGGCGTCCTCGCGTGGGGCCTCATGGTCCCGCTGCTCATGTTCCTCCTCGGGCCTCAGCTCCAGGCTTTCCTCCCCCCGGGCTCGAACACCGAGAGCTGGGTCGGCACCGTAGGTCTCGTCTGGCGCTTCATCGTCCGGCCCATCGCCGTCGGCGGCATGCTCGTCGGCGCGGCGTACACGCTCTACAAGATGCGGAAGAACCTGTTCGGGGGGCTCGGGCGGGCCTTCGGCGAGCTCAAGGGAAAGGTGGATCACGAGGCCGCGGTCGGGCGAACCGAGCGCTACATGAGCTCGCGCACGATCTTCTCGCTCATCGCCATCGTCTTCGTCCTGATGATCTTCCTCTACGTCTACATGTCGGGCCTCGTGATGGGAGCCATCGTGGCCGCCATCGTGATGCTGATGGCTGGCTTCTTCTTCGCCACCGTATCCGGCTATCTCGTCGGGCTGATCGGCTCCTCGAACAACCCGATCTCCGGCCTTACGCTCTCGACCCTGATCATCGCGGCCCTGCTGATGGTCTCGCTCGGCGTGTCGGGGCCGAGCGGCATCGTGGCGGTCCTCGGAGTAGCGGCGGTGGTCTGCGTCTCCTCGGCGGTGGCCGGAGAGCTGCTCCAGGACTTCAAGGTCGGCTATATCCTCGGCGGCACGCCGCGGACCATTCAGATCGTCGAGCTGATCGCGGTCGTATGCGCGTGCCTCGTCATGTACTTCCCGGTGATGATCCTCCACGTCGGCAACATCAAGGCCGGAGGCATCGGCTTCGGCGACCGCCAGCTCCCCGCGCCGCAGGCCGGACTGATGGCGGCGCTCGCCCAGGGAATCGTAGGCGGGAACATGCCCTGGGCCCTCGTGGTGGTCGGCATCCTCATGGGTGTCGCCATGATCCTGCTCAAGGTGCGCAGCCCCATGCTCGTGGCGGTCGGCATGTACCTGCCGCTTGCCACGACCTTCGCGATCTTCGTCGGCGGCATGATCCGCGGGCTGACCGACATGATGCGTGAGCGCAAGGGTTTCAACGAGGCCCAGAAGGCGCGCGTGGAGAACGTCGGCGTGCTGGTGGCGTCCGGTCTGATCGCCGGCGAGGCCCTCGTGGGGCTGGCGACCGCGACCTTCAACTTCTTCGGTTGGCCGTTGCCCGTGATCTTCGAGACCCCGTCGTACATCGCCGGGCTCGTGGTCATGGCGATCCTCGCCTTCGTCCTGATCCGCGTGCCCCTGGCGAACGCGGGCAGCCCGGACGAGCCGGCACCGCCGGTCGCCATGATGTAGGAGGACGCGGCGGATTTCGCTTCGCGGCTCACCCTTATGCTAGGGTGAGCCGCATATGGCCATTCCTGAAGTCTCTCCGCGTCCCACCGAGCCGCCGCGCGGCTTCCGGCCCTTCATCCCCGACGAGGCCAACCTGTCCGAGCTGACGCTGCTGCCGCTGATCGCGGGCACCGTCCTGGGAGCCATCTTCGGCGCCTCGTCGCTCTACCTGGTGTTGAAGGTCGGCCTCACGGTGAGCGCCTCGATCCCGGTCGCCGTGATCTCGGTCACCTTCTTCAAGCTGCTCCAGAAGGCCGGCTTGCGCGGCGCCACGATCCTGGAAAACAACATCGTGCAGACCGCGGGCTCCGCCGGCGAGTCGCTCGCCTTTGGCATCGGCGTCACCATGCCGGCCATCCTCATCCTGGGCTTCGACCTCGAAATTGGGCGGGCGATCCTGGTGTCGCTCCTCGGCGGCCTCCTGGGCATCCTGATGATGATCCCCCTGCGCCGCGCGCTCATCGTGCAGCAGCACGGGCTGCTCAAGTTCCCCGAGGGGACGGCCTGCGCCGAGGTGCTCAAGGCGTCAGCCTCGGCCGAGGAGCACGGGATCGCGGCGCGGGGAGGCGTCGCCGCCGAAGCGGCCGGCCTGGGAGCGAAGACGATCTTCGGCGGCTTCGCCATCGGCGTCCTCTACAAGTCGGCCATGTCGGCCTTCCACGCCTGGAAGGACATTCCGGAACGGATCTTCGGCCAGCCCTTCGAGGCCGGCTCGATCTCGGCGGAGATCTCCCCCGAGCTTTTGGGCGTGGGCTACATCATCGGCCCGCGCATCGCCTCGATCATGTGCGCCGGCGGCGTGCTGGCCTACCTGGTGCTGATCCCGGCCATCAAGTTCTTCGGCGGCGTGGCCCCCGGGGTGATCGCCCCGGGAACGATCCCCATCCGCGACATGGGGCCGGACGAGATCCGCAGCGCCTACGTCCTCTACATCGGCGCCGGAGCCGTGGCGGCGGGCGGCATCATCAGCCTCGCGCGCTCCCTCCCCACCATCTGGCAAGGGCTGCGCGGCGGGCTGGCCGACGTCATGGGAGGGCGCAAGGGCCAGAAGACCGCTGCCGTGCCGCGGACCGAGCGCGACCTGCCGACCTCGCTCGTCATCTACGGCAGCCTGGCGCTGGTGATCCTCATCCTCCTCTTCCGCTCCCTGCACATGAACCTGCTGGGGGCGATCCTGATCGTGCTTTTCGGTTTCCTCTTCGTGACCGTCTCGGCGCGGCTCACGGGAGAGATCGGCTCGTCGTCGAACCCGATCTCGGGGATGACGGTGGCGACGCTGCTCCTGACCTGCCTGATCTTCCTCGCTCTCGGCTGGACGGGGCCGACGTACTACGTCACCGCCCTGTCGGTGGGCGCCATCGTCTGCATTGCCTCCTCGAACGGCGGCACCATCGCCCAGTCGCTCAAATCCGGCTTCCTGGTGGGGGCGACGCCGCGGGCGCAGCAGATCGCCATCCTCATCGGCTCGGCCTTTTCGGCTCTGCTGCTCGCGCCGATCCTCCTGTTGCTCAACCAGACGGGCACCGTCTACGTGCCGGTGGCGGACCGCGCCACGGGGCAGATCGTGGCGAAAGGATATGCGCCCGACCTGCGGGTGCCTCCCGCGGTGCTCGGCTCGCTGGCAACGGAGCAGCTCAAAGGCACGGACGCCGGGAAGGACAACGCCACCTATCGCGTCTGGCACAAGACGGACGACGTGGGAGGGCCGGCCGGCCGGTACCTGGTGAACGACGCGGGTATTCCCGTCTATCTCGTGGATCCGGGCATCAACGGCACTCATCGCAACCGGGCGGACGGCTCCACGGTGCAGAAGTTCGATGCTCCGAAGGCGACGCTGATGTCCTACATCATCAAGGGGATCCTGAACCGCCAGCTCCCCTGGGGTCTGGTGCTCTTAGGCGTGATGATCGCCATCGTGCTGGAGATGTCGGGCATTCCGTCGCTGGCCTTCGCCGTGGGCGTCTACCTGCCGCTCTCCTCCTCGACGCCAATCCTTTTCGGTGGCCTGGTGCGCTGGCTGGTGGACCTGCATCTGAAGAAGAAGCTCGCGCACCGGCAGCTTTCGGAGGATGAGCTCGCGGCGGAAAGCGACAAGAGCCCGGGAGTCCTCATGGCCTCGGGCTACATCGCGGGAGGCGCCATCGCCGGCATCATCATCGCCCTGGTGGCCCTGGCCGCGAACACGGAAGCGATCACCAAGTACATGGAGGCCCACAACCCCTTCTTCAAGGGGGACTATTCGGATGCGCTCTCGGTCATCCCGTTCTTCATCCTGATGCTGCTGCTGTATCTCGCGGGGCGGGAGTTGTTCCTGGCGCCGAAGAAGACGGGGTAGGGGGCGGGCCCCCCACCTCAGGAGGACGAACACATGAAAGTCGGCATTCTCGGTTCAGGCGACGTTGGCAAGGCTCTGGGGACAGGTTTCATCGGCCTGGGGCACGAGGTGAAGATCGGTTCCCGTGATCCCGGGAAGCTCGCGGATTGGCTGAAGGCGGCCGGTCTCAAGGCGTCCGCCGGGGCGTTCGCGGAGGCTGCTGCGTTCGGGGAGATCCTCGTGCTGGCGACGTTGTGGGGCGGCACGGAGCATGCCATCCAGCTCGCGGAGCCACAGAATTTCGCGGGCAAGGTCGTGATCGACGCCACCAATCCGCTCTCCTTCGAGGGCGGCCCCCATCTCGCCCTCGGCACCACCGACTCAGGCGGCGAGCAGGTGCAGCGCTGGCTCCCCGCGGCCCGAGTGGTGAAAGCCTTCAACACCGTGGGCTATGCCCACATGGTGCACCCCGACTTCCCAGGCGGCCCGCCGGACATGTTCATCGCCGGCAACGACGAGGGGGCGAAAAAGACCGTCACCGGCATCCTCGACGACTTCGGCTGGTCCACGATCGACACCGGCGGCATCGAAGGCGCCCGGCTCCTGGAACCGCTGTGCATCCTCTGGGTGGGTTACGGGATGCGGACGGGAACCTGGAACCACGCTTTCAAGCTGCTACGGAAATAGGACCGGGAAAAGGACATAAAGGACAGCAAGGACCTCAGGGACGAAGACAGGAGGAGCTTCAATCCCTGGTGTCCCTGAAGTCCCTGTTGTCCCTGCTGTCCCTTTTTCCTTGCTACCGAAACCCCAGCAACTCCCACCCCAACTCCCGGAACAGCCGGTACGTCAGCGGCAACGGCAACCCCACCACGTTGGTGTAGTTGCCGTGCACCTCCTCCACGAAGAGGGCGCCGATCCCCTGGACGGCGTAGGAGCCGGCTTTGTCTAGGGGCTCGCCGGTGGCGACGTACCATTCGATCTCTTCGGCGGTCAGAGCAGCCATGCGCACCCGCGAGCGCTCCAGGGCGGCGGTACGGCGGTTTCGGTCCACGTCTTCCAGGGCCACTCCGGTCAGGACGGTATGCTCGCGCCCCGCGATCTTCGCCAGCATGCTGCAGGCGTCCTCGGGATCCTTGGGCTTCCCCAGCAGCTCGCCGTCGATCACCACCACGGTATCCGCGGCCAGCACCAGCTCTCCAGGCTCGGCCCGCGCCGCGGCTTTCTCGCGGGCGAGGCGGAGGACGGTCTCCTCGGGCGGCTCGCCGGCTCCCGGCGTTTCGTCCAGGTCCGCGGCGCGGACGGTGAAGCGCAGGCCGAGGCCCGCCAGCAGCTCGCGGCGGCGCGGGGAACCCGAGGCGAGGGTGAGAACCGGGAGAGCGCTCAGGGGTAGTAGCCCCGCAAGGTCTTGGCTTCGAGGCCGGAGCGGGAGAGCTTGACCTCCACGGTGCGGAACTTCTCGGCGTCGCCCGGCCCCTTCTCCTTGTTGGACTGATAGGCGAGGAGGTACTGTGACCGCAGCTCGTTCTGGATCACGTCGTAGATCCGCTCCAGCTCGTTCGCCTTCTGGATGAAGAAGAAGCGGCCGCCCGTCTCGTCCGCCAGGCGCGAGAGCTTGAGGCGCACGTCCGCCTGCTGGCTCGAAAGGTCGATTCCCACGGTGTAGATGGCGACGCCGCTGCGGCGCGCGTACTCCAGAGCATCGTTGAAGGTGTAGTGGCTCCCCTCGTCCTTGCCGTCCGAAAGCAGGATGATCGCCCGCTTCCCCTTGATGCCGCCGAAGTAGTAAAGGGAGTAGATGATGCTGTCGTAGAGCGTGGTGCTGCCGTCCGCGGTGAGGCCGGCGAGGCCGCCGGCCAAAACCGTTTCATCGTTGGTGAAACGCACGGCGAGGTTCGCCTGGTCGGCGAAGGTGATCACCGCCGCCCGGTCCTTCGGGGTCACCACTTTCTGGAAAAAGCGTAGCGCGCCCTTCACCGCCTCTTCGAGCTTCGAGCCCTCGTTCATGGAGGCCGAGGTGTCGAGCAGGATACCGGCGTAGATGGGCACGTCTTTCACCAGCTCGAAGCGGCGGACCTGCTGCGGCGCGCCGTCCTCGAGGACGGTGAAGTCCTCCTTCTTCAATCCCTCGACGGGCCGGCCACGGCCGTCCACCACCGAGGTGTACAGCTCGACGAGCTGCACGTCCAGGTGGCCGGTGAGCTCGGGGGCGTTGACCAGAACCGTGCTCTCCGTGGAATTGCCGTCGTCGAGATAGGCCACGGCGCGCACCCAGGTGATGTCACTTCTCTTGGGGAGGAGGATCGGCTGGGTGAACGGCGGCTGGTAGAGGGTCGCCACCCGGTCGTCGTTGAGGAAAAACTCCACGCGGTCGAGCTTGTCCCCTTCCGGCACGTCCACCTGGGCCTGGGCGCGCAGGCTCGACTTGTAGTTCTTCCCCGGCTGGGGCTCCACCAGGCGGATGGCGAAGCGGTGAGGGCCGGCATTGAGCTCGATCTGATCCTCCGCCAGTTTCTTGCCGCCGCCGTCCATGGCGAGCGCCTTGAGGACGTGGACGCGCGGCTGGACGCCGAGGTTCAGCTCGACGCTGTAGGGGGGCTTCCCCTTGGTGAGCACCGCCTTGCCGTCCAGCTCGAAAGTCACCTTGGCGATGCTGGAGCCGGCCGCGATGGCCTCCACCCGCGTCTTGCCGGTGATCAGCCCGGGGGGAGGCGGCAGGATGCGGAGGGTCTGCTCGTCGCTGACGGCCGCCGCCGGGGTGGAGAGGGTGGCGTTGGCCTCCGCCAGAGCCGCCGCGGGCGTGGAAGCGACGGCGGGAGGCGCCGGAGTCTCGGGATTGGGAGCCGCGGCCACGGCCGGCGGCTCGTTCGCCACCAGGGGGACCTCCAGCTCCCGCTGCTCGCGGAAGAAGCTCTTGCCTGCCGTGTCCTCGATCTTCAAGAGCAGGGAGTAGCTCCCCGGCCGCAGGAAGCGCTGGAAGACGAGGGGGATCTTCCCCGCCGGTCCCGCCAGGACCTCGGCCTCTGGCAGCGCGAAGCGGTAGCGGAAGTGCTCGAACAGCTCGTCCTTGAGCAGCACCTCGCCGTCGACGGTGAAGACGTAGCTCGCCGTCGAGCTCCCCTCGATCCGCTCCGGCTTGACGGCCTCGCGCGGCACGGTCACCAGAGCCTGCACCACGGTGCGGCTCCCCGCGCGGCCGGGGAAGGAGAGGTCCACCTGGGCCGGGAAGGTGGGAGCGCCCGCGGGTACGTCGGTGCCGAAGGAGTTGAAGGTGGAGAGCCACTCCTCCCCAGGCTTGGGGACGAGCTTCTGGGAGGTCTCCACCCGCCGCCAGTCCAGGGCCTCGGCGAGGCGGGAGGCGACGTCGTCCCCCCGCGGGCACAGCTCGGCGATGGCCTGGTACCCCCGGGCCGGATCGTCCACCGGCACCCGCAGGCCGGCGGAAAGGAGGGGAGAGAGGCCGTCGTTCGGATACCAGAGCTGATAGTTCGACTTGCTGCGGGCGATGAACACCAGGGTGAAGTCGCCGCGGATGCGCTCGGTGCTCGAATAGCTCCAGATCTCCAGCGGCATCAGCACGTCGCAATGGACGGGGAAGACCTCGGCCGGCTCGCCGTTGAAGAGCATCATGTGGGCGCGGTCGTCCGAGACGCCGCCGAAGCGCTCGCGGGCCTTGGCCGCCCGCTCCTCCCACCGCTCCTTGAGCTCGTTCTGGGGCGTTTGGGGAAACGGGTCGCGCACCTCCCAGAACCGGCGGATGAAGGCGTCGCGCTGGTAGTCCTTCGCCAGCGCCAGGAAGACCGCCTTCTCCTTGGGGCTGATCAGCAGCTCCACGTCCTCCAGCCACTTCTGGAACCGCGGCGGGAGATCGGGAGGAGGCGCCTGGGCGAAGGCGACGGACGCGGCGAACAGCAGAGCTGCCGCGAGAAGCAGGTACGGCCGGAGCGAGCGGAGATACATGGGGGGCGATCCTAACCTATCTTTCCGGTCTTCACGGGTAATACCCCCGGATCGTCTTCGCCTCCAGACCCGGCTTCGTCACCTTGAGGTCCACCGTGCGGAATCCCGGATCCTTGCGGGACGTGGCGGACTGATAGGCGATCAGGTATTGCGAGCGCAGCTCTTCCTCGATCGTCGAGTAGATGGCGGGGAGCTCGGCGGCATCCTTGGGGAAGAAGGCCCGGCCTCCGGTCTCCTCGGAAAGGCGGGAGAGCTTCTTCTTCTCCACGTCCTCCCCCAGACCGATGGTGTAGACGGTGACTCCGGCCCGGCGGGCGAACTCCAGGGCCTCCTCCCAGGTGAAGCGGCTCCCCTCGTCGCGGCCGTCGGAAAGCAGGAGGAGCGCACGCCGTCCCTTGAGGCCGTTGAAGGTGTAGAACGAATACACCAGGCTGTCATAGAGCGCCGTGCCGCGCTCGGCTTTGAGCCCCGCCAGCCCCTCGGACAGGCTGCGCAGGTCGCGGGTGAATTTCACCGCCAGGTTCGGATGGTCGTTGAAGGTGATGATGGCCGCCCGGTCGCGCGGCTTCACCGTCCCTTCGAGGAAAGCGAGGGCCGCCTCCTGCGCCTTGGGAAGGCTCGCCGTCATGGAGGCCGAGATGTCGATCGCCACCGCGGCATGGATCGGCAGGTCGGTCACGCGGTCGCAGCGGACGATCTGTTGGCGGGCGCCGTCCTCCGTCACGCCGAAGTCCTTGGCCGCCAGCCCCGAGGTCACAGGATGGCCCTCTTTGTCGAGCACCGTGGTGTACAGCTCCACCAGGTCGACGTTCATCTCCTCCAGGTTTTCGGGCGCGTTGACGAAGACCACGTGCTCCGTGGAATTGCCGTCCGCGAGATAGGCCACGGCCCGCACATAGGCGATGGGCTCGCCGCGCGGCAGGATCACGGGGTGGACGTAGGGCGGCTGGTGCAGGGTCGCGACTTTCGTCTCGTTGAGGTAGATCTCCACCCGCTCGACTCCCTCCCCCTCCGGTGCCTCCACCTCGGCGCGGGCGAGGAGGCTCGAGTCGTAACGTTTCCCCTTCTGCGGCTCGGCGAGGTGGATGCGGAAGCGGTTGCCAGCGGCGTTGAGCACCAGCTCGTCCGAGGAGAGAACCCCGCCGGCCGCGTCGTACGCGGTGACGGAGAGCGACCGGGTGCGGGGCACCTTCCCCAGGTCGAGCTCCACGCTGTAGGGGGGCGCCTGCTTGGTGAGCACCGGCTTGCCGTCGAGGAGGAAGGTGACGCGGGCGATCCCCTTTCCCGTGGTCAGGGTGTCGAAGCGCTGCATCCCCGTCTGGAGATGCCCCAGGGGCGGCATGAGCTTGATCGTGGTCTCGCCACTGCGCAGGGCCGCATCGGCCTCGGCTAGGACACGGTTGACCTCGGCGGCTTCCGGAGTGGCGGCAACCGCCACCCGGGGCGCAAGGGTCTCGGCCTCCGGCACGGCGAGGGGGATCTCCTCGCGGAAGAGCTTGCCGGAGTTGACGTCCTCCACCTTGACGACGAGGGTGTACTCCCCCGGCCGCAAAGGGCGCTCGAAGGCGAGGGGGAGCGACTCCGGCGCCGAGGAGGCCGGCAGGTCGAACTTGTAGCGGAAGCTGTCGAAGAGATGGCCGTCGTGCAGCACCTCGCCGGTGAGCAGCAGGTTGTAGGAGCGGGCCTCGCCGAGGGCGGCCTGGCCGGCGGCGCTCGCGGGCACCGCCACCAGCCCCTGCACCATGGTGCGCCCCTGCCAGCGGCCCGGGAAGCTCACCTCGACTTTCGCCGGCAGCGGGGCGGCATCGGCGGGCACGTCCGTCGAGTAGGAATTGAAGGTCGAGATCCACTCGCCGCCGGGCCCCGGAGGGCGCCCCGCGAGCTTCACTTCCAGGAGGTCCCAATGGATCCCCTGCGACATCACCCAGGAGATACCGGCAAGGATCTTCTTCGCGTGATCGTAGTCGCCGCAGCCGCCCTGGAGGTTCGAGATCTCCGAGAGGCTGTGCCCGCTCTCGCCCGCGGCCTCTCCAGGCGCGCTGCCGCCCGCTCCCTGGGGTTTGCCGGCATGGACGGAGCCCGCCGTTCCAACCCCCATCGGCGCCCCCCTTTCGAGGACGCTGAAAGAGAACAGGACGTCCGTGCCCTCGCTCGGGTTCCACACCCGGAACGGGCCGGCTCCCCACTTGCGGTAGAGGACGATGACGAACGGCTCCCAGATCTTGTCGTTCGGGGGATAGAACCAGATCTCCGCCGGCCAGAGGATCAGCGAGCAGTTGGACTCGATCCGCTCGTCCGGAGGGCCATTCAGGAGCATGACGCGGGAGCGGCCGTCCGTGATGTCGCCGAACAGCTCCCGCGCCTGTCTGACGCTCGCCTCCCAGCGCTCCTTGAAACCGTTCAAGGAGCTGCGGCGCACGGGATCGCGCGCCTGCCAGAACTTTTCGATGAACGAGTCGCGCTGGTAGTCCTTCTCCAGGACCAGAAAGGTTTTCCGTTCCTCGTCCGTGAGGAGGACGTCCACCTCCTGCCACCAGGTGCGGTATTTCTCCGGCAGCTTGGCGACCGCCTCCCGCTCGGCCTGCGGCACGGCCCGGTCGTAGGGATGATAGGCCGCGGCCGGCAGCGGCAGGAGCAGGAAGAGGAAGAAAAGAACCCTCATCACCCCGGCCCTCTTCTTCCGCCATGCCCTCACCGGGAAAAGAGGGAGAACCCCGCTCCAGTCGGGTTCCTCTCTCCCGGGGAGTGGAATGTGGAGGTCGGGAGAGGGGAAGGGGTAAGGGTCTTGGGCGGGGGTCCTCTGAAGGTCCGCCCCGAAGGGGCGCCTCACGGGTAATACCCCCGGATCGTCTTGGCTTCGAGGCCGGGTTTACCGACTTTCAGCTCCACGCTCCGGAAGGTGTTACCCCCGCTGGTATTGGTCGATTGATAAGCGATCAGGTATTGCGAGCGCAATTCCTGCTCGACGCTGGCGTAGATCCCCGCCAGCTCGTCCACGCTCTTGAGGAAGAAGGCGCGGCCTCCCGTCTCCTCCGCCAGATGCGAGAGCTTGCGCTTGTCCACGTCGTCCCCCAAGCCGATGCTGTAGATCGTCACACCGGCCCGGCGGGCGTAGTCGAGGGCGTCCTCCCAGGTGAAGCGGCTCCCCTCGTCCTTGCCGTCCGAGATCAGCACCAGCGCCCGCTGCCCTTTGACGCCGGTGAAGTAATAGAGGGTGAAGATGACGCTGTCGTAAAGCGCCGTGCCGCGCTCGGCCTTGAGCCCCGCGAGCCCGCCGGCGAGAGTGGGGACGTCGTTGGTGAACTTGACGGTCAAATTCGGATGATCGTTGAAAGTGATCACCGCCGCCCGGTCCTTGGGCTGGATCGTCCGCTGAAAGAACTCCAGCGCCGCCTGGCGAGCCTTGTCCAGGCTCTTTTCCATCGAGGCCGAAATGTCGAGGGCGACGGCGGCGTGGATCGACAGGTTCGTCACCCGGTCGAAGCGGGAGATCTCCTGCTTCGTGCCGTCTTCCATCACCGAGAAATCCTTTTGGGTGAGGTTGTCCACCGGCCGCTTCTGCTTGTCGAGCACCGAGGTGTAAAGCTCGACGAAGTTGATGTTCACCTCGGCCATGTCCTCGGGGGCGTTGACGAAGACCAGGTTTTCCGTCGAGCTGCCGTCGGTCAGGTAGGCCACGGCCCGCACGTAGCCCAGGGCCTCGGCTTTGGGGAGCACGATGGGCTGCTCCCAGGGCGGCTGGAAAAGCGTCGCCACGCGCGTCTCGTTCAGGAAGAACTCCACCCGCTGCACCGCGCCGCCGTCCGGCGCTTGCGCTTCGGCCTTGGCGAGCAAACTGTTGCCGTAGTGCTTCCCTCTCTGCGGCTCCACCAGGCGGATTTGGAAGCGGTTCGGCGCCGCATTGATCATCATCTCGTCCGAGGCCACCTCGGTGCCGGCGGCGCTGTAGGCCTTGGCCGCGAGGTTGCGCGGACGGGGGAGGTTCCCGAGGTCGAGCTCGACGCTGAAGGGAGGCTTCTTCTTGGTCAGCACCGGCTTGCCATCGAGGGCGAAAGTGACCTTTTCGATGTCCTTGCCCGTGGTCAGCGTGTCGAAGCGCTGCATCCCCGTCTGCAGCTCGCCGAAGGGGCGGACGAGCTTCAGAGTCGTCTCGCCGTTGGCGATGGCCGCGTTGGCTTCGGCCAGCAGGCGCGCGCTCGTTTCGTCGGTATCCGTGGCCAGGGGAGCCGGAGCCGCCTTGTCCGAAGCAGGCACGGAAATGTTTCGTTCTTCGCGGAAGACCTTGCCCGAGTTCAGGTCCTCCACTTTTACCACCAGCAGGTAGTCGCCCGGCCGGAGATAGCGCTGAAAGATGATGGGCAGCGAGTCCACGGGAGTCGTGACGCCGGCCGGAAAATCGAATTTGTAACGGAAGTTCTCGAACAGCGTGCCGTTCTGCAACACCTCGCCGTTGAGGACGAAGTTGAACGAGTGCGTGCCGCCCAGGTCGGACTGCCCGGCGCCGGAAGCCGGCACGGTCACCACTCCCTCGACGGCGGTGCGCCCTTGCCAGCGGCCGGGATACTCCAGTCCCAGCTTCGCCGGCAGGGGCTTGGCGTTGGGCGCGATATCCGTGGAGTAGGAGTTGAAAGAGGTGACCCACTCCCCCGCGTGCGCCTCCGGCTTGGACATCATCCGCGCCGCCAGGATCTCGTAGCCCATACCCTGGTTGACCACCCAGGAGATGGCGCCCGCGATCTGGTCGCCGTCGCGGCAGCCGTTGGCAATCACCTGGACGTTGCGTTGCCCATTGTCGCCCGCGCCCTCGGAGAACAGGGCCGCGATCCCGTCGACCGGGCTCCACACCCGGTAGTAGCCGACACCCCAACGGCGATAGAACACCACGACGAGCTCGGAACGGACGCTTTCGGCGTGCTGGTAGAACCACACCTCCACGGGCCAGATCACGCTCGAGCAGTGGGACTCGACGCGCCCGTTCGGCGGGCCGTTCAGGAGCAGCATCCGGGTGCGCTCGTCGTCCAGGTTGCCGAACAGGGCGAGGGCCTGCTCCACCCGGGCCTCCCACTGCTCCTGGAACTGATTGCGCGCGCTCGTCTTATAGGGATTGCGGGCGTCCCAGAAGCGCTTGATGAAGGCGTCGCGCTGGTAATCCTTGTCGAGCGCCAGGAAGGTCTTGAGCTCGTCGTCCGTGATCAGCAGGTCCACCACCTTGAGCCACGTCCGGTACTTCTCGGGGAGCTTCTCGATGGCCTCCTTCTGGGCCTTGCGCTCGGCCCGCGACAGCTTCTCGGTCGCGGCGCCGGCCGTGGCCGGGAGCAGGGCGGAAAGGGAGAACAGAAGGAGGGGGAGGACGAGCAATGGACGCAGTCGGCGCATTCGTTCACCTTCCAGTATCTTCTCCGAAGAGCCGGAGACACCGGCCCTTGGGAATGAGCAGCGGATTCAACAAGCGTGCCGGGCCTGTTGGGCGGGCGCCACAGGCGCAACCGGTGAGTCCCCCGGCACGCCGGGGCCGTTCACCTCCCGCCTCGTTCCCCCTCCCATCGCGCTACAATAAACCTCTTTCGCGAGGATTCAACCCCATGCAGCCCGTCTACTTCGACAACAACGCCACCACGCCACTCCATCCCAGGGTACGCACTGCCATGCTCCCCTGGTTTGGCGAACGGCACGGGAATCCCTCGTCGCTCCACCGCTTCGGCCAGGCGGCCCGCAACGCCGTCGAAGAGGCGCGGGAGAAGGTCGCGGCGCTCCTGGGAGCCCGGCCGCCGGAGGTGGTGTTCACGGCCTCGGGGACGGAAGCCAACAACGCCGTCCTCTTCCACTGCTTTCCCCGCGGCGGCGGACGCGGGCACTTGGTGATCTCGGCCTTCGAGCATCCGTCCATCCGCGAGGCCGCGGCGCGGCTGGAGAAAGAGGGCGTCGAGGTGACGCGGGTGTCCCCCGCGGGGGACGGCGTCGTGCCCGCTGCCGAGATCGTCCGCGCCCTGCGCCCGGAGACCCGGCTCGTGGCCCTCATGCTCGCCAACAACGAGCTGGGCACCCTTCAGCCCGTGGCGGAGGTGGCCGCCGCCTGCCGCGAGCGGGGCATTCCCATGCTGTGCGACGCCGTGCAGGCCGTAGGGAAGATCCCCGTGAACGCTGCGGACCTGGGAGTCGATTACCTGGTGCTCGGCGCTCACAAGTTCCACGGTCCCCTGGGCGCCGCCGCCCTTTGGATGCGCAAGGGGGTGGAGCTGACCGGCTACCTCGTGGGGGGCAGCCAGGAGCGCCGGCGCCGGGCAGGCACCGAGAACGTCCCCGCGCTCGTGGGCCTGGGAGAAGCCGCGCTCGTGGCCCAAGAGGAAATGGAGCCACGCGGCAGGCACCTCGCCGCCCTGCGCGACCGCTTCGAGTCGGCCCTCGCCCATCGGATGCCGGACGCGCTCTTCCACTGTCAGGCCTCGCCACGCCTGCCCAACACCTCGCACGTGGCCTTCCCCGGCGCCGAGGGGGAGTCGCTGCTCATCCGCCTCGACCTCGCCGGCTTCGCCGTTTCCACGGGCTCCGCCTGCTCCTCCGGTGCCGTCGAGCCCAGCAAGACCCTCCTGGCGATCGGCCTCTCTCCGGATGAGGCCCTTTCGTCGCTGCGCATCAGCTTCGGCCTTTTCAATACCGCGGAAGAGGTGGACGCTTTTCTGGATGCCGTGGAGCGGGAGGTGGGGGCGTTGCGGCGGGTGTCGCCGGTGGGGGTGTAGGCCCGGTAAGGGACCTCTACTTTGGTCAGTTGCGCGGCCGGGTCGAAGGGAAGTCTGAAGCTTCTGAGGAGAAACCCGAATGAACGAGCCCAAGGTCTTTATTTCATACTCGGGCGACGATGCCGAGTGGGCGCGCCGGTTCGCCGAAGCCCTCCGGGAACAGAGCGTGGAGGTGTGGTTGGACACTTGGCAGGTCCACCTTGGAGAACCACTCCGCGAGGCGATCGAGGCAGGCCTTCGAAGCAGCGACGCAATCGTGCCTATCCTCTCGCGAACCAACGCACAGCGCCCCGACGTGTTGTTCGAGCTCGGCGTCGCACTCGGTACGGGAAAGCTTCTGATTCCAATCATTCCGGCGGATCTCGAGGGCTCGGTTGTTCCCTTTGGGCTCCGCAACCGCCGGTACCTGACCAAGGGGGCGCCGGATGAGGCGGCCCGAGAAGTTGCAGCGGCCCTGAAGGCCAAAGCGGCTTGACAGGCGCAGTTCTGGGGGCGGTCTTCCTGGATCTGGGAGAAGAGGGCCGGGGTGATGAGGGTCTTGGGAGGAGGAAGGCCCGCTGGCACCGAAGCCCCTACGGCTTCGCTCCCTTCTCCGTCTCATCCGAATCCGGCATGTAGACCACCAGCCCCTTGTTCGCCAGCGT
>DASUEN010000322.1:0-19265 GCA_036275055.1 Thermoanaerobaculia bacterium
AGAGGGCTCCTTGAGAGTGCGGATGGAAGACTCGGGGACCGACACCCGACTCCGATCGAAGAAGCAGATAGGGACAGGCCGCCCTGGCGGCCTTGCTATTTGGGGCCTTCTCATGGAAGACGTCCCAGCCCGTCCACGACAACCTTCGCAGGCCAACGAAGGCGGGACGTCTCCGAATCGGCGAAAGGCCTTCCCAATTCGCTAACGCTGGACGGCGCGCGGAGTCTCCGAAATCCGAAATCCCCAAACCTGCGAAAACGTGAAACGTACGCCCGAAGGCCGATGGCCGACGGACGGTCTGCCCACGCTCGGAGACGTCCCGCCGTCGTAGGCCTGCAAAGGTTGTCGTGGACGGGCTGGGACGTCTCTACGGATACGGTGGCGAGGGTTCGTGGCCGCCTTGCCTTGGCTTGGCGGGACGCATATCGTGCTCCGGTGGAGCTGAAACCAACCCGCCTTGTGCGTCTCCTGATCCTCTGCCTCCTCCTGGGCTGCTCCGGCGCCGTCCCCAAAGGACCTGTTCGCCTGCTGCTTGACGGCAATCATGCTCCGGACGTGCTCGTCGAGAAGCGGACGGTCGCTTGGCCACAGTCCCTCGAAGGAAGCCGTTTCCTCACCGGCTGGTTTCCCGAGCGGGGAGCGGGGGGGCGGACTCTGCTTCCCCCTGTAGACGGCGGAAGCGCCCGTCTCGAAATGATCAACGTGGAACAGAAGGACCAAACCCTGGCGCTCGACCTTGCCGATTCACCGGAGCCGCTTCAGGGGACGGTGAGCGCGCGGGCTGGCGAACGGGATCTCGGGACCTTTCCTCTCAAGGATCCGCTCGAGGTGCCGCTGCCGTTTTCCAAGTTGCCGTTGGGGAAGGTGCTGATCACCCTGACTTTCCACGCTCCGCGGGTGGCCGTGGTGGCTGGGGCCGTCCGCGCTGCTGCCGAGGGCGGCGGAGCGTGGACCGAGGGCTCCAGCCTTGTTCAGCAGGGACCCTCGATCGCGGATCTGGTGCGGCCGGTGAGGGGCGGCGAGGTCCTGGTGGGGAGCTTCGTGCCTCCGCAATCCCCGCGCTCCGGCCAGCGCTTCGAGCTGACGGTCGAGCGCGAAGAAGGGAAAGCCTTGCAGAGCTTCTCGTGGGCTCCCCGGTTCTGGCGGCGAGGCCGGCAGCGGATCTCCCTGCCGGTGGGAGACGGTGAGGGCTTCGCGCGCATTCGCCTGCGGGCCTTGGGAGCCGGCCCCGCCGGGCGTTGGGAGGGGCTGGGGCTCGCGGGCGGCGCGCCGGCTCCCTCTCCGAAGCCCGCGGAAACGGCCCTGCTGAAGCAGGAGCCGCCGCGGCTGATCGTGGTCTACGTCATGGACGCGTTGCGGGCGGACCGGCTCGATTCCCTGGGCGCCTCGTTCGGAGCCTCTCCCACTTGCGACCGCCTGGCCCGGGAGGGGATGCTCTTCCGCGTCCATCGCAGCGTGGCGCCCAACACCCTCCCTTCCACCAAGGAACTCTTCACCGGCCACGCCTTCGTGGAGCGCGGCGGCTGGAAGCTCACCTCCGAGGACGGTAAGACCCTGGCCGAGCAATTCCGCGCCGCGGGTTACCACACTGGACTCTTTTCGGGGAATCCGCACGTCAGCGCGGCCTTCGGCACGGACCGGGGTTTCGAGCACGCGGCTCCCGAGGTGCTCATCGACAGCTATGCGAGTGCCGGCTACAACGACAACGCGGCGCGGGTCCACGCCGCGGCCCTGGCCTGGCTCCGCTCGCTCCCCCCTGGCGCGAAGGCGTTCCTCTACCTCCACACCATCCATCCCCACAATCCCTACGACCCGCCGGAGCCGTTCCGGTCCCGCTTCACGGCCGGAATCGCCTCGGCGATCGATGGCGGCACGGACACCTTGACCGCCGTCAAGCAGCGGAAGGTCGAGGCGAGCCCGGCGGACCGGCAGCGGCTGGCAGGGCTTTACACGGGCTCTTTCGCCTACGACGACGCCGAGCTCGGCAAGCTCCTGGCGGGCCTTGCCGCCTGGGCGCCCCCGGCGGAAACGCTCGTCGCCGTCACCGCCGATCACGGCGAGGAGCTTTTCGATCACGGCGGCGTCCTCCACGGCTACACCCTCTATGAAGAGATGATGCGGATCCCCCTCATCCTCTGGGCGCCGGAGCGGCTGCGCCCCGCCGCGGTCGCGACGCCCACCAACACCCTGGACCTCCACGTCACGCTCCTTGAGCTGGCGGGGCTCCATCCGTCCGAAAAGGCCGAAGGGCGCTCGCTGCTGCAGGGCGGGAGAGACCCTCGCGAGCCTCGCCTGGCGTCGGCGTCGAGCTTGAAGGGGGGTATCTACTCGGCCGCCTCCGACCGCTTCAAGCTCGTCCTGGCGCCGCGAACCGGCCTCGACTGGGGACAGGGAGAGGGCCTCGGCCGCTCCCGCGATCCCGAGTACCTCTTCGACCTCGTGAAGGATCCCAAGGAGACCGTGAACCTCGCCGGCAGCGGCGGTCTCGAAGCCGCCTGGCTGCGCTCGCGCCTCCTCGCCTGGATCGCGCGCGGCCGGATGCGGATGCCGGCGGAGCCGGGCGAGGAGACTCCGGTGGACAAGGAGACGCGGGAGAAGCTGCGGGCTTTGGGGTACGTGAACTAGGGCCTCACCTGTCCCCCACCCAAGACCCTCATCACCCCGTCCCTCTTCTCCCGCCCCCTCGCCACCCCCCTTACCGGGAGAGGGGGGTTGGGTTTCTAGCTAAGTATATAGACTCCAATTACTTAGCTCTTCCGGCACATGCCAACAGGTGACAATCCGGTAACAACTTCTCTTCTCTTAAGGGGTACCGGGGCCAGCCTTAGGCTCGCTTTGAGTGGTGGCCAGCACTACCTCTGTATGCAGGCCCTTCATACCTGCGCAGACGATAGGGATCATCGAGAGCTGAGATATACCTTCTGTGGACACAATCCGCGCTCCACGTTCTGGCATCGGTCCTCTTGTGGACCAGGCCGGCGCCGATCGCCCAAAAGCACCCTTCCGGCAGCCTGGTACTTGGAGCCGGAGTGTCATTGAGGAGGGAGACTGCCATGCCGTCGTCTGAAAAGGAGCTGTCGGACCTGGGTCTCGTCTTGAGCTTCCTGCGTGAGGGCCAGGGATGGAAGCAGGTCGATCTAGCGAACGCCGCGGGCTTTTCACGGAAGATTCTGAACGACTATGAGAAAGGGAGGAGGACGCTCACCCGGGAGAAGCTGGAGGCCCTTATTGGCTGGATGGGGTTGCCGCCGGAGCGAATCGACGCGACCCGCGCCTGTATGGTGGCCAACCGTGCCGCCAGCCGGGCACCGCGGGACTCGGCGGACGACCGGTCGCAGGTACAGCGCCAGATCGAGGCCGTCGCCGCACGGGTGGGGAATCTGGCGGTCGAGTTCTCCCGTGCGGCTCTCAGGCTGTTGACCGTCGAGGGCGAGGCGCTGCATGCCCGGCAACGGGCAGAGTTTCTCTGGAAGCAATTGGAGAAGCTCTCGCCCGCCGAGAGGCGGCTGCTGGTGGAGAGGGGTAGGAAATACCGGACTTGGGCCTTGATGGAGCGGGTGGCCGCCGAGAGCGTCGCCCAGGCGCCGAACCATCCCAAAGAAGCGCTGGGGCTGGCCGAGCTGGCCCTTCTCATCGCCGAAAAAGTTCCTGGGGAAAAGCTATGGCGTTGGCGGCAAGCGGGCTACGCCTTGCTGTTCGTAGGGAACGCCCGCCGCGCTTGCAGCAACCTGCCCGGAGCTGACGAGGCGCTGGCGCAGGGGCGCAAGCTGTTCGAGGCCGGGGCGGCGGGCGATCCCGGGTTCTTGAACGAGGTCTGGCTCCCATGGATCGAATCGGCCCTTCGCAGAGCACAGCGGCGGTTCCCCGAGGCCCTGAATCGGATTGAGGAGGCCCTGGCGCTCGATCGGGGCGAGCTGCGAGGGAAAATCCTCATTGCCAAAGCCAACCTTCACGACGCTCTCGGGGACACCGAGGCCTCGACGGCGGCGCTTTCCGAGGCGGCGCCGTTGATCGACGCCCGCCGGGAGCCGCGCCATGCCTTTGGCCTGCGGTTCAACCTCGCGGTTGACCTTATCAACCTGGAGAGGTACGAGGAAGCTGAGGCCAGAGTGCCGGAGGTTCGAGCCCTCGCGGAGAAGCTGGGCGAGGAGCTGGACCTCACGCGGACCCTGTGGTTGCAGGGGAAGCTGCATGCCGGGCTCGGACGACGGGAAGAAGCTCGCAGGGCCTTCGCGCAGGTGCGGCGGGTATTCGAGAAGCGGGACCTGGCTTTCGATTACGCGCTGGTCAGCCTGGAGCTGGCCTTGCTCCTCCTGGAGCAGGGCCGTACCGCCGAGGTGCGCGCGCTGGCCGAGGAGATGTTGCTGATCTTCCAGACCCAGAAGGTCGAGCGGGAGCCCCTCGCCGCGCTCCAGCTCTTCTGCGACGATGCGAAGCTGGAAGCCGCCACCGTCGATTTGACGCGCCGAGTGGTGAAGTACCTCTACTGCGCCCAGCACGACCCTGTGCTGCGGTTCGTGGATGAGAAAGGGGCCGAAGCCTAGGTGAGCGCCTCAGCCCCGTTGGTGCTCTCCGAGCTAGAGCTAGTGGCTGGGCATGCAGGCGCCCAAGGGGTCGATCCGACAACCTTCGTCGGTGTTCTGAATCTGCGTGCCCCGGGGATCGAGTCTGCAACCCTCGTCTCCTGCCACGCAGACGGCGAGATGTGCAACGAAGCTCCACAGATTCACGAGCAGCCCACCGCCCTGCTCGGCGTGCCTCGCCTGCGCTTGAGTCGGACGAGCTTCCCTGGCAAAGGCCGAGGGTGCTCCGAGGGTGAGCGCGAGGAGGAGCAAGACGGCTGCTTTGCGAAGATTTCGCATGACCAGTTCCTTTCCGGGAGGCGGATGACCTGCAGTCTCCATGGCCGCAGGGCCAAGCCTCTCCGGGCCTATGGTGCATGAAATCGGGTGGACAGAACCCCGAATGAGCGTTGCTAAACCGCTCGGGAGGTGGACATGACGGCCGACACCTGGAACGATTTGGAGGCAAACGATCCCGCCGCGAGGCTGGCGATCCTCCTGTTTCGCCATTTCCTCCACATGGAGCAGAGAGAGTTCGCCCGCTCCGCCGGAATCAACGTGAGTCAGCTTTCCTATTACGAGCGAGGTGTACGGGCTGCGTCGCGGAAGAGCCAGGAGAAGGCGGCAGGCGCGGCCGGCCTTCCCACAACTCTGCTCGACTTCGTCCTGCGGGACATCCGCTCCTTTCGGCTTGCCGCGCGGGGAAGGTCGTGCGCCAAGCGCGTCTTTGCGCACGGCACAGCTGCCGAGGTCATAGCCCTCGTCCGGCTGGCGACCGATGTCATCCTCCAGCCGCTGACGGAGCTGCGCCCGGCCGCAGCCGCTCGCCCTTCCGCGGCAGACCGCGCCGAAGCAGCGGCCCTCTGGGCTGGGCTGGAACCGTGCACCGCGGCGCAGCGCCGGCTTCTGGTCGAGGAGCTGGAGGAGTATTGGAGCTGGGCGTTGAGCGAGCGGGTGGCCGCCGAGAGCGTCGCCCGGGCGCTGAACCACCCGCAGGAGGCGTTGGAGCTGGCCGAGCTCGCCCTGCTCATCGCCGGGCGGGTTCCCGGAGAGGAGCTTTGGCGCTGTCGCCTGGCGGGTTACGCCGGGATTTTCTTAGGAAATGCCCGCCGCGCCTGCAACGACCTGCCCGGGGCCGATGAAGCCTTGGCCCGAGCGCGGACGCTGTTCGAAGCCGGAGCCGCCAGCGATCCGGGGCTCTTGAACGAGGCCTGGCTGCCCTGGATCGAATCGGCCCTTCGCCGGGCACAGCGGCGATTTCCCGAGGCCCTCAAGCGGATCGAGGAGGCCCTGGCCCTGGACCGGGGCGAGCTGCGAGGAAAGATCCTCATGACCAAAGCGAACCTCCACGACGCTCTCGGCGACACGGAGGCCTCGACGGCGGCGCTCTATGAGGCGGCTCCACTGATCGACCCGATCCGCGAGCCGCGCAACGCGTTCGGCCTGCGATTCAACCTCGTGTCGGACCTGGCCCAGTTGGAAAACTTCGGGGAAGCTGAAGCAAGGCTACCGGAAGTGCAGGCCTTGGCGGAGAAGCTGGGCAAGGAGCTGGATTTGACGCGCTCGATGTGGCTGCAAGCGCAGGTGCATGCCGGGCTCGGGCGGCTGGCGGAGGCCCGCGATGCCTTCGAGCAGGTACGGCAGGTCTTCCGCCTGCGGGAGCTGACCTTCGACTACGCGCTGGTGAGCCTGGAGTTGGCGTTGCTCCTCCTGAAGGAGAGGCGGGCCGCCGAGGTGAGCACGCTTGCGGGAGAGATGTTGACGATCTTCCGGACTCAGAAGGTCGAGCGGGAGGCCCTGGCGGCGCTCCAGCTCTTCTGCGAAGCGGCGAAACGGAAGACCGCGACTGTGGAGCTGGCGCGGCGGGTCGTGAAGTTCCTGCATCGCGCCCAGCACGACCCGGAGCTACGGTTCGAGACGGAAGGCTGAGTCGCGCCGGAACCTTTTAGCGGAGAGGTGGGGTCACTGCGGGAGTGCGGGAGGAACCTTTTAGCGGAGAGGTGGGGTCACTGCGGGAGCAAGCCAGTGCTATGTGCTACGCGGCTCCGCCGCTTCGCACATAGCAGCTTGCCCGCATTCGCGCTGCGCGCTCAAGCGGGAAAAGAAAATCTAAATTCCGAGGATGTCCGGAGATTCGTGCATTAATCCCGGCCGCCTCCAATCATCCGCGCGCGCTCAACCTTTCCGACATTGTCCGGAATAGTCCGGCCGTGAAAATCCCGTATCCACGGGCTTTCCATGGCCGCTAGATCGCAAGTTTCCGGAGATGTCCGTTTTATTGACAGCGCCACGCGCGGTTTTTACAATCCAGCAAGACGCTCGGATTTTTTTGAACTCGCCAGCCATCCTCTCAAAAGACCCCGCAGGCAACCCGTTGACCGAGAAGCCCAAGCCGGCCGCTGCCAAGGATCACCGGACGGTCATCCGCTCCGCCCGCTTCACCGAGGCCGAATGGACCAGCGTCCAGGGGCGGGCGAAGGCCGCCGGCCTCTCGCCCTCACGCTACCTGCGCCATGTGGCCCTCGGGGTCTCCCTTGGTCGGCGCATCAACGCCGAGGCGGTTCTCGGCTTGAACCGCGCGGGCGTCAACCTCAACAACCTCGTGCGCTTGGCAACCCGGAATGGACAGCCCCTCGTCGCCGCCGACGTGAACGACGTGCTGGAGCAGCTCCGAGACCAGCTCCGGGGCCTGCTGTGATCGCCACCGCCAAATGCGGCAACGGGTTCGGCGGTTTGACCCGCTACCTGCTCCAGGGCAGGAAGGACGACCCGCACCCGGAACGGGTGGCCTGGACTTCCACCCGCGAGCTCGCTTTGGAGGAGCCACGGCACGCGGCCTCCCTCATGCGCGCCACCGCCTCCCAGGGCCGTGCTCAAGATCCGGTCGAGCACTTTTCCATCTCGCTGGCCCCAGGCGAGCACCTCACCCGCGAGCAGTGGGACAACGTCGTAGACACCTCCTTGCGGCACCTCGGCCTGGAAGGCCACCAGGCCCTTGTCGTAGCCCATCGCGACACCGCCCAAGAGCACATTCACATCATGGTCAATCGCGTCCACCCCGAGACGCATCGCACCTGGAACCGCTGGCAAGACCGGCCCCGGGTGATGGAGTCTCTACGCCCCCAGGAGCTGGCTCTAGGCCTCAGGGTTACCCCTCACGTCGAGGACCCGGACCGCCTACCGGATGCGCTGGTGCGGCGGTTTGAGCGCACCGGGGAGCTGCCCTTTCTCGACTACGCCCGCGCCGTGGGCCGGCCCGTGATCGCCGAGGCCCGCACCTGGAGCGAGTTGCACCAGCGCCTGGCTGATGAGGGCCTCTACTTGGATCGCAAGGGACAGGGACTCGTTTTCACCGACGACCGCCACCACGTCAAGGCCTCCTCCGTAGACCGTAGCGCGTCCCTGCGCGCTCTGGAAGGACGGCTCGGGCCGTATGAAGAGCGCCGGCCTTTGCTCCAGGAGGTGGACCGGGACCTGCGCGCCGAGGACCGAGAGCGCGAGCTGACCGCCGAGTTGGCCCCGCTCTATCAGGCCCGCCAGGAGGCGAGCCGTGCTGCCACTGGCCGCGCCGAGGCGGCGCGCCAGCTCGACGGCGCCGGGGCCGCCGTCCGCTCCACCGCCGCCGCCGCGTACCGCGACCCGTTGGAGGCGGCAAACCGGTATCTGGCCCACCTCAACGCCGGCCGTTCCCCCGTCATCCTGCCGGCGGATCTGGGCAAGCTCCAAGGCTCCGTGCTCCACGCCGGCCGCAACTATCTTCCCCTCGGAGCCGAAGGGGAGAAGGCCTACCGGATCGCTACCGAGCGGCTGCCCCAGCGCGGCACCCTCTACCAGCAGGCTCGGGAGACCGTGAGCCAGTGGGATGCTCAGCTCACGACGACGCGTCGCCAAGTCGAGCAGCTTGAGCAGCACTATCGCCCCCAGCTCGCGGAGCTGGTGTAGCTCGGGAGCCCAGCTCAGAGGGGCGAGCTTCCCGAGCGGGTTATGTCCCTTCGCCCCCGGGATCAAAAAGCTCTCGCCCGGTCCCATGGCTCCGAGGTTTTGACCTGGTCGGCCGAGCGCGCGCCGAAGGTCGCCGGCCGTGCCGCCGAAGCCCGAGAATGGTGGTTGAAGAATCTGGCGCCCCAGCTCGACAAGGCCCTGAGTCGCCAGCTCAGCCAGCGGGGCATCCCTTTGCCGAGTCTGGGGAAGTCGCCGCCGGTAGGTTGGTTGGTCAACGCCTTGCGCCGAGGGCTCCCGCCGGCCCACGGCGCCCAAGCGCTCGTCCGGGCGGGCTTCTCCCTGGGCGAGACGCTCCACGCCACCTCGCGGGCGCTTTCGCTCACCCGCGCCGTGGTCGGCAGCCCCGTGAAGACCGCCGCCAGGGTCGCCGCTCAGGCCCTGGGCGTGCCCTCCTTGCCGGTGCGGCTCGCCGTCGCCGCCCTGTCGGTGGCCCGCAGCGTGGGCCGCGCGCTCACCCGCTAGCACGGGGGGTAAACCTCTCCCTGGCTGAGCCCAGGCCTCCAACCAAACAGCACCACTGATTATTGACGAGAAGTAGGGAACCGGTGTAGCGTATCTATGTTCCATAGAATGAAAGACATACATCTTTTCCATCGGTAGCCTAAGCAGGGATGGAGACTGTCGGGAAGGCTTTGGAGGAGCAGACGCGTACAGTTGATCTTGAGGTGCGGACTGACGCACTCGGGCCATGACGTGTCAATTAACGATGCTGCGCAAGAGCGCAGAAGGGGGTAAAGGATGAGAAGATCATTATTCGCATGCTCGTGTCTTCTGGCCACACTCGCCATATCGGTTGCATGCATTCGGCCTCCCACTCCAGCCACCTCAGTCACACATACTACTGTTACGAAGCTTGCAAGTGTGGGCGCTTTCGACCCCAGTCGAAGTCCAGTTATGCCGGGCGGTCTCACGCCGGCAGACATTAAACAGCTCCAGGCAAAGGGGTGGAAGGCTGGAACGACGGACAAAGTCAACTCGGACGCGTACATGGTTTTCCGCTCTTCGGACACACCAGGGGGTTTTGCCGTTTGGAGGACGACCATTAATCCTGGTATTTCTATTATCTTCGACCCGAAATCGGGTCATGCAGCCACGACCAATTGCGGAAACCCCACTTGTTGGAGATGGCTGGTAGAGATCGCGTCCCCAATGAAAAACGAAGGTGTCTTCGACCCGACAAGAGACGCAATTATTTCGGGAGGACTGACTCCAGCCGATCGCAGTCAGCTCGAGAAAGCAGGTTGGATTCGAGCAACGACACCCGATCTCCGCCGAAGCGTTGAGATGGCAGGGCCGGCTTCTGACTCCCCGGGCGGGGTTCTGTTGAGGAAGTTTGATGTCCCCAAAGGAACCGAGTACTACTACAATCCTGTTGATGGTCGCGCCGTCATTGTTGGAGGAGCCAACGCTACTGTCTGGGATTGGTTAGCAAATCAGCGAACAGACTTGGAGCCCAACTAATAGGGAGTAGTGTGCCGCCTCACCTGGCCTCAACCGGACGGATACCGCGCTGTCGCACGGTCCGCCGGTGAGGCCCTCAGCGTTGGCCGGCTGGCGGAAAACGCTCCGCGAACAGCGTGCCGCGTTTTCCGCCCATCCCACAGGGCTCGGAAAGCTCCTCCCGCTCCGCTGCTCGCACCACACGGACCTTTCCGCAAGCTCCCACAGACCCGACGACGAGCGGCGCCAGCGAAAAGAGTGCGCTCACAGCCGTAAGCCGAGCGCGCTGCCAGCGTTCCCGAGGCGCTATGCCGCCCGTTGGCGAGCCTCACTCTTCAGCCGGAGAAGCTTCTCGTGCCACATCCCCAGTGCTTGCTTGCGCTCCGACCAGTAGTTGTATAGGTTGTAGGTCCCCTCAATCTCGCCCTTCACATGATTGAGCAGCGCTTCAGCGACGCTGTCGAGCACCCCCAGCGCCGGAATGTGCGTTCGGCCGGTGCGCCGGAAGTCGTGGGGGCGGATGTTCTCCAGGCCCGACAGGCGCCGAAACTCCACATTGGCAACGCGCAGCGGCTGCGGGTAGGAGGTGGGGCTATAGCGCGTCCAGAATAGGGGACCCCGTCCACCCACCTCCAGACAACGCCGACTGAGAATCTCCCCGATCGGGCCGAGCAACGGCACGAGGAACTCGTGGCCATTCTTGCCGTAGATCCTCCAGACCCGCTCCCCGTTGGACATCAGGAGGTCTTCGGCGCAGACGTAGGCCGCCTCCCCTGGCCGGCACATGCTGTAGAGGATCAGACGGTAGACATCGGCCGCCTTGCGGTCCGACAACTCATCGCAAGCCCAGAGCGCCGTCGTCAGCTCGCCGTCGCTCAGCCAGCGGTCACGCCTGGCTTTCTTCACCATCACCCGCAGGCCCCGGGCCGGGTTGCCCGACAGGTGCCAATGGCTCCGGGCGTATTCGAAGATGGCCGAAAGCACCTTCTTGACCTCGCGCGCCATCTGCGGCGCTCGCTTCTCTACCGCCGTCATCACGGCCCGCACCTCCAGGTCGGAGATCTCGCCCGGCACCCGGGAGCCGAGAGCCGCGGCGAACGACTTGGCGATTTGCTTGTAGTTCTCCACGGTGCGCGCCTTGAGGTTGGGGGCCGCGTAGTGGCGGAAGTACTCCACCAGGAGCGCTGCAAAGGTTCCCTCGCGGTAGCCGTCCGGGTAGAGGGGCCGGACGAGGTCGGGAATCGTCTCAGAACCGACCCAACGCCCCGCCTTCGGCACGGAGACGCCGACGTTGAGGGGATCGATCCCCCTGCCCAGCTCGGCCCGGAAAGCGTAGTAGGCCCTCTCGAATTGATCGAGGCTCATCGGGGCGAGATCCCTGCCGGCGGTCGGGCGTTCGGGACAGCGGCCGGAGAGGTGATACCCAAGGTAGGCGCGCCGCTGCTTGGCTTGGCCGTGAGCGTCGCGTATGACCGGGGAGCGATAGATGTAGAACCAGATCTTGGCTCCCAGGGTGGACACCCGCAAGCCAGCTGAGGGCGTCTTCTCGTGTAGGATGTCGATGGGGGTTCGCGAGGCTGCAAGGCCCCTGATCTTCTTCTCTGTCAGCCTGATTCGCATTGAGTTCGCCTCCCGTTGCCTAAGGTTTGATTGCTTCGACACCAGTTAAGCTACGGGTAACGGGAGGCGTTGTCAAAGTCGGGACACGGCCGGACATAGCCAACCATCGATGGACTCTAACATATTGCCAGGAAGAGAGTTAGCGGACTACTCGGACCTGTTTTGGACGCCCTCGGACCCCTCTCCACGCTCCCGGGAGAAGAGGGAGAAAAGCAAGAAGGGACGGAAAGGACAGCAGGGACAACAAGGACGAGGGAAAAAGGCGAGACCGCCTCAACCGGGACCCCTCTCCCGGTGAGGGGGGTGGCGAGGGGGCGGGAGAGGGGCAGGGGTGAGGGTCTTGGGCGGGCGGCGCTCCGAAGCAAAGTAAGCGCCCATGCCTCGCCGGGAGAGGGGGCGTCTCTCCCCCCATGTGACAACCGTGCGTCACCCGTCCCGGATTCTTGACGCCCCCTGGGCTCCCCGGCTATCGTGGCGCTGTCTACCAGTTTGTCGCGGGATTGTCACTGAAAGGGGGTCTGGGATGCCACGGCCGCAATGTGTGCGTCTGCTGGGTCTAGTCGCAGTTTTCGTCTTTCTCCTGGGGGCCTTGCCTGGGTACGCCCAGTCCCAGGCTACCACCGGCGTCATCGAAGGTACCGTTACGGATGAGGGGGGCGGCGTCCTGCCGGGGGCGACGGTCACCCTGCGCAACACGGCCACGAATTTCGACAAGGTGGTCATCACCGGGAGCGACGGCACCTTCCGCGCCCTGCTCCTCCCCCTGGGTCCCTACCGCATCACGGTCGAGCTGACGGGTTTCGCCAAGCTCGTGCGCGAGGGGATCGACCTCGGGGTCGGGCAGACGATCAACCTCAAGCTGCCCCTCCAAGTGGCGGCGGCGGGCGAGATCACGGTCACGGGCGAGGCGCCGGTGGTCGAGACCAATCGCGTCGAAGGGGCGGTGCGCATCGACGAGAAGTCGGTCGAGAACCTGCCCAACAACGGCCGCAACTTCCTCGACTACACCAAGCTCACCCCGGGCGTCACCACCGTCCAGGGGCCGGACGGCGACGAGCTGTCGATCAACGGCCAGAAGGGGATTCACAACAACGTCTCGGTGGACGGCGCGGACTTCAACAACCCGTTCTTCGGCGAGCAGCGGGGAGGTCAGCGCCCGGCCTTCACCTTCAACCTCGATGCGGTGAAGGAGGTCGTGGTGGTGGCGGACGGCGCCAATGCCGAGTTCGGCCGCTCCTCGGGCGGCTTCGTCAACGTCGTCACCAAGAGCGGCACCAACCAGATCCAGGGGAGCGCCCACGCCTTCTTCAAGAACCAGGACCTGACCTCGCGCGCCGAGAAACCGGACGGCGGCCTGGCGCCCAAGTTCGACGAGAACCAGGCCCAGGCCGGCTTCACCCTGGGCGGACCGCTGACGAAGGACAAGACGTTCTACTTCATCTCCGCCGACTACCAGCGGGGGCGTTCGACCAAGCAGACCGATCCCGCGCGCATCGATCCGCGGGTCGTCGATTATTTCGCCAGCATCGGCGATCCGGGGGAGAACCTCCCCATCGACCGCACCAACGACGCCCGCGTGTTCCTCGGCAAGATCGACTGGCAGGCCTCGGAGAAGAACCTGTTCACCCTGCGCTACACCTACACCTGGGCCGAGCAGGCGAACGGCACCTTCGACGTCGATTCCTGGGGGCGCAGCGCCAACGCCATCGAAAAGGACAAGTCGAACGCCGGCACGGGAACGATCATCTCGACCATCTCCGAGAACCTGCTCAACGAGGCCCGCTTCCAGTACGCCCGCGAGGACCGTCCGCGTCCTTACGACGGACCGATCATCGGCGGCCGGCCGCTGCCGGATACGGCTTTCGACTTCGCCAACAGCTTCCGTTTCGGCATGCCGTTCTTCATCCCCGTCAAGTACTACGACGAGCGCTACCAGGTGAACGAAAACCTTTCGGTCTTGCACAACGACCACGCCATCAAGGGAGGCGTCGAGTACAACCAGGTGAGCTCGAACCAGACGTTCATCGGTTTCGCCAACGGGCGTTTCATCTTCAGCTCGACGGACGGCTTCCTGAACTACGCCAAGAATCCCAAGTACGTCGAGTGCTCGGACGGCAGCTCCTCCCAGGTCGGCGTCTGCCCACCGGGCACCAGCGTCACCGGCCCCGTGCTCCTCTACCTCCAGCAGGCGGGAGCCAACGGCAACACCGTCGAGCAGGCCGGCACGCAGAAGATCCCGCAGAAGGAGCCCGCGGCCTTCCTGCAGGACAGTTGGCAGCCGAAGGCGAACGTGACCGTGCAATACGGCCTGCGCTACGAGGCCGAGATCGAGCCGGACCCGCTGACGCCGCCGAGCAAGGTTTTCTTCTCGCAGTTCATCGGCAAGACGGTGAACACCGCGGCCGGGCCGCAGCACTTCCCGTCGGACGGCAAGATCCCCTCCGACTACAACATGTGGCAGCCGCGCCTGGGGATCACCTGGGACCCGAAGGGGGACGGCAAAGGCGTCGTCCGCGCCACGGCCGGTATCTTCTACGCCCGCATCCCCGGCCTCGCCCTGGCCTCCACCCGCTCGACCAACGGCACCCTGGGCCAGTCGCTTTTCCGTAGCAGCGCCCTCGCCGGCATCCTCGGGCCGGTGCCGGCTTACCCGAACCTGATCCCACAGTCGGCGGTCGGCTCGCCGTTCGATCCCGACGTCTTCGTCTTCGACAAGAATTTCCAGAATCCGCGCACCACGGCGGCGAGCCTCTCTTATGAGAAAGAGGTGACGAACGGCCTGGCGCTCCTGGTCAAGGGGAACTACGCCAAGGGCGACCACCTCACCCGCTTCGTCAACCGCAACGATCCGCTGCTGGGCTCGCCCTGGAGCACGGGCCTGGGACCCGGCGGCACGAACGGCATCGGCACCCTGACCACCGTCGAATCGAAGGCGCGGAGCAACTACTGGGGGGTCACCCTCGGCGCCAACAAGCGGTGGACGGGCACGCTCCAGTACCAGGTCTACTACACCTATTCGAAGGACAAGTCGGACGACGACAACGAGCGCGATCCCTTCACCTTCCGCTACGCCAAGATCACCGACCTCGGCCCCGAGTACGGCTATTCGGACCGCGACCAGCGCCACCGGGTGAACGCCTTCCTCCTCTGGCAGGCGCCCCACGCCCTCGACGTCAGCCTGCGCTACGCCTACCGCTCGGCCCAGCCGCAGTCGATCACGGCCACCGGCGCCGTGGCCCAGACGCCGCAGGACCGCATCAACCCCGATGGCTCGGTGACCCAGCGCAACCTCGGCCGCAAGGACAACCAGTTCAACTCCCTCGACTTCCGCCTGTCGCGCGACTTCCACGCCGGCAGCCTGACGATCCAGCCCAGCCTGGACGTCTTCAACGTCTTCAACAGCTCCAACTTCCGGCGCCCGGAGGTCACCAACCTGATCTTCAACTTCGACGGCACCGTGCAAAGCGGCAACGGCGACCCGCGCCAGGCGCAGATCGGGGTGCGGATCCTGTTCTGAGGTGGGCTCGACCGCCCGCGCGGCCGGCGTATACTGGAACGTGAAAGGAGAAAGCCATGCGCAGCAATCGTCTTCTCAAGCTTGGATTCGCGGGGCTGATCGCCGTCTCCACGATGCTGGCCGCGAAGTCCGCCCAGGCTGACCTCTGCGTCTTCCAGTACACGCTGCCGAACGGGCAGGTCTGCACCTTCGTCCGCTACGCGAACGGCTGCTGCCACTACACCGCCGGAGCCGCGGGGACGGTCTGTCCGCCGATCTGTGGCGTGTAGGGATTGTTGAAGGGGGGCCGCTCTTCCCGGGCCGGACCATCATAGAGTGGGCCGGTGAACGAAGAGCGGCAACCCAGCGTGTACGTCCTCGCCGGTCCGAACGGAGCTGGGAAGAGCACCTTCGCCCGGCTCTTCCTGCCCGAGTATGCGGACTGCAAGGAGTTCGTCAACGCCGACCTGATCGCCGCCGGGCTCTCGCCTTTCAACCCGGAGAGCCTCGCCATCGAAGCCGGCCGGATCATGCTGGAGAGGATCGAGACGCTGGCCCGGTCCCGCGCCGACTTCGGTTTCGAGACGACCCTGGCAGGCCGGGGACATGTATTCTTGATTTCGCGGCTGCGGGCGGCGGGATATCGGGTGAACCTGTTTTTCCTCTGGCTTCCCGATCCGAATCTCGCGGTAGCCCGAGTCGTGGAACGTGTTCGCTTGGGAGGGCACTCCGTGCCTGATGCCGTCGTGCGGCGGAGGTTCCAGCGCGGGCTCGCCAATCTGTTCCATCTCTATGAGCCGCTTGTGGATTCCTCGCTGGTATTCGATAGCTCGGGCGAGGCCCCCAGAATGATCGCGTTCTTTTTCGACGGGCGGCGCTACGTCTTCGACCCGTTGACCTTCGCAAGGGTCGAACAGGAGGCTGCCGGAACATGAAATTCAGCGACGGGACTGAGTTACCTCCTCTGGTAGAGAAGGCCGATCGCGCTATGAAAGAAGCCGTTTCGGCAGCCATCGCCGAGCACTGGCGCGCCGGCAGGCCGGTGTACGTCTGGCGGGATGAGCAGGTCGTTGCCCTCTATCCTGATGGAACCTATGTTCCTGTAGACCCGGACACCCTCAGCCAATCCGGTGCTCCGCCAAAGGACCGCTGAAAGTCTTCCCACCGACGTCGACATAGAGCTCGCGCCCCGCCACCGAGAGGTGGAACGCCATCCGGCGGTCGAGGAGGGCGACCAACTCAGCTAGCACAGTCCGGTCCGGCGTCCAGATCGGGATTTCCACCGCGCGGTGGATGCGCTCGCCCTCCAAGCGGCGAAGGAGGGAGGCCGGGTCCTTGTGGGTGTAGACGGCGACCCGCTCCGAGGTCTTGGCCGCTTTGTGGAGGCGGTCCGCGTCCGGCGAGCCGATCTCGATCCACGCCTTGTAACGGCCCGCCGGATCGCGGACGAGGACGGCGGGTTCGTCCCCCTCGCAGACTCCCTTCGAGAAGGCGATCCCCTCTTCGTACTCCAGGCAATAGGCGAGCACGCGGGTCATCAGGAACTCCTCCGTCTCCGAGGGATGCATCGCCACCCGGAGTGACAGGTCCTCATAGACTCCCCGGTCGGAGTCCGCGAGGGCGATGTCGAAGGTGTGGATGGTGGAGGTCAGGGCCATGGCGGGGCGATTGTACTCGCCTTAGCAACGCGCCAGAGACGCCCCGCGGGGCGTCTCTGGACCGCGGTGACGCTTTGCATGCCTCAAGGATTCCTGACGGGCACTCCTTCCTCTTCTCCGACGGGGACTCCGACCGCCACCGCCGTCAGGCCGCAGCAGGCCGTCGTGGACGGCTTGAGCAGGAAGCCGCGATAGTTGCCGCCGTTCAGCTTGCCGTAGCCAACGATCTCGCCGAGGTCGTTGATGCCGGTGGCCGCGTTCAACACCCAGCCGGAACCGGCGGGGATGCGGGTGTTGAGGTCGATCATCGAGCCGCACTGCCAGAGGATCGCATGGTAGTCGCCCCAGGCGGCGGACTGGGATTCGCCCACGATCTGCTCACGATTGTTGATGCGATAGGCCGTGCTGGTGCCGCCGCTGCCGAGCGAGCCCAGGCTCGTGATGGTCCAGGCGCCGCTGGCCGACTTCTGCCAGAGCGCGGCCGTGGTGATGAACGCGCCCGAGTTGCCCACGACGTGGCCGGCCTGATTGATCCCAAAGGCGTCGCTGAAGCAGTCCGAGCCGAGGGTGCCGAGATCGGTGGCAACCCATCCCGTCCCAGGATTTTCCCACATCGTGGCCCGTGAGCTTTGGAGGCCGTTGGGGCCCCCGCAGGGCGCGCTGAGCGACCAGCCGATGACCTGGGTGTGGTTGTTGAGGTCCTCAGCCATTCCCTGGGCGGCGTAGGTCAGTGCCGTGAGGTCCTGGTATCCGGTGCTCTGGCTCCAGAAGGCCGCGTGGATCAGATAGGAGCTGTCCACCGAGTAGCCCGCGATTTGGGTGAGGTCGTTGATGCCGCGCGCTTCACCGCCATGGGCGACGGGCCACAGCAGGTCCTGCATGATGCCGTCCTTGACGAGGATCGGGTGCCCGTCGACGCTTCCGTTGTCGGCGTGCCCCGACATCTGGCCAGCCTCGTTGATGTCCGTCGCCCAGGAGTAGGTGCCACCGGGCAGGAGGCCGAGGTCCAGCATCGTGCCGTTCTGCCAGAGGAAGCCGTGGCGGGTATAGCCCAATCCAGGGCCTAAATACACATAGGAGTAGCCGGCGATGCGGGTCGAATCGCTGACCGAGAAGGCGAAGGTGTCAAGAGTGCCGAGGCTGCCCAGGTCGACGACGGTATACGTCTGGGCCGAAGCGCTCGCCGCGAAGGCAAGGCCGAGGGCCAGGGTGAGGCTCATCCAGGGACGCGTTGCGCGCAGGATCATTCCTCTCCTCCTTGAGGGTGCGAGCCGCTGGACCCTCCAGGGCTCCTCCCTTAAGGTGCCGGGCCAGGGGAGAAAGTGCGCTCTCCTCGAGCACCCTGAAAAAGGTCCCCGGAAAGCTTCTTCACCGTGGGTGACTTGTAAGGGGAACGTCCGGCGAGGCCGAAAACCGCCGCCCGGAACCGCAGTCCCGGGCGGCGGGGCAATCCTTTACTTCTCGGCTCCTTGCCGCCGCTTCAGCAGCGCGATGGCAAGGCCGGCCAGAATCACCGTCAGCAAGAGCAGGCCGAGGGGCGAGAGGGTCGGAACCTCGGGTGTAGGCGGCCCGGCGACCACGAAGGTGGTGGGGTTGGCGGTTCCCGCCGTGGCAGGATCGTCGGTTTGCGCTGTCGCGTCATTGGTGCCGTTGCCGTCGCTGTCGAAGGAGATGGTGCCCTGGTTCGTGACGGTTGTGCCGGCAGCGGCAGGCAGGATCGTCGCGGTGATGGTGATCGTCACCGAGCCGCCGGCCGGAATCGAGCCGTCCCAGGTGACGGTGTTGGTGGCAACGGTCGCCACGGCGTTGCCGCTGGTTGCCGTGGCGGAGACCAGAGCGAGCCCAGCGGGGAGGACGTCCGTGAGCTCGTGTCCCGGATTGTCCCCTTGGGCTCCCGTGCCACTGTTCGTCAGCACGATGGTGTAGGTGACGGTGCCGCCCACGATGAAGTTACCGGTGACGCTCTTGGTCCCCGAGACCGAGGGAGTCGGAGCGGTGGTGATCGTATCGGTGTCGGTCGCCGAGTTGTTGGCGGGGTTCGGATCGGTCACTCCAGCCGGGGCTGCCACCGTCGCCGTGTTGCTGAGCGTTCCCGTGGCCGCCGCGGAGAGCGTGCAACTCGCCGTATAGGTGACGCTGCCGCCGGCGGGCAGGTTCACGGTGCCGCTGATGTTGCCGGAGCCCGAAGCCGTGCAGGTGCCACCACCGGCTCCGACGCAGGTCCAGGTGCAGGTCAGAGACGCCGGGAAGGTGTCGGCCACCGTGGCCCCCGTCGCGTTGCTCGGTCCCGCGTTGCTCGCCACGATGGTGTAGGTCAACGAGCCACCGGCCGTCACCGTGGTGACGCCGTCGGTCTTGGTGATCGCAAGGTCGGCGCTCGCTGCGATGGTGTCGGTGTCGGTCGCCGAGTTGTTGGCGGGGTTCGGATCGGTCACTCCAGCCGGGGCCGTCACCGTCGCCGTGTTGCTGAGCGTTCCCGTGGCCGCC
>DASUEN010000323.1:0-11474 GCA_036275055.1 Thermoanaerobaculia bacterium
CGGCGCGGCGGGCCAGCACGGTCGCCGTACGGCGGGCGATGGTGGGAACGGTGCGCACGGCGGGGCGGGTGATGCGCCGCTGGCGGAGGATGCGGGTGAGAATGGCGGTGCCGCGGATGATGTGAGGGAGCACGCCGCGCAGGGCCGCGCGGTCGGCGGGCGAGATCGAGGTGGCTACCGCGGCGCCGGCCATGGCTTCGGCTTCCGCCTCGGTGCGGGCCTGGGAGGCCACGGCCGCCATCAGCTCGCCCAACGCCTGAGCCGGAGTGGTGGGAGCGGCTTCGAATTCGCCTTCCATCTCTCCCTCGTACTCGCCTTCGAATTCGCCCTCGAGCTCGAACTCACCCTCGCCGAGAGCGGTCGCGGCGGCCCGGCCCAGCATGCCGCCGAGGGGGCCTCCCACGGCCGTGCCGACGATGGGCGCCGCCACCCGGGCGACTTGGCGCAGCACGGGCGCGGCGCGGCGGATGAAGCCGCCGACGCCGCGGGCGATGCGTCGGAAGAACTCCTCGCCTTCAAATTCTCCCTCCATCTCCCACTCGCCCTCGCCTTCCATCTCCCACTCCCCTTCGCCTTCGAATTCACCCTCTCCTTCCCCGAGCAGGCCGCCGATGCCGCGGGCGATCGTGCCCAGGAACTCTTCGCCTTCGAGCTCGCCTTCGTACTCACCCTCGCCTTCGAGCTCGCCTTCCATCTCCATCTCGAATTCGCTTTCCAGTGCCATGAGGTCTTCCTCCTTTGTCGGTGTCGAACCTAAACCGCGCTTGACGAAGTCCAATCTAGACGGATGCAGGAGCCCGCGGCAGTCGCACTTTCCAGGGAGGCTCAGCCGTGCTCCCTCGGACGTGCGTCGCACGAACCTGCGACAGAGGAAAGCGGTTGCGCGCGTTACAAAATGATTGGCGGGGCGCCTAACGAGAGACGGAGGTTCAAGATTGTGAAAAGCGTCGGCCCGGCGACCAGGATTTTGAGCGCCGCGCGAGACGAGGGTGGGAGGGAAGAGGCCGTTGAGTGGCAGTCATTTTCTGAAGAGATCCAGTCCCTCGTTCGCCAGTTGATCGAAGAGAGCGGGCGCTCCGGCGCCCGGTTGGAAACGGAAGACGATGGGGAAGCGGTGATTCTGGACCTCCAGGTGGACGGGGTGCGTTGCGTCCTCACCCGCACCCCGCTCCGCGAGGAGGTGCAGGCCGAGGGGGTGGCTCTCTCCCCCCGCGAGCGGGAGATCGCCCGCATGGTGGCCAAGGGCTACCCCAACAAGGTGATCGCCCGGGTGCTGGAGATCAGCTCGTGGACGGTCTCCACCCACCTGCGGCGGATCTTCGCCAAGCTGGGAGTCTCGACGCGGGCCTCGATGGTCGCCCAGCTCCTGGAAGAGGGGACGCTGGGGCGCGAGGGGAGGCGGGCGGGGCGGGGGTGAGGGGTGAGCCCGCGATGAGAGAAGCCTTCCCCGGCTCCCGGGGAGGCAGCTCCTCTGCCCGATCCGACCAATCCGACAGATCCGACCGATTCGCCCGCGGGAGGGGGCTTGGGTGGCCCCTCCCCGGGCTCCGCCGTGTCAGGCGTGTTACAAGCTTGTGACAGACCGGGGCTGACACGCTCGAAGAGTGTCCCGGAATCCCGCCGTCGTGCCACTTACTTACCGAAGCACTTGGTTTCTTTTGGTCCGTGGCGATTCACCGGAGCCGCGGGGAGCTTGAGCCGGACTGAAGCGGCCGCAGCCCCGGGGGATGACACGGCGTTGATTAAGGGGGAGAGCCATGAACACCGTCGTATCCTTCGGGGGCAATGTAGATTACGAGTACCTGATCCTGGGCGCGGGGCCTGCCGGCCTCCAGATGGGCCATCACCTCTCCCACGCCGGACACACCTACCTGATCCTCGAAGCGGGGGATTGTCCCGGACACTTCTTCAAGACCTTCCCCCGCCACCGCACCCTGATCTCCAGCAACAAGGTCTATACCGGCTCCGAGGACCCGGAGGTCAACCTGCGCTTCGACTGGAACTCCCTGCTCAGCGAGGGGGACGGCCGGCTGCTGTTCAAGGAGTACAGCCGCCGCTACTTCCCGCCGGCCGACGAGCTCGTCCGCTACCTCGGCGACTATGCCGATTTCCACGAGCTCAACGTCCGCTGCAACACCAATATCGTGCGGGTGGAGAAGCCGAGGCCGCACATGTTCCGGCTCACGGACGCCGAGGGGAAGACCTTCACCAGCCGGCGGCTCATCGTGGCGACCGGCGTCAGCAAGCCCTACGTGCCAGGGATCCCCGGTGTCGAGCTGGCAGAGAACTACGTCGACGTCTCCGTCGATCCGGAAGACTTCGCCAACCAGCGCGTCCTCATCCTGGGCAAGGGGAACTCGGCCTTCGAGACGGCGGACAACCTGATCCCCACGACCGCCCTCCTCCACGTGGCGAGCCCCAATCCCCTGCGGCTGGCGTGGAAGACGCATTTCATGGGCAACCTGCGGGCGGTCAACAACAATTTCCTCGACACCTACCAGCTCAAGACCCAGAACGCCGTGCTCGACTGCACGGTGGACAAGATCGAGCGCCAGGGCGAGGGGTACGCCGTGTCCGTCCGCTACAGTCACGCCCATGGCGAGACCGAGAGGCTGACCTACGACCGGGTGATCGTCTGCACCGGCTTCCGTTTCGACGATTCGATCTTCTCCGACGAGTGCCGGCCGGAGCTGGTGATCAACAACCGCTTCCCGGCCCAGATGCCGGATTGGGAGTCGATCAACGTGCCGGGCCTCTACTTCGCCGGCACGCTGATGCAGGCCAACGACTTCAAGAAGCACACCTCGGGCTTCATCCACGGTTTCCGCTACAACGTGCGCTCCCTGTTCCGCATCCTGGAGAAGAAATACCATCACCGCGACTGGCCGGCGAGGGATGTCGAGCCGACGCCGGACGGCCTGGTGGAGGCGACGCTGGCGCGGGTCAACCGCACCTCGGCCCTGTGGCAGCAGTTCGGTTTCCTCCACGACGTCATCGTGGTGGACGAGGACTGGAACCGCGCCCTCTATTACGAGGAGCTGCCCCTCGCCTACATCCACAGCAGCGAGATCGGCAACAGCCAGCACTACTACACGGTCACCCTGGAGTTCGGGAAGGTCGAGGGCGATCCCTTCGCCATCGTCCGCAATCCCGAGCCCAGCAAGGCCGACGAGAGCGTCGACCTCCATCCGGTGATCCGGCGCTGGTGCGGCCGCCAGCTCATCTCCGAGTGCCATTTGCTCGAGAACCTCTTCGGCGAATGGGCGAAGGCAGACGCCCACGTCGCCCCCTTGCGTTTCTTCTTCATGGAACAGCTCCTCGAGATGGCCGAAATGAACGGCCTTCACTTCGAAGACCAGCCCCAATCTGCGCCGCAGCGTTCCCTGCTGCGCAGTGTCGCCGTATAGTCCCCGAACACCGTCAGCGCGTACGCCCCCCGGGGCGTGCGCGCTGATCCCTTCCTCTTCCTTCTGCGCTTTTATCCCTGCCGCGGGGACACGTCGACGACCTGGCCGGTCTGGAGCCTCGCTTCGGTGCCGGGGTCGGGAGCCAGGTGGACTTCGATGAGCACCATCTGCGAGGCGGCGTCCACTTCCGGGGCGATGCGCTGGATGGTGCCCGGCACGGCGAGGCTCAGGGTGCGCACGGTGGCGGTGACCGGGCTGCCCGGGGTGAGATGGCGGGCTTCTTCCGGGGGGACGGCGGCGCGCACCATGAGGTCGCCGGCGCTGATCAGCCGCACCACCGGGGTGCCGGGGCCCACCAGGGCTCCCGAGTCCGCGAAGCGCTCAGCCACCCGTCCCTCGAAGGGGGCGCGGATCTCGTTGCGCGACAGGCTCGTCTCGAGCTGCAACACCTTGGCCTTCTGCTCGGCGGTGCGGGAGCGCGCCACTTCCAGGGCCGCAATGGCGGTCTTGGCCCGCAGGGCGACGTCGGCCAGGTCCTCCTTGGAGAAGAATTCGGGATTCTTCTGCCGCCGGTCGTTTTTCGCCTGGGCCTCGTCAGCCTCGTCGGCGGCCCGGCGCTCGTCGGCTTCGTTGCCGCGCAGGGAAGAGCGGGCCATCTCCAGGTCCTGCGCGGCGATGCGGGTGTCGAGCGAAGCGATGCGGTCTCCCTTCTTCACCCGGTCGCCGATCGAGACGTAGACCGCCTGGAGCCGCCCCTGAGAATCGGCCGTCACGTCCACGGATTCCCGCGCCACCACCACCCCGAGCCACCCCTTGCGCTCCTCGGCCGCGGGGGAAGCCGGTATCGTCTTGGCCACCGGCTTCGGCGGCTCGGCCTCGGCGGCGGGCGCCGCCCGGCGGTCGCAGCCGGCGGTGAGCAGAAGGAGGAGGGGCGGGAGGGACAGTACGAAGCGGCGCATGGGGGAGATCTTAGCGCCTTGGGCCCTGTTTGACCCCCTATTTTGACCCCTTATAATGGCTGATGCAGTCGAAGGAGGTGAAACCATGAAACGCCATCCCATCCTCATCTGGACCCTGCCGGTTCTGGCCCTGCTGGCGGCGGCGCCGCTCTGCCAGGCCGCGCCGTTGGTCTCCGGCGACTACCTGGAGGCCCGCACGTCGGACGTCTATACCGGTCCGTGCTTCGCCAACTCCGAGGTGAACCTGGCCGGCCGCGAGGCGGTCTTCGCCTGGCGGGTGCGCCAGGGGGCATGGCAAGGGGTTTCCCTCGACGGCCTCGCCGTGGTGGCGGTGGTGCGCGCCGCGGCCACGCTGGGTGATCCCACCCGTAGCCCGTTGCCGGCGCGCTCCGTCGTGCTGGTGGACGAGCGGGCCGATGCCGCCCAGAAACAGGCGCTGCTCGGCCTCGCCCGCGAGATGGGCGGCGAGCTCCTCTCGGAGGTCGTCTCCGTGGAGAGCGCGCCGATCGAGCTGAGCGTGGAGGCCGCGGCTCCCGCGGGCCCAGCGCACGCAGGCCATGCGGAGCATCCCGGGATGGCGGGCGCGGGGTCCCTCTCCGGCGTCGCCAGCCTGAAGGCCGGAGCCGAGGTGGAGCTGCGGACCCGGGCGCTCAACCACCACGACCACCTCTGCGGCAACGAGGAGGTCTACTATCCGCCGCTCACTCCCTCGGCGGATGCGGTGCCGGCGGTGACCCTGGCGCACGCCTTCCGCGGCTCGGAGCTCGGCATGACGTGGAGCAGCCCGGGCAAGCGCAGCGCTTTCGTGGGTCACTTCGAGCGTTGAGCGGAATATCAAGGACGATGGACCGACGCCCGGCGATCCTCGCCGTCCTTCTCCTCGCGTCCCTCCCTGCCTGGGGGCAGGATGCCCCTGCCGCCGGCCCCGAGGCCGGCAAGGCCGTGGTCCGCCGTTACTTCGAGGCCCTGAGCGGCGGCGACCTCAAGAAGCTCGACGACGTCATCGCTCCGAACTTCACGGACCGCACGCCGGGCAATCCCAACCGGACGCGGGGGCCGGGAGCCATCCGCGACACCCAGGCCAAGGCCCACGAGATCTTCGCCGACATCACCTACACCGTGGACGACCTCCTCGCCGAGGGGGACCAAGTGGCCGCCCGCTACACCGTCCGCGCCCGCCACAAGGGGACCGGCAAGGCGATCGAGGTGACCGGCGCCAGCTTCTTCCGCGTCGCCGGCGGGCGCATCCAGGAGGGGTGGATCATCAACGACCAGATCGAGCTCTTCCGCCAACTCGGCTACACCCTGGCGCCCCCCAAGGGTCCGCCGCCGGCCGCCACGCCCCCGCCCGCGCCGCCGAAACCGGCGGGGTGAGAGCCTACCCCTTCTTCTTCGCCGCCAGCCGCTCCACCAGCGCCCGCAGCGCTCCCTGGGTCTCGGCGCTGAACCACGCTTCCACCGTCCCCGCGACCTCGGCCTCGTTGCCGGCGAAGAGGGCGACGAGGTCGGCGCGGGAGAGCCGGCGGGTGATCGCCATGGCCTGAGGCGGCAAGGCGAGGAGGGCGTTGCACCACTCGATGGCCCGGGAGGCCACGTTGTCCACAGGCACCAGCTCGTCGACGAGGCCGAGGCGCAGGGCTTCGGAGGCGGGCACGAGCTGCCCGGTGACGCACAGGCGCTCCGCCTGGCGGGCTCCCACCTGCCGCGCGAGGGCGCGGTAGATGACGGGCGGCAGGGGGATCCCCACCTGCACCTCGTTGAGGCCGATGACGAAATCCCCCTCGGCCATGATCCGTACGTCGCAGTAGAGGGAGAGCACGGCGCCTCCGGCCGGGCTGTGACCGGTGATGGCCGCCGCCACCGGAATGGGCGAGGCGGCGAGGGCGCGCATCAGGGCATAAAAGTCGCGCCAGGTCGCATCCATCGCCGGGCGGTCGAGCTGCACGAGGAGGGGCACGTCGAGCCCGCCCGAGAACCTCCCGGGCGAGCCGGAGAGGACGAGCGCTCTGGCGCCTTCGGCAGGCGCTTTTTCCACCGCCTCCCGCAACGCCGCGACGAGCTCCGGCGAGAGGGCGTTTGCCGGTGGCCGGTCGAGCCGGATCTCGCGGACGGCGCCGTGGTCGAAGACGCGTATCATGATCGATGTCTCCTATTGCAAAACTTGAATTTATGTCCCTCTTCTCCGGTGCAGGTCTCCGGGATGATAAACTGAAAGCCATTCGCGGGAGGCGATTTGGACGACGTCAAGCGCAAGGAAGTCCGCCGGCTGCTCACCGCTCTCGAAGCGGAGAAGGAGCAGGACCGTTTCCGCGAGCGCGAGGCCGTGCTGGCGAGGAACCGTCAGATCTATCGCTTTCAGGAGATCAAGAAGACGATCCTTCTCCCCACCCTGCGAGAGTTCATGATCGATCTCGACCGTAAGGGCCATCTCACGCGGCTGCAGGAGCCGACGCCCGAGAAAGTCCGCATGGACGTGCAGGTGCAGACCCAGACCCCCAAGCGCGGCGCCATCGAGTTCTCCATGGACAAGGCCGAGCCCGGCACGATCAAGGTGCAATACGGCTGGATCGCGAAAGAAGCCCGTTTCGACCAGGAGAGCTTCCCCATGGACTCCCTGGCCTCCAGCTTCGTGATCGACCGCGTGCTGCATTTGTTGCGCGGGCTGGTGTAGAGATGCTTCAGGCCGGCGCTCCGAGCCAGGCCGCGATGCGCTCCTTCAGATCTTTGATCTCGGCTCCGCGCTGACGCGACGGATCAGAGCTCGCCGAGACGAGCCCGCAACCGCGCCAACTCCGCCTCGGCCGCGTCCGCCCGCTGGCGCTCGGCTTCGGCGAGGTTCGGGATCAGACGGCCTTGGGGGTCGTACAGGCGCACCCAGGTGCTTTCCACGTCCAGGAGGGTACCCTGCCAGCGGCCGAGCTCCATCCCGAGCTGTTCGCTCCAGATCCGTCCCTTGGCGTTGGCGGTCAGAGGGCGGTAGCGGTTGCCTGTCAGGCGGAAACCCTCCAGGCTGGTCGTCTCCGGATCGTAGAGAAAATACTCCGGCGTGCGGAAGGTACGGGCGTAGAGATCCTTCTTGACCGTTCGGTCGATCCTTGCGGTCGAGGGGGAGAGGAATTCCATGATGAAGTCAGGGAGACGCCCGCCCTCTTCCCAGGCCACCCAGGCCTTGCGGTCTCCTCGCGGGACGCCGCCGACGAAGAAGACGTCCGGGCCCCGGAAGTAGGAGCGGCTAGCAGCGACGTCCTGGGCCTGCTTGTAGGCGTAGTAGACGAACATGTTCCCGCTGGCGAAAAAGTCGGTCCGCCCCCGCTCCGCCATCGTCTGGTGGATGACCTCGATCAGGAGGTTCATCTGGATACGTTCCCAGTTGCTGTCCAAGGGCTCCCCGTCGCTGTAGACGAGCTCGAAGTCCAGGGGCGCGAGCGCCGAAACGGCTGGCTGGCTCATGAGAAATCCCCCATCGGAGTCGTTGTTCTCGACAATTTTATCTCACGGGACGGGACAAGGGGAAGAGCATGTCGCGGGGCCGTCCTCAGTTCACCACAATCGTAGCACGGCGATATCCTCCCTCCGTGAACGCCCAGCGCGCCAGCCTCGCCGTCCTGATCCTTTTCGCTCTCACCCTCGCGGCGTGCCGCGAGGAGCCGCCGGTGCATGGGCCGCTACGCCAGGAGGCCTACGTCTGGCAGCGGGCGTGGAGCCCGGCGGTGCGGGATTCGCTCGGGCAGGCCAAGGAGCTCGCGGGAGTGGTGGTGCTCGCGGCGGAGGTCGACCTGCGCTCGCGGGCGCCCGAGGTGGTGCGCGTCCCCCTTGACGCCGAGGCCTTGAAAGGCTTGGGCCGGCCGGTGGGGGTGGCGGTACGGGTGCACGCCTTCCCTGGCCGGTTCGTGGACGATCCCAAGATGATCCGCAATCTTCAGGATCTCGTCCGCGGTGTGGCCGGGGAAGCGAAGGCGAAGGGGATCGCCCTTTCCGAGATCCAGATGGACTACGACTGCCCGCAGTCGAAGCTGGCGGACTACCAGGGATTTCTCTCCGCCCTGCGGACGGTCACGGCCCCGGTGCCGCTCACGCTCACGGCGCTCCCCGCCTGGCTGCACCAGCGCCGGGCGTTTCGCAACCTGATCGAGACGGTGGACGGCTACGTGCTGCAGCTTCACTCGCTGGAGCCGCCGGACAATCCCAATAGGGACATCCTGCTCACGGATCCACGGTCCGCGCGGGCCTGGGTGGCGGAGGCGGCCCGCTTCGGCCGGCCGTTCCGCGTCGCCCTCTCGACCTACGGTTATCAGGTGGTGTTCGACGCCCAAGGCAAGCTCATCGGCCTGCTGGCCGAGGGGCCGCTCGTCTCCTACTCCGCGGGCACCATCGTGCGCCAGGCGCGCAGCGATCCCCAGGCCATCGCCGGTCTGGTCCGCGACTGGACGGCAGCGCGTCCCCGGGAGCTCACGGGCATCCTCTGGTACCGGCTGCCGGTCACAGGGGAGCGCAACAACTGGACGTGGCCGACGCTGCGCGCGGTGATGGCGGGCCGGGCTCCTGAGGCCGGCCTCCGTGCGGAGACCCGGAAACCTCAGCCCGGGCTGGTGGAGATCGACCTCGTCAACGGCGGCGAGGCCGAGGCTCCCTGGCCGCCAGCCGTTCAGGTACGATGGCAGCACGACACGTTCCTGGCCGCCGACGGGCTGGCCGGCTATGCGCTGCGGCGTGAGGGCTCTCGCGCGGCCCGGCTCGAGCGGCCCGGCGAGGCTCCGAAAGGGACTCTGCGGCCGGGTGAGCGCCGGGTCGTGGCGTGGCTGCGCTTCTCGGCCCCTACGGAGGAGGTCCAGGTTGAGCTATCGCGACCGGCTGGCTAAAGCCGTTGCCGTCATCACTCTCTTCTTCGCCGGAGCCCTGGCGCTCTGGGCGTGCGGTCCCTCCTTTCCGCACTGGCTGCTGACCAGCGAAGCCGGCATCCTGGAAGCTCCCACGGTCTGGCTACGCGACGCCCTCCAGCCCCTGCCGGCGGAGAAACCCCCCTTCCCGGTGGTGCAGGACGAGAAGGGTCCCCTCCACCAGACGGCGGCGGCCGACCTCAAGGACCTGGAGACGGCTCTCGCCGCGCTTCCTGCCGCCCGCCGGCAGGCGGTGATCGAGCCGTACGTCAAGGTGCGGGACGCCATCACGGCCTGGCGAGAGCAGGTGGTCGCCTGGCGCGAGGAGGCGCAGTTCGCCGATCCCAAGCCGCCCCGCCCAGCGCCGCCCGAGCTCGCCGTGCCCTCCGGCCTGCCGGGCGAATTCGAGGACTACCTGCGCGGCGCCATCGCCTATCACCTGGAACAGCCGGACGCTGCCCGCGCCGCCTGGGAGAAGCTGTTGGCGCGCCCCGAGAAGGAGCGGCGGCTGCGCTCCACCTGGGCGGCGTTCATGCTCGGCAAGGCCGCGATCGAGAAAGACCCGGCGGCAGCCGTCCACGGATTCGAGCGCACCCGGGAGCTGGCGTCCAAGGGCTTCCCCGATCCTCTGGGCCTCGCCCAGGCCAGCCTCGGCTGGCAGGCGCGGGCCGAGATGGGGCGTGGCCGGCCCGAAGAGACCCTCAAGCTTTACCTCCAACAGGAGAAGGGTGGCGATCCCACGGCCCTCCCCTCCATTCGGCGGGTCTGCGCCCGCATGGTGGACGATGCGGACGCCTTGAAGAAGGTCGCCCGTTCCCCCGAAGCTCGCGCCGTCTTCACCGCTTGGGCGCTCTCCGTGTGGACCCGCCAGGACTACGAGGGACCCCTCGAAGCCGAGGGGACGAAGAAGTGGCTGGCCGCCCTGCGGGCCGCGGGAGTCTCCAAGACCGATGGCGCGGACCGCCTGGCCTGGGCCGCTTACCGCTCCGGCGATTTCGCCGCCGCCGGGGAGTGGCTGAAACAGGCGCCCGCGGATGCGCCCATGGCGCGATGGATCCGCGCCAAGCTCCTGCTGCGCGCCGGCAAGCTGGCCGAGGCCGAGCCCCTCTTGACCCAGGCCGCAGCCGCCCTGCCGGCCGCGCCCACCGCGGGCTCGGATTTGTGGGGCGTCTACGAGGAGGACGTGCAGCCGGCCCTTCGCCCCCGCGCCAACGGTGAACTGGGCGCCGTCCGCCTGGCTCGCGGCGAATACGCAGCGGCCCTCGATGCCCTCCTGCGTGGCGGCTACTGGATGGATGCCGCCTATGTCGGCGAGCGGGTGCTGACGGTGGACGAGTTGCGCGCTTACATCGACAAGACCTGGCCCGCGGACCTCGCCGCGCGATACCGGCCCGGCGAGGGCGGCGTGGGTTGGGAGTTGCTGCAGGCGGGCCTGGCGCCGCCGCCGGACGAGCGCGTCGCCTACGACGTGCGCTACCTCCTGGGCCGCCGCCTCGCCCAGGCCGGCCGCTTCGAGGAGGCGCGAGCCTACTTCCCTGCGCCGTTGCAGGTACCTCTCGACGACCTGCGACAGTCGTTCGCGAAGGGGCGGGACGAGTCGCATCCCGCGGCCGAGCGGGCCCGGAGCCTCTTCCGCGCCGCCTGCCTCACCCGCCACCAGGGGATGGAGCTGCTGGGCATCGAGCTGGAGCCGGATTGGCAGATCTGGGGCGGGAGCTATGAGCCGGACCCCTTCGCCGTGGCCCGGGCCGACGGCAAGACCCACCAGCACCTGGGCCCGTCGAAGGACGAATCGGCCCGCGTCGCCCGCAGCCGGGTGGAGCCCACCAAGCGTTTCCACTACCGGTATCAGGGGGCTGCCCTAGCCCGCTCGGCCGCCGCTCTCCTGCCGGGTGGGGAGGAGAAGGCCCGCATCCTGGCCAGCGCCGGCACCTGGCTGAAAGCGCGGGATCCGGAAGCGGCGCAGCCGTTCTACCAGGCGATCCTGGCCTGCTGCGGCGACACCGACCTCGGCCGCAAAGCCCGGCGCCTCAAGGCCGTGCCCACGGCGGACGCCTGCGAGGGGGATACGAAGGCTACGAGGGAGGAGGGGACCTGAGAGGCTGTGAAAAAATTCCGGATAGCCGCCTCTGATTGGCTCGTGTTCGTGAGATACTTCACTCATGAGCGAGACCCTGTTCCCTATCCCCGAGCCGGAAGCGAAGACGGCGCCCTCCCCAGCGAAAGGGAAG
>DASUEN010000324.1:0-4884 GCA_036275055.1 Thermoanaerobaculia bacterium
CCGGCGGGGAGGGGAGAGAGGGGTGAAGGGACCAATCCGGCCTAGCCCAGCCGCTCGCGGACGAGGCGGTCGAAGGCCCTGCGCAGCGCTTCCAGGCGCCCCAGCTTGCCGGCATCACCGGCGCCGACCTCCAGGGGCCAGTCGAAGTCCACGCCGTCGAGCACGCGGGCGCGCCAGACCTGCTTCTTGGGGTCCCAGGCCCCCTCGGCATCGCCGGTCAGGTCCCAGCCGGTGGGCAGATAGCTGCGGATCTCGGTCTCGGTGTACGAGAGAGGAGCGTCGGTCGTCGTCTTCATGGCTGCCAGATTGTGCCTCAAGTCGGGGGGGATTGAGAAGCGGGCGGCGGGTTGTTACGATCCGGGGGCTGGCCGAAGCACCTCCTCTAAAGGAAAACCATGAAGATCGAGCTCACCGAAGAGCAGAAACTGCTGCAAGAGACCGTCCGCCGGTTCGCGGACGAAGTGGTCAGACCCCGCGCCAAGGAGATCGACGAGTCGGGCGAGTTCCCCCGTCCGTTCTTCGACCAGGCGGGCGAGCTGGGCCTGGGCGGTGTCGCCGTGCCCGAAGAGTACGGCGGCGCCGGGATGGACACCCTCTCCTACTGCCTGGTCATCGAAGAGGTCAGCCGCGCCTGCGCCACCTCGGGCGTCATCCTCTCCGTCAACAACTCCCTGGTCTGCGATCCGCTGCTCAAGTTCGGCACCGAGGAGCAGAAGAAGGAGTTCCTCACCCCCCTCGCCGCGGGGAAGAAGCTCGGCTGCTTCGCCTTGACCGAGCCCGGCGCCGGCAGCGACCCCGCCGGCCTGCGCACCACGGCACGGCGCGACGGCGACGACTACGTGCTGAACGGCAACAAGGTGTTCATCACCAACGGCACGGACGCCGATATCGCCCTCGTCTTCGCCAGCATCGACCTGGAGAAGAAGCACAAGGGGATCACCTGCTTCATCGTGCCCACGGACACCCCGGGCTACAGCCACGGCACCCACGAGTTCAAGCTGGGGGTCAACGCCTCGGGGACGACGGAGCTGGCGTTCGAGAACATGCGTATCCCCGCGAAATGGCGGCTGGGCGGGGACGGCGACGGCTTCAAGGTGGCCATGGCGACCCTCGACGGCGGCCGCATCGGCATCGCCGCCCAGGCCGTGGGCATCGCCCAGGCGGCCTTCGAGGAGGCCCTGGCCTACTCGCAGCAGCGCGAGCAGTTCAACCAGCACCTCTCGGACTTCCAGGCCATCCAGTTCTACCTGGCGGACATGTCCACCGAGATCGACGCCGCGCGCCTCCTCACCTGGAAGGCGGCATGGGCCAAGGAGAACGCCAAGCGCTACACCCTGGAGGCCGCGCAGGCGAAGCTCTTCGCCTCCGAGATGGCGCAGCGGGTGACCAATAAGGCGCTGCAGATCCACGGCGGCTACGGCTACACCAAGGAATACAACGTCGAGCGCTACTTCCGCGACGCGCGCATCACCGAGATCTACGAGGGGACGAGCGAGATCCAGAAGATGGTGATCGCCGACTGGGTCCTCAACAAGGCCTGAAGAAGGGGAAGCGCCATGGCCGCTGTGACCACCGAAATCAAGCGCGACACCAAGCCCGCGCCGGCTGCCGAAGCCGGCATCGACTTCTCCTTCAGCGAGGACCAGGAGCTGCTGCGCTCCGAGGTGCGGCGCTTCGCCGAGGAGCGCATCCGTCCCGGCGTGGCGGAGCGCGACCGCGAGCACCGCTTCCCGCTCGAGATCTTCAAGGAGATGGGGGAGATGGGGCTCCTCGGCATGCTGGTGCCCGAGGAGTACGGCGGCGCGGGGATGGACACGCTCTCCTACCTGCTCGCCATGGAGGAGATCTCGCGCGCCGATCCGGCGGTGGCGGTGACGATGAGCGTCACCAACTCCGTCTGCGGCTGGCCCATCGTCCGTTTCGGCAGCGAAGAGCTGAAGCGCCGGGTGCTGCCGTCGCTCGCCTCGGGCGAGACGCTGGGGGGCTTCGGCCTCACCGAGCCCGGCGCGGGGAGCGACGCCGGGAGCTTGAAGACCACGGCCCGCCGCGACGGCGACTTCTGGGTGCTCAACGGCCAGAAGGCGTGGATCACCAACGCGGGCTTCGCCGGCTGGTTCGTGGTGGTGGTGCGCACCAACCCCGAGGCGGGGAAGAAGGGGCTCTCCGCCCTCGTGGTGCCTGGCGACGCTCCGGGTTTCTCCGTCGGGCCGCCGGAGGAGAAGCTGGGGCTCAAGTCCTCGCGCACGGCGCAGATCTTCTTCGCGGACTGCCGGGTGCCGGCCGCCAACCTCCTGGGAGAGGAGGGGCAGGGGCTGAAGATCGCCCTCTCGACCCTCGACCACTCCCGGCTCGGTATCGGTGCTCAGGCGGTGGGCATCCACCAGCGGGCCTTGGAGCTGGCGGTCGAATACGCCAAGGAGAGGGTGCAGTTCGGCCAACCCATTGCGGCCAACCAGGCGATCCAGTTCAAGCTGGCGCAGATGGCGACCGACCTCGCCGCGGCGCGGGCGCTCACCTATGCCGCCGCCCTCGCCGAGGACACCCCGCGGGGAGGGCGCCTCGCCGCCCAGGCCAAGGTCTTCGCCTCCGAAGCCGCCAACCGCGCCTGCCAGGAAGCGTTGCAGATCCACGGCGGCAACGGCTTTCACGAGGACTACGAGATCGCGCGCCTCTACCGCGACGTGCGCGTGACCACGATCTACGAAGGGACCAGCGAGATGCAGCGGCTGGTGATTGCGCGGAGTTTGCTGGGGCGGTAGGGTGGCCCCTCGATCTTTTTGAGAAAAGGAGACCTCATGCAGAAAAAAGTCGCGAAGTTGATCGTCGCCGCTGCCGTGCTGGCCGGAAGCCTCGGGATCGGGCTTGCTCCGCAGACCGCCAGCGCGGCGATCACCTGCCCTCCGCTCTGCTGCGATCCGGCCTGCCACGGGATCCGTGTGTGCCGGTGGGTCTCCGGCAGCGGCTGTATCTGTTCCCAGTTCTGCCAGTTCAACCCTCCGGGCGGCGGGGATTGACCCGGCGGCTGGTATAGCGTGAAACCTGCTCGTCACGGAACACTGAGCCAGATCTTGGGGAGCCTCCCGCCCCGCCAGCAGTCGTCGCTGGACGTCCAGCGATGATCGCTGGGTCCCCAGCAACGACTGCTGGCCGTCCAGCAACGATCGCTGGGTGCCCAGCAACGACTGCTGGCTACCCAGCGACGACTGCTGGCTACCCAGCGACGACTGCTGGGTCCCCAGCAATGACTGCTGGGTGTCCAGCAATGACTGCTGGGTACCCAGCGACGATTGCTGGCTGCCCAGCAATGACTGCTGGGTCTCCAGCGATGACTGCTGGGTTCACAGTTTCGATGCCCACTTGGGGGCGGATTCCCGAGACCAGCGCCGCAAACCGTACGGGTTCCCGGTAGAGGGTAGAAGAGTGGCTGGCTTCGGCAACCCGACGCAAGCGACGATATACTGAGGACGATGGATAGCCCGGCCGTCCTCTTTCTCGCCCTCCTGGCCTTCGCCCTGGGAATCGCCGCCGCCTGGCTCCTCGGGCGACTGCGCCTTCAGGCCGAGGTGATGCGCCTGCGCACGCTGCTCGATTCAGAGCGACGGAGTGCGGACGACAAGCTGCGCCTGCTGAACGAGGCGCAAGCGAAGCTCTCCGACGCCTTCAAGGCCCTTTCCTCCGAAGCGCTGCAGAGCAACAACCAGAGCTTCCTGCACCTGGCGAAGGCCACGCTGGCAACCTTTCAGGAAGGAGCGAAGGGGGATTTGGAGCTGCGCCAGCAGGCGATCGGCGAGTTGGTGAAGCCGCTGCGCGAGTCGCTCGCCAAGGTGGACCAGAAGATCCAGGAGATCGAGACCGCCCGCGCCGTCGCCTATTCGAGCCTCACCGATCAACTGAAGTCCCTGGCCGGAGCCCAGGCTGGCTTGGAGCGGGAAACGGGACGGCTGGTGGGAGCCCTGCGCAACTCGGGCACCCGCGGGCGCTGGGGGGAGATCCAGCTCCAGCGAGTGGTGGAGATGGCGGGTATGGTCGCGTATTGCGACTTCGCCGTCCAGGCCACGGTGACCACCGAGGACGGGCGCCAGCGGCCGGACCTCGTGGTGCGCCTGCCGAATCAGAAGAACATCGTCATCGACGCCAAGGCGCCTCTGGACGCCTATCTCGACGCTCTCGACGCGCCGGACGAGGACGGCCGGAAGGCCAAGCTGCGGGAGCACGCGCGGCAGATCCGCAGCCACCTCACCAAGCTGGCGGCGAAGAACTACTGGGCCCAGTTCGAGCCGGCGCCGGAGCTCGTCGTCCTTTTCCTGCCGGGGGAGACTTTCTTCAGCGCCGCCTTGGAGCAGGACCCGAGTCTGATCGAAGCCGGGGTCGAGCAGCGGGTGATCCTGGCGACGCCGACCACCCTCATCGCTCTCCTCCGTGCCGTGGCCTACGGCTGGCGGCAGGCGCAGGTGGAGGAGAACGCCAAGCAGATCAGCGACCTCGGCAAGACCCTCTACGAGCGCCTGCGGACCTTCGCCAGCCACCTCACCGCCATGGGCAAGAACCTCGGCCAGAGCGTGGATTTCTACAACAAAGCCGTGGGCTCGCTGGAGCTGCGAGTTCTCCCCGCCGCCCGCCGTTTCAAGGAGATGGGCGCGGCCGGTGGCGACGAGATCGAGACCCTGGAGATGGTGGACAAGGTGACGCGGGAGGTGGAGGGCGGGGAGGAGGAGGTGCTGATGGGGGAGGAGGTCTCGTAGGCCCGGCCAAAGGACAGCAAGGACACCAAGGACTTCAAGGACAACAAGGACGGGCCACTTGTCCTTGCGGTCCTTGGCGTCCTTTGGGCCTATTGTAGAAGGGCCTTCCACACCTCCACCCGGTTCCAGCTCTGCAGGGGGC